>DYJE01000073.1 GCA_020723285.1 Desulforapulum autotrophicum | reverse complement strand
AAAGATTTAATGTTCTCTATAAAGAGCTGTCCAGCTCATCATTTAAAGGATGGAATCCATGAGCCTTGAACGCGATCCGGCCCTGGTGTCGGGCGATCCCTTTCTCCTTTTTAAAAACACCCGGCAGTTTGATATCACCATCGACGGAATACCCTATGATATTTACGAATTCCATCTTGAAGAGGATCTTTTTTCCTTGTTTTGGGCGGAGATCGTCATTGTTCCCGAGCGGCGTCTCAGAAAAGAAGACCTTCTGAGAAAGCGGGTGGCCGGAACCATCAACGGCCGGAGCTCTGCAAGGCATTACCGGGGAATGATCACCGAATACCAGGAACTGCCGGATAAGGGAAGGTACCGCCTGTATCGTATCGTGGTGGAATCCGAACTGTTTGCCCTTACACGGAACCGCAACATCCGGATTTTCCAGCAGAAGAACGTTCCCGCCATCATCAGGGAGGTGCTTGAAGGATGCCGGATCTCCAGCGCGCATTACGCCATGGAGCTTGGAGAAACCTACTCGCCCCGTGAATACTGCGTGCAGTACCGCGAAACGGACATGGATTTCATCCTCAGGCTCATGGCTGAGGAAGGGATGTTCATGTATCACCGTCACACCGCCGACAAGACGCAGGTGGTCGTTTCAGACACCCGCCATTTTCACGATCCCATCCCGGGCAAGACAAAAACCGTGATCATGTCCCCCAAAGGCCGCCTGGTGAACTTCGAAGACCACATCACCGTGTTCGACGCGGTGAGGCGGGTGGTCACCGAGCAGGTTCGCCTTGCGGATTACATGGGCACAGGCCATCCCATGGAACCCGTCATCTCCGCCCAGGCGGACAAGGACCCCCTGTTTTACGAAATTTACGATTACCCCGGCTATCTCGACGACGACAAGACCGCCTGGCGTCTGGCCCAGGTCCATCTTCAACGGGAGACCTGCAGAAGCGCCCAGTTCACCGGGGAGGGCGTGTGCCGCCAGCTGACCCCCGGCCATAAGTTTACGCTTGCCCATCACCATCATCCGGACCTTGACGGCGACTACATCGTGACCAAAGTGCTCCACAAGGGCAGGCAGCCCCAGGTTTTGAGGGAGCTTGAAGAAGCGAGCGACGGCACCCAATATGGCAACACCTTCACCTGCATCCCCGCCGACGTGACGTACCGGCCCCTACCCCGTCCCAAACCCTCGGTCCGTGGCCTCCAGAGCGCCGTGGTGACGGGTCCGGAAAACGAGGAAATCTACGTGGACGAGCATGGTCGCATCAAAATCAAGTTTCACTGGGATCGCCTGGGGCAGAACGAACTTTGCAGCTGCTGGGTCCGGGTGTCCCAGATCTGGGCCGGGGGCGGCAGAGGCTGTGAATCGATCTTCACCCCCCGCATCGGCCAGGAAGTGCTGGTGGATTTTCTGGACGGCGACCCGGACCGCCCCGTGGTGGTGGGCACGGTGTTCAACAACAATTTCGGCCCACCCTACAACCTGCCCAGGCACAAAACCCGCAGCACCATCAAGACCCACACCGTGAAGGGCGAAGGGTTTAACGAGCTTCGTTTCGAAGACCTGAAAGGCGAAGAAGAAATCTACATCCACGGCCAGAAGGACTGGAACATCGAGATCTTAAACGACAAAGGCCAGACCATCGGCCATGACGAGCGCCTGGACGTCACAAACGACCGCACAAAAACCGTGGGCCGCGACCAGAAAGAAGAGGTGAAAAACGACAAGACCATCACCGTCGGGAAAAACCACACGGAGAACGTGGGCGAGACCATGACCGTTTCTGTCGGCAAAAACCTCGATGAAACCACCGGCGAGAACAAAAAGGTGGGGGT
>DYJE01000022.1 GCA_020723285.1 Desulforapulum autotrophicum | reverse complement strand
TTCTATGTGTTTGATTTAATAATGTATCCGAAATTTAACTGTTAAACTTCAGTTTTGGCGACACCCGTTATGTGATGATTGTGGGGGATGCGGGAATCTTCCCCATCCGCTATCAGTATTTCGGTTACTCGTCGGACAGCCTGACCCACTGGGCCTGGGACGACGACAACGACCTCTGGTACGCTTACGGCTCCTACGGTTTTTTCCCATGCGACCCGTATTATTCCAATCTCTGGAACGACGACGACCCCTCCATGACCTTCGACACCTGGGACGCGGACGGTGACGGGCTGTACGCCGAGAAATACTACGACAACTTCAGGGGCACCGACGGCAACACCATCCATCCCGATGTGTCTCTTGGCCGGGTTCCCTGCAAAAATCCCGACGAATTCTTCCGGTACATGGTCAAGGTCATGAACTACGAAACCCATGCGGGCAGGGGCTCCGTGAATAAAAAAGCCCTGTTCGTCGGCGGGGGATTCTACCAAAGCCAGAGCACCAAGCGGTCCATCGCCGATTTCCTTGACGACCTGTACGACATCGCCCTTCTCCTGGGCGAGAGCGGAGAATCCTGGGACATGACAGAAGACGGAGACACCCAGTCCGATGTATCTCCGCGAACGGTGATCATCGATTACGTGAATGATAATCTGCCCCAGTTCATCAACTACGCCGGGCATGGTGCAGCCTGGGGCTTCGCGGAGCCCAATTTCCAGCGTGCCGACGTGGCGGCCCTGACCAACGCCTATCAGCCCGCCATCGTCATCGCCCCCGGTTCCTGCTCCACCGCCTGTTTCGCCCAGAGCGACAGTTACGGTGCCCCGCCGGGAATCACCACCGCCCTGGGCCTTGACAACGATTCCATGGCGGAAGCCTTTCTCACCGACTACACCGGCGGCGGCGTGATCTACGTGGGCAGCCTGGTGTCCAACCAGCCGCCGGGTCATTATTTTGACAGCCGTTTCTTCGCGGCCGTGGATTCCGGGGTTTCCCGGGCAGGGGCCTGTTATCTTTCGGCCATGGAGGATTACATCGACGAGTACAATCTGGACACGGCCAACTGGTCAGGCTGGATCAGGGTCAGCAACTGGCCCGACCGGGACGTGGGCGGCAAGTGGGACTGGTTTCCTCCCGCGCGTTTCCATTCGGTATACAAGGTCCAGTTTTTCGGCGATCCCTCGCTCAGGATCAACGGCGTCCCCGGCACGCTGTCCCCGCCCGTCACCACCATCGACTACAGAAGGTGGCTGAACCGAAGGGATCTGTTCGACCATTTGAACCGAGACCTGTACTCCGTTTTCTGATTTAAAAAAACGAACCAGCAGCCGGGAGGAGGACATGAAAAAGGGACAGAAACTCAAGGATAACAGGACGGTTCGGAAAGAATACCAGGTCATCGTCATCGGATCGGGGCCGGGAGGGGCCACGGTGGCCAAAGAACTTTCCCGCGCGGGAAAATCGGTGCTTCTCCTTGAAAAAGGCAAGGACCACCAGAATCTGGGGACATACCCCGGAGCCTTTGCCATGCTGGACAAAGGCGGATTTTTCAAAAGCCGTGAGGGCCTCACACTGCTCAAAGCCACCACCACAGGCGGTGCCACCACCGTGTATTCCGGTTCGGCGGCCATGCCGCCCGAATGGCTGAAAGCAAGACACGGCGTGGACCTGACCCGGTTCGCCCAGGAAGCCTGGACTGAGCTGAAGGTGGGCGTCCTTCCCGACCATCTTATAGGAGACGCTTCCCGGCGGATCATGGACACAGCCAATGCCATGGGCTACGCCTGGGAGCCGTCACCTAAAATTCTCGACACCCGGAAATTCAAAAACGGAAAGTGTTGCGGTGCCAACACATCGCTGGGCTGCACCTGCGGGGCCAAGTGGACGGCCCGGGATTACATCCGGGAAGCGGTGGGTTACGGAACACGGCTGCTCAGCGAAACCGAATGCACGGGCATCGTGACGGAAAACGGCCGGGCCGTGGGTGTGGAAACACTCAGCGGCGGCGTGTCAGACCGATTTTACGCCGAAACCGTGGTTCTTTCAGCCGGGGGAATACCTTCTCCGGTCCTGCTGAAAAAAGCGGGTATCGAGGAAGCGGGCGCGGGGTGCGTCATCGACCCCACCGTACTTGTCTATGGCGAAAGCCCCCACGGCGGTTCCAGCACCGATCCTCTGGTCAGTGTCGTGACCTGGGAGTTTTACGAAAGTCACGGCATCCGGTTGGGAACCCTCATCGACCCCTGGCTCATGACCGTGTTCAACGGGGTGAAAGCCGGGGTCCGTTCCGGGATATCGGCCATGAAATACAGAAATCTGGTGGGAATACTGGTCAAGATCAAGGACGAGCCGGCGGGCTGGGTCAACGGTGAAGGCCAGGTGTCCAAGGCCCTGACGGACAGCGACATTCAGAAAATCACCATGGGGCGGGGCATTGCCGAAGACATTCTCAGGGCTTCCGGCTGCCGGGAAAAAAGCCTGTTCGCAAGTCCTGTCAAAGGGGCCCATCCCAGCGGCACCTGCCCCATCGGCCGCGTGGTCAACCGTAATCTGGAAACGGCCATAGCCAATCTTTATGTCTGCGACGCCAGTGTTTTTCCCGAAGCCCTGGACCGTCCCACGGTGATCACCCTGATCGCCCTGGGCAAGCGTCTGGCCGGGCATCTGACGGGTGGGGGCGATTCATGAATCGCCCTTGTGAACCGGCTACGGGGTTGTTCACCCTCACAAATCAGACCATGTGAACAACGCCGCGGCCTGACCGCGGTACGCGCCGTCTTCATCGGTCAGATTCCAGACCATGGAATCCTCCACCCGGAAACGTTTCCCCGAAGCAGACACCCGCACACCTTGGTAGTCATCGATAAAACCGAACCGCGTCACCCGGTCCAGCAGGCGCTCCCGCTCCTCCCGGACGCCCGGCTCCGCCGAAAGCCTGGACGGCAGCCGCGTGAATTCGTCCCAGGTCATCTCAAAACGTGCCAGAGCCGTTCGATTGCCGTAATTGAAAACCGGGTCCGCTTCCGTGTTGTGTGAAACCACGCAGAACGGCGCTTCGAAAAGCTGCCGGTAACGATCAGGGCCATTGATGGCCGGGTCCACCAGGTGCCTGCCGGTCAGCCGGAACAGGCTCGACAATATCCGTTCCGCATGTTCACCATGGTAATCGTTGGCCGGGCAGGGTTCGTCGATGTGTGTCATCCGTTTCATGTCTCCTTTCTGTTTTTTTCAGCAAGGATCTATCTGCCGGCACAGCTCATGTCAAGGCCGATTCAGGCCCGTCATGTCTGAGGCTCCACGAAATCGGGAAAATCGGGAACGCGTTTTTCAAGAAACGCCGCGACGCCGTGAAGGCATTCGCCGGACAGGATCAGGGAAACGGTCTGTTGTTTTTCGTAGGCAAGGGAATCGTCCAGGGTCTGGTTCATACTTTGGCGGATGACGGAAAGAGCTGAACGCACAGCCCGTGGGCCGTTTTTCGCAATGCTTCGGCCAAGGGCAAGGGCTGTATCAAGGACATCGGCGTCGCCGCAGATCCGGTTGGCGAGTCCCAGTGCCAGGGCCTCCTCCGCGTGAACTTTCCGGGCCGTGAGGATCAGGTCTGCCGCCCGGGCCGGGCCGATGAGTTTCGACAGCTTGGAACCGCCGCCGAAATCCGGCATCAGGCCCAGCGTCACCTCCGAAAAACAGAACACCGCCGATTGCCCCACAACCCGCATGTCACACCGGGCGGCGATTTCCGCTCCCCCGCCGTAGGCTATTCCGTTCACCGCCGCGATGATGGGCACGGGCAGGGCGATAAAACCGTCAACGGCGTCTCGAAGGCGGTTCACAAGCACCTGGGCCTTTTCTCTGTCCTTGCCGCTGATCGCCTCGAACATGCCCATGGCCATGGGGTTGTCCAGATTGACATCGAATCCCGCAGAAAAGGCCTTTTCTCCTTTTCCCGTGAGGATCACGGCCCGGGGCGATTCTTTTTTCAGTCTGGCCGTGACGCGGACCAGCTGGTCCAGAACGTCCCGGTTCATGGCGTTCCGGCGGTCAGGGCGGTTGAAGGTGACAATGGCGATCCGGTCGATCACGGTCAATTCAACAACAGGTTCCGTCATGGTGCCCATCCTTTGCAGCTTTCAGATTTTTACCAGGGTCCTCCCCTTGTGCTGGCCGGCCAGCATCCGGTCAATGGCTTCACTGACCCCGTCCAGCGGGATTTCGGTGACGAAGCTCTCGATGGGGATGCGGCCCCAGGATTCCGCAAGGGATTTCCAGATCTCGGTTCGAAGGGGCATGGGGCACTCCTGGGAATCGATGCCCACGAGGCTGACGCCCCGAAGAATGAACGGATAGACATTGAGGGGCAACTGAAAGGACGCCGCGTTGCCGCAGCAGGTCACCACCCCGTTCCTCCGGGTGGATTTGATGGCGGTGGCGAGAATGTCGCCGCCCACGGTGTCGACGCATCCGGCCCAGCGCTCTCTGAGAAGCGGCGGAGAACCCGGATTTTCCGCCTCTTCGCGGCTGATGACGGAGTTCGCCCCCAGACGTTTCAGATAGTCTGTTTCGTCTTTCCGTCCGTTCACCGCCGTGACACTGAACCCCAGAAGGGCGAGTATGGACACGGCGATGCTGCCGACGCCGCCTGACGCCCCGGACACCAGGACGTCTCCGTCACCGGGCTTCACACCGCCGGCCATCATGCGGTATACCGAGAGGGCCGCCGTGAAGCCCGCCGTGCCGAACATCATGCTTTGCCGCGCGGTCATGCCCTGTGGCAGGGGCACGACCCAGGATTCCGGGACTCGGATGTATTCCGCGAATCCGCCTGCGGTGTTCATGCCGAGATCGTAACTGGTAACAATCACGCCGTCACCTTTGCCGAACTTTTCACTGCCGCTCCACTCCACAACCCCTGCGGCGTCGATGCCCGGCGTGTGAGGGTATTTCCGGGTCACGCCCCTGTTGCCCGAAGCGGACAGCGCATCCTTGTAATTCAGGGATGAATAGTGAACACTGACAAGAACGTCACCTTCGGGAAGGTCACTGACCTGTTTCCATGCGATGCCGCGTGTGAAGGTGCGGTTTTCCTCTTCGTTGACCACAAGGGCTTTGAATGGCCTGTCTGTCATGGCGTCTCCGTGATGTCGTCTGAAATGAAGGCATTCAATAAAAAAAGGGCTTTGTGCCTCTCCCCCCCTACCAAGAGCCACAAAGCCGCATGGGATTTCAATGTCTGGTCCGCGTTGCACGGTGTCAAACAAAACGAACATTGTTAACCATTACGTTAACGACATAACCCATGATTTGTCAACAGTTTGTTTCGTGGCATGATAATTTTTTATTTTGTTCGACATCCTCGAATAGCTTGGCCATTGTCCGTCAACACCAGCCGCCGGATGTCCGCAAGAATATCTGAAAGATCGAGGCCGTATTGTTCTCCACTGTTCCAGGGCCGACCCTGACCTTGAGGTTTCGCGTAGAAAAAAACGGATTCTTTCTTACCGTCATCCGCAACGGCAAGGCCGGTTAACCGGGTGTACTGTGTCAGGTCTTCCCAAAGGTCGGCGCGATAGAGATCCTCGGATGTCATGTGAAGGACATGACCCGACACACGGCTGAAGGGTGCGGGTTTCACAAAAAGGTAGCCGTCATCGCCCATAAACCGTCCCCAGTTTTCAAGACAGGCCGGATGACTTTTGAGGGTTTTCCCGAACAGGGCTTTCTGGACCTGGGGAACAGCCAGGGTTCCATAGGCGAAAAGCAGGATCGTCATGGTTTATCGAGCACTTCGCCGTAAAAGGTGTGCCACACGCCGCTTTCGCTCCGGTGCTCGATAATCCTCACCGGATGCAGGCTCAGGGCCGCTTCCACGGCTTTCGCCTGGCTGTTTAGAATCCCCGAAAGGATGAACCGCTTTTTTTTGAGAAAACCCTCCGAAACGATGATTTTGGCCATGATTTCATAGTGGATGTTGGCGATGAGCAGGTCGGCCGGGTGGTCGATGTAATGTTCGGCGAGCCCCTGAACAGCCCGGACCCGGTCTTCAAGGGCGTTCAGTCCGATATTGCGCACCGTGGTTTTCACTGCAAGGGCGTTGAAATCCACGGCCAGCACATCGCTGCATTTCATTTTCGCGGCGGCCAGGGACAGAAGGCCCGTTCCGCAGCCGAGATCCAGGGCCGATTGAACGTCGGTTCCCTGCATGGCTTTTTCGATCATGTCCAGGCAGTCCCGTGTGGTGGGATGGGTGCCTGTTCCGAACACCACACCGGGATCAAGAACCATATGATAGGCACCAAAACAGGGAAGGTAAAACAGATCCACCGTTTCCCAGGGCGGTGAAACCGTGAACCGGCCAAGGGTCAGGGTGGTCGGTGTTTCGCCAAGCCAGTCCGCGTAGCTCATGGTGTAACGGTCGACGAGGGCGAGGTCTTTCCGGTCGGCCAGCAGTTTTTCAACGATGGAATCCGATGGAGCGCTGAAGAACAGGAAGGAAAAACCGTCTTCCATCCAGTTGCCGATGAAGTCATGACCCATGGGCCGTTCGGCCGTGTCGGCGTCACCCTGGATGTAGTAGATGTGCAGGTCGCCGTAAGGACACGGCAACCCGCCGGATTCACACGCTTTCATGGAGGATTTCATGTCTGTGCTGTCCAATGGGTTCGTCCGCCTACCCTATGGATTTCAGGGCTTCGTCGATTTTACGGCTGACGTTTTCCGTCAGGGCGGCGACTTCGTCAAGCAGCGCCGCTGTTTCCCCAAGCTGACGGGATCTGGCCTTTTCGGCCCAGTCCTTGTAAGACGCCACATGGCTGTCGTTGTGCCTGATCCAGTGATCGAAAAGGGTTTTGAGCTGCTCCTCGAACGTCATGGAGCCGGGGGTGTGACCTGCGTGGTCGTGCTGATGATCTCCGTCATGGTCATGCCCGTGGGAGTGGCTGTGTTTGTGTTCATGGCTGTGCCGGCCCTCCGTCCCGTGATCATGATCGTGATCGTGTCCATGGTCATGATGATCATGTTCATGGGCGTGAGTGTGATCATGGGTGTGGCTGTGACCGCAGTGATGGCCATGATCATGGGAGTGGCCGTGCCCGCAGTGATGATGGCCGTGGTCATGATCATGGTGGTGGTGCTTGTCTTTTTCGTCATGGTGATGGTGTTTATGATCGTGGTGAGACATGGTGTTTCTCCTTATGGCTTGGGTGATTGAGAAATCGTATTTTAGACCATATGATAAACACTTTTAAAGGGAAATCATCATTAATTCTTGATTTTTTACCCATGACCGGTAAACTCTAAGGCGTTTTATCTGCCAAAATCATGAATATCCAAAGGAGGAAATCACGATGGTTAAACACCGGCCCTTACGGGCTTATAAAAAATCATGCTTGTTCATCGCAGGAATGGTCCTCACCCTGGCCTGCCTCCTGGGCTCGGCCATGGCTGAGAGCAACACCCTTTTGATTCTTGACGCATCGGGAAGCATGCGCACACAGATTGACGGCATGTCCAAAATGGAAATGGCCAAAGACGCCGTCTGTGAATACATTTCAAGCCTCCCCCAGACCATGAACGTGGGCCTTATCGTTTACGGCCACCGGTCGAAGGACGACTGCGCCGACGTGGAATACATGGTTCCTTTGGGAAAAAACAACCGGGATAAAATGGTTCAGAAGATTCTCTCCCTGAAACCCACGGGAAAAACGCCCATCACCGTGAGTCTCGACAAGGCGGTCACCATTCTCGATAAATATCCCGGCGAAAACACCATCGTCCTTGTCAGCGACGGCAAAGAATCCTGCGACGCGGATCCCTGCGCCCTCATCGGGAAATACATCGCCGAGGGGAAATCCTTTGTCAGCCATGTCATCGGCTTCGACGTGAACGTGCGCGAACGTAAAGGGCTGGAATGCATCGCCGAAGCGGGCCACGGGAAATACTATCCTGCGGACAACCTCAAAGGGTTCAAGGTGGCCCTGGAAAGCGTTTCCAAGTATCAGCCGCCGGTTGTGCTGGAAAAAGCCCCGGAACCTTCAGCCCCCCCGATGACGTCCGGCATTCTTTCCCTTCAGAAAACCGTTTTCATCGCCGGCGAACGGATCTGGCTCCATTTCGACACCGTGGACAACTATGAACCCAAAGCCTGGGTGGGCATCGTTCCTTCGGACATTCCCCACGGTGAGGAAAAAATCAACGACCAGCATGACGTGGCCTACAAATACCTGAACCGAAAGAAAACCGGGGACATGGAGTTTTTCGCGCCGGGCAAACCCGGGCGCTACGATTTCCGCCTGAACGACACGGACAAAAACGGCCGGGAGGTGGCCTATGTGACTTTTGACGTGATCAAGGGTTCAGCCACTCTCTCGATGAACAAGACCCGCATGGTCTGCGGCGAACCCTTCGAGGTCACGGTTCATCCCCAGTCCTACCTATGCCCCAAAGCCTGGGTGGGCATCGTGCCCTCGGACATTCCACGGGGCGACGAAGAACGGAACGACAAATTCGATCTGGCTTACAAATACCTGGGGGAAAAGATCAAAGGGACTTATGCCTTCAACGCGCCGACCCAGCCGGGCCAGTATGACATGAGGCTCCACGACACCGACAACCACGGTTCTGAAATCGCCTGGACATCGTTTTCCGTCACCAAAGGTTCCGCCGGTGTGTCTCTGCCCAAAACCGAGTATCAGGCCGGAGAAAAAATCATCGTCTCCTTCGACACCCCCGTTCAGCTGGCCAAGAACGCCTGGGTCGGCCTTATTCCCTCCGACATTCCCCATGGCAGCGAAGACCGCAACGACGCCCATGATCTGGCTTACAAATACCTGGACGGAAAACAGACCGGCACGTTCGAATTCGTGGCCCCAAGCAAAACCGGGTCCTACGATTTCCGCCTGAACGATTCGGACAACAACGGAAACGAGCTGTCTTCCGTCACCTTTACCGTGGTGGACGCCAGCGCCAGCGTCTCACTCAACAAAGGGGTCTTTGCTCCCGGCGAACGGATGTGGGTGACGTTCAAGTCTTCGGTGGCCTTTGCAAGCAACGCCTGGATCGGCATCATCCCTGCGAACATTCCCCATGGCAGCGAGGATGTGAATGACGATCACGACATCAGCTACATCTATGTCAAAGGCGAAAAAGAAGGCATCAAGGAAATGGCGGCCCCCACGACGCCGGGGGTATACGATGTCCGATTCAACGACAGCGACAACAGTGGCAAAGAGATCGCGTCGGTGACGTTCACGGTGCGATAGCCTTTCCGGTTCTGATCATCATGAAGGGCGCATTTTAGGGATGCGCCCTTTTTTTTTATGTTTCGTTTGCCGATAACAGTAAAAAAAGGTCAGACAACGGGAGGGTGTCATGTTTGAATTTATGCCCGGATTATCGGGACCGGAGTTTCTGCTGTTCTATATCGGTCTTTTTTTCGCCTGTCTGATCGGAGGAAAACTGCTGAAAACCATGGATGGCACAGCGGGGTACCGCATGCCGGGCCCGACACAGTTTTCTCCCCAGGCCCTGGCCGCCCTTGCCGGTGGAGCGAGCGAGGTTCTGCGAACCACGCTGTTTTCCATGATTGAGAAAAAGCAGCTCACCGTCGTTGGCAAAGGCCAGCTGGCCATGATCCAGCGGGCTGAAAAGAAAAAAACCCCGCTCCCGGATCCCTTGGAAAACCAGATCTACGAGGGCCTGAAATCACCCCGGACACCCGTTTCCCTGTTTTCGGACAAAGATCTCCTGTCCATGATCGACATCCATCTGGCACCGGTTTACCGGGAGTTCGAATCGCTGAAGATCATGCAGGACGACAGCGACAGGACCCGAATAAACCTTGTAAAGTGGACCGCAGTGACCACCATGATCGTGTTCTTTGTTCTTCGCATGATTCATGGCCTGTTTAAAGGAAAACCCGTGGGTTTCCTGGTGATCCTCTTCGCGATCTTCACCCTGATCCTCTACGCCGCACTGAGACCCAGGCCCCGTGAGCGGACGCGCCTGGGAGAAAAATACCTCATCAGGATGAAAGAGCATTTCGCCTGGCTGAAGGAGTCGTTCACGAAGAACGACCGGCCTGAAGGCATTGATCCGGCCCTCGCCCTTTCCCTTTTCGGTCCGGGCGTTTTTGCGGGTCTTGCCTCATACGCCTACCTTTCGCCCCTTTTCACCGTTCAGATGATCCATGCACAAGACGCAGGACGGACATTCAGTGATTCCGGCGGCGGGTGCGGTTCGGGCTGCGGCGGGGGTTGCGGGGGCGGATGCGGAGGGTGCAGTTGACATCTCAGGGATCAAGTGCAAGGCAGGGTTTCAAGATCCAGTGGCATGTCACCGGGCACTGCAACCTGGCCTGCCGTCACTGCTACGATGAAGGCGGCGGCGATGAACCGGGTTTCGAGAATCTCATCGGCGTCTACGGGAAAATCCGGGAATTTTTCATCGGACTGAATGACGAAGCCGGGGGAAAAACCCCATGCCACCTCAGTCTCACCGGCGGCGAGCCCTTTGCCCGGCCGGACTTTTTTGAGATTCTGGATCTGGCCGCGAAAGACAGGCCGCTGTTCCGGTTCTCCATTCTCACCAACGGCACTCTGATCACGGCTTCCCACGCCGCAAAACTGAAATCCCTTGCACCCTCCTTTGTTCAGATCAGCGTGGACGGCCCAGAAGAAATCCACGACAGCATCCGGGGAAAAGGCAGTTATCGAAAGGCGGTGGATGGCGCGCAACATCTGATCCGCGAAAAAATCCCCGTGTCGTTTTCCTTCACCCTTCACCGGCAGAACAGGAAAGGCTTTCCCAAGGTGGTCCGCCTGGCGCGGAAACTCGGCGTCCGGACGGTCTGGTCCGACCGCCTCATCCCCGTTGGGCGCGCCGGTGAATACGGACTTGAGCCGGTGAGCAAAGACGAGCTGAGAGACTTCCACCGTCAGATGACAAGGGAACGGAAAGCCGCTGACCGGTCGTTTTTCTCGAAAAGCCGGGTCGGCATGCACCGGGCCCTCCAGTTTCACGAAGGCGGGGGGAAACCCTACCGCTGCCAGGCCGGCAACGGTCTTCTCGCCATTGACCCCGCAGGAACCGTGTTTCCCTGCAGGCGCATGCCCGTACCCGTGGGGAACGTGAAAAACGATGCCCTTGACCGCATATACCGCGAAAACGAGTTCCTCGTCCGGCTTCGGAGTGACGATGCCATTCCCGCCAGCTGCCGCACCTGTTTTTACTCCAGGCTCTGCCGTGGCGGACTCCGCTGTCTGTCCCACGCCGTTTACGGCGATCCGTTCCACAAAGATCCCGATTGCCAGGTACAGTAGGGTTAAGGTGTTTTTTTAATTGAAATCCCTAACGTTTACAGTTAAGTAACATCTATTTGGACTGAAACCTGACAAAGACATTTGAAGAGGACATCCTCTTTGAACGTGAACCGGAAAAAAGGCCTGTGGATATGCCACAGGCCTTTTTATTTTCAGTTGGCGAAAGGAATGCTCAGAACAGAATTTTTGTCGTAACTGAAGGTCAGGTCATAGTCCGTATCCGGGGCTTTCCCATAGTTCAGGTCTTCGGTGTCAATGGCGAGAGCCAGTTTCTGGCCTTTTTTCACTGTGGCGCAGGTGGTGATGAAGTTGAACTCGACTGTGAATTTTTCACCGGCCCGTGCATTGGGCATGAATTTGCCGTTACCCAGAACCGTGAGGGGCGCGTGTGAAATCAGGGTTCCGTTGCCCAGGCAGTCCATGGTGTAAAGATGGGCGATGAGCTGGAACGAGGAGGTGCTTGGGGTGACGTTCAGCTTCACATGGGGCGTTCCCATCAGAAGCCGGTCCGCCGTGAAAGTTTCCGATGCGAAGACAATGGACTGTTTCCGGTTGGTCAGGGCAAAGGGTGTGATCACATGGAGGAAGTTGGTGTGGGCTTCCAGGATGGAACTCAAAACAGGAATGCCCGTGCTGATGCCCGAAAGCGCCCCGGTACTGATGGTGTTTGTCTCGCTTCCGGCAAGGGGGGCCGCCGCCATTTTTCCGTATAGTTTTCCCTGTGGCCTTGCGCCCAGATAATACCTGGCGGGGGTGATGGTGTTCACGTTGTCCGCCGTATCGTACAGGCCGTCCAGATAATTCATGTTCAGGTCTTTGACGTACACATGATCCACGTTGTAGCGTTTTCCGTCGTTTTTGTCACAGATGCTCATGGGCTTGAGATCCATGATGCCTGTTTTAATGCCTTTGAGGTGTTCGTCCATCCAGGCGTGGGCTTTTCTCCAGACGATGTTTTCCATGCCCAGAATCCCCGCACCTTCGGCCGAAGCGTGGATGCCCCGGTTGATGTCCATGCGTTTTTTCTTGGTTTTAAGACCGTAGAAAAAGTTGAGGGTGGCGTTGGGGGGAAACATCTCGTCCTGGAGGTTGGAGTTGATGCAGATGGCGATGTCCCGTGGCTTGCCGTCGTCGGTGTAGTTCAGCTCGTCCAGGTAGGCGATGGGCGAACGGTCCATGGCCCAGTTGATCACATAGTTGTAATAGGACTCATGGTCGTGACTGAACAGCATTTCCGTCAGTTCGCGGACCACGGGGTCCAGGTTGCCGATCAGATCACCGGCTTCCATGAGAACGAGCCAGTGCCATACCGCCTTGGTGGTCTGGTTCAGATACAACGCGCTTCCAAGATCACCCCAGGGGACCATGCACATGGAGGCCTTGACCCTCTGGTCAAAGGCCGCACCCAGAAGGGAGAATCCGCCACCGTAAGATATGCCGCACATGCCGACTTTGGCCTTGGAGTCATCGACCACTTTTCCCGCGCTGTTTTTCACCACGCCGTCCACAGGGTAGTTGGCGATAACATATGAGATGATGGTTTTGATGTCTTCCATATCATCCGGTCCGCCCACATTGACAAGACCCGTGGAAATACCCCATCCTCTCGGACTGTACTCCAGAACGATGTATCCTTTCTGGCAGAACTTGGCGCCCTGGGCATAGTATTCGTGCTCTTCACAAAGCCAGCTGCTGGGCATGACGATGACCGGAAAACGCTCGCTGCTGTCGGATGTTTTAGGTACAAACACATTGGCGGCAAGGACCACGCCGTCGTGGGCCGTGATTTTGACGTCATCACGCCATGAAATGTCGTAATCCGCCTCGGCTTCTTCAAACACAGGTTCATCTGATCTCACCCCCATGGCAAAAGTCTGGGAGGCCCAAAGAACGAAAAGGCATAACAACAATCCGGGCATAATGCGATAACGCGTGAACATAGCTTCCTCTCCTTGAATAAGTTTCTGTAAATATTAATAAATGAGCGATCAATCACCAGTCGTTCATCTAAAAAAACAGCTCCGGTCAAGAAGTCCCGAAAGACCCTCGCAACAGATTGAACAAAACCATATGGTGGGTGATTGGTGTACCAATGCGCTATAACTGTTCGACACTAATATTATAATTCATTGATGTCAACATTGTTATTTGTACACTGAGTAAAATATTATCCACGCATGTTCGGCCATGATGAATTTCATTCCGGGATAAGGGTTGAGGAGGAGGGATGAATCAGGGGCTCATTGGATCAAGAGCCCCTGATAAGGTTGGTCGTGTCATGAACGGCCGGTTTATGCCGACAGCCGGACAGACGATTTATGCTTTCGGGTCTTGCGGGATCAGACGGCTTCCTTGAGATTTTTGCCGGGTTTGAATTTCACGACGTTGCAGGCTTTGATTTTCATGCTTTCCCCGGTCTGGGGGTTTCTGCCCGTTCTGGCTTTGCGTTTGACTTTGGTGAATGTTCCGAATCCAACCAGTGTGACTTTGCCGTCTTTTTTCTTCAAGGTCTTGATAACCGAATCCATGAAGGAGTCCAGGGCTTTTGCTGCGGTCAATTTGGTGACTCCTGCATCCTGCGCCATTTTTTCAACCAGTTCTGCTTTGGTCATGAAAGGTCCCCCTTTGTTTTTTTTTGGCTTCCCTCCGGAAAGACGTGTAAGGATCTCGCGCCATGCGAGCTTTACCGGAACGGTTACCGGTTAAATGATTGGCAGATGCCTTTATCTGTAACAGTATTGATGTTCACATGTCAATAAAAATGTGTGAACACAAGGGCTTAGCGACATTTCGCGCCTTAGACCCCTATCTGTTGCGGTGTCAGTGTTTTTCATCTCATGATGTTGGGCTCCGGAGATCGGTCCATAGACAGTGCCGGGGGCGTGTCCTTGTCCTGTCAATACACGGTGGACTCCATGATCTGTCAGAGCCTGACTGAAAAGGATTCAAGACCTGACACAAACCCGATCCGGTCATGGCTCGTGGTTCAACCGGTTTTTAGGATTGGACAAGGCCGCTGTTCCAGAGTATAAGAATGGTGCGTAAAACCTCCATGTTAGGGCCGCAAACCCTGACTTGAAGAATAAAATGACCCTCATGACGTGAAGGTGCGGATATGAATAATTATGATGAATTGAAAGCGAGTCTCCTCAACGCGGGCGTGCAGTTTCTCGAACTCCTGGAAAAGGCGGGCGCCCTCTCGGGGATATCAGGCGAAGCCTTCGGCAACTGGAAAAATACCGTGACAGGCATCAGCCGACAGATCTCGGAGGATCTGGTCCGTGTGGCGGTGGTGGGGCCCATCAAGTCCGGCAAAAGCACTTTCGTGAATTCCCTGTTCCGGGACGATTTCCTGAAACGGGGGGCCGGTGTCATCACGTCCATTGTGACACGGATCCGCTGCGGACAGGACCTCAAGGCCAGTTTGTGCTTCAAGTCTTTTGACGAAGTGAACCGGGACATCGAACAGGGCCTTTCTTTTTTCCCCGCATGGAAACCGGAGTCGGAGGATTTCAGATTCGACCTCCGCAAAGAAAGCCACAGGTCTATGCTCCAAAACACCCTCGCCTCGCTGACCACGGAGCAGCTCATCACCAACGACACCCGCAGCGTCACCAGTGTGCTTCTGACATCCTATCTCGCCGGTTACGACCGGGTGAAAGACATCATCGGCCCCGATGAAACGGTGATCCATTACGGCAGCGATTCCTTTCTGGACCACCGCCTCTTTGCCGGGGACGAGATCCTCGCCGTGTACATCAAGGACATCCAGCTTGAAATCCATTCCAGCGTTCTTGACGGGTCCATTGAAATTGCGGACTGCCAGGGCAGCGATTCACCCAATCCCCTTCACCTGGCCATGATCCAGGACTACCTGGCCGTCACCCATTTCATCGTATACGTGGTGAGCAGCCGAACCGGACTACGGCAGGCCGACATCCGCTTCCTGTCCATGATCCGCGACATGGGCATCATGGGAAACATGATGTTCGTGGTGAACTGCGATGTGTCGGAACACGAATCCTTCGACGACTTCAAACGCCTGCTCGATAAAATCCGAAGCGAAATCTCCCTGATCATTCCGGACCCGGTGGTGTTCACGGTTTCCGCATTGTACCATCTGTTCAAGGCCCGGAAAGAATCGGAAAACGCCGGCAACCTGTCGAAAAAAGACGAAACCCGGCTTCAGCAGTGGGAGGCGGAGACCGAATTCACCGCCCTCTCCATTGCCGAACGTGAACGCTTCGAACATGTGCTCCACGACAAGCTGACCCGGGAACGTTATGCCCTGCTCCTGGGAAACCACGCGGAACGACTGAATCTTGTGGCATCGGGCCTTTCCCAGTGGGCGTCCATGAACCGGGAGATCCTTTCGAAAGATTCCACAAGTGCCGACGACATCATCCGCAAGATCTCCCGAAACCAGGAAAAAACCCGGAAAGTCAGTGCCATGATCCGGAGCACTCTGGACGGCGCAGTGAAAAAAGTGACCGACGACATCCGAAGGTCCGTGGACGACTTTTTCGATGAACGTTCCGGAGACATCATGGCCGGGATCGACCAGTTCATCATGACGTTTGAACCCTCCTTTGACAGCTATTACGAAAGCGGTGCCGTGTCCGGTATCAACCAGAACCTCTACCTGGTGTACCAGGATTTCAAAACGGCGCTGGACGGTTTCATCACCGAATCCGTCACACCCCGGCTGGTGGGTTTCATGAAAAAAGAAGAGGAAAGAATCCTCGCGGACCTGGACCAGATGACGCGGCCCTACGCCGGAATGGTTGAAAACGCCCTCAAGGACTACGGACACGCCATGGGGGATTTCGGCATCGAGATGGTGATTCCCGACCGGGAAACCATGGGGGCCATCCCCGATCTTGAAACGCTGAAAAGCATGGTCAACCTGAAATATCAGCCCGCGGCCCAGATGATGAACTACTCGGCCAGGGTCAGGGTTGAAGCCTTTTTGAAATTCGGATTGTACAACTTCGTGAGCTGGCTGAAAAAAGTCTTCAAAAAGAAAGCCATGAACCGGCAAAGCGACCAGGTCCAGGCGTTGAAGGACAGTCTGGTCACGTTGAAACGGGAAACTTTGAAAAACGTCCATTCCCATTTCATCAGCTACCGGGAGAACATCAAGTTCCAGTATTTCTTCAAACTCACCGACGCCGTGGCCAACGCCTTTTTCGATCTTCACACCGCCCGGTTCCAGGCCTATGTCAGCGATCTGGAAACCCTGGCCGCCCTGATCCGGGACAAGAAACTGAACAAGGACACGGTGCTGGACGGGCTGCTGGCCATCGAGCAGGATGTGGGACAGGTGCGGGACAGCATCCTGGCCATGAAGGAAAAGATTGCGGGTTTATAAATAATCAAATGGCCACTTTCAAAACGGCGTAGGTCGGGCTCACGCCCTGCTTATACCCAATAAATTTTTGCAGGGCTAAATAGTTTCGTTTTTGTCATTCCGGGCGGCTGGTGATGGTGAGACGATGTTTGCGTCGTGAATAAACGCTGCCGGGCCTTTCAGGTCGAAAAGCAAGCCGACCCGGAATGACAAGGACGGAGAGCAAGGCATGGAAGAGGCATTGAGGTGGTGCGTAAACTCACCCTGTCCTGGCGCATGGAATGCACGACTATCACTGACAAATAGGATTTGTTTTGTCCGGCAGACTTATTGGGTATTAGCAGGGCTCACGCCCGACACCTGTGTCGGGCGTGAGCCCGACCTTCAGATGCCAGCTGTGTAAAGAATCTTAGGGGCTCGGAAAAGAACCCGCCCCTCGTCGTTTCATCAGATTTTATAGATGGTCCGTTTGTCCGTGATGATGATGTCGATGAACTTGTTCCGTGAATCGGCGGGAACCTGGGACACCACCTGCTCTTCAAAGGCGATGGCCACTTTGCGCGTGGTCATGGGCAGCCGGGCGATGAACCGGTCGTAGAAATTGTCGATGATGCCGATGCGTCCTCCTTTTTCATCAAAGGCAAGGCCGGGAACGATGGCGATGTCGATCTGGTCCGCCGGAACAGGTTTGCAGCGGTCAGGATCGGGTTCAAGCAAGCCGCTTGCCCCTTCCCGAAGGTCTTCTTTGAGGTTTTCTATTTTGTACAGTGTGGTGCGGCTTTTTTCACGGTCCACCAGCGGCAGGATGATCTTCTTGCCGTTTTTGATGCTTTTCCGGATGATGCTTTCCGTATCCACTTCACCCCGCCTCCGAAGGTAGAGAAGAGCCACCTTGGATTCGATGAAGTTGGCGAAATCAAACAACCGGTCTTCCACGGCTTTCTGTCTCTTCGCCCGCTCTTCATCGGAAAACGTTTCTATCTTTTCGATGATCTCGTTGATCACTTCCCGTTTTTTATCCTTAACATCGTCCATGTTTTATTCTCCGGAATCCGTTATCGCTGAAGTTCTTTCTCCGTCCAGATCGAACATCCCCTCCGCCATCGCGGCAGACACGCATTAACCGTTGACGTGAACAGGTTCAGCGTGTTAAAAATCTCCACGATTTGCAGCGGGTTTTGAGCCAGCTAAAATTTTGTTTTCGTTGCTTTTTTACGCTTTGTACCATGCCGCAAAAATCCAGATAATCAATGCAGACAATATAGGTACGGTTATGCTTGAAATCAAGTACGTTCGAAAAAATTTATCCCTGGTTGAGGAAGCTCTGAAAAACAGGGGAGGCCATGTGGATCTTTCCGCCTTCATGGATATCGAGAAAGGGCGGCGTGAGATCCTTCAGACCCTTGAAACCCTCCAGAACAGACGGAACGTGGTTTCAGCGGACATCGCCCGGATGAAGAAAGAAGGGGTCAACGCCGAGGATCTTGTTCTTGAAATGCGGGACGTGTCGGCCAGGGTCAAGGAGCTTGAAAAACAGGAAGCCGAAGCCGACGAAGCCATGAGCCGGATTTTATACACGATACCCAACATCCCCCATGCCTCGGTTCCCGTGGGAAAAGACGAAAACGACAACCCGGAACTGCGGCGGGTGGGTGAACCCCCGGTGTTCGGTTTCGAACCCAAAGCCCACTGGGACCTGGGGGAGGACCTCCGGATTCTCGACCTTGAACGGGCCACGAAAATCACCGGAGCACGCTTTCCCTTGTACCTGGGCATGGGCGCGCGCCTGGAACGGGCGCTGATCAACTTCATGCTGGATACCCACACCGAACAGCACGGATACAAGGAAATCATTCCGCCCTACATCGTGAACCGCAACACCATGACCTGCACGGGCCAGCTGCCCAAATTCGAGGAAGATCTGTTCAAGCTGGAAGGGCTGGATTATTTCCTGATCCCCACGGCGGAAGTTCCGGTGACCAACATCCACCAGAAGGAAATCCTTGCGGAGGACGACCTGCCGGTGAAATTCGTGGCCTGCACACCCTGTTTCCGTTCCGAAGCCGGGTCTTACGGCAAGGACACACGGGGTCTTATCCGCCAGCACCAGTTCAACAAGGTGGAGCTGGTGAAACTGGCCCACCCGGACACGTCTTACGACGAGCTGGAAAAACTCACCGCCGACGCCGAAACCATCCTGAAAAAACTGGGCCTCGCCTACCGGGTCATCACCCTGTGCACCGGCGACATGGGTTTTTCCGCCGCCAAGACCTACGACATCGAAGTGTGGATGCCGGGCCAGGGCAAGTACCGTGAAATCTCGTCATGCAGCAATTTCGAGGATTTCCAGGCGCGAAGGGCCGGAATCCGGTTCAGGCGGAAAGGGCAGAAAGGCTCGGAACTGGTCCACACCCTGAACGGGTCCGGGCTGGCCGTGGGCCGGTGTTTCGCCGCCATTCTCGAAAACTACCAGCAGGCCGACGGGTCTGTTCTCGTTCCCGACGCCCTTGTGCCGTACATGGGCGGAGCACAAAGGATATCCTTATGAAAATAGAACATTTTCCATCACATATTCAGGCCCATCTCATTCCTGACGCCAAGGGCGAGATGGTCTACTCCTGTCTGGCCTGTCAATCGGAATTCGGCATCAGCCGGCTTCTCTACGTCTGCCCGGAATGCGGCAGCGTGCTTCTCCTGACCGACAAGAGGCCCGAACGGATCTCGGCGGTCGACGGGAAAACATGGCGGGAGATCTTCGATTACCGTCGTATGCTGAACATGCCCGCCCTCAAAGGGATCTACCGCTATCATGAATTCATCGGCCCCGTGGTTCCCCTGGACTCCGTGGTTTACCTGGGCGAAGGACACACACCGATGATCGAGGCCAACCGGTTTCTCCAGGAAAAAGCGGGGGTCCGGTTCTATTATAAAAATGATGGGCAGAATCCCAGCGCGTCGTTCAAGGACCGGGGCATGGCCAGCGCGTTGAGCTACATCCGTTACCTGATCCAGACCGGCATGGCCAAAGATGTTCTGGCCATCTGCGCCTCCACCGGCGACACGTCGGCGGCGGCGGCTCTTTACGCCTCGTACCTCCAGCCCGACATCAAATCCGCCGTGATTCTACCCAGCAAGAAAGTCACGCCCCAGCAGCTGGCCCAGCCCCTGGGCAGCGGGGCCAGAGTGTTCGAAATCCCCGGCGTGTTCGACGACTGCATGAAGGTGGTGGAAGACCTGTCCACCCGCTATCAGGTGGCGCTCCTAAACTCCAAGAACGCCTGGCGCATCCTGGGTCAGGAATCCTATTCCTATGAAATCGCACAGGATTTCGAGTACGATCTCGAAGGGAAAGTGGTGGTGGTTCCCATCGGCAACGCCGGAAACATCACCGCCGTGATGAGCGGGTTCATCAAATTTTTCGAGGCGGGCATCATCGACGCCCTGCCCACGGTCATCGGCGTTCAGAGCAGCCACGCCAACCCGGTCTACAGATACTACCTGGAACCCGACGCCAGCAAGCGGACGTTTGTCCCGGTGGCCGTGAAGCCCAGCGTGGCCCAGGCCGCCATGATCGGAAACCCCGTGTCCATGCCCAGGGTCATCGACCGGGTGGAACGGTACAACGCGCTGTCCGGGCGTAAAAATGTGTTCGTGGTGGAAGTCACCGAGCAGGAGATCATGGACTGGGAGCTTCTGGCCAACCGTAACGGGCACATCGCCTGCACCCAGGGCGGTGAAAGCTTAGCGGGTCTTGTGAAAGCCGTGAATCAGGGACTTGTTCCCAAAGATGCCACGGCCATCGTGGATTCCACGGCCCACGCCCTGAAGTTCGCCGGATTCCAGGATATGTATTTCGAAAACAGCTTCCCTGCGGAATTCGAAGTGGTTCCCGATGCAAGCCTCGTCAACCATCCGGTTTTCGTTCATCCCGAAGATCTTGACACGGTGCCGACAGCGGAAAAACCGCTGTCAGGCGAGGACCTGAACCGATACGTATCCAGGATCGCAACGGAAATCGCCGGTCTTCTGAATCTGGAAAAACAATAGCCGCTTAAGGCTGAAGGGATTTTAAAAAAGGATGCCGTTATCACTGAAACCTGTCCGGAGTATGATGCTATGACACAACGCCGATTGCCGGGAACGATCCTGATTGTTCTTACAGCCCTGACTTTTTTCGCCTGTGCGGGAAGACAGAAAGCCATGACCCTTTCTGAAAACAATCGACGGGTGGGCGAAGCCTACATGGACAAAGGCGATTACTCCGGAGCCCTCAGGTATTTCCTTGAGGCTGAAGAAGCCTACGGCAAGGACTACCTCCTTCAGGACGACCTTGGAAAAGCGTACGTGGCCAAGGAAAAATACGATCTGGCCATCGTTCATTTCAAAAAGTCCCTGGATCTCTCCCCATCTTACGCGCCGGGAAAAAACAACCTGGGGTCGGCTTACCTTCTGTCAGGTCAGTGGGACGAGGCCATCACGGTGTTCAAGGAACTGTCCACCGACCTGATCTACGCCACACCCCATTTCCCGTTGTACAACCTGGGCTGGGCCTACTACAACAAAAAGGAATACGACACCGCCATCGATTATTACAACCAGTCCCTCAAGGTCCAGCACGGTTTCATTCTCGCCCTGAGGGGACTGGGGCTGGTGTACAAGGACACAGGAAAGCTGGACCAGGCCCTGGAGTATTTCCACAAAGCCGCTGAAAAATCCCCTAAATTCCCCCAGCTTTACATGGACCTGGGTGATATCTACACCCAGATGAAAAAATACGACGAAGCCATCGAAGCGTACACCGATGTCAGTCGCATCCAGCCCGACAGCGCCATTTCCGATCAGGCCAAGGCCAGGATCAAGGATCTGATGAAGCTGATCACCCAGTGACCGGGACAGCTGGGACGGGAATGCATCATGTATAGAAAATGCGTTTTTTTATGCATATCGTTTGCGTCATGTATAGAAAACGCGTTTTTTTATGCATATCGTTCGTGACGACAAGGATTGACCGGCGTTTATGTAAAAATCTATCCAAAGGAGACTCCCGATGCCATCCGAGTTGCCGTTTCTTCCCCCCGACGCCGACGTCGAGACACGCGCCATCCTGAGGAAAGCGGCAAGCGCCAACCGGTATCTTGCTGAATTGAAAGGACTCTCTGAAACCATACCCAATCAGGAGATCCTGATTAACACCTTGTCTCTCCAGGAAGCGAAAGACAGCTCCTCCATTGAGAACATCATCACAACCCACGATGAACTGTTCCAGGATGACCTTTTCCCGGATTTCGCCATTAACGCGGCGGCCAAAGAAGTTCGAAACTATGTCAGCGCCCTTCGAATCGGGCATATACGGGTTGTCCAAAACAGGCTTCTCACAAAAAACCATATCGCGGACATTCAGGCGGAGCTTGAAAGAAACAGGGCGGGATTCCGAAAACTCCCCGGAACGGAACTGAAAAACGAACAGACCGGAGAAACGGTTTACACCCCGCCTCAAAACCCCGACGATGTCATGCGCCTGATGGACAACCTTGAGCGTTTCATCAACGACGATGAATATTTTGACGCCGATCCCCTGGTGAAAATGGCCATGATCCATTATCAGTTTGAAAGCATTCATCCGTTTTACGACGGTAACGGTCGAACAGGACGAATCATCAACGTGTTGTATCTTGTCCAGAAAGGTCTTCTGAATATTCCGGTTCTTTATCTCAGCCGTTACATCGTCAGGCACAAAGCTGAATATTACCGGCTCCTTCAGGCTGTCAGGGAACATGATGAATGGGAAACCTGGATTCTCTACATACTTGAAGCGGTGGAGCAGACATCCCGGAAAACCATCACCATGGTCAAAGCCATCGCCAAGGCCCACATGGACTATAAACACCGGATACGGAGCCGTTATAAATTCTACAGCCAGGATCTGATCAACAGCCTTTTTTTCCATCCCTACACTAAAATCGATTATTTTGAACGGGACCTGAACGTATCCCGGCTGACCGCGACAAAATACCTGGACGCCCTGAGCGACGGCGGTTTTTTGAAAAAAGAGAAACTGGGTCGTTCCAATTATTACATCAACCGCTCCCTGTTCCATATCCTGGCCGTTCAAAGCGAGCAAGACGACATCGATGAATAACCCATCTTCCGGATCATCCATGCCCCCCCAAACCGGCGGGATCTACTACGGCTGGTGGGTGGCGGGGGCCACATTCACCGCCCTTTTCATCGGGCTGTCCTCGGGTTTCTATACCGTGTCCGTGTTCCTCGAACCCCTTCAGCACGCGTTCGGCTGGACCAAAACCCAGGTTTCATCAGGGTTCATGGCGGCGTCTTTTTTTTCGGGCTTCCAGAGCCTTATGACCGGTTTCGCCGTGTCGCGCTGGGGCGTCCGCCGTGTGCAGCTGGCCGGATCCTTGATCATCGTCACCGCCCTTTCGGCTTTAAGCCTGATGACCAGCATCTATCAGTACTACGGGTTCATGGTGCTCCTTTTCGCCGGAACATCCTTTGTGGGCACCATCCCCTGCCAGACCCTGATTTCCCAGTGGTTTTTCAGAAAACGCGGGGCGGCCATGGGGCTGATCATGACCGGCAACGGCACCGGAGGCATGGCCATGATCTTCATCGCCCAGAGCGCCCTTGAAATCTGGGGCTGGCGTGCCGCGTACCGGGTGCTTGCGGCCCTGGTCCTTCTGGTTGTTTTCCCTGTGATTTTTTTCATCACCCGGAACAGGCCGGAAGACATGGGGCTTGAAAAAGACGGAGAACCTCCGGGAATGGAAAACCTCTGCGGACCGGAACCGGCTGCGGCACTGTCGTTCCGTCAGGCGGTCAGATCCCCGTCCTTCCGCGTCATGTGCGCTCTGATGCTTCTTTACGGCATGATCATCGGGGCCATGACACAGCACGCCATCGCCATGCTGCGGACCGTGGGCGTGGGGCGGCCGTCCATATACTGGAGCCTTTCCCTGGGGATCAGCGTGTGCGGCCGGCTGATTCTTGGAAACATGGCAGACCGGATCCCTAAAAAAAATCTGCTCACGATCTGCTGGATTCTGGCAGCCCTGGGGTTTGTCTCGGTGTTGCTGATCTCGAAGCACCGCCCGGCCTGGGTGATCGGTTTTTCCGCGTGTTACGGTCTTTCCATGGGTTCCTTCGTCACCCTGGTTCCCCTTTACCTGAGCGAGCTGTACGGCGTGGCCCACTTCAGCAAAATCATGGGCATGGCCCATTTCTTCCTGGTTTCCGGCATTTCCACCGGGACCATTGTCATGGGACGGATTTTCGATCTCACCGGATCTTATGTGAACGGCATGGTGTTTCTGCTTGCCGTTTCAACCCTGGGGTTTATCATGAACACCCGGGTGAAAGAATGATGGCATCAGTTGTGAAAGGATAACTATGACACGCTACCTTCCCCTCATCGTCTTTGGCGTCATGCTGAACGCGGCGGCCCAGCTGGCCCTCAAGCAGGGCATGCGACAGATCGGATATTTCGAGTTCCATATCCAGAATACGTTCAGAATCTGTTCAGCCCTGGCGGTCAATCCGTTCATTTTCGCGGGGTTAACGTGCTACGTCATCAGCGTGGCGGTGTGGCTGATGGTTCTTTCACGGGTGGAGGTCAGCTACGCGTACCCGCTTCTGTCCATCGGCTACATTGTCGCCGCGTTCGCGGGCCGCATGTTTTTCCATGAGAACCTGAGCCTCACACGCTGGGCCGGGATTGTGGTGATCTGCGCCGGAGTCTGGCTGATCACCCGCTCAGCGTGAGGGATTTAAAGGGCCGGGCAGCCAGACAGTGAACATGCTTCCCCGGCCCTTGGCACTCTCGACATCGATGCGCCCCCCATGAGCGGCAACAATGGCTTTCACAAGACTGAGACCCAGTCCCAGTCCCTTTTGAGACCGGCTCTGGTCACCCCGGTACAGGCGGTCCCAGATCCTGTCCAGATCATGCTCCGCTATGCCAAACCCGTTGTCCCTGACACGGAGCCACACCCGGTTGTCCACGCGTCCTGCGTCAATGGCCACCATGCCCTGTTCATCCGAGAATTTCACCGCGTTATCCAGAAGATTGGCCACAGCCTGGCCGATTTTATCCGGGTCCGCGAACACGGAAAGCCCGTCTTCGATGTTCAGGCTGACCGTGATATTCCGGGAATCCGCCACCATCTGATACATGTCATGAACAGGGATCAGGAGTTTTTTGAGATCGGTCTCTTTTTTGGACAGCGTCATAACCCCGGTTTCCGCCTCGGAAATGTCCATCAGCGTTTCCAGCATGCTCAAAATTCGGTCCGATTCTTCAAGAACCGACTCATGGCCTTCCCGGCCTGCGTCATGTTCGGCCCCCTTGAGCAGAGCCCGTTCCGACATGTTCCGAAGCCGCGTCAACGGCGTCCGAAGGTCATGGGCCACATTGTCCAGAGCGTCCCGCATCCCCCGGATCAGACGGTCGATCCGATCCAGCAAATCGTTGAACAATCGGGCCAGTTCATCCAGTTCATCACCGTTTTCTGTCCGGGGCACCCGTGCATCCATTTTTCCCAGATCGATCCTCACAACGGTGTCGATGATGTGCCGCAGAGGTTTCAGCGTCCGGCCCGAGAGAAAAATCCCGAAAAACATGCCGATGATCAGAAGGGGAAGCATGCCGGTCATGACCTGTTCACGGAACCGGTGAAGGATGTATGTCCGGTTCTGGTCGGTCATGCCGATCTGAAGGATCATGGTGTCGTATTTCAGGGATGTCCGGATGCTGAGAACCCTGTCTTTTTTTCCGTTATTAAGGTGTATCCATTCATTGGATTCGGGTTTTGTCCGGGCGAGGGATGAGATGTCGAAATCCTCTTGCTCAAAAGGGGAATAATGAAACAGGGTCGTATTGGCGGAATCGGCGACGCGGATGAACATCAGGTTCCTGAGCCTCAAGCTTAAGTGCATCTCGACGAATTGCCTGACGCTGTCGAGTCCGCCATTGCCGAACTCGGATTCCAGCTCACTGAGTTCGGACTGGATTTCCTCCATGTCACGCTGTTTCAGGGTTTCGGAAAGAAACAGATAGGCGATGAAAAAAAACACCGTCATGCAGGTGATGATCAGGGCAAAATACCAGAATGCCAGCCGGACGTTCAGGCGTCCGGTGAGCCGGTCAAGATTCTTCAAGGACATAGCCCACCCCCCGGACCGTCCGGATCAGTTTGTCCGGATAGTCCTTGTCGAGCTTGGATCTTAAACGGCACACCAGCACATCCACCACGTTGGTCTGGGGGTCGAAACTGAAATCCCAGATTTTTTCGAGAATCAGGGTTTTTGAAAGCGTCAGGCCGGGATTTCGCATGAAGTATTCCAGAAGGGCGAATTCCTTGGGCTGGAGTTCCACGGTTTCGGTGCCCCGGCTGACCCGACGTTTCAGGAGATCCATGGTGAGATTGCCCACTGTGAGGCTGGAACTCTCGCTTCTGCCGCCCGATCGCCGGATCAGGGCCTGAATCCGCACCAGGAGTTCAGAGAAGGCGAAGGGTTTCACCAGATAGTCGTCGCCGCCCTTCTGGAGGCCTTTCACCCGGTCACTCACCGAATGCCGTGCACTGAGAATGAGGACAGGTGTGTTGTTTCCCTGGCCCCTCAGTTCCTCGATCAGGGTGAACCCGTCTTTTTTCGGAAGCATGATGTCCACCACCGCCGCGTCAAAGGATTCGGTCATGCACAGGTGAAGGGCGTCCTCTCCGTTGTCGGTATGCTCCACGGAAAAACCCGCTTCGGTCAGTCCCTTTTTCAGAAACGCGGCGATTTTTTCGTCATCTTCGGTAATCAGAATACGCATGTTTTCCCTCACATCATTTCCCGCGCTCCCAGGCTCCAGCCAGGGAGTGTCATTCACGGAGGTTCCTGCCTCCACCATGCATGGCTGGAGCCATGCTCAGAAGCGTTCCCAGGCCGGAGTCTGGGAACAAGAAACGCACGTTTCCACCGCTTATAGCACAATCATTTCATAAATGTAATGAACCCGCAAGGTTCCTGCAATCTTCGTATCCTATCATGCCGTTCTGATCATCATGGAACGGAGACAGCTGAACAGATAACGGATATGCGTCGCATGAAAATAACCACGGCCCTCAAAAAAACCATCCATCCTTACTATCCCGCAGCGGTGTTTTTTCTGACCCTGCTCCTGTTCCTGACCGTGTCACGGACAGCTCTGGCTCTTTTGAACCATCAGCGGATTCCCGATTTCATGGCGTTTATGAAAATCGTCGGTTTCGGACTCCGCATCGACGTGGTCTCGCTGGTTTACGCCGTGGCGCTGCCCGTCGTTCTGACACCGCTTCTTGAAGGTTACACGAAAACCCATACCCTATGGAAAAACGCCCTGGCCCTCTGGCTGACCGCCTGGGCCGTGTTCTTCGTGGTCATGGAAATCATCACCCCCGGCTATGTTGCGGAATACGATGTAAGGCCCAACCGGCTGTTCGTGGAATACCTCCTTTACCCCAAAGAGGTGACGGACATGCTGTTCAAAGGCTACCTGATCCATGTGGTTGCAGGGCTCGCGGCCCTTTTCCTGACAGCGGCCCTGGGCTTCAGGTTTTTCAGAAAGCTGTCCGGCGATACGGGATCAGGCTGGACCCTGGCGCGCAAGCTGGCCGTACTTCCCGTCCTTTCGGTCCTTCTTTTCCTGGGAGCCCGCTCATCGTTGGGACACCGGCCCATCAACCCCAGCAACGTGGCGTTTTCACCGGATTCCCTGGTCAACGATCTCGCCCTGAACAGCACCTATTCCCTTTTATACGCCGTGTACCGCCTGAAAGACGAGGCGGACGCGGCCAAAGAATACGGACGTATGGACACAGCCCGGATGATGGACCTCGTCCGCCGGAACAGCACCGGCGACCCCCTTGTTTTCAAAAGCAGGGACATTCCCACCCTCCACCCGCTTGTGGCCTCGGGCCACCCTCAAAAATCGCTGAACCTTGTGATCATTCTCGAAGAAAGCATGGGGGCCGAATTCGTGGCCAGTCTGGGCGGGGAACCGGTCACCCCCCACCTGGAAAGACTGTCCCAGGAGGGCCTTTGGTTCGACCGTCTTTACGCCACGGGAACGCGGTCCGTGGTGGGTATCGAAGCCGTGGTCTGCGGATTTCCGCCCACCCCGGCCCGAAGTGTGGTCAAGCTGGGGAAATCCCAGAAAAACTTCTTCTCCCTGGCCCGGCTGCTTTCGGACAGAGGCTATGACACCCGGTTCATCTACGGCGGTGACAGCAATTTCGACAACATGAAAGGCTTTTTCCTGGGCAACGGGTTTCAGGGTGTCATCGAGGAAAAGGATTTCGACCATCCGAAATTCAAAGGGTCCTGGGGCGTATCCGACGAAGACCTGTTCGACAAGGCCCATGACTATTTCCTCAGCCGGAAAGACAAACCGTTTTTCGGGCTGGTGTTCTCGTCCTCCAACCACAGCCCCTACGAGTTTCCCGACAACGCCGTCGAACTGTACGAGAAACCGAAAGCCACGAGGAAAAACGCCGTGAAATACGCGGACCATGCGCTGAACGGCTTTTTCGAAAAAGCGAAGCACTCGCCGTACTGGAACAACACCGTGTTTCTTGTGGTGGCCGATCACAATTCCCATGTGGGGGGTGAAACCCAGGTGCCCATTCAACGGTTCCGGATTCCGGGCCTGATCATCGCTCCCGGTTTGAAACCGTCGGTTTACAGGGACATCGCAAGCCAGATCGATCTTGCCCCCACGCTGCTTTCCATCATGGGTCTTGCCTGCGACACGCCGATGATCGGCAGGGATCTCACCCGGAAACCCGCGTCCCTCGAAGGCCGGGCCATTCTCCAGTTTTTCGGGAACCAGGCCTACATGACGGACAAACAGGTGACCATTCTCCAGCCCGGTGAAAAAATCGACGGCTATCTTTACAGGGCTGACCGCCTGATTCCTGCGGCCCTCGACGCAAATCAGGCTGAAACAGCCCTGGCCCATGCGCTCTGGACGTCCTGGACATACAAGCATATGGCCTACAGGATACAGTAATGTGAACCCAAACAAGGAGAAACACCCCGTGAGAAAGGAATTCCTTCCCTTTTCAAGACCGTCCATCACCGAAGACGATATCGCCGCAGTCGCCGACGTCCTCCGGTCGGGCTGGATCACCACCGGCACAAGAAACGCCGAATTCGAGCAACGGTTTCGCGACTACACAGGCTGCCGTCACGCCGTGGCCCTCACATCGGCCACCGCCGGAATGCACATCCTTTTAAAAGCCCTGAACATCGGCCCCGAAGACGAAGTGATCACCCCGTCCATGACCTGGGTGTCCACGGTGAACCTCATCGTTCTTGCCGGTGCCACGCCGGTTTTCGCCGACATTGACCGCGACACGCTGATGATCACCGAAGAGACGGTTACACCCTGCCTTTCCGACCGGACCCGCATGATCATCCCCGTTCATTTCGCCGGGGCACCGGCGGATCTTTCCTCCCTTCGAAAACTTGCCGGCCGTCACGGCGTTTTTCTCGCGGAAGACGCGGCCCACGCCGTGGGAACGGAGTACAACGGGGAACGGATTGGCGCGAGCGGGACGTCCATCTTCTCTTTTCACCCCATCAAGAACATCACCACCGGAGAAGGCGGAATGTTCGTGACCGATGACGATGCCCTTTCGGAACGCATCCGTCGTCTGAAATTCCACGGCCTTGGCGTGGACGCCTTTGACCGGGCCACCCAGGGACGGTCCCCCCAGGCCGAAGTCATCGAACCGGGATACAAATACAACCTGCCCGACATGATGGCGGTTCTGGGCATTCGCCAGCTGGAACGCCTGGATGAATTCATCGAAAAACGCGAAACCCTGGCCAGGCGCTACCTTGAGCATTTTGCCGCCATGGACGCGATCATCCCGCTTGCCCTGCCCGAAGGCTCCGCCCGACACGCCTGGCATCTGTTCATCGTCCGGCTGGACACCGACAAGGCCGGAATATCGAGAGACATGTTCATGGACGAGCTGAAAAAACGGAACATCGGCACCGGCCTCCATTTCAGGGCGGTTCACCTCCAGAAACACTACCGTGAAACGTTTGGATACCAGCCGGGCATGCTTCCCGAAACAGAATGGAATTCCGACCGTATCGTCAGCCTTCCGCTGTTTCCGGACATGACGGAGTCCGATGTGGACGAGGTGGTGTCCGCCATCCGGGAGGTCCTATGCCGCTGATCGAAAAACCCTCCGTGAGCGTGGTCATCCCTGTGTACAACGAAGAGGAAAACCTCACCGAACTGATGACCCGCTGCCTTTCCGTGCTCCGGACCATGGATCTCCCCTTCGAACTGATCCTGGTGGATGACGGAAGCCGGGATCGTTCCGCCCGGATTATCGAGGATTCCGCAACGGCGAACCCCGGTGACGTCAAAGGGGTGTTCCTCAACCGGAATTACGGCCAGCACGCCGCGGTGATGGCGGGATTCGGCGCATCGAAAGGCGGCATCGTGGTGACCCTGGACGCCGATCTCCAGAACCCGCCGGAAGAAATCCCGGCCCTGGTTGCTGCGGTCCTCGACGGCCACGACGTGGTGGGAACGGTGCGGAAGAACCGGCAGGACAGCGCCTTCAGGAAAGCGTCCTCGTTCATGGTCAACAAGGGCGTGCAGAAAGCCACGGGGGTCATGATGAACGACTACGGCTGCATGCTCAGGGCCTACCGGCGGCCGATCATCGACGCCATCCTCCTGTGCCATGAACGGAGCACCTTCATTCCCGTTCTGGCCAACAGTTTCGCCCGGAACACCACGGAAATCCCCGTGCGGCACGACGAGCGGAAAAAGGGGGAGTCCAAGTACAGCTTCCTCAAGCTGCTTTCCCTTCAATACGATCTCCTGACCTGCATGACCACCTTCCCCTTACGGCTCTTGAGCCTTATCGGCGGGGCCGTATCCCTTGCGGGCATGGGTTTCGGGTTTGTCCTCCTGGTCATGCGGCTGATCTTCGGCGCGGCCTGGGCCGCAGACGGCGTGTTCACCCTGTTCGCCATCCTCTTCGTGTTTATCGGCGGACAGTTTCTGGCCCTGGGCCTCCTCGGGGAATACATCGGACGGATCTACACCGATGTGAGAGCAAGGCCCCGGTATTTTGTGGACCGCCGGGTGGGCTGGGGGGATTCGCCCTGACGTTTTTTAATAGAATTTTTATGCCTCCGGTGGCCCTGCAGGCCAACGTTGTTGGCTTAAGAGATGGGCACGGCTTCGCCTTTGCCCATCCTACAGGATTCCGGTCTGTTGACCGTAGGATGGGCAAAGCGTCAGCGTGCCCATCAGAAACAAACAGGCTTAAACCAACAACATTGCCCGGCAGGCAGCCGGAGGCAAAAAGACAGATAACCCCACAGGAGCAACCATGAAAACCATTGTTTTCGCATATCACGACACAGGCTGCGCCGGCATCAAGGCGCTATTGAAAAACGGATTCGAGATTGCGGCCGTCTTCACCCACACGGACAACCCCGACGAGGCCATCTGGTTCGAATCGGTGGCTGAGCTGGCCACGGCCCACAACATCCCGGTGTTCGCCCCGGAAGATGTCAACCATCCCATCTGGGTGGATAAAATCCGGGACATCGCTCCTGACATGATGTTTTCGTTTTATTACCGCCAGCTTCTGAAAAAAGAACTGCTGTCCATACCGGTTAAAGGCGCACTGAATCTTCACGGGTCCCTTCTTCCGGCCTACCGGGGACGCTGTCCGGTGAACTGGGTTCTGGTGAACGGCGAAACGGAAACCGGCGTCACCCTTCACCACATGACGGAAAAACCCGATGACGGGGATGTGGTGGATCAGGAACGGATTGCCATTGCCACGGACGACACCGCCCGGACCCTTCATCACAAAAGCACTGCCGCGGCCTCGGCTCTCCTTGACCGGGCTTTGCCTCTTTTGAAACAGGGAACCGCCCCAAGAAACGCCCAGGACCACGGCAAATCCAGCTATTTCGGCGGACGGGGTCCCAAAGACGGGGAAATCATCTGGGAACGGACGGCCGAAGAGGTCCGGAACCTGGTCCGCGCCGTGACCCGCCCTTATCCCGGCGCTTTTTCGTTCACGGGAAACCGCAAGGTTTTTTTCTGGGATGTCAGCGTGACGCCCCTCTCCGAACAGACCAGACCCGGCAAGATTCTGAGCACCTCTCCGTTTGTGGTGGCCTGCGGCAAAGACGCCGTCACCGTTCACGCCGGCCAGAGTGAGCAGGGCCTGTACGTCACCGGCGAACAGCTTGCCGACGAACTCCGTCTTGTGGATGGCATGGGCTTCGGTAAAGATCACCGGGTGGCTGTGGAAACCGGCCGGAAAAAACATGTCCTGATCTTGGGTGTGAACGGGTTCATCGGAAACGCGCTGAGCGAGCGGCTGATCGGCAGCGGGCGGTACGAGGTCCACGGCATGGACATCCACAGCCACGGCATCGAGCGGCTGATGGGGAAACCCGGATTCCAGTTCCACGAGGGCGACATCGCCATCCACCGGGAATGGATCGAGTACCATGTAAAAAAATGCGACATTGTTCTGCCCCTGGTGGCCATTGCCACACCCGCCGAGTACACCCGGAACCCCTTGCGGGTGTTCGAACTGGATTTCGAGGAAAACTTAAGGATCGTCAGGTATTGCGCCAAGTACAAAAAACGCATCATTTTTCCCTCCACCTCCGAAGTGTACGGCATGTGCGACGATCCCAACTTTGACGAAGACAGATCCCGGCTGATTCTGGGTCCCATCAGCAAGCAGCGCTGGATCTATTCGTGCAGCAAGCAGCTGCTGGACCGGGTCATCTACGCCTACGGCCAGATGGAAGGCCTGAAATTCACCTTGTTCCGGCCGTTCAACTGGATCGGACCGCGCCTCGACAGCCTGTCCTCCGCCCGCATCGGCAGTTCACGGGCCATCACCCAGCTGATATTGAATCTGGTGGAAGGCACCCCCATCCAGCTGGTGGACGGCGGCGAGCAGAAGCGGTGTTTCACGGACATCACCGACGGCATCGAATGCCTCTACCGGATCATTGAAAACAAAGACGGACTCTGCGACGGCCGGATCATCAACATCGGAAACCCGGACAACGAGGCCAGCATCCGCCAGATGGCCGAGATCCTTGTTGAAAAATTCGACAAACATCCCTTGCGAAGCGAATTCCCCCCGTTTGCCGGCATGCGGAAAACCGAAAGCGCCTCGTTTTACGGCAAAGGATACCAGGACGTTCAGCACAGGAAACCCAGCATCGAAAACGCACGGAAACTGCTGGGCTGGGCACCCCAGGTTCCCATGGACCAGTCCATCGGGGAAACCCTGGATTTTTTCCTCAGGGATCATGTCGGATGACAATAAATTTTGAATGATCAATCATGGTATGCAAACATCGGTATTGGGAGATACGCTTTTACGGGGCCAGCGGCAGTGAACGTCCAACATCCAACGCTCAACGTCCAACGTTGAATAAAGGATCGGGTCATTTTTTATGTTTTGTGCCGCCTGGACGCCCGGTTTTGCTTTGCCGGCGACTCTGCAACCATTCGACGTTGGACGTTGAACGTTGGGCGTTGGACGTTGGACGTTTATCCTTCAACGCATTTCAATGGTTTGGAAAAAGATTCGAAGGGCCATCTTTCAGATTTGAAGATTCCGGCTTTGAAAGGAATTGTGTCAATGAAACCTCAACTCCTGGAAACATTCCATTATGAATAACGACACGTCACTCGGCCTCCGCATCGACGTGGACACCCTGAGAGGCACGCGCCACGGGGTTCCCGCCCTTTTGGACCTTCTTTCCCGGTACGGAATACGGGCCTCCTTTTTTTTCTCCGTGGGCCCGGACAACATGGGGCGGAACCTCTGGCGGCTGCTGAGGCCATCTTTCCTTAAGAAAATGATCCGGTCCAGCGCAGCCAGCCTTTACGGATGGGATATCCTGTTCATGGGCACATTTTTTCCCGGCCCGCTGATCGGAAAGCGATGCCCGGACATCATCCACCGCGCATCGGGTCTGGGCCATGACATCGGTCTCCACGCCTGGGATCATTACACCTGGCAGAACCATATTCTCGGCATGCCTGAAGCGGATGTGGCCCTGGCCATTCAACGGGGCTTCGACGAGCTGACCCGTATCACGGGCCGCACCCCGTCCTGTTCCGCCGCGCCGGGCTGGATCGCCGACGGGACGGTTCTCCGCATGAAGGACCGATTTCCGTTCACATACAACAGCGACTGCCGGGGAACCCGGGTCTTCATGCCCGAGGTTTCCGGAAAACAGCTCAGGACACCCCAGGTTCCGGTCACCCTGCCCACGTACGACGAAATCATCGGACGGGACGGTGTGACCCGGCAAAGCTACAACGCCCGTGTTCTGGCCCTGGTCAAACCCGGTGCGCTGAACGTCCTGACCATCCATGCGGAAGTGGAAGGCATCGTCTGTCTCGATCTGTTTGAGGATTTCATCCAACAGGCCCTGGGCCAGGGCATCCGGTTCATCCCCCTTTCCGAATGCGTGTCAATGGATTCTCCGCCACGGCCCGCAAGGATCGCCCTTGACACCCTTCCGGGGCGCAGCGGGAAGCTGGCTGTCCAGGTCCCGGATGCAGAGGGAGTGTCATAGTAATCCGGCAATTAAATATTCATGTATATTATTGCCGGTTTAGTAAATCCATTACGCATGAATAATCGTTGAATATCGAACATCAATGAGGGACAAATCCATTTAAGACTCAACGAATTTTCACACCCGTCTCTATTATCCTTACGGCAATGGTGATCCTGCAACCCATTCACCATTCGATGTTGTATGTTCGATGTTCGATGTTCACAATGGTCCGGAACGTTAGTCTGACAATTACAATAAAGGAAAAACCATTGAAACGCGCACTCGCTTTGATCGGCCTGATTTTCGTGCTGGTGTACATTCTCCCTTTGAACCTCCGGCCCCTGGTGGACCCGGATGAAACACGTTACTCTGAAATCCCCCGTGAAATGAACGAAACCCACGACTACGTGGTCCCCAGACTGGGTGGCACCCTGTACTTCGAAAAACCGGTGATGGGATACTGGCTTGCCGCCTTTTCCATGAAGGCCATCGGTGAAACGCCCTTGGCCGGACGGCTGCCCCAGGCCCTTGCCGTGGGATTGACGGCACTCACCGTCTTTTTCCTGGCTGTGCGATTCGGCGGAGGCCTCATGACCGGAACGGTGGCGGCCCTCCTTTACCTGTCCTGTCTTGAAGTGTTTGCCGTGGGGGTGTTCAACACCCTGGACAGCCTGCTTTCCTTTTTCCTCACCGCGTGCCTTGCCCTTTTTTATCTGGCCTGGTCCTGCCGGGAAGACAAACGGAAACAGGCGGTGTTCCTGGCATTGTCCGGCCTTCTCTGCGGGCTCGCCTGTCACACCAAAGGGTTTCTCGCTTTTGCCGTGCCTGTTTCGGTGATCGTTCCCTTTCTCCTCTGGGAAAGAAGGTATTCGGACATCGTCAAAATCCCCTGGATACCCGTGGCCGTCGCCGCCCTCGTGATGCTGCCCTGGGGCCTTTGCATCCATTTTCGCGAACCGGATTTCTGGAATTATTTTTTCTGGCAGGAGCATGTCCACCGCTTCTTTTCCGGCGCGTCCCAGCATAAAGAGCCTTTTTATTACTTCATCCCTGTTCTCGTCGGGGGGATTTTTCCCCACACGGTTCTCGTTCCGGCGGCTGTCGCCGGTTTCAGGAAAAGCGGTTTCGACACCACATTCAAACGCTATCTGCTCTGCTGGCTGCTGTTTCCCTTTCTGTTTTTTTCCGCGTCATCCGGCAAGCTGGCAACGTATGTTCTTCCCTGCTTTCCGCCCCTCGCGCTGTTGCTGGCCCTGGGACTCCGGGACGCTCTTGAGAGGGGGGCGGACCGCCTGTTCGATGCGGGCGTCCGGGTGATGATGCTGTTTCCCGTGCTCGCCACCGTTGCGGTCCTCGCGCTCCAGAACGGGGTCAGCCGTAAAACGCCGTTTCTGTTTTCCGATCCGGTGAAAATTGACCTGTTCCTCATCGCCATGACGGCGTTTCTCGCTCTGCTCGCGGGAGCGCTGAAAGCCAAAGATCCTTTTAGGAAACTGATCCTCTTTGCCCTGTCGCCCCTGGTGTTTTACTCCGCCGCTCATACGCTTACCCCGGACCAGGCTGTGCGACGGAACTCCCCTTCGGTGTTCATCGAAGAGAACCGGGATCTTTTCACACCTGAAACCCTGGTGGTGGCCACCTCCACCCCCCTCAAAGCCGTCTGCTGGTCGCTGAAACGCAGCGATGTTTTCCTCCTGGACGATCCCGGTGAACTGGATTACGGCTTTTCACAACAAAACATGAAGCACAGGTGGCTGACGTTCGAATCGTTCGGCCAGATGGTTAGGGCAAACCATGGGCAAAGGGACATCATCCTCGTTCTCGATGAACGGCGGTTCAACCGCTTCAAAGAACGGCTGCCCGAACCCGACGCCATGAAAAGCAGCGGGAAGGACGGCTATCTTCTGGTGATGTACCGTTGATGTTAGAGTGGTTGTCATAAATCTGTTCCGATTGCGCGAATGAACATCGAACATTCAACGCCCAACGTCCAACATCGAATAAAGGATAACTCCATTTCGGAATTTTAATCTGACAACCACTATATCCGGGGGGATTAGGGAAAGGCCGGTTCAATCCATGCCCGGCCCATGTTCCATCGTCATGATTTTGAGATCAAAGACGGATTCGTATCCTGAAGATATTTATGGACAATGCTTGAAATGAGTGTCTGGTAGGGGATGCCCTCACGTACGGCCATAACCTGAATCAGGTGATCCTCCTTAAGAAAACAAAAAGAGGCCTCTGTTCGAGACCTCTTTTTGATACTTGCGACCCAATTGATTCGTCAGTTGACGGTGATTTTCCGGGGTTTGGCCTTTTCGATCTTGGGCAGTGTCAGGCGCAGGACCCCGTCATCCAGGTCCGCCTTGATTTTTTCCTGGTCGATGACGTCGGACAGTGTGAACTTTCGGATGTAGCGGCCGGTTTCATATTCCTTGAGGAGCAGGTTTTCTCCCGGTTCGTTGTCCTCCATGATATTCCCGATGATGGAAAGCACATCGTCGTGAAGATCAATGTCCAGGTTTTCCGCCGTAACGCCGGGAAGATCGGCCAGAATCGTGAGGCCCGCTTCCGTTTCAAAGATATCCACGTTGGGGGTGAACACCGGGCCCGGTTTGGTCTGTTCGGCCTGACCCGTCACTTCTTTTTTTTCTTTGGCCCTGATTTCTGTTTCAGTCATGGCTCGTCCCTCCTTTTCTTTGAACTGTTTCAACGATCTGTATTTTCAATGATCTGTGAATTACAGAATGCTGATCTTCCTGGGCTTGGCCTCTTCCGCTTTGGGAATGACCACCTTGAGAATCCCGTGCTTCAGCGACGCCGTGACATGCTCCGCGTCAAGGGGCCCCTGAAGACTGACAGCCCGGCTGAATTTCCCGGCTTCCCGCTCCCTTCGGTGGTAACGTGCGCCGTTGTTTTCCGCCATGATCTTCCGTTCGCCGGAAAGGGTGAGGTTGTTTCCTGAAACCGTGATGTCCAGTTCTTCCTTTTTGATCCCCGGAAGTTCGGCCCTGACAATGTAATGATCCTGGGTTGCTGCGACATTCAAAAGCGGAAAAACACCGGCGTGGGGTTCGTCATAAAATTTCCGGCCGATGTCACCCATCAGCTGGCGCCATTGTCCGCCATCATCGAAAGGATCCGCCCATCGGGGTAAATGCTGCAATCGTTTGAGTATCATGGTTCGACCTCCTGTGATTGGTTTACGCTCGTCTTTACTTGCCTTGGCATGGCCAGTTTTTGATTGATTCCGTCATCGATGACCGTGTGGTTCTCTTGGAAAAAAACTAAGTCGGAGGGAAGAATGTGTCAAGGTTCGATCTAAAAAATTTTTTGATTAAAATCCAATATATCAGGATGTTGAAACGAAAATAAGGACCAAAATAATCACAGGCGGGCAGATGTCAAGCAAGAAAATATTCAGCTCGGTCAAACATTTGAGGTTATTCAAAAGGAAACATCTTTCATGTAAAAAAAAGGGGTCACGGTCGGGACGAAAACAAAAAGCGCCCTTCCGGGCGCCCGATGTTTTTTAAATCATGGGAATCAAGCCGATCAGAACGGAATATCATCGTCCGGCGGCTGATGAAACCCGCTGTCACCCATGTAGGGATCGAAATCCTGCGCGGGGCCGGGGTTGAAGTTTCCCTGGTTTGCGGGGCCGCTGTTGTTCTGGAAGCTCCGGTTGCCCTGCGGATATGAGGGGCCGTTGTTCTGGTAACCGCCACCCTGGTTCGGGTAGCCCCCTGAATTCTGCTGGTAGCCGCCGCCTTGCTGGGGAGGGGCTCCGCCACCTTCCCGACCACCGAGAAACTGAACGGCGCTGGCGATGATGTCCGTGTTGTAGCGTGTGACACCGTCTTTTTCATAGGATGTGGTCTGGAGCTTGCCTTCCACGTAAACAGGCCGTCCCTTGGTCAGGTAACGACCGCAGTTTTCAGCCTGTTTGGCGAACACCACCACGCGGTGCCATTCGGTTTTTTCCTTTTTTTCTCCGGTGGCTTTGTCGGTCCAGACATCGGTTGTGGCGATGTTCAAACGGGCCACGGCCATGCCGGAAGGGGTGTAGCTCACTTCAGGGTCCCTGCCCAGATTTCCGATGAGCATGACTTTGTTCAAACTGGCCATTCGTTACCTCCTTGGGTATATGAATCCGGGAACACGCACCGGATTTCCGGCGTGCGCCGCGTGGTGAAATGCTTAAAAACACTCGATCTTGCTTTGGATGATCTTAATAAGAACGCAATATGAAAAAGATAGATACAAGATAAAACCGTCAATGTCAATCGATGGACTTTCGGATATTGCAGATGACCATGTTGGAGGAAAAATGGGGGGATGTAATCTTATGGAATCTTTAACCTGTTTCGCCTGTGCGGATAAAAACTATTGTCTTTACACGATTTTTCAGGTTTAATAATACCATCTTTTAAAAAAATAATCGATTTAAGATGTGAATCGATAAGTTCACAGGCGTTTCGAACCGTTTTTTCATCAGGAGCGTTCATCCTCTGTCTATGACCACGATCCCAGCACGTATTTACGCCGCACTGGCCTGCGCCCTTGCATGCCTCACCGCCTCAACGGCCATGGGGGAAACAGGTGAGCCTGTATCCTGGACAATGAACCTCATTGGCCTTTTCGGTGGGCTGGCCTTTTTTCTGTTCGGCATGGAACTGATGAGCCTGGGCATGAAAAACGCGGCGGGAAGCAAGCTGCGCCTCATTCTTGCCACACTGACAGGTGACCGGTTCAGGGCGCTCTTTCTTGGATTTCTCGTCACCTTGATCATCCAGTCCGGCGGAGCCACGTCGGTGATGCTGGTGGGATTTGTCCAGGCCGGTCTTATGGCTTTTTCCCAGACCATCGGAGTCCTCATCGGGGCGGGTATCGGAAAAACGGTGACCATCCAGCTCATCGCCTTCAAAGTCACGGATTATGCTCTGGTGTTCATCGCACTGGGATGTCTGATGCGTCTTGTCAGCAAGCGGGACACGGTTCGAAGCATCGGCGAGGTCATTCTGGGCTTCGGCATCCTTTTCTACGGCCTCGACCTTATGGGGGATTCCATGGCCCCCCTTGGGAAGAGCGAGGCTGTCAAAAGCGTCCTTGGCCGGCTGGGAAACCCGGTGGTGGGCCTGGCTGTGGGAACGCTGCTCACGGCCATCATCCAAAGCAGCACGGCATTCATAGGCATCCTGATCATTCTTGGAACAAGTGGTGTTATCACATCCCTTGACACCATGATCCCCATGATTTTAGGGGCGAACATCGGAACATGCATCACCGCTGCCCTTGCCAGCATCGGAACAAGCCGGGAGGCCAAGCGTGTCGCGGTGGCCAACTTTTTCATCCGGGTTTTCGGGGTTGCGCTGTTCTTCATGTTTATTCCCCAGACACGCGATTTGGTCCAGAGCCTGACCGGTTCCATGTCCTCGGGTATCGCACGTGACATCGCCAACGTCCACACCCTGTTCAACGTGTCTCTCGCTTTTCTGTTCATTCCGGTAACGCCGCAGTTCGCCCGCTTCATCATGCGCATCATGCCTGACAGGCCGGAAGACCTTGTCCGGAAGCACACCACGACGTTTCTGGATGAAGGCAAGATTCTGTCTCCGGCCCTGGCCCTAGACCTGGCCCGCGCGGAAATTTCCCGGATGGCCGGAATTCTGGAGCGCATGCTCCGGGCCATCGCCGTTCCCTTTGTCACCAAAGAAGATAAAAAGGACAAGGAGCATCCCGAACTGTCCCTGATGGCCGGCGTGGATTTAAAAGAGGAAGAGCTCGATTTTCTGGAGGAAAAAATTGTTTCCTACCTGATCCGCGTGGCCCAGATGGGCTCTTCCGCCGAATGCACCCAGATCGCCTATTCCATGATTTCCATCGTCAAGGACATGGAAAGCATCGGGGACATCGTTCACCGGAACGTGGTGCCTCTGATCGCGAAAAAAAGGGCCCTTAACCATGATTTTTCAGCGGAAGGCCGGGAGGAACTCACCATCTACCACCAGAAAGTCTGCAACCAGATCCGCCTTCTCAAAGAATCCTTTTCCGAAAAAGACCCGGAAAAAGCCAAGAACATCATGGCCAAAGAGCGGAAATACCTGGATCTTGAACTTCAGTACCGCGTGCGTCACCTGAACCGGCTGGTCAACAAACGCCTGGAGTCCGTGGAAACCCATGAAATCCACATGGAACTGATGAACCTCATGAGCCAGATCATCGTTTACACATCCAATATCGCCAAAACCTTTCTCCAGACCCAGATACAGGACCGGAAGCTGCTTCTTTAAGATGATGGCCCATGCCCTGGCATAGATGAGAGGCGATGGGGGCTGGATTCCCTTTCGAAAGCAAATTTTATGAATTTTAATATGGATTTCCACACTATATATAATAAAACAAGCCCAAAAGGGTTTGAAATATTAGAAGATTTTCGAGGTCAAACAACGATATCATATAAAACTGAAGGAATGATCGGTACGGCAATATTTTTTACTGTTTGGCTAAGTATTTGGACTTCTGGTTGTTTTTTTATGGCTCGTAGTTTGTGGATAACACCGGTCACTGAGAGCTGGCCTTTAGTACTATTTTCTTTACCTTTTTTTGGTGCAGAAATAGCTGTTATTGTTTATCTTTTATGGTATTTCTTTGGAAAAACTTTCTATATTTTTGGCGAATATGATTTAACGATAAGTAAAGAACTGTTTTTTTGGAAGAAAAAATCTCATTTTGATAAATCAGATATCAAAATTGTTAGGCAAATAAAAGATGGAGGCGAAAGTGACAGCTTTAATTCATGGGGATTAGCGCTTGAAGGCAATAGGAACGTAATAATTCTATCCAAGCAAAAATTCGAAAAAAGTTTTTGGCTCGGTAAGATTATTTCAGACTGGTCTGGAAGCAATTTTATAGAATCAGAAAAAAAAGATTATGAAATAATATAGATTTTGTTCAAAATTCTGTGCCACATAAAACTCTGTCCCGATTATTGTCAATTACACAACAGGATAAAAAATGATCCGTTTGCTCAAAGAGAATCCGGAGCGCTTAAAATTTCAATGGACCGCCCCGTCAGCCGGGCGACTCATGGCCTGTATTTCATGGCCGGTGCGATAAGAGATTCCGGCGAAGCGGTCAGCTTTCCTGTCGGGCCGCTTAATTGATCAACGCCCTTTTAAGGCACAGGTATCCGAATCGGGCAAAGACCGGACATATAGAGAATGAATAAGGATGGGTCTTAAAGACAATGCGATCAACGATCTGATCAACACAGGGCCGGACCACGACCCTTTCGGGGAATGAAACAAAAAAAACGCAGGGGAGAAGGATGCGAAACTTCCCCCCTGCGAATCCCAGCGTCTGCACTAGGCAGTCGATGAGAGGATTCCGGGTGTCATGATTTATCCTGATTGCTCTCCAGTGTTTCCATGGGGATCACCGATTCAAGATAAAGGTCTTCGAAGGTTTTCTTTTCTTTCACAAGCACTTTGATCTGCTGGGACAGCTTGATGCCCAGATCGGCCTGCTGCATGGCTTCTTTGATCAGGCCCTTGGCCTGTTCGTTTCCGTAGGGCTGTCTGGCCAGTTCCTCCTCGGCCTGTCTGGCCAGGGCCAGCGCTTTCTGGTACGTTTTGGGTGCGAAATATTCTCCGGCCCTCATGGATTCGATCTGTCTCAGTTTTTCCCGAATCTCCACCATGTAACTGAATGCCACGGTGTCCCTCTCCACCTGACCGAAAAGCTGCTCCGCCTGGGAAGCCAGAGTCATGGCCTCCTCGGTCTGGCCTTTCTCCATTTTGGCCACGGCCCTCTTGAGGGTTTCATCCGCTTCGCTCCATTCCGCCGGTTTGTATTTGGACGCCATGACCTTGTGCGCGTTCATTCGGGCTGTTTCCGCCGAGCCCAGCACCTTTTCGCCTTCCTCGGCCACGGTCATGGCTTTTCTGAACAGCGTGGACGCTTTGGTCAGTTTTTCGTTGATTTCACGGATGGATTTTTCTTCGGCGAAATCGGTTTCAGCCGACTGGTATGTAGCAACGGCGTTGTTGAAAATAGTCGGGGCGTAAAAACGGGTTTTCTGGGAATCCGCCTCCTGCATGATTTTGTCCGTGTCCTCGAACAGTGACTTTTTGATGGTCAGGGCCGTGTCGGCATGGCTCACGGTTCCCGAGGCCCATAACAACAGAGCGGCGCACAGGATGGGGGTCGTCTTTTTCCAAAGGACATCCGGCATCATATCCTTTTGTATCTCCTTCGTTAGGTGTGATTCTGTGACGGTCCTGACAGGACGGAATCATACGTCCATAGGGAACTTCATTCAACGATCTTCTGTATTGTCAGGGGCTTAAACGTTATTCATTTTAACATATTGTCGAACAATGTTCGTATGTATTAATCAGTTATCACACCACGACACGATTTTAAACAAAAAAACAACGGCATTATGAAATAAGAAATCACTTTTTTATTCATGCCAAACATGATAGGCATGCGGAATCGTCAAAGGCCTGCTGAACATCATCCGGCCCATAAACCCCATCAAGCCAAGGAGACACCCATGATCGTTGGAGAACAGAAAGCGGCCATAGATTTTACCGTCGATGCAAACAACCTTTACCGGGAGGAAGCGATCACGGACCTTCGAGTGGCGACCATCCGAATCCTCAAGCCCATCAAAGCCGACGGCTCCGACGACCCGTCGAGAACGCCCCTGTTTTATGGCCACACCCAGTTGATGTCCCCCGAAGGCCCCATTCCCATTCAGTCCGACCTCAAGGCCAAAACCCTTGACGAGGCCATCCGGGAATTCCCGTCGAGCATGGAAAAAGCCATGCAGGAGATTATCGAAAGCATCCGGGAAATGCAGCGTGAACAGATGCAAAGGGAGCAGTCGAGGATCATCACTCCGAGATAGCGGTTTTCCCTTCACCATAAAAAAAGCCCTGGCAACACCCAGGGCTTTTTTGTTTCATGACCCAAAACAATCAACGGCTGATGGTCAATCCGGCCATGACAGTGTGGCAGACGCCGCCGTAAGTGTAATCGGGATTGAAAGACGAATAGGCTGCGCTGTCCTTCTTGACATCCCGGTCCACCAGATACTGGCACTGGTATCCCAGGTTGAGTTCGGTGTTTCCTTTCATCAGAGGCAATTTGGGAAGTTTCATGCGGAGCCCAAGCGACCCCACATGCTTGTCGTTGTCCAGGAAATTCATCACCCCTTTCGACGCCTGATCCGACACAAAGCTGGGCTGATAATAATATCCCATGAGCAGGGAAAGGCTTTTCTTCGGTTTGTACTCGAAACCGATTTTCGGAACGAAGATATCGTCAAGCTCCACCAAATTTCCGGCGAAATTGTCCGTCGTGGGTTTGGAGAGCCGGAACCCCGACCATCTTTGGTATTCCAGGTCCAGCGACAGGGTCATGGTCTCGGTGGAAAGAGCGGTTCCCACGGTGTACATTTCCGGCTGGTAGTAATTGGTGATGGCCAGGGTCATGTCCAGCATCATGGATCCCAGGTTGGTTTCACCTTTGGTCTGGAACGGGTAGATGTCGAGAATCGATTCCCCGCGATAAGAAAAACCCAGGTCGAATCCTTCGAGACTATCGACAAGTTTTCCGGGACTCAGGTAAAGACCCAGCAGGATGTTCGGTTCAATGGTCATGTCCATTTTGGTCTGGCCCCTGGGGCTCTGGGCATCGGTCTGGAGATCGATTTCTTCCAGGAGGACCTGGCCTTCGCCGCCGAACGCCGAGTGGACTCCCACACCCACACCCATCAGATCGTTGAAAAAGCCGAAGCCCATGCCGGACAACACCACCAGCCGCTGACATTCCGAGCCGTAGCGGAGAAAAGTATGGGTCCTGGGGTCCTGGTCGACGATTTTCACCGCCGTGAGATCGTCGTTGGCACCGATTCCGATTCCCAGACGGGCCGAAGAAACGAACGAGGGCAGATCAAGCAGAAGGCCGGCATCCAGAGCCACACCCAGGACAAAGGTCCCGCCTTCCAGATCCTTGTCCCCGTTGGTGGGCAGGGCCGTAACGGTGGTGGGCGGCGGATTGTCGTCAGCATCCGTCCGGGCGATGTCGATGTCGAACACAGGCATGTTGCCCTGGTATTCCAGGCCGATCTGGTTCACACCGTATTCCAGGCCTTTGGTCTTTCCAAGTCCCGCCATGTTGTAATACACGGAGCTCCAGTCGTTGACCCTGGCGCACATGGCGTTTCCAAGGCTCATGCCAAACGTTGAAAATCCGTACGTGTCTCCGAAGCCGGAGCCGAAAGCGCCGGAGCAGGAGGCAAAGATTGCGATAATTGCTGAAATCAGACTATGTTTTTTCATGGTGTCTCCAAGGGTATGGTCGTTCATCTGTATTCAGGGTCTGCCGGAAATCGCGGCGGGCCCGGTGTCATCAGTCGTTTCTCTGAAAGCCGAAATCCTGGTAAACCTTGTCCATCAGGCTGCCGTCTTTGGAATTGTCCACGGCCAGGGCCAGGTCGTCCAGAAGGGCTGCAAACGTCACCCACATGGGTTCGTCATCCCTCACGAGATCGCTTTCCACGAATCTGAGCGAATCTGAAAAAAGAGTTTCCCAGCCCACCTCGGTTTCCATGGTTTTCACCAGAAAATCCACGGGGCCGTCGGGTTTCATCATATCGGCGTTCAAGGTCAGCGCCGCTTTGTAATGATCACCGGTGTATCCTGCTTCGTTTTTCATCAGGTCGTGAATGTCCGGCAGGCGGACCTGAAGAATGGTGAGAAGATCGTCAAACCCCTCTTCCCCCTGGTTCAACCAGGAATTTTCACCGATGTCGTAGTGCGTGAGAAGTTTGCCCAGGGCGTAGGTCAGGCCTCTGATTTCAGTTTCGGAGTAAAGTCTTTCGCGCCCGAAAACTTTCTCGTTCATGGAGAGGACGCTTTCCACCACGCTGTAGCTGCTTGAGGGATGGAGGATGTCTTCAAGGAAATCCAGGGTGTCGTACAAATCCTCCCATTCCTTGTCCCTCTGCTCATCCACGTATGTGACCAGGCCGTAGCCGTCGTATGTGTCGCTGACACCGGGGCGGCCAATCAGCCGGTCGATGCCGATATCGAGCACGATGTCTTCGGGCCTTTGCATCTTGTCATAGGCCAGGTATTCACCGTAATGACCTTTGCTGCTTTCCATGGCCCTGACAAACAGATAGTCCGGATAGAACAGGTTCTTTTCCGGCGTTTCGTTCAGTTCCGTGTACCGTCCTTTGGTGATTCTTACGGCCCCCATGATCTGTTCGAGGGCGCTGTACATCAGGTCGGTCTGGTTGGGCTTGCTTAACAGCACTTTCAGCAGTCTGGATATGCTGTTGTTGGCCATCATCACCGGCAGGACGCCGTTCATCCTTGACCCGGCGTAGGCCTTCACCGGGTCGGGCTGTGCTGTGATGTCGCTGTCGATGAGGATGTTGAGGAGGTTTTTCATTGTTGCAGGCTGATAATATCGGCGTTCCTGTTCGGTTCCGTTCCATGAACCCGCCGTTTTGTTGGTGTGGAAGTCCGCAGACGAGCGGAGAAAGTCGTCACCGACATAATCATCCCAGTCTGTTGAATCCCCCTGGTCTTCCGAGCCCGTGACCAGAGGTTTCCAGGTGTTGAACGGATGCTGTCCCTTGTCTTTTTGATAATAGATGACCGGTTTAAGCAAAGGGGACGTGCCTTCGACAAACATATGGATTCCCCGCTTGAGGGTGTTGTCGCTCAGTGTGATCTCCGGAAGAAATTCGTTGATGAACGGTGACGGTGTGTATTCCCTCAACGCGGCCACAAGGGAGATGAACGGGGCGAGAAGCGCGGAGCGGTTCTGCCATGTGTCACTCCCTAGCTGAATTTCGCCTGACCCCAGTTCGTTGTCCTGAACATCCGTGGCCCGGCGCTTAAGACCCGTATAGCGTGGGAAACCGAGTCTCACCAGGGCCGGAAGGTTCGCGCCGACGATGGTGGGTGTCGCATGGCCGCAGTCCAGAGTTTCGTAATAGACGTTGAAATCGTTGATGGGGCTGTCGTCACTCAACGATGAGGACACCACCTCGATACGGTAGTCGCCGGGGACATTCGACGTGCCGTCCGTGTTGGTTTTTGCCCAGTAATGATTTCCCCGGAATTTTCTCAGATTGCTCAATCCGGAGATGCCGTTTCCTTCAAGGATCTGGAACAACGCCGCTTTGGATCCAAGGGCCAGATCCAGCCTGAGGGGGAGGATGATCGCCATTTTCTTTTCGGTCATGACCCACTGGTAGTTTCTGAACAGGGCTTCTTCAGGACTTGAGCAGGCCCTTTTCATCTCGTTTTCAGGAATCAGCTCATTGTAGGTCAGGCATTTCGCCAGTCCCGACGGCGCTTCGAGAAACACGGGCGCGGTGTTCCCCGAGCTGTTGTCGACAGTGACAAAACGGTCTTCATACACAACCACGCCGCCCTGCTGCTTGCCGACCTTGAAATGGACCATGTAATAATCGCTGTTCCACCGGGATTTGTATCGATTGTAGCGGGGCCAGTATTCACCCAAGTTTTTTCCGTCAAGGGCGGGGTCGTTGTCGATGGGGTCTCCGTCATCCATGGGGTAGAAGTATTCCCAGTTTTCAGGGTCTGATTTGTTGACAAAGGCGTAGATTTTGCCGTTGGGGCGGTAATAGGCAAACCACTGCTTGTTCCCGATGAAAAAGGGTTTGGCATTGGGATCGGCGTAGTAATACGGACCTTCTCCGTTGAAGCAGGCTCTGGTGACAAGACCCAGGGTCCATGCGGCGAGCTGGGTTTCCCCCAGGCCATCGGGTGAATACGCTTGGAACCCGTTCATGGGAATCTGTCCGCCGTCGGGGTTTCCTCCGGCGGGTGTTCCCAAATCACCCACACAGGGCGGGGCAAGGCAGTTTAATACATCGTAGTTCTGATTGAAGAAAAAGGTGTAGTTCTCCCTGAGATTCGTGCTGAACGGCGATACGCTTCGATGGATATCGTTGCCGTCGGTTTCTTTGAGGCTGATGTCGAACATTCCCAGCGAATTCATGGTTTTATGGGTTCTGATGCTGAAAAGGGAGTCGTTGAGAGACAAACGGCCCGTATACGAACCATGGCCGTGGTCGTAACGTGGATCCGTGGGTTCTGTGACCTCGTCGTCGGAAACGCCATTCCGGTCATTCCATCCCATGCCGCCCGTCACATGGGTGACGAAAATCAGGCTTTCAAGATGGGATGACGGATAGGCCCCGGATGCCGGATCGGTTCTGTCCCGTCCCAGGCAGTCGTATTTCATCATGTTCATCAACGTCGTTTCCATGTTGAGCGTATCGGGATCGTAGCCCACAGCGTTGAGATTTTCAGCCATCTTTTTCAATACATAGACGTTTTCTCCGTCTTTGCTGTCAACGGGAGATACAAGCCTGTCCGAACGCATCATCAGGGAAACCATGCCGGGGAACAATTCCCTCAGGGTCCCTGATATTTCCGTGTCGGAATAGATTTCGTCGTTGTCCACCTTGCGGTACATGTTTCCGGGATCGGATGAACTGTATATCAAACCTGAAAGAGTGAAATAATCACGGATGTTTTCAAGCAACTGTTTGATTTTGTACTTGTTTTCCGAATCCGGTGACGGGTCGAACACGGATACGGCTTCGGTGACCTGGGATCTCATGAGGGCCCGGGTTTCCGGATCCTGCTCCATGCGGTTGTACCACATCAGAAGATCCACCACGCCCTTGGCCGCATTGCCGATGCCCAGGCTTTCATCGTCCGCCGACAGGGGATAATCGGCCCGGACCAGAAGTTTGCCCAGCATGGTGGTAGCGTCGATGACATCATCCCTGAAATCCGGGTCAAGCAGGTCGGCTATCAGGTCTTCCATGTCTTCGTGAAGCTCATCGGCCGTTTTCCGGTCAGAGAGCCGCTTCAGGATTTTATGGTTCACACTCACCATGTCCGTGCTGCCAGGATTCTGGCCTTCCACAAACACCTGATCCAGAAACGAATACAAGCCTTCCGTGTAATCTTCACCCTCGTCATGGAAATAGTGTTTTTCACTGTTGGCCGGGTCCCGGACGGGATAGTTTTCAGAGGGGTCGGTGAGGTATGCGAGAAGTTTCGCGACGTCTGTCCCTGCAAGAAGGATCACCACCCGCGACGGGTGTCCCAGGATGGAGGACCCCAGGCGGTTGAAGGTGATGAATTCTTCGACGTGGCTGTTCACCGTTCCGCTGAACCTGTCGTTGAATCCTTTGGCATCGATGCTGTCCCACATCTCTTCAAGGCCGGGCCATACGATTCCGCTCCAGCCTCTGAAGATCTCCGTGAGAATGAAATTCGAATACGGTTTGCTCGTTCCGTTGTCCTGGAAGCCGGTGCCGTGAAGGCCCGACCTGTCTTCGTGATCCTCGGCCACCTGTCCGCAGCCGCCTAAAAAAAGGCACAGGACCATCGCCAGGATGCATGTAACCATTCTGTTCAACATACAACGCTCTCCAACGCAGGTTAAGGGGTTTTTTATTGATTTGCAGATGATATCTATAAAGCATCATTGTTACCGACACATGTGTATAACGACGAAGCAGGGGGCCTCATCTCAGAAGTTTATGATATTATTTATGTGTAAATACAGCATTATATAATATTAACACACGCTAAATAAAGCCAATGGTGCGTCATCAGGGAACCCACCTTAGGACAGAACAATTTTTTTTTCAATCATTAAAAAGCTTGTTTAATGATTTATTTGCGATTTGAAAGCCATGACTGGACCTGGTTATAAAGCCATGTTCAAGAGAATTACGGGAGAATGGGGATGGGACATGACCAAGTGATCGGGTGGCTTTATGGAGAATATGGCCGGGAAAAATTCCCGGCCGGATATCGTATCAGCTCGACAGGGCGTCAAGCTCGTCGCGGATCATGGCGTTTTCAACCCCACGTTTGCGGATGTCCGAAAGTTCGTCTTCAGCCTCTTTTCCGCCGATCCGGCCCAGAGCCCAAACCGCCATGGCCTTGACGCGCTCGTCGGTGTTTTCGCGGAAGGCCCTTGCCAATTCAGGGATGAACCGCGAATCCCGGCTGTTGCCCATGACCCGGGCCACGTTCATTTTCCATCGCCAGACGTCCGCATAGGACATGTAGAACATGTGGGGCCAGATTTTTGTTTCAAAGTACGCTTTGTCCATGTGGAGGAGGGCGGTCAGGTCGAATGCTTCGGCCTTGGCCGCCACCTTCTCGTTGAGGGGGAGGTCCTTGGCCAGCCAGGGCTGATTGCGCGGACAGACATTCTGGCAGCGGTCGCAGCCGTACACGAACATGCCCATGGGCTCCCGGAGCTCCCGGGGCGTGAGACCCTGTCCGAAATAGCTCAGGTACGAAATGCATCGCCTGGGGTCGATGCGGCTGTTGCCTTTCAAGGCCCGGGTGGGGCAGGCGGCGATACAGGCGTTCCGGCACCAGGAGGGACATTGTGTTTCGATGGTGGGTTCGCCGGGTGTGAAATCATGATCCACCACCACGGCAATGGGGAGCGTCCATGAACTCTGACGGGCCGCCCGGCTGGAGTAAAAAAGACAGTTCTTACCGAACGTTCCCATGCCGGCCCGGGCTGCGGCCACGCGGTGAGGCAGGTTGAACGGCACTTTCGACGCAATGCCATGATCTCTTAAAAATGAGCGGAACGCCTTGATGCGAAGCGAAAGTCCGTCGCCGGTCACCCGGTCGTCGTCGAGATAGCACCGACCGAAATGCCCTTCCACGCTCCGTGGGTAGGATTTTTTGAAATACAGCTCAAGAAGGACAATGATGGATCGGGCCCCGGCAAGTATCGTCGACGGGTCGGTTCCGTTTTTAAGGTCAAGGCCAACGGCATCGGCCCATCCATACTCTTCCGGCATGGAATCCAGGAGTTTCCGGTGTTCGACGAAGGGTTCCGCCGTGGTGAATCCCGTGTCGACGAATCCCAGTTCACGGGCTTTGGCGACGATATCCTTTTCTGTGATCATGGTCAGGTTCTCCTTTTTATGGGGTTTTTCCATGTGTATATACACGTTGCATTCTGTTTCGCATAGTGGCATAAAGGACAATGCTGATAGGTGATCGGGCAATTTCACGTTTTTGTTTTACGAAAGGCAGCCATGCCGCCGTTATCACTGAGCCGACAAACATTATCCTTGAAAGGACTCGCCATGCGCGTTGCCATTCTTGCCATGGAACATTCAGCCCCTGCAGGAGTTCTGGTGGTCTGGGACATGTTTTCCATGGCCGCCGCCCTGCGGGACTGCACTGGGAATCCCCCGCTGAAAACCCCGCTCGAAACCTGGATTGTGTCCCATGATGGGCGGCCCCTGGCCTATTCGGATTTTTTTGAGATCAGACCCCATGGCTCGCTGGAAGACGTGGGCGATGTGGATCTGATCATCGTTCCCACCGGCGGATACCGGGTCGGCCGTCTGAAAAATTACCCTGAAAAAACGAAACGCTGGATCGCGGAAAACCACGCACGGGGCGTCATTATCGCCGGAATCTGCACCGGCGTTTTTCTTCTGGCGGAATCGGGTATCCTTACAGGGAAAGCCGCCACCACCCATTGGGCTTTTGCCGATGAATTCAGGAAAAATCACCCCGACGTGATATTCACTCCTGAAAAAATAATCACATGCGACGGGGGTGTTTTCTGCTCCGGCGGGGGTAGTGCCGGTGTGGATTTGACCCTTTTTCTCGTGGGACGGTTTCTTGGTCGTGACCGGGCGCGGATTTTGTCCCGCATGTTTCTTCTGGAGCAGGGCCGGCAGGTGCAGAACCCTTACGCAGACAGCGTATTTATCAAGAACCACAAAGACTTGGACATCCTGAAAGCCCAGCAGTTCATTGAAAACCGGCTGTCTGAGAACATCTCCATGGATCATGTGGCCGAGTACGTGGGCATGAGTCTGCGGAATTTCAAGCGCAGGTTCAAGGCGGCCACGGGTGAGCCCCCTCTGGTGTATCTGCAGAAAATTCGCATGGAAAAAGCTAAACTTATTCTTGAAAATGACGATATGCGTATTGAACGTCTTGCCGAACAGGTCGGCTACGACGACATCGGTTTTTTTCGCAAACTCTTCTTGCGCCATACAGGTGTCAGCCCGCGAGACTACCGGCGGCGATTCAGGCACCCTGAAAACTGAACACATAGGCATGGAATAAAACACGCCCATCCCATAATTAAAAAAATTATGTATCCACTGCCGTATTTTTATGGAATAATATTCCCAATATTTTGTTTTTACTCTTGATATTTTGCACCTGTAAAAAATTGAGCGGCGTTCAACGCGCTGAATATTTAACAGAAACGCCGGGTGGGGATCCGGTTGCACGAATATTGCACGGGAAACAGAATGTTAGGGGGAAAATTAACACATTTTTTTGGGAGGATAGACCATGATGATCAACCTGGCAGACAATGGGGGACGTCGCCTTGAAGGAGACAGGCGTCAATTGACCGATCTTGATTTCAGCCCGGAACGGCGCTCAGGCATTGACCGCCGGATCCGAGGTGACAGGCGGCTGGACAACGTCGGAACCCAGTCCGGCGCTGAACGCCGCTGTATTTATGAGTTGTTAATCGCCTGATCCGTTTTTTGTTAAAAGCACGAACCGCTGATCGGGTTCCACGATATACCGTGGAACCCGATTTTTTTTTGGTTTTTTTCGGAATACTTACCGCAGGTTTTCAGAGTGTAACCGGCATCATGATCTCACGATTCGGGAAGGGCCTTCCGCACGAGGTCAAGGATGTCCGACAGGGGAATCCGTTCGTGGGTTTTGGCGACAAACCCTGTTTTATGGGCGAACTTGATGTCCTTGTGCCCTTCGAGTACGGAAAAATTCACCTCGGGGAAATGATCGAAACGGCACATTTTCCAGCCCTTGCCCCGGCTGTCGTATGTGACCAGCACAGCGGCCGGATGTTCAAGGGTCTCATTGTACTCCTGGGACCCGCAGGTCTTGTCCGTATGGCCGATGACCACGGTGTGTCCGCCAAGGGTTTCCTTCCGGCACTTGTCCCAGAATTTGAACTGCGACGCCATGTCTGCGGCGTTTTTGATCATGCTGATTCCGAACGACCGCATGAGGGGCAGACAGCTCATGGGATCGTCGGCAAACCGGTCAAGAAACCACTCTTCAAAGGGGCTGTAAGTGATACGGAGCCTCTGAGTTCCGATTTCAGCACCGGTTTTCATCGGTCCGAATCGGTCGATTTTATCTTTGAATTCAAACCAGGGCAGTGTTTTCAGATTGTCTTTCAATCCAAGATAGTCCGAAACCAGAACGAAACTCGCCGCATGGTCGATATCCTGATGATGATCGAAGTTTTTCAGATGGGGTTCCAGACGTTCTCCGATGTCCACAACCCAGATATCGGGGTTGTCGAGTTCGTCGGTTTTCGGGTCCCTTCGTTCGATCCGGAACGTTTCATCGGGGAATTTTGCCAGAATCAGAGCAATGGCGAAAAATTCGTCAAAATGTGCCGAGCCGGGGTGGGTGATGATAAGCTGCCCCATAATCCTCCATAACAGCGCGCTCAACCGTATTCTAAGGTGTTTCGCATTCAGTCGAACGAAATCATGGTGTGAGCTGTGTTCGTCTGCGGTGTGAAAACGCGCAAAATATTCGTAATTGCCGAACGCCAGTTGCTATTGCCATAGCGCCCGGAATAAAAGAAAAAGAACCCTATCAAAATGTTTCGGGATATTCAAACGGAATTTTATGACGTTCACGTTTTCACACATGGCCTGATAACCCTCTATTCCATATAGAGATTTGACTTTGTATCCGGTTTGGGATATGAAACGTTTTCTTTTAACGACGGACACGAGGAACACCATGGGCCTTTTTTCATACTTCACCACCCGGCGGAGAAAAAAATACCTCCGCAAAATGGATATCGCCATCGACCAGGTCAAACACGGCACGTATAATTTTCTGTTTGTACGGTATCTTGAGCGCTATGAAAGGGAATACGCCGGTGCCCTGGCCGCCGCCGTCACCAACACCCTTTTCAACGAAAAACCTGTGGGAAAAACAGCGGAAGACTTTGCCGTCACCAACCGGGACGCGGTTCTAAAGGAGTTCGCGGCTCTCAAGGGCGACAACACCATCGGTTTTCTCGTGGCCGACGCCATCCAGACCAAAGCCATGATGATTTACGAAAACCAGAAATCCGGGACCCTGGACCACGATTTCGGCAAAGCGTATGACAACCTCATCAAACTGGGATTCCTGAAAAAAAAGGAAGATGTGACCCGGCCCAAGCTGTTCATGATCAAAGCGGAAAAATATTTTTCAAAAAGCCTGAAAACGGTCAAGTACAAATAGAACGAACAGAAGGAAAGCTTTTTTCAAGGCCTTGCCTGCCTTGGACCCATCAGGCAAATTTTTCCCCGCAGTATTCTCCCAGAGAAAAAGATGCATTGAAAACCCGCTTCATCTCTACCGCCTTTTTACGGCAATATTCAATATCCATCTGATTTAAAAGATTATTTTTGTTGAAATTCTCCATGGCACACCCTTTGCTAAAATAGGGTTCAACACCGGACGGCAAGGCAAATCCGTCCGGAGGTAACGTCTGTCAGGGAGAACACCATGTTCGCAAACAGTTTTCAAAACATGCTCATGATCAAAACCGGCGCACCGGCAGGCGGTCCATCCATGGGCAAAGGTCTGGGCCAGGGGTCCAACAGTCTTGGAAACGAATTCAGCTCCGTACTCAACGCCCTGATGAACAAGGCCCCGGCAGCCACTGGAAACAGGGAAAGCTCCATGAAATCCTTGATGGCGGCCATGAATCTTGAAACCATTCCGGGCCGGAAATCAGGGGATGTTCTCAAATCCCTTGCTGCGGTTGTATCCGGAGATACCACTTCAAAATCAGCGGATCTTTATATGGGAGCCAAAGGGCTTGACGTTCTGGGCCAGCTCCTTGAAAAAGCGGGACTCCCCGCCGATCAGGTAAAGACGTACATTGACGGCCAGAAACAGGGCCTGAGTGAATCGGACAGCCTGACCCCGTTTAAAACCGTGCTTTCGAATCTCGGGGAGTTCATGCAGGACAACGATCAGGGAACCTGGCTTGATATTTCCTCACTGCCGTATATTCAGACCGCCCTCACGGGTTTCGGTTTCACTCCGGAAAAGATCGAAACGATCCTTTTCAAGGCCACGGACAAAACCCAGGGTGTCTCTGTGGACAAGCTTCTGGCCGAACTTGAACCGTACACCGCTTCAACGTCAACAAAAGCCATCACGGCTTTTCCTGCTGATGAAAAGGCCCCGGTCCTTCCATGGACCGTGAAGAAAATCAAAAACGAAACGGCCCTCAAAACTGACGATGCGGCAGCGTTTCCTGCTTCCGGCGAATCCTTCATCAGCGATAGCGTTCTGGCGATGCTGGCCGGGCTGAACGAATCCGGCAATTCGTCCCCAAAAAACACGGACACCCCATCGAGCCATACCTTTAAAAAAATCGATTCAGGCCTGAAAACAGAGAACGCCGATCATGATTCCTCTGTTTCGTCCGATGACACCAAGGATTCCGGTGCGGTTGAGCCGAGCCAGGCTCCCCCTATGTCTTTTCCGGCCGCCATGATCATGGATCTTCTTTCTCCACGGCCTGCCACAACGACCGGCAAACCTAAACCCCTGGCCGAAACAGCGCCCATGTCAGCAGCCATGTCTTTTGATGCCGCCCCTGCTGCAACCTTCGGCATGCCCCATCCTCTGGCAGAAACAGCACCCATGGCGGAGGCCATGTCTTTTACCGCTGCGTCAGAATCCTTCGCCCCCACGGTGCAGACGTCTCAAAACAGAGCCGACGCTCCGGAGCTTCTTGATGCGGCAGCCAAAGGCAACATAAGTCTTAAGGATTTTGCGGCAAAGCTTGAAACTCTGGCCGAAGGCGGAACGCCGGCCGCATCAAAGCAGGCCGCCATCGCTCCATTGGCACAAGCCTTCCATGAAAATATCCATACGATCAACCGCAAAGTGGCAGCCAGCGGATCGGAATCCGCAAGGGTCATGGAACCCGTCAGCGATGAGAGCACAAACCTGACCTTCGACACCAGCCGTCCTCTGCCCACGCTGTTTACCGAAAAGGCTCAGGGGATATTCAAAGGCCATGTTCAGACCGAACGATCAGACAATGATTCCAAAACGGTAAAAAATCCGGTGACAACGGGTGAGATCCGCGCGGAAGGTCAGCATCAGGCTGCTGAGCCCGTGGCCCCGTTCATGCGAAACAACCAGGGAAAAAATTTCTCAGCCCATGACGGCGAATCCTTTTCAGAGGCATACGCATCCCACCCTGAAAAACCGTTGAAAGAAAAAATGCCGGTCCGTGAGGGAAAAATCGAATCCCAGACTCTGCCGGTCAGGATTCTGACAGGTTCCGGCATTTACGCGAAAACATCGGAGATGGTTCAGGCCGGGCCTTCTGAAAAAACCCTTCCGGCCTATGTCACGGACCAGGTGGCCCGACAGATTTCAAAAGCCGTGAAAAACGGGGACACGGAAATCCGCTTTCATATCAAGCCCCCGGACATGGGGCGTGTGGAACTCAGCATCACCCACACGTCAGGCGGGCTCAAGGTCAGCATCCTTGCGGAACATTCCACCACCCGTGACATGATCATGAATCAGAGCACGGATCTGAAAACCCTTCTCGCGGACCAGGGGATACGGATCGAAAAAATGGACGTGGGGATGTCCGGAGATTTCGGACAAAGCATGGCCCAGGCCAAACATGATTCGGATTCGTCCAACAGGGGCCGCAAACAGAAAGACAAGCCGTTGTTCAGTTTCGATCCCCTGTCACCGCTGGAATCGAAAGACACCAGCACCGCTGCCGCCCTGATGGCGGCCGGCGGATACACCAGGGGAAGACTCGATCTGGTGGCTTAAAACAGCCCGGATACGGAGGTAGGGTATGAGTATTTCAACAGATTACAGCAACAGGGATCTCTTCATCAGCAGCCAGCTGAGGGACACGTCTGAAACTCAGAAAACAGACAGTCTGGGCAAAGAGGCTTTTCTCACCATGATGGTGGCCCAGCTGAAAAACCAGGACCCTCTGAATCCGCTGGAAGGCACGGACTTCACGGCCCAGCTCGCCCAGTTTTCAAGTCTGGAGCAGCAGATCACCATGAACACGAATCTGTCGTCCATCCTTAGCTCCCTGAACAGTGCGTCGGCCAATGACAATCTTTTCGATTACATGGGAAAAACCATCGTCAGTGACGGCAATCCCGTGACGCTGTCCGACGGTGACGTGGTGGCGGGCGGTGTTTTCCAGATGAAGGAACCGGGCTCCATCACCGTGGTGGTGTACGACAAAAACGGAACACCGGTCAGACGGATGAGTTCGGGTGATGAAGAAATCGAAGCCGGAACCTACAATATCGAGTGGGACGGAAAGAACGACGAGGGATACACGGTTCAGGACGGCCAATACACTTATAAAGTCAAGGCACTCAATGCCCAAAATCAATATTCGGATGTTTCCACGCTGACAAAAGGTTCTGTCAGCGGCCTTACAAGCTACAGCGGTAAAACCTATCTGATGGTCGACGGAGAACGGGTCGATCCGGAAAGTGTGGAGTCCGTCACATTGGCGAAAAATTGATTCACGGATGGATCAAGTCACTTCAGGGATAAGAAAAACCGGTAATTACAATGAATAGGGGGTAGTATGTCATTAACAAGTTCACTTTTCTCAGGTGTAAGCGGCCTGGCCTCCATGGGCAATTCCATGACGGTTATCGGTGACAATATCGCGAACGTGAACACCATCGGTTTCAAATCCAGCAGGGTGACCTTCCAGGATGTTCTCAGCCAGACTGTGGCCACCAATTCCGGCTCGGCCCAGGTGGGGCGCGGTGCGGGCATCGGAGCCATCGCGGGCATGTTCGTGCAGGGTTCCTTCGAATCCACCGAATCCCCCACAGACCTGGCCATCGGCGGGGAAGGGTTTTTCATACTGAGAGACCCCAACAACGCCGCACAGGACTATTATTCAAGGGCCGGTGAGTTCCGTTTTGACAAGGACGGTTTTTTCACCAATCCTGCTGGCTATATTGTTCAGGGCTGGGAGCTTCGAAGAAATGAAGTCACCATGGATGTGGAGGACATCGGCTCAATCACCGACATCCGGCTGGAATCGTTCACGTCGCCGCCGGAAGCCACGGACAGCATCACCCTGATCACCAACCTGGATTCCAGGGAGCCGGACAACACCACCGGCACCGGTCTCCCCCTGTCCGAAGTCTGGGACGGAGATCCCACTCTGGATATCAATCTCGGCAGCTCGGCGTTCGAATACCAGACCACGGTCAAAGTGTACGACAGCCTGGGCAGTACCCACGACATCACCGTGTATTACGACAAAGGCGAGCTGTCCAACACCTACGAATACATCGTCACCTGCAATCCCGAGGAAGACAGGCGGGCCATTTTCAACAGCGCCACCGACGCGGGGCTTGGCCTTCTGGGCCGCGGCCTGCTGACCTTCACCTCTGAAGGTGTTCTCGCATCCCAGACGTTTGAGCGATTCGTCGGAAATTCCGGCGGTAATCTGACCAGTGGCGGCGGCACCGGCCCCTGGGCTGCCACGGCACCCGGTGTGGGCGGAGCCTGGTCCGGAAGCACGGCCAACCTGGCCGGCGGTCCCCCGGCCACGGAAACCTACACCTTCACGTCCACTGCGGCGGGAACCATCGGAACCAACACCATCACCCTCAACTGGGCCAGCACAAACGGCGGTGGCACCGGCACCATCACCATTCCTGCGGATTACACCCTGGGGGATTATGTCCAGGGACCGGACGGCATGTACTTCAGTTTTAACTCGGGTGATGTGGTGGCCATCGGTAACGCTTACACCGTGACCATTTCCGAAGGCGACTCCGACGTGCTCACCGATCCCAACAACTGGGCGGACATGACCGGTGACTACACCCAGCAGCACTACACCTTTGCCGCAGACTTCCTGGGCGGCGCGGGCGGGTCCACCGTAATGGAAGTTCAGCTGGACATGGGTTCGGAATTCGACGGCACCAACTGGTCGCCCAACGCCCTGTCCACCACCCAGTTCGCCACCGGCTCCACCACCATTTACCAGACCTCCTCCGGATACGGCGCAGGCAGTCTCCAGAACATTTCGGTGGACATCGACGGGGTCATCACCGGGCAGTACTCCAACGGCCAGGTGACACCGCTGTTCAGGGTGGCCCTGGGAAATTTCCAGAACGTTCAGGGCCTTTTCAAACAGGGCGGGAACCTGTTCTCCGAAACCCGCATCAGCGGCCCTGTCATCACCAACAAACCCGGAACCAACGGCCTTGGCAGCATCGCCCCCAACTCTCTGGAGCAGTCCAACGTGGACATGGCCGCCGAGTTCGTGCGGATGATCACCACGGAGCGGGCTTACCAGGCCAACTCCAAAATCGTCACCACCGTGGACGGCATGCTGGGGGACACCATCGCCATGAAACGGTAGTCCTTAGGTTTTCGCCAAAAACGGGATGTGCCGGATTTCCGGCCTCCCGTTTTTTATTCCGCCATTTTTTTGACAGGACCGGTTTAACGTCATCTTCAGCCCGTATACTGTCCCGGTCAATTCTCCCTGCTTTTAAATGCCTCAAATATCTTCAGAATGCCCGGTAACGACTCATAAAAAAAACGAGTGTCGCGTCTTCAGACCGTGATTTTTGATTGGCACAAGGGTTGCAGTTCTTCCGTTTCGTTATCATGCCCGGGAGAGCTGCGCCTCTTAAAACTCTCAGTCAAGCTGGATTCTCAGACATCATTCAAGCCACAGGCGGAACCATGGCGAAAAAGAAAAAACAGGAAGAACCGGCGGATGAAGCCGGAACTCCGGAAAAAAAAGGGCTGCTCAAAAACAAAAAGCTGCTCATTATCGTGGGCATCGTCCTTGTGGTCTGCCTGGGCGGCGGAGTGGCCGGGACCCTGTTTTTTTTCAAATCCAAACACGCCGCCGAGGAAACGGGGAAAGAATCCGGAACCCATGGAGAATCCAAGGCTGAAGGTGAACACGGCGGTGATGCCCACGGCGAAAAAAAAGATGACGGCGGCCACGGAGAAAAACCGGCAGAGGAAGGGAAAGAAGGCCACGGTGAAGAAAAAGCCGAGCTTCACGTGTTCGACCATGTGTACACCCTGCCGTCCCTTGAAATCAAAATGGGGGACCCGGAGCATGAAAAAACCCTGAAAACCGATATCCATGTGGAGATGGACCGGCCGGAGCTGGCCCTTGAATTCAATGACCGGAAAGACATGCTCCTGGGGGCGCTGAGATCTGTGATCGCGGCAAAAACCCTGACGGAACTGGAAGGCGCCGAAGGTAAAATCCGGCTGAAAATGGCGCTGATCGCGGAACTTAACAACCGCCTTGAAACTGGCAAGGTGCGTAACATCTATTTCACCGACTTTCTTATCATGTAGGCGATGACGTATGGGCGATATTTTAACTCAGGAAGAAGTCGATAGTCTGCTTTCCGGATTGAGCGCGGGCAAGGTGGAAACGGAAAAAGACACCAAAGCCCCGGAACCGGAAGGCGTGGTGACCTACGATTTCACCAATCAGGACCAGGTGATCCGCGGGCGCATGCCCACCTTTGAAGTGATCAACGAACGTTTCGCACGGGAGATCCGGGCCAGCATGACCGGCATGCTCCACACCAACGTGGACATCAGCGCCGAATCCCTGGACACCCTGAAATTCTCCGAGTTCGGGCGAAGCCTTCCCGTGCCCACCAGCCTCCATGTGTTCCGCATGGAACCGTTGCGCGGGCACGGTCTGCTCGTCCTTGAAAGCCAGCTGGTTTTCAGCCTCATCGATCAGTTTTTCGGCGGCAAGGGAACGTCCAAGGCCCGTATCGAAGGCCGGGAATTCACGGCCATCGAGGAAGTGATGATCAACAAGGTGGTGGTGGCCTGCCTGAAAGACCTTGAAACCGCCTGGTTCCCCGTGGAGCCGGTGAAAACCACCATGGTCCGGTCCGAAGTGAACCCCCAGTTCGCCACCATCGTCATGCCCACGGACCTGGTCATCGTGACCCGGTTCGAGGTGGAACTGGAACAGACCGCCGGAACCCTCATCGTCTGCCTGCCCTATGCCATGATCGAACCTCTGCGCGGCAAGCTGTCCGCCGGATTCCAGGCCGAAGTGGAAGATGTGGACTACACCTGGCAGAAGCGTCTCAAAGAAATCATCCTGGATTCCGAAGTGGATCTGGCCGTTCAGCTGGGGACCACGGAAATCACCGGCGAACGTCTGATTTACCTGAAGCCCGGCGACATCATCGAGCTGGACCAGGACGCCGAGGAAACGTTGAAAGGCCTCATCGACAATTACCCCAAACTTGAAGGCTACGCGGGAATCCAGCGGGGCTTTCAGGCGTTCAGGGTGGAACGTAAACTCTATACGAGATAAGGATTTTTATGGCTGACGAAACCTACGATGTGGAAAAAAGCGCCGATGACAAGCCGGGCAAGGGGAAACCGGCGGACGCCCACGATCTCGAATTTATCCTCGACATTCCCCTTGAGCTTTCGGTGGAACTGGGCCGCAGCAAAATGCTGGTGAACGACCTTCTCCAGCTGGGCCAGGGCTCTATTGTGGAACTGAACAAGCTGGCGGGAGAACCCCTTGAAATTTTCATCAACCGGAAACTGGTGGCCCGCGGCGAAGTGGTGGTGGTGAACGAGAAGTTCGGCGTGCGCCTGACGGACATCATCACGCCCATGGAGCGGGTTCGAAGCCTGGGGTAGAAAAAGATAAACATCGAATGGGTGGTTTTTCAGAGACCGGCACATAAACGTCACACCCTCGTAGGTCGGGTTCAAAAACCCGACAACTGGCCCGATCCTCATAAATGGGGCCTTCGTTATACGCCGATGATGTTTTTATCATGACGATGGCGTGACCTTTGGGCGTGCGTCGCATGTAAATGATGGGGTCCTGTGTCGGGTTTTTGAACCCGACCTACGAAAGAGTGTCATTTTTATGAAAAACCGTGGAGGCGCAGCATGGAATTCTGGATTCTGATGTTCAAAACGCTGGGCGGACTTTGCCTGGTTCTCGGGCTTCTCATGGCCGTGCTTTTCGCACTCAAACACATGACACGGCCCAAGGGCGGGCAGGCCCGGGGCATGATCCGCCTGGTGTCGTCTTTCTACCTGTCCCCCAAGGAACGGCTTCATCTGATGGATGTGATGGGGCGGAAAATTCTGATCGGCGTGACATCCCAGGGGATTTCGCGCATCGCGGAATTCGACGGTCCGGATGAACCGGTGACCGAAGGGGCCGAAGAAGCTCCGGCCATGTTCGTTGATTCCCTGTTCAAAGACGTGTTTTCAAAAATCAGCGCAAAGATCGGCCGGGAGACTCTTCCCGCGGCGGCTGGAGACTGAAGGTGAGCATGACTGTCATGAAAAAACCGTCCGCCGTTTATAAAACCGTTTTGGGCTTTATGATCGCCCTGGGCTTTTTTATGACGATCGTTTCGCTGCCGGTGACGGCGGATGCCGCCACAACCCTGCCCATCCCCGCGGTGAAAGTGGGCATCGACCGGGCCAAAGACCCCGGCGACGTGGCGGTGGCCCTGGAAGTCATCGCCCTTCTCACCATCCTCAGCCTTGCACCGTCCATCCTGATCCTTCTCACGTCGTTCACCCGGATTCTCATTGTGTTCCACTTTCTGCGCCAGGCCATCGGCACCCAGTCAGCCCCGCCCAACCAGGTCCTGGTGAGTCTCGCCCTGTTCGTCACGTTTTTCATCATGAAACCCGTGTGGCAGAATGTCTACGACAACGCCCTGTCTCCGTATATGGACAAACAGATCACCTATCAGACGGCATTCGACCGGGCCGCCGTGCCGGTGAAAGCCTTCATGCTGGCCAACACCCGTGAAAAGGACATCGCCCTTTTCGTGAAAATCTCAGGCGAAGGCAAACCCCGGAACCGCGACGAACTGTCGCTTCTCCACCTCACCCCGGCCTTTGTGATCAGCGAACTCCAGACTTCGTTCATCATCGGGTTCGTGATTTACATTCCGTTTCTGATCCTGGACATGGTGGTGGCCAGTGTGCTTCTGTCCATGGGTATGATGATGCTGCCGCCGGTCATGATTTCATTGCCGTTCAAGCTGATGCTGTTTGTGCTGGTGGATGGCTGGAATCTGGTGGTGGGCTCGCTGATCAAGAGTTTTTCAGGCGGCGGATGAGACGAAAGCATGTGAATTTGGCCCCGGCACATCGGCAAACCCTCGTAGGTCGGGTTCAAAAACCCGACAACTGGCCCGATCCGCCGAAGAATCGGGCGTATGTATATCACGATGTTTTTTATGACGGAGTTTGAGTGCCAGCGTAAGTGCGCCGCATCACAAGGATGGGGCCATGTGTCGGCTTTCGTGCCGTGAAGCCGACCTACGATGAACTGGTTCAACGTTCATTCATTAGCAATTTTACCTAAAAAAGGACTTCCCATGACCCCGGAAACCGTCATCTCCCTTGCCAAGGAAGGCGTCATGCTGACATTGATCGTCTCCGCCCCCATGCTTGTGCTAGGGCTGATCGTGGGCCTCGCCATTTCGGTGTTCCAGGCGGTGACGTCCATTTCCGAAATGACCCTCACCTTTATCCCGAAAATCCTCGCTGTGTTCATGGGCATGCTGTTCTTCGCACCCTGGATGATCGAGAAAATGACATCGTACACCACCAAGCTGATCAACAACCTTCCCATGTACATCAAGTGACGGTCCCCATGGAAATCCTCGATTTTTCACCCGGCGAATACAAAGTGTTCATCCTGATTCTGGTCCGGGTGAGCATTTTCCTGTTCATGTTTCCCGTGTTCAGTTCGCCGGTGGTTCCCGGCATCGCCAAAATCGGACTCGCCCTTCTCATCACCTTCATTCTTTATCCTGTGGCCGGTGTTAAACCTGAACTGTTTCCCGACAGCAGTCTGGGTTTCGGGGTTCTGGTGGTGGGGGAGATTATCGTGGGCATGGTCCTGGCCTATTCGGTGGACATCTTCTTCGGGGCGGTCCAGCTGGCGGGTCAGATCGTGGGATTTCAGATGGGATTTTCCATGATCAACGTCATCGATCCCCAGAGCGGCACGGATCTTTCCATCATTTCCCAGATCTCCTATCTGGTGGTGATCCTGATCTTCATCATGCTGAACGGCCACCACACCATCATACAGGCCCTGGTGGAAAGCTTCCGGCTGGTGAAGATGGGGGATTTCTACCTCCATGAAAACATGAACCGGCAGATGATCGACATGGCCACGGGCCTGTTCGCCCTGGGTGTCAAAATGTCCGCCCCGGCCATGGCGGCACTGTTCTTCACCAACGCCGCCTTTGGCATATGCGCCAAATTCGTGCCCCAGATGAACATCATGATCGTGGCGTTTCCCGTGCAGATCGCCGTGGGCCTCGTCACTTTCGGCATCACCCTTCAGGTGATCCTGATCATGACCCGGAATTACATGGGCTCCTTCAGCAAGGTGCTGGTGTCGCTGATGGGGCTTTTGGGAGGGTAAGGCAGAGCGGCAATCCCTCGTAGGTCGGGTTCAAAAACCCGACAAATGACCCGATCCTCAGAATAATCGGGTGTCAGCTTCATGGCGATGTTTATTTTATGACACAGATTGTGTGTCAAATGCGGGTACACCGCATAAAAAGGATGGGGTCATTTGTCGGCTTTCGTGCCGAGAAGCCGACCTACGATAGATTGCCTCAGAACGCTACACCAGGAGCATGGCATGGCCAACGACAGCATGCAGGAAAAAACCGAACCTGCAACCGAGAAAAAGCGCAGGGACGCCCGGGAACAGGGGGACGTGGCCCGAAGCGCCGAAGTGCCCTCGGTACTCGTTCTTCTCGCTGGCGTGATCATCATCAAGGTTTCAGGCCGCTTCATGTACGACAACATGGTGGGCGTTTTAAGGGACTGCCTGACCTTCGACCAAATCCCCGATTTCACGGACGCCCAGACCGTCAGCCTGTTCTACCGCTACGCCCTCAATTTCGTCCTGACCTTTTCACCGGTGATGGCCGCCGTGTTCCTCGTGGCCCTTGCGTCCAACATCTATATGGTGGGATTCCAGATCTCCTGGAAGGCCATCGGTTTCAAATTCGCCAAACTCGACCCCATTCAGGGCTTCGCGAAAAAAATGTCGTTAAGTTCGGTGGTGGAACTCATAAAAAGTGTCGCCAAACTGGGCCTCACCGGTCTTCTGGCATGGATCGCCGTGAGCGGGGAAATGGAGCATATCCGATCACTTCACGACAGCAGCATCGCCATGATTCTTGTGTATCTGATGAAGGTCACCTACAAAATCTTCATCTGGGTGATCCTGCCCATGGCGGCCGTGGCCATCGCCGATTATTTTTACCAGCGCTGGCAGTTTGAAGAAAAACTCAAAATGACCAAACAGGAAGTCAAGGACGAGCACAAACAGACCGAAGGGGATCCCAAGGTCAAAAGCCGTATCCGGACCCTTCAGTTCGAAGCCGCCAAAAAGCGCATGATGGCCGAAGTTCCCAAAGCCGACGTCATCGTCACCAACCCCACCCACATCGCCGTAGCCATCTCATACAAACCCATGGAAATGAAAGCGCCCAGGGTCGTGGCCAAGGGTGCCGGAGTGATCGCCCAGAGAATCCGGGAGATCGCCGCGGAAGCCCAGGTTCCCATTGTCGAGAACAAGGAATTGGCCCGGAACTTGTATAAGACAGTGGACATCGGAAAGGAAATACCCGGTGATTTTTACAGAGCGGTGGCCGAAATTCTCGCCTATGTCTTCAGAATGAAGGGAAAACGAATCTGATCGTCCCTTCGCCTTGACCCACCCACGGTCCGCCGCTCCGTCAGGGTTCCGACAATGCGCCAAAATACGGACAAACGAAACAAGGAGTCATAACCGTGGCCGTCTTTCAGGATATCATGACCGGAATGAGGAAAGAGTCCGCCGACATCGGCATGGTGTTTGCCGTCATCGGTGTTCTGATCACCATGATTCTCCCGGTTCCGCCCATTCTCCTCGATTTTCTTCTCGCTTTGAACATCGCCATGGCGGTTATCGTTCTCATCACCACCATGTACACCATCAAGCCCCTGGACTTTTCCATCTTTCCGCCCCTTTTGCTGATTCTCACGCTGTTCCGGCTTTCCGTCAACGTAGCGTCAACCCGGCTGATCCTTCTTAAAGGCAGCGAAGGACCGGAAGCGGCGGGAAGCGTGATCATGGCTTTCGGCAACTTCGTGGTGGGCGGAAACTATGCGGTGGGTCTGGTCATCTTCATCATCCTCGTCATCGTGAACTTCAAGGTCATCACCGCCGGTTCCGGGCGTATCGCCGAAGTGGCGGCGCGGTTCACCCTGGATGCCATGCCGGGCAAGCAGATGGCCATTGACGCCGACCTGAACGCCGGCATGATTGACGAACACGAAGCCAAGGCCCGCCGGGAAAAAATCGCCCGGGAATCGGAATTCTTCGGGGCCATGGACGGTGCCAGCAAATTCGTCCGGGGAGATGCGGTGGCCGGTCTCATCATCACGGCCATCAACATCGTCGGCGGGTTTTTTATCGGCGTGTTCCAGCAGAACATGGAAATGGTGGACGCCGCCGGTGTGTACACCCTTCTGACCATCGGCGACGGCCTTGTCAGCCAGATCCCGGCCCTCATCATCTCCACGGCGGCAGGTATCCTGGTTTCCCGGAGCAGCGCCGAAGAAAAAATGGGCAAGGAATTCAGCAAACACATCTTCTCCCAGGACGTTCCCATCTACATCGGTTCGTTTATCGTTTTTCTTCTGGGCCTTGTTCCCGGACTTCCCGCCATTCCCTTCATGGGTCTTGGTGCAGGTCTGGCCGGAAGCGTGTACTATTTCAGGAAGAGCGTGGCGGTGGAGGAAGAAAAAGCCCTCATCGAAAAAGAAACGGCGGAAGCCCCGGAAGAACCGGGACCTGAAGACGTGGAACATCTCCTGTCTCTGGACAGCATGGAGCTGGAAGTGGGTTACGGCCTGATTCCCCTGGTGGACAAAGCCCAGGACGGAACCCTTTTGGGGCGCATACGGGCCATAAGGCGGCAGTTCGCCAGTGAAATGGGCATCATCATTCCACCCATCCATATCCGGGATAACCTGAAACTCAAACCGTCGGAATACCGGATGCTGATCAAAGGCACGGACATGGCGGGGGGCGAGCTGATGGTCAACCATCTCCTGGCCATGGACCCCGGAGACATCATGCAGAAAGTGGACGGCATCCCCACCACCGAACCGGCCTTCAACCTCCCGGCATTGTGGATTCCCCCGGACCGCGAGGAAGACGCCAAGTTCGCCGGATACACCGTGGTGGACAACTCCACGGTCATGGCCACCCACATCACGGAAATCATTAGAAACAACGCGGCGGAACTCATGGGCCGGCAGGAAGTCCAGCAACTGCTGAACAACCTGTCCAAAACCAATCCCAAGGCCGTGGAGGAGCTGGTCCCCAACGTTCTGACGCTAGGCATGGTCCAGAAAGTGCTCCAGAACCTTCTGCGCGAACGGGTGTCCGTGCGGAATCTCCTGGGCATCGTGGAAACCCTTGCGGATTACGGAACCATGAGCAAGGACACGGATCTCCTCACCGAATACGTGCGCCAGAAGCTGGGCCGATTCATCCTGGGGCCTTTTATCCAGCCTGACGGCACCCTTCCGGTTCTGACCCTGGCCCCGGAAATCGAAGACATGCTGTCCAAGCACGTCCAGAAGACCGAACACGGGTCCTACCTTGCCATGGACCCGGCCAAGGCGGAAAAGATCATCCGGGCCATCAAGGCGGAAGTGGAAAAAATCATGATGATGAACATCCAGCCGGTGATTCTCTGCTCTCCGGGAATCCGGCGGCATTTGCGGCGGATGATCGAGCAGTATGTCCCGTCGGTGATGGTCATCTCCCATGCCGAAGTGACCCCCAGCATCAACATCAAGGCTGTGGGAAAAGTGAAGTGACAGGCCGTGTTTCCGGAAATACCGGCATCGCGGATGGATTGAACGGCTGAATGGACATGAAAAAAAGGTGATGTATGACAGTTAAAACCTATTCGGCTCACAGCATGCAGGCCGCCATGGCTCAGGTCAAGGAAGACATGGGCGAGGACGCCCTGATCATCAAGACACGGCGCATCCCCAAAGCCCCGAGGGATCCTTACGGCAAGGATCTTTTCCAGATTGAGGCGTCTCCCCCGCCGTCCGCCGCCCCTTCTGTGCCCCTTGCGGGGTTTAAGGAGGAAAGTGACAGGGACGTGGACTTCGAGATCGAGAAGATCACCTCCCGTTTTCTCCAGGGCGGAACTTATGCCCCGGTCAAACCCAGGGCCGGGTCCTGGGAAAGCGTTCAGGCGGACATCGGCAGCATCCGGGATATTCTGTGCTGGACCCAGTTCAGCGACGACGCCCATGAACTTCTGGCCGGAGACAAGGAAACCATGAAAGTCTACTCCAAACTCATCACCAGCGGGCTGTCCGAAAAAAGAACCCGGTTTTTCCTCAGGAAGGGTATGGACGAGACAGCGGAAGGACCGTCTGATTTCACCGTGAGAGTGCTGAAGGGGCTGATCGCTTCCATCGACACCGTGAACCCGTTTATCGGAAGAAAAAAGGACGGTCCGGTTCACGCGGCCTTCGTCGGTCCCACCGGCGTGGGCAAAACCACCACCATCGCCAAGCTGGCGGCGTATATCGGTCTCAAGAGGAAAAAAAAGGTGGGACTGGTGTCCGTTGACAGTTATCGGATCGGTGCCGTGGACCAGCTCAAGACCTATTCGGCCATCATTGGTCTTCCCTGCATCCCGGCGTTTTCACCGGAAGATCTGAAAAGGGCTCTTACCAAGCTTTCGGCCATGGATGTGGTGCTCATCGACACCGGCGGCCAGAGCCATCTGGACCACCCGCGCATGCAGTCCATGAAAACCATGCTCGGGGCGGTTCCGGGCATCGAGACCCATCTGGTGATCAACGCCTCCATGGAGCGCATGGACATGCGGGAAACCGTGGAAAGTTTCAGCGCCCTTTCGCCGTCGAGTTATGTGTTTTCCAAGGTGGACGAAACACGGCGTTCGGGCCGCGTCATCGATCAGATCATGGACCACAAACTTCCCGTGTCGTTTATCACCAACGGCCAGGACGTCCCGGAAGACTTGATCGTCGCGACGAGGAAACAGATATTGAACCTTCTGGTGGACCCCGGGTCCTTCAGAAAACAGTTGTTTTCATGAAACAGCAAAGGCTGATATAGATACAAAAACCATCAGCCGACAGGAGACAGGGTGAACGTGGATCAGGCCAGTCATTTAAGGAAAATCATGGCAAAGGAATCGCGCATGACAGTCACAAAGAAAGGACCCGTCCATGACGACGGTCCCAGGGTGTTTTCCATCACCAGCGGCAAAGGCGGCGTGGGCAAGACCAATCTGGTGGCCAATCTGTCCCTGGCCTTCAGCCGTCTGGGGAAACGGGTCCTGATTTTCGACGGGGACCTGGGGCTTGCCAACATCGACATCGTTTTCGGTGTACGCCCCCAGTTCACCATCGCCCATGTGATTTCCGGCGAAAAGGAACTCACCGAGGTGATCACGGAAATCCGTCCGGGCATTTCCATTATCCCGGCTCTTTCCGGCGACGAAAGCATGAGCGAACTGTCGGAAAGCCAGAAGCTCACCCTTCTTTCCGAATTCGAAACCATTGAAAATCTGTTCGATGTGGTTCTGGTGGATACGGCCGCCGGAATTTCCACCAATGTTATTTACTTTAATTTAGCGGCGGAAGAGTGTATAGTTGTTGTTACAGGTGAGCCCACGTCAATCACCGATGCCTACGGTATCATCAAGGTTCTCTACGGTCACGGCGCGAAACGTTTTAAAATTCTGGTCAACATGGTCAGCGGGCTGGATGAAGCCAAGGCCGTTTACTATACACTGAGTCAGGCGGCGGAGCGGTTTTTGAAAGGTGCCATCACGGAATACATGGGTTTTGTTCCGGCGGACGCCAAGGTCAGGGAATCGGTCATCGCACGGGCGCCTTTTCTGGAAAAATTCCCCGAGTCCCAGGCGGCCAGGGCGGTGGCCCAGCTGGCGGAAAAACTCGCGGTATCACCCAGGCGCACGGATCTCGACGGAAACATCAAGTTTTTCATGCAGCGTTTGATGAGGGTGAGGTAAATCAAGGGGGAAAGAACCCCCAGCGTCGTTTTGCCTGCGGCGTCAACCATCAACAACCATTGAACCCATCATGATCCAGGAATACGAAAAAACAGAAAGCAAAACCCAGAGCGGTTATTTCAGCCCCAGAGAGCGGGAGGCCATGATCGCCAAATACGCCTATCTGGTGAAATACCTCGCCGGACGGGTGGCGTCACGCATTCCCTCCAGCGTGGTGTTCGACGAGCTGGTGAGCGCCGGTTCCCTGGGCCTCATCGACGCGGTGGACAAGTACGACCCCAAAAAAAACGTCGGGCTTAAAACTTACGCCCAGTACCGCATCAAAGGGGCTATCCTCGACGAACTCCGAAGCATGGACTGGTACTCCCGGTCCATGCGTAAAAAAATCCAGGGCATTGAAAAAGCCGTGCAGATTGTGGAAGCAAGGGAAGGCCGCCCCGCAAGCGACATGGAAATCGCCGAGGAAATGGGGCAGCCCCTGGACGTTTACCTCAAGACGCTTTCGGACATTCACTGTGCCGCCCTTCTGAGCCTTGACGACTACATCAAGAACAACGACAACGGCGGAGAACCGGGAGCCACGTTCCACGAGGGCATGAAAAGCGACGAGGACCCTGCGGACGAACTGATCCAGAAAGAGCTGAAAAGTGTTCTGGCCAAAGCCATCCGCAAACTGACGGAAAAAGAGCAGCTGGTGATTTCACTGTATTACTATGACGAGCTGACACTCAAAGAAATCGGGAGCGTCATGGAACTGACCGAATCCCGGATCTGCCAGATCCACACCATGGCCCTGATCAAACTGAAATCACGGATCAAAGATTACCGGAAGAACTGATATGGCTTTAGCGGACAGTAAATACAAAGACAGCTTCATCGCCCAGGACGAACTGGACCGTCTTCTGGATGAGGCTCGGTCCGCCCCCCTGTCACAGGATGAACCGGGCCGGGGAGACGATGAGGCCATCATCACCCAGGAAGACATCGACGCCCTCCTGAACCTTGGACGGAGCGCCATGGACGAGCCGGCACCGGAGGCCTCCAATGACGACGACCTGGTCAGCCAGGAGGATATTGACGCCCTCCTTTCCAGCCATAAACCCGCCAAAAAAAAGAAAACTCCGGAACCCGAGCCGGTATACGACGCCGATGACGGTCTCGCAGACCTGGATCTCGTGTCCCCGGAAGACATCAGGAAACTCCTCTTGTCCGAGGAGGTTGGCGAAACCGGGGCTGACCGTGAAGAAAGCCCGGATTCCATCACCGATGAAGACATCAAGGCGCTGATTTCAGGAACGGATCTGGAATCGGAATCCCGATCTTCGGACGATTCGGATAGCGATTCGGACCTGATCACCCAGGATGATATCGACGCCCTTCTTGCCGGTGTGGACAAAGACGTGAAAAAAAAACCGGGGAAGTCCGCCGAAGCCCCCGCTCCCATGGCCGATACAGGGACGGTTGACAACATCATCAACCCTGCGGACATCGACAGTCTGCTCAACGGCACGGGAGAATCCGCCGGACCTTCAGCCAGTAAAGCCGAAGAGGGCGGCGAGGAAAGCAATCTGATATCCCAGGACGATATCGACAAACTGCTGATGGGGAAATACCAGGAGCCTGAGGAAGAAGAGGAAACGACCCTGATCGACCAGGAGGATATCGACCGTCTTCTGAGTTCGGCCCGGCCTTTCTCTGAAGAAGGCCCGGCCAAATCCCAGGAACCCGACAAACTGATATCCCAGGAAGACATTGACCGGCTGTTGCAGGAGGATGACCGGGAAAAGGAAAAAACCGATGACGATCTCCACGATCAGGTGATCCTGGAGAAGCTTGACAAACTCGACATCGATGAGGTGGAAGCCCCTCAGAAAACCAAGGAAAAAAAAGAAAAGAAACCCTTTCCGAAAAAGAAAGTGATGATAGGACTGGCTGTGGCCTGTCTGCTTGCCGCTGTGGGCGCAGGGTCATTTTATGTTTACAGGCTGAAAACCGGTGACGTTCAAAGCACCGTGCGCGACACCGCCGAAAAGGGACAGGGTCAGGACATTCAGCATGCCGAAGGACACGGTGAATCAGACATCCCGATACTCGAAACCTATACCGTCACCATGAACGACTTTGTGGCGGTGGCCCCGGCCCTGGGCAAGGGCTCGTCTTACATTTCCCTGTCCCTGACGTTTCAGATTGCGGAAACCCCTGAAAATCCAGTTAAAGAATACGAACCTTTTTTCCGAAATATTGTGTATGAGGTCATGAACAAGGTACTGACCTCACAAGGCGAAACCGCGGTTGTGGAAGCGGATCTGAAAACCATGATCATGGATGCCTTGAACGGGGCCCTTGCCCAGGGGACGGTTTCAACCCTCGAATTCATCGATTTTGAAACCGGATAGCAAGGAGGCCTCTCACACGAACGGAAAAAAGGATGCGGGCCATGACAACCATACCGAATCTCAATATCGTGATCCAGCAGGGTGATGTAATCAGGGACTCGCACAATATCAAAAATCCGGTGCTCGAATCCGCACAGAATACGGTGTTCGAACGCATGGCCGAAGATGACAGAAAACGGACGGTGATCGCCCAGGCGGACGAAGCCGAAAAAGTCATTCTGACCCAGGAACGGCCGGGCAGCGGCAGGTTCAAGAGGGACCGGAAGAAAGAACGTAAAATGAAAGTCCGGGCCGCCATGGAAGATATCGCCGATCCCGACGGCCCCGGCCGCCTGCTCAATACGGTGGTCTGATATCCGACACTTGACCTGATCCGATAGAATTTGACGCACATTTGTCCTGCCCAACACAAAGGTGAAACATCATGAAGGCCGTTCTGACCACTGAATTCTGGGTTGTTTTCCAGATGATCCTCCTTTTTCTTCTCATCGCTGTTATGGTCCGCGTCATCCGGAACATGAAAACGGCCCCGGCTGTTGAAAAAAGCGTATCGGAAGGCAACGATGCTGCAGGAAAGACCGCAGAAAAAATCCTGGCTCTTCTGGAGCCCCTCCTTGCCGAAGCGGAAGCTGCGGCCAGAATTTTCGAAAGCCAGATCATGGAAAAGAAACTTCTGATCCGTGAACTCAACGAGAAACTGGACAGCCGCATCATCAGTCTCAATCTGCTGCTCAACCGCGCAGACGCCTGTCTTGCCAGCAAAACCTTCGGAACGGTCGACGACGCATACGCCGGAGCGGGAATCAGCGACATGCAGGAGGCCATTCTCGTCATGTTTGAAAAAGGTTTGGATGCCCAGAGCATTTCGGAAAAACTGTCGGTTTCGCGCAAAGAGGTGGATCTTGTCATCGCACTGAAAATGAAATTTATCGCCATGGAAAAAGAATCCTGACGGGAGAATGAGGCCTTGACGATCCTTTCGCAACTGACCCTTACTTCTGACACGGCACTGACTGCCCTCAAGGAAAAAGAAGGCAAGGCCGGAAAGGATATCCTCGCCGCACTGGGCCTCAAAGACCAGCAGGTGATAGAGGCACGGGTCCTCAAGGTCATTTCCCGGAATCAGGCCCAGCTTCTCATTGACGGAAAAAAACTGAACGCCGCAACGGAAATGCCCCTTTCAGAAAACGAAACCCTGACCCTTCAGGTGACGCGAATTTCGGGACAGCAGGTTCTTCGGAAAGTTGAGCAGGCACAGGCCCTGCCGCCATTGCGTGAAGGACTGGCCGAAATGCGGAAACTGGGACGGGAAGGCCCCTATGCCGTTCTCTCGGAAGTATTGAACACCCCGCTTCCCGAATCCGGCCAGGCAACGGACAGCGCTGCGGTGACAGTCAAAGACGGAAAATCGGCAGCCCAAAACATGGCCGAGCCGGTGAAACTTCCTGAGACACCTGAAACTGTTTCAAAAGCTACCGGGACTCTGAACACGACGGTCAGACCCCTGACGCCGGAACAGCCGTCCGTCTCTGTCAACAGACCCGCACCGGCCACGCTTTCCCCTTTGCCCGACGAGCCTGCGCCAAAAAATCCAGCGGCCATTGTTGGGACCGCCGAAGACGCAAAATCCGCCTTGCCAAGGGTGGAAGCGCAGCCCACGCCGACGGTCAGAGTTTCAGTTCCACCGTCCATGATCATGGAAAACCCGGAACCCGAAACCGTTCAGGATGTGGAAATGCCGGTTTTGGTTCTTAAAAGCGATTCGGCATCCACCCCAGTTCCCCCGCCACTCCGACCAGTGATTCCGGCCGATTTAAAACTGGCGGCCCTTGTTTTTGAAAAACCGTCGGGCCTTCCAAAGGCGGTCATGGGTTTACTTTCGGCTGCGGAAAAAGAGCTGAGCACCTATTTTTCATCAGCCACCGGCACACAGGAAGCTTCAATGGCAGAAACCGGGGACATCCTCATGCCCGAAACGTCCATCCCTGAAAGCGCCGAACAAAACCAGGCTCCCGGCCCTGAAAAAACGATCCGGCAGGCGCTGGAACAGCTTCCCCAGAAGGACCGGCAGGCACTGCGCCTGTTTCTGGACGACAAAACCCGGACCTGGCTTCAAAAAATCACCGGAGTTCTTGAAGCCGGACCTGATCTGCCAGCTCTCACATCGCTGCCGCCACTGCGGGATGCCCTGGCAGCTCCGGACGGCACAGGACCCGTTAAAATCATACCCGCGACAGGAGAAACGGCCGATAGTTTACAAACCCGGGCCGCGGAACACAGCATCACATTCTCTGAAAATCCACCTGGGGAAAAGCCCGTGTTACAGGCTGATCCCGTCCAGGCCTCTGTCTTAAAAAAAAATTTCCCGGACATGGCCTCCTTCGAGAACACGGAGGAGTTGCATTCCCGGCGGCCGGACCCGGTTCCGCCCGGCCCAAAAGGCATGCCAGAAAATCCCGACGGAGGCATGGACTCCGGAAAAAGCCTGGCCCCCCGCCCCCTTCACGGTATTCTGCCGGAATCATCTGCGGACAGTTCCGTGGATTTGTCAGGCGATGTTTCGCCCGAGCCGCCCCCACGGTCTGCCACGGCCGCTCCGGTCCGGCCGGAAGCCCATGGCTTGTCCCCTGAAAAAAGGGACCCTTTGCCGTTCGCCGCTGAGCAGCCGTCACATCAGAATGTCAAACGGGATCTTGAGAACATCTTCACACGGCTTGAAGCGTCCCTTGAAAAGCAGGCCGTGTTTTTTGAAAAAGAATCCCATCAGACCCTGGCCCTGGTGAAAAAAATCAGAAGTCTTGTGGCCTCCTTCACCCTGGGCCAGGACGGACCGATTGAAGAAGCCACGGTCCGGCATCTTGTCAGGGACAGCGGCCTGATGTGGGAAAACAAGCTCAAGGCCCTGGCTGAAACCTTTTCCGGGAAAACGCCTGTGTTGACCCGAAATCAGACGGAAACACTGGTGGAAACCGATGTGAAAGCCCTGGCCCTCAAAGGGGCGGAGCTGATGTCTCCCTTCGAGGGGTCGGAGGACGCCCGGCGCGGTGTGGGGGAAACCCTGAAAACGTTTTCCGAAAGCCTTGAAAAAATGCAGGTTTTGAACAGCCAGTCTGCCGACGACAGCGGAAAATACCTGCTGCCTCTTCCCTATGTCCATGGAAACCAGATCCGTTTCGGCCAGCTTTTGATCGATCTGGACCGGAACAGAAACGCGGAGAATGACGGCAGGGAGCGGATCATCCGTGTGGCGTTCATCCTTGACATGAGCAGTCTGGGACCGATTCAGGCCGGGGTTTCCCTTTACAAGAAATCCCTCACCGGGGAATTCCAGGTGAGAAGTCCCGTGGTGAAGCAGCTTATGGACGAGGCTCTTCCGGAACTCGCCAGAACGCTGGCGTCCAAAGGCTTTAATGTGACCCGGCTTACGTGCGGAATCACCGATTCAGATCATCTTTCGGAAACAACCCTGGTTGAAAAACTCTCCCGGTTTTCAGACCGTGCCGTAAGCATACGGATCTGAAGAAAAGGAGGGCCATGGAAAAAAAACAGAAAAAAGCCGTGGCCCTGAAATACCAGCCTCACAAAGACCGTGCGCCGAAGGTTTCCGCCAAAGGGTCGGGCCGGGTGGCGGAACGGATCATCGAAATCGCGAAAGAACACGGCATCCCCGTCAAGGATGACGCGGATCTGGTGGAAGTTCTGGCGAAACTGGACATCGAGCAGGAAGTCCCGGCAGACGTTTATGTGGTTGTGGCAGAACTGCTGGCCTTTGTCTACACCCTGAATCGCGAAAAAAAACAGAAGGTGTAACGAACCTTATGAAAACACTTCTAGTCAGTGAAAATAAAATCGTCGCCAAGCTCATCGCCCATGAACTCATCAGCGACAACCGGGAAATCGCGGTCTATGAATCGGGAGACCGGATCGTGGACAAGGTCGTCGAATACGCTCCGGACATCGTGGTCATCTATTCCGACGCCATGATATCCCTGATCCGCAGCATCCGGGAAGCCCGGATCTTCATGCCGGACAGCCATGTTCCCCTTCCCATTCTCGCCATTGTGGACAGCGAGGAAGTCAGTAAAATCGAGGAAGCCTGGGAAGCGGACGTCACACGGATCATCCGGACGCCCTTTGAAAAATCCGAACTGGTGGATGCGGTCTGCGGCCTGTACGAATCCAAACGCAATCTGGCCGGTGCCACCATCCTGGTGGTGGACGACGCCAAGTTCATCCTCAAGATCGCCACGGACACTCTCAAACCCGCCGGTTTCCAGGTATTGACCGCGGATAACGGTAAAAACGCCTGGGAAATTCTTGACAGTGAAGTTGGGGCCAGCATCGACCTGGTGATCACCGATCTCCACATGCCCGTGATGAACGGGGAGGAACTGTGCGCCCAGATCAGGAAACATAAACGCCTGGGACGGATTCCCGTGATTTTCCTGACGTCCCAGGGCGGGGAAAACACGGAAATCAGGCTTCTCAAGGCAGGGGCGTCGGACTTTCTCACCAAGCCGTTCACCCGGGACCTTCTCCTTTCACGGGCCTCGGTCCACCTGGAAAGCTGGATTCTGAACAAAAAGCTGAACGATCTCGTCACCGCCCGAACGGCCAACCTGGCCAGAGCCAAAGAGGACGCCGAAAAAGCCGACCGGGCGAAGAGCCAGTTCCTGGCCAACATGAGCCATGAAATCAGGACCCCCATCAACGGCATCATCGGGTTCACCACCATGGTGCTCGACATGGAGCTCACCCAGGAACAGCGGGAAGCCCTGGTCACCGTGAACCAGTGTTCGGAAACCCTGCTCTCGCTGATCAACGATATTCTCGATCTGACAAAAATCGAATCGGACAAGGTGGATCTGGAATCCATTCCCTTCAATCTGGAAGAGCTGCTTCACGGGGCCTGCGACATCGTCCGGACAAAAATCGCCGGGCCTGTGGATCTGCTGGTTGAAATCGACGAAAATATCCACGCGGTGGTGAAAGGCGACCCCACACGGCTTCATCAGGTCGTGATGAACCATCTGAGCAATGCGGTTAAATTCACCGAAAAAGGACACATCATCCTCACAGCCCGGGACAAAGGCGAAGATGGCCGCCAGCTGTTTGTGGAAATCTCCGTCATCGATACGGGCATCGGACTCACCCCGGAGCAGATGACCAAGATCTTCGATCCCTTCACCCAGGCCGACGGAAGCACCACGCGGAAATACGGAGGAACGGGCCTCGGCCTGACCATCGCGCGGAAACTGGTGGGGCTCATGGGCGGCAGCCTGTCTGTGGACAGCGAGCCCGGCGTTGGAACCCGTTTTTACTTCACCGTGACGTTCGAAAAAGCCGACATGGGCGAATCACGCCCGGTACGGGACGTTCAGGCCGATCTCGACGGCAAGGTCTGCCTGATCGTGGATGACAATCCCGACGCTTTGCGCATTGAATCGGACATGGTGAAACGCCTGGGCATGATTCCCAAAACCGCCGCATCGTCCGATGAAGCCCTGAGGCTGACCGACGGCAGTGAGGCCGTGATTCTTCTGGATATCATGATGCCCGAGGTGGACGGCTACATGCTCATGGGGCTTTTAAGGGAAACGTTCAAGGACCGTCTTCCGCCGGTCATCGCCATCACGGCGGACACCCGCAGCGGCATCGTCAAAATGGTGGAGCAAAACGGATTTTCAGGTTACCTGTTCAAGCCGGTCCGGCGGAAATCGCTGCTGTCCATGATCAACCGGGCTCTTGGCATGGTGGAGACCGCCGAACAGCAGCCCCTTCTCACGGAAGTGGAAGTGGTTCATGAAAAACCCGTTTCCATGCAGATCCTGGTGGCCGAAGACAACAAGGTCAACCAGACCCTTGCGGTTAAAATGCTTTCGAAAATGGGGCACGCCGCTGAAATTGCCGCTGACGGCATCATCGCCGTGGAGATGGTCAATGAAAAAACATACGACCTCATTTTCATGGACATGCAGATGCCGCGCATGGACGGACTTGAAGCCACACGGCTGATCCGGGAAAAAGGCATCACGACGCCTGTGGTGGCCATGACGGCCAACGTGTTCGAATCGGACAGGGAAGCCTGTCTCGAAGCGGGAATGGACGGTTTTGTCGCCAAACCCTTCAAACGGGAAGAAATCCGGGACATCATCAACACCCACTGCGGACGCGAAGCCGTGATGATGGAAACCGAACTGGAACACATGCGTGTTCTTATCGTGGAAGATGATCCCACCATTGCCAAAATCACCAGTCGCAATCTTCAGAAACATTACCCGGACTGGGCGCTGCGCATCGCCAAAGACGGCCTGGAAGCCTCGGTTCTTCTCGGCAGTTTCCAGCCCAAACTGGTGATCTCCGATATTCTCATGCCCAAAATGGACGGCATCGCCCTGGTTCATTTTATCAAGTCCCATGAACGGTACAGGGACACGCGGATCATCATCCTGTCGTCCCTTGCCCCTGAAGATCCGCGTATCACAGAACTCCGGGAGCTGGGTGTCCAGGGCGTTCTGTTCAAACCCACACGGTTCGAAACCCTGAAAAATCAAATATCTGCGGCCTTGAAAAAAGTGTAGCCGTTTGATATGTGATTGATCTCATGAACAACATAAGGTTTCCAATATGAATACAAAGTGGGTAACCCCTGTGGCGTCGATCGTTCTCACGATTCTTTTTCTGATCGTTTCGTATCAGATCGACAGATCGGCTGAAAAAACGGCCAGGAATCGGGTGGAGGAACACGCCCGTGTCATCGCCGACGATGTCTGGAATTTCAACCAGAAAGGGGTGAGAAATTACATCCAGCTGGCGGCGGAATCCTACAGCTACGAAAAACTGGTGATCACCGACCATAAAGGGGTGGTGTTCTGGGCTGTTGAGGCCCCTGTGCTCAAAGGCTTCCAGGCAAAACTGGTCCGGCTGAAACTGATTCCGCGGCAAACCCTTTCTGCCCCGATCTTCAACGAACGCCGCATGATCGGCACCGTGGAAGCGGTCTGGCTGAAAAACACCATCTTCCTTAAGGCCTATACTTTTTTTGCCATGGTGCTGATTCTCACCGCTGTTTTTCTGTATTCCAGGATAATCAAGGAAAAAGAGACCTTAGAGGACAGTGTGAAACGGCGGACCCATGAACTTGAACGATCCAACGCCGCGCTGAAACAGGAGATCATCGAACGGGCCAAAGTCACCGAAGCCTTGCGGGAAAGTGAAGTCAAGCACCGGTTTCTCGCTGAAAACATCAACGACGTAATCTGGAGCATGGACCTTGAGATGAACTACACGTACATCAGTCCTGTTTCATCCAAGCTCCACGGCTGGTCCGAAGACGAACTCAAACGGCTCACGATCTACGATGTGCTGACGCCCGAATCCATCGAAACATCCCGGAAAGCCCTGGACGAACAGCTTCGCCTCTCTTTTGAAACCGGAGATTTCGAACGGTCCGTCTCCCTGGTCCTTGAAATGTATTCCAAGGATGGTTCCACGCTCTGGTGCGAAATCACGGCCTCCTTCATGGTAAACGAAGAAAACCAGCCGGTGGGGGTCATGGGGGTGACACGGGATATCACCGAACGTTTAAAGGCCCAGAGGGAAAAGGACAACCTCCAGAAACAGCTGGACCGGTCAAGGAAGATGGAATCCCTGGGGCTTCTGGCAGGCGGCGTGGCCCACGACCTGAACAACGTGCTTTCAGGTATCGTCAGTTACCCGGAACTTCTGCTTCTGGATCTTGCCAAGGACAGCCCCTTGTACAAACCGATTCAGGTGATCCGGGATTCGGGGCTCAAGGCCGCCGCCATCGTGGAGGATCTTCTGACCCTGGCCCGGCGCGGTGTGATGGTCCGTGAAACCCTGAACCTCAACAGCCTTGTAAACGACTGTGTCACTTCCCCGGAACACCTGAAAACCATGAAGTATCATCCCCATGTGGATGTGGTCCTCCGGCTTGAGCAGCAGCTGCCAAGCATCAAAGGCTCGGCCCACCATATCCGGAAAACCGTGATGAACCTGATCTCCAATGCGGCTGAAGCCCAGCCCGGAGGAGGTTCCGTCACCGTCTCGACCCAGAGCCGTTATCTGGACAGGCCACTTTATGGTTTCTATACGGTGGACGAAGGGGAATACGTGGTACTCACTGTGTCCGACCAGGGTGAAGGGATTTCAGACAACGATGTTCAGAGGGTTTTCGAACCCTTCTACACCAAGAAGGTCATGGGCCGGAGCGGTACGGGCCTGGGGCTTGCCGTGGTCTGGGGGACGATCCAGGATCACAAGGGGTTTGTCAACATCGTCAGCCGCATGGGGTACGGCACCGATTTCGAGCTTTACTTTCCCATGATCCGTGAGCCTGTGCCGGAACAGGAAGAGAAGACCACCCTGGAATCCATTATGGGCCAGGAGGAGCTGATTCTCGTGGTGGATGACATCCAGGACCAGAGGGACATCGCCACGCGGATTCTCACCCGGCTGAATTACCAAGTTCATAGCGTCAACTCAGGTGAGTTGGCCGTTCATTACCTGAAATCCCACAGGGCTGATCTGGTGATTCTGGACATGATCATGGGCGACGGCATGGACGGGCTGGACACCTACAAAGCCGTTCTCGACATGAATCCCGGCCAGAAAGCCATCATCGTCAGCGGCTACGCGGAAACGGAACGCGTCCGGGAAGCCCAGACTCTGGGCGTGGCCGATTACGTTAAAAAACCCTACATGCTGGAAAGCATCGGACGGGCTGTCCGCAAAGCACTCATGCGCTAATCCCTGGAGCTTGCCAAAGGACATGAATGATATGGAAACAGGCCAGTACCGCATATACGAGCAGATCACGGACGATGAATTTGTCTGTGCGGCACGGGCCAGACGAGCCATGGACGCACGTTCCGTCATTGTTAAGACGCTCAAGGCCAAAAGTCCGTCGCCCTCCGAGATGACAAGGTTCTTCAAGGAATACGAAACCCTCAAGAACCTGGACACCGAAGGCGTTGTCAAAACCCTGGATGTTTTCGACAAACCCGACGGAGTGACCCTTGTTCTCGAAGATTTCCCCGGCCTTCCCCTTTCGGCCCACCTGAAAAACAACCGGTTCGAACTGGAGGAATTTCTGGACTTTGCCATGGCGCTGGCCGAAACCCTGACCCAGCTCCATGCAAAAAAGGTGTTTCACGGCAATATCAACCCGCACAGCATCCTGATCCAAAGGGACAAGGTTGAGGTCAAACTCACGGATTTCGGGATTGACAGCCTGGTGACCGGTTCAAGAACCGCCATATACAACAGCCGGTTCATCCGGGACATTCTTCCTTATCTTTCACCGGAACAGACGGGCCGTATCAACCGGAGCGAGGATTACCGGACGGATTTTTATTCCCTGGGTGCCACACTGTTTGAAATGATCACCGGCATCACGCCGTTCCGGTCGCGAGACCCCCTTGAGCTGATTCACTGCCACATCGCCAGACCCCCGGTTGACCCCGGTCTGTTCGTTCCGGACCTTCCCCGGCCGATCTCGGACATTTTGCTGAAACTCATGGCCAAAGCCCCTGAAGAACGGTATCAGAGCGCCACCGGGCTCACGTTTGATCTGCAAAAATGCCGTTCCCTGTTTATTCAGGACGGCTTTATCGCACCGTTTGACATCGGAAAACAGGACATTCCCCATCGCTTCATCATCCCCCAGAAACTATACGGCCGACGGGATGAGATTGCTCGTCTCCTTGAAACATTCGATGAAGCTGCGGGAGGCGAAAAACGGCTGCTCCTTGTCAATGGGGCTTCGGGCATCGGGAAATCGGCCCTGGTCAGCGAGGTCCACAAGCCCATTGCCGCCCGAAACGGTCGATTCATCAGCGGAAAATATGAGCAGTACAAAACCGATTCGCCTTACAGCGCCTTGATCCAGGCCTTCAAAGGACTTCTCCGCCAGATCCTTTCCGAAAGTGAGGAGTCCCTCAACGCCTGGAAACGGGATTTCGAAACGGCCCTGGGTGCTAACGCCGGGGTGATGACCGAGATCTTTCCGGAACTGACCCACATCGTGGGCCGCAAGGCAAGACCGGCAGACATCGGCCCCGAAGAAACAAGAAACCGGTTCAACCTCTGCTTCGAAGATTTCGTTGCTGTTTTTGTTTCGGAAAAACATCCCCTGGTCGTTTTTCTCGATGATCTCCAGTGGGCTGATTACGCCAGCCTGAATCTTCTGGGCAACCTTCTCCTTTCCCCTTCCATCCGCCATGCCCTGTTCATCCTGTCCTTCAGGGACCACGAACTGGATGAAAGCCATCCCTTTACCGAAATTGTCAGGGACGTGGTTCAGCACGGGGTTGAGGCAAGGACCCTTGTGCTCGGGCCGCTTTCAAGCCGGCATATCGGAGAGCTGGTCATCGATTTTCTGAAATGTCCTGAAGAAAAGGGCATGGCCCTTGGCGAACACATTTTCAGGAAAACCGCAGGCAACCCCTTTTTCGTGAACCAGTTTCTGAAGACCCTCTACGATAAAGGGAAAATCCGCTTTGAACCTGAAAAGGGATGGACCTGGAACGAATCGGACATCGCGTCCATGCAGGTCACGGACAATGTGGTCCGGCTGATGGCCGATAAAATTGCCCTTCTCGATGAAAACACCCAGGGAATCCTGAAAATTTCCTCGTGCATCGGCAACCGATTTGACCTGGAAACCTTGAGCCATGTGCTTGGAAAAAGCCTTATCGACGTGCTCACATATCTCAAGTCCGCCATCGAGGAAGGATATGTCCGCCACATCGGCGACATGTACATCTACCACCATGACAGAATTCAGGAAGCGGCCTATTCCCTGATCTCCGAAGCGGACAGGTCCAGATACCATCTCAGAATCGGACGCCTTCTCCTTGAAAAAACCAGCAGTCCCAAGGAGCTGGCAAACAAACTGTTTTACATCACCGACCAGCTGAACCTCTGCCGGGATCTCATCGCCGTACCTTCCGAAAGGCGGCGTCTTTTTTACCTGAACGTGGAATCCGGAAAACGAGCCAAATCCACGGCGGCTTTTGATCCTGCCGTCAAGTATTTCCGGATGGCCGAAATGTTTCTCGATGAAACCTCTCTGGATTTTTCTGACGACGACAGACTTTCCCTGTTTCACGACATCGCGGACACCGCCTGCCTGAACGGGGATTACAACCTGATGGACACCTACACCACAAGGGTTCTTGCCATGAACCCGTCGCTTCAGCAGCGCACGGGAATATGCAGCATAGAGATCAGGGCCGGATTCGCCCGCCAGGATTACCGGACGGCCATCAGCCGGAGCCGTGAATTCCTGAACAGCCTGGGAGAATCCGTTCCTGAAAACGTCACCCGGCTTCATGTGCTGTGGGAACTCGTCAAAGTCCGTCGGCTTCTTTCGGGCAAAAGCGATGAAACCCTTCTCACCCTTCCTTCCATGACCTGTGAACGTCAGCTGGCCATCGCCAGGATCTATTTTGAAATGGGGATTTCCGCCACGCTTTCGGACACCCTCCTTTACGGATTCATCATGCTCCGCCGCTTCTCCCAGTTGCTGAGGCACGGCAACACCGCGTATTCCGGTCTTTGTTTTCTGGGCTACGGCGCCTTCATGGCCATCGCCCTGAACGACATCAGAACTGCCGTCAAATTCGGGCTTCTCGGGATGAAAGTCGCCGAACGTCCGGAAGGCAGACTCTATCTTTATCGGACCCACGTGATTTACGGAACGCTGATCCGCCACTGGAAAGATCCCCTGGACACATGCAAGGCCGCGGCCATTCATGCTTACAAGCTTTCAAGGGAAGCCGGAGACCAGCTTTACACGGGCCTGGCCATGACGTACCGGGATTTTATCTCGTTTTTCATCACGTCCCATATCCCCACACTGATCGAGCAAATGGAAAACCGCCTGAAAATCACGGTGAAAAGCGGCCAAAGACCCATGATCCAGCTCCATGGCATGATTCTCCAGATGCTGCATTTCTTCGCACGGCCAGCCAACGGCACCCTTCGGCTTTCCGGGCCGCATTTCGACGAAGACACAGTGATCCCTGAATGGGTGGTGACCCGGAACCATATGGGCCTTGCCCATTATTACACCATCAAACTCGCCCTTTACTACCTGACATCCCGTTATGCCGAAGCCCTTTCCGCCGTCAGGGCCGCCCGGATTTCACAGCCTGCGGTGAAAACCCTCATTTCATCCCAGATGATCACCTATTTTGAATGCCTGATCCGCATCGGACGTTATCCGGAGGCGGCGGCGTCGGAACGGCGCAGAACCCTGGCTTTCGTGAAAAAGACGCTTAAACAAAGTGATCAGTGGCGGGTTTTCGAGTCCACCAAGCATGTGGCCTGGACCCAGCTGATTCAGGCGGAAACCGCATCGGTGCTGGGTCAGGACGGTCGGGCACAGGTTCTGTTTGAACAAGCGGCACAATCGTTCATCCAGCTGCCAAGCCCCCTTTTTCACGCCGTCTCCCTGATGCGGGCCGGATTTCATTACCGGTCACGGGGCCTCACTCGTCCGGCACTGCTTTATCTGTCCGAATCCGCATCAGCCTTCAGGCATCTCGGCGCGGGATTTTTCGAGGGCTATTGCGAAAGGCTGCTGAACGAAGAAAAAACAAACGTGAACAGCTATCCAAGGCCTTATGGAAGTGCGGGAAGTGAAAGCCTTGATTTTTCATCCATCATGAAAAGCGCCCAGGCCCTTTCCGGTGAAATCGTCATTGAAAAACTTCTGAAGAACATCATGAGCATCTCCCTTGAAAGTGCCGGAGCCCAGCGGGGTTTTCTGGTGCTTCTCAACAACGGACGCCTGATGATCCAGGCCGAAGGAGACATTGACCGGAGTGACAGGACAACCCTTTTGTTCGAGTCGCTTGAAAACAGTGAGTTGCTCTCCGTGCCGGTGATCAATTTCACGGCCCGGACCAAAACCCCCGTTCTTCTGGATCACGCCTGTATGGAAGGGCAGTTTGCTTCGGACCCCTACATCGGCAGTCACTCGGTCAAGTCCCTCTTGGCCGCGCCCATGGTAAGTTCCGGAAAACTCAAAGGGGTCATCTATCTTGAAAACAACCTGTCGCCCAGGGTGTTCACGGAAGAACGTCTGAAAATCCTTTCGCTGCTGGCGTCCCAGGCTGCCATTTCCCTTGAGAACGCAAGGCTTTTCGACGATGTGAAATCCGTTGAAAGCAAGCTCCGGCAATTCAACCAGGAACTGGAAAAACGGGTGGGTGAGCGGACCGCCGAGTTGACCAGCGCTTACGAGCAGATCAAGACCATGGCGCTGACCGATCCCCTTACCGGTCTTCCCAACCGGCGGATGATGATGGACAGGATCAAGCACGAAGTGGTCCGATTCAAGAGAAATATGAAACCTTTCGCCCTGGTCATCGGAGACATCGACCATTTCAAGTCCGTGAACGATACCCACGGCCATGATTTCGGGGACTACGTGCTTGTGACCCTGGCAAGGGTCATGACCCAGGGCCTGAGACAGGAGGATGCGGTGGCCCGCTGGGGCGGCGAGGAATTTCTGTTTCTTCTTCCTGAAACAGACCGCAGCGGAGCCCTGACCGCCATGGAGAAAATAAGGCGGTCGATCGCTGAAACGAAGTTCCAGTGGAAAGGTGCCGCCTTGTCCCTGTCCATGACCTTCGGTGTCAGTGTTTTTGACGGAAAGATCAAAGACACGGAAGCCTATCTCAAACAGGCGGACCAGGCCCTTTACCAGGGCAAGAAATCCGGCCGGAACAGGGTGGTCCTTTCCGAATGACCGTGGCCGTCAGGGAGCTTCGGCCACCATCTGCCCGCTGCCGTATGTTTCGCCCACAGGGTCGTGAAGCCTGAGCTCGTCCATGTGGGTGCTGGTGATCAGCCGTTCACCCAGGGTCGCCGCGAGTTTTTTGTAGAGCATCATGCCGTTCACCGGGTTGTCTTCGCACAGCCTCTGGATATCCTTCACGTCAAAGCTGAGAAGTATGGCCGGCTCAAGGCAGGTGGCCGAGCTCGCGAAACGCTCCCGTTCCAGAAGCCCGGACCATCCGAACGCTTCTCCGGCGTGGGCCACGGTGTAGGACATCAGGTGTTCTTCTCCGATATCCACCCGGACCCGGCCCTTCAGAAGGACATAAAACCGGTTTGCCGGACCGCCCTCGGTGAAAAGGACGCTTCCCCTGTCGTGGGACTCCTTGCTTGAAACATCCATGAGTCCGCTGATGAAATCCGTATCCATTCCCCAGAATATATCCGCTTGTTTGATGATCATGGGACACCTCCTTGAATTTTGGCCCTCCATGCCAGCGCAAAAGCCCTTTTGCTCCCGCCGCACGAAGGGAATGATCGACGGCTCCGCGGCTTAGTCGGCCATAAGGCGTCTGTTGGAGGAGGAAGGATTCAGGGAATGGGATTCATCGCCGTCTTATGGCGTCTGATATGTGGAACCTTTTGATTATTATACTGAATCGATAAAAAAGTCCACATGGGACAAAGCTGTTTTGTGTGAACATGTTTCATGAAGACATCATCAACTCAGGAAAGAAGGGACAGGTCAATTATCGAACAACCGCCATTCAGAAAGGAAGATATCCCATGAAATTGCATGTGAACGTAAC
>DYJE01000021.1 GCA_020723285.1 Desulforapulum autotrophicum | reverse complement strand
CAATTTAACACGCTGTTAATATTGCTTTATTAAAATTTGACTGTTCAACTTCAGTATAATATGAAGAAAGCCCGACATATCCCAGATAGTATTCCCTCCTCATCTGGGAATCCTTGATGCTAAGGGTGGCCATGCCTTCCATAGACTCCCAGCAACGGTCGAGAAGCTTCACCATTGCTGGTTCGAATTTATTATCACCCACGCCATATGGTCTTATAATTTTTCGCGTATAGGAATACAGGAACCACTTGTTCTCCCAGACATACCGTTCTCCGTCAGTTTCCGGGAGATAACGGGTTCCGCATGTAAAAATCAGATTCTGCATGGCCGTGTAAGGACGGATCAGGAAATTTTCAGGATGGAAAAAAAATTCCATGGCCTTTCGGTGAGCGTACACCACTTGGCCAGCCACGAAATATTCTTTGGCTTTGTAATAGGTGTTGTCACTACCCATCCAAATCGTCCGCTGCTGGACATAAACAACGGCCAGAAGGAGAACGATGATCCGTGATGTTCTAATCAAAAACCGTTTGTTCCAGAATTCCATTAAAGGAGGACTCATGATTTCCGAAGGATTCGGCCCATCGCCCGCAATCCATTTCATTCTGGCTTTATGAAATCTGATCTGTAAACTCCCTTTTATTATAGCCACGACGACCACGTAAAACCCGTAAACATAAATCAGGGTCAGCGCCATGCAGCAAACCAGAAAAAACAACCCCGCAAACACATGAAACCCGCCTATATGCATAACAACCCACCCATGCCCTTTCGGTTTTCTGTTCCCGTCGTTCTATGGACACTCATCACAGGCTTTTTCCTCCCCGCTTTTTCGTTTTTGATGTTCTTCCGATGCAAATATTCCAAAAATCTTCCGTCCTTGAGAACGCAGGTGTTCCCAACAGCCGCAAAACACCGGCATTCCAAAAAACGAAAAACGGACATGACATAAAAAAGGATTGATCTGTTGCAGAAAACAACCGAAAGCGGCCATCCAAACGACCTGTGGCGGTCGTGATCGTGATCTGAATGTGTGATTGTTCGCGGGCCGCCATCGTATCCCCTTTTTTCCAATGCATCGCACAGCCGGACCTTATGAAACAGGTAGCCCTTCCATAAATCCGGTCAGATATGTTCTATCTTCTCCTCTGCGACGAATCGAAAAAGATGCGCCCCCGCACAACCTTTTTCTCGCTTGTAAAATATCTTTCGTGTTTGAGTATGGAATACGTGTTCTTTTGTCAACAGATTTTCAATTAGATTTATGTTAGGTTTATTATGCTCTTTAAAATCAACATTTTATGTCATTAAGAGCAAAAATATACGTAAAAGGAGATTCATAGACTGTCTATGGGATTAGGAAGGAAGCGGCTCAGGTAATCAAGCTGCCGATCAAGGCACATGGACAGGTCGTAGCGTTCACGGATGGTTTGTCTCGCGGCGGTTCGGACAGCCGCCATGCCGCTTCCGTGGTCCAGAACCCAGGCGACTTTTTCCGCGAGTTTTTCTGCGTCAAAAAAATCCGTGAGAAATCCGTTTATACCGTCTTCGATGACTTCGGTCACCGGCGGGGTGCGGGACGCCACCACGGCGCATCCGGCGGACATGGCTTCCAGCATGGACCAGGACAGGACAAAGGGATAGGTGAGGTAAACATGGGCATCCGAGGCCTGGAGGACCCGGAGGTATTGGTTGTAAGGCAGGAATTCCGTGAAATGCAAGCGATCCCTGTCGTACCCGAATTTTTCCAGCATCATCTCCTTATACGTTTTCCCGTTGTTGTTTTTTTTTCCGTAACTCACGGTGTCCCTGCCGGAAATCACGACATGGCAGCGGGGGCGGCTTTTCAAAAGAAGGGAAGCCGCCTCCATGAACTGCGGGAAACCGCGGTAGGGTTCCATGCCACGCGTGGCGTAAGTGACGATTTCCCGGCCTTCGGGAATGGCGAGTCCGATTTCGGGTATGGCAAGACCGCCTCTTTTTTCAGCGGGTTTGAAAAAGGAGGTGTCCACCCCGTCGTGGAGTGTTTCGAGTTTGTCTTTGAATTCGGAAGGAAACTGGCTTTTCTGCCACGCGGTGGGAACCACACCGCCGTCGCAGGTGTACAGATCCACCAGGAGATGGGAATTCTTGATCCGGACACTCGCCCGGGTATCCAGAGGAACCTCTCCCGCGCAGTCGAAATCCACGTCGGAGTTGAGGCTGTTGTAAAACCATTCGAAATAGCCGATGAGGGGCACCTCGGGAAACACGTCTTTCATGAAGCTGACAGGCCCCCAGGAATGGCCGAAGACGATGTCCGGTTTGAATCCGTTTTTCTTCAGCTTGAGGGCAAGACGGGCGGCGCATTGCCCGTGGATGACGGACTCTTCGTAATCCCTGAGATAGCGGTGGGTTTTCTCTTCGGGTTTTCGCGTCAGTTCGTAGTAACCTGTGGTGATGCCGTCGAGTTTCGCCTCTTTCCTGTTGGACAGAAACGCGACCTTGTTCGCCGGATTTTTCATCAGATGGGCCACGAGATGCCTGAACTGGGCAGGGAAATTTCTATGCAAAAACAGAATATTCATTGCTCTATCTCACTTGTCCTAACACTCACTATCTAAAGACATTTTAATCTGAACGTTGTCTATGGAATGATTGATTTATTGTCAACACATTTTCCAGACCACTTCATAGAGGCCTGCTCTTGATTTGATGATCATAGGGCCTCCTTTTAACGTCAGCCTAAACCAACCATACCCATTCAGACCAGTTGGCCAACTTTTAATCCAATGATCTGCAATGGGTAAGCTCTGGGGTCATCCATACTTTATCAGTGTCCATTCACCGGAATTCGCGTGACATCTTAGTATATTATTGACAAGCTCAAGGAAAAAACTCGCTGTTCTCCGGCATCCCTCACCGGATCAGCTCATGACGCATGTGCCGCTGGGGTGCGATGACCGGGATAAACCGAACAGCCTGCCACATCAGCTTGGAAAAAATACCGGGTCGAATGTGGAGCTTGCCTTTTGCCGCCCCCTCCAGGGTGACCCGCACCACGTCGTCCGGGTCGCTTGCAAAAAAATCGGGCATGGTTTTCATGTCCGGTTTTCCGAAAACCTGGCTGGCCATGATCGGGGTCTTCGACCAGAACGGATAGGTGATGGACGTCCGGATTCCATGCCTCCGGGCTTCACCGTGGGTGGCCATGGCCAGGGAGCGCAGGGCGAATTTCGAGGTGGTGTAGGACACGGCGAACGGTGTGGACACAAAGCCGGCCACCGAGCACACATAGATCAGATGGCCGGACTTCCTTTGGATCATCCGGGGCAGGAAAAAACTGTTCAGGCGCATCACCGAAAGGAGGTTGATGCCGATGACCGTTTCGTTCCTGTCGATGGGAATGTCCGAAAACGTCCCAACGTAAGCGATCCCCGCGTTGTGGATGATCGCATCCGGTGACCCGCAAAGGGCCTCGACGTTCCGGCACAGTGTGGCGCAGCCATCGGCGGTGGAAAGATCCGCCTGAACCGTGGCGAGGATCCGGTCCTTGGCTTCCGGGTTTTGATCCTCAGGGATCGCCACGTCGCTCAGAATCAGCTTTGCCCCGGCCTTGGCGAGGCGTGCCGTGAAATACCGCCCGAACCCTCCGTAAGCTCCGGTGATCAATACTGTTTTATCTTTGAAATAGTGCATCATGTCTCCTTGTTTGAATCAGCCCACATGGCGCTTCAGGAAATCCAGCTGGTCCGCCACCGTCCGTTCGAAATCCGGCTGGACATAAACGTCGAAATGCCCCAGGTTGTAAACGATCAGTTCCCCTTTCGGCGCTTTTTTCGCCGCTTTTTCAGCCACCCGGGAAGGGGTGGTGGAATCGTTCGTGGCGGCCTGGACCAGCCAGGGCACGGTAAGTTTCGCCGCCAGCCTGCCGGGGGAATATTGGCTGAGATTCAAAAAAATCCGTGCAGCCACCGTTTCGTTGAAGCGCCCGGCCTCAGGAAAAAGTTTCCGAGATGCTTCGTATTCGCCGGGCGCGGTCATGGCCGCCAGTTCGCCGGGACGTCCCATAGCCGGAACATAATAGGGATTCATACCCAGAAGCCGGTGCAGGTTGTCACGGACCGACGCGATCCCCAGCCGGATGTTCTGGACGAGACCGGCGGCCATGGCGCTGGCCGGGCCGCTCAGGTGGGGCACCTGGGAAATGACGGCGGCCACTCCCCCCTCTTCCACCGCCACCTGAAGCACATGGCCCCCGCTGAAGGACGTGCCCCAGAGAACTATTTTTTCCGTGTCGGCGTCGGACAGCGCCCTTGCGAAACGAAGGGCCGCCCGCCAGTCATCATGCTGTTTTGCAATATCCAGAAGCTGGCGGGGTTCGCCCTCGCTGGTGCCAAAATGGCGGTAATCGAACACCAGGGCATGGTATCCCGCCTCAGCGAACCGTTCGGCGTAGGCGTCTAAACGCAAGTCCTTCACCCCGCAGAACCCATGGGCGAGAATCACCACCGGGGCCTTTCCGTCACAGCGGCCCCGATACAGCCATCCCCGGCACCTTTGCCCGGCTGATTCGAACTCTATATCCTTTCGTTCCAATTTGTTTTCAGCACTGTTTTCCACCTTTACACCTCCCGGAATCATAAATAATAATATGTGACATGGATTAATGTCAGATTTAGTAGCATGGGTTCTTGACTTTGACAAGAGGCAATGTCAAAAACAAATCATGACACAGAAAACATACCCCACACGCTCCTACGGCGGAATCGACGCGGCCGAACGGAGAATGACTCGACGGGCCACCTTTGTTGAAGCCGGTCTCGAATCTTTCGGAACCATAGGCTACGCCCGTTCCACCATCAAGGGCATCTGCGGCATCGCGGGCCTGACCCAACGTTATTTCTACGAATCCTTCAACGACAAGGAAGATCTCCTCGTCGCCGTGTACCGGAAACTCATCTCAGACATCGAGACGGAGGCGAAGGGCATCATGGAAATGCCCGGACCTACCCCTGAAGACATGGCACTCCAGGGCCTCACGATGTTTTTCCGAAGGTTCAAGGATGATCCGAGGCGGGCGAGGGTTCAGCTTTTCGAGGTTCTTGGGGTGAGCCCCAGGGTGGACAAGGAGTACCGTTCGGCCATGATCACCCTCTCCGACTGGATCCGGCTGTTCATGATCATGGTGTATCCTGCACTGGGTGACACCTGGCAAAAAACGGAAATCATCCACACCGGCGCCGCCGGTGCCGTCATCCAGATTGCCAGCCAGTGGGTCCTGGACGGCCTTGAAACCCCCATAGGCGGCATGGCCGAAGAGCTCATCGGCGCGTTAAGAATTCTTGGGCGGTATTACAGCGGAGAGCTGAGTTGAAAACACCTACCGTTTCATTTTCGTCAAAATCATCATATCCGCCGTGGTGGGCAGACCCGAGCTCCAGTTGCCCACAAAGACCATGACCGTCTTGCCCGCATCCATGTACCCCACATGATTGTCCACCTGATCGGTTTTGACAATCTCACCGCCTGCACCCATGGAGAGAGAACCTGCAAAAGCAGCACTGGATACAGCGCCATTGAAGCACTGGGACAGGGTTCCTGAATAACTTCCATCCGACTGGATGGTGACGGGGCCTCTGGCCCAGAATGGCGCGGCGGGTTCGGTGGCTATGATGCTCACCTCCCATTCCCCCACGAGGTCGGCCTGGGCATAGGATGCCGCCTGTTTCAGCACCACGAGGAAATCTTCCGAACCTGAACGGCTCCCGGTGCCGCCCATGACCGTCTTACCCGCATCCAGTCCATACGTGTAATTGCTGCCATCGTTTTCGGTGACAACCCCGTCGGCGGAGATCAGGAAACCGCCGGAACCGGCATGATCCGATCCGGTGTAGGTGTATGATCCGGCCGCATCCACGGTCAACAGGCCCCTGTCCCAGGAGGGTTCATCCACTCCGGTGGAAATGCCCACCATCCGCCAGGACCCGGCAAGATCCGCCACAGCGTAAGACGGACCCTTTTTCGTGATAATGTAGACGCGTGAAAATGAGTCGTAGGCGGCTTTATTATCCGTCCCGGCGACCACTGTTTTGTCACTGTCCAAGGACGCCCTGAATGTGCCGCTGGTGGAATCGCCCAGAATGCCCTCGGGTATGGCGGACAAGATGCCGGAAAAATTCATGGGATAATTGTTGTGGGCCAGGAGCGTCGCAGTGTAATCACCGGTTGTGGCTACACTCATAAGACCCCTTGACCACAGGGGCGTCCCGGCGCCGGTGGCGAAGCCGATGAAATACCAGTTGCCGTAAAGATCCGATACCTCGTAATTGGGAGGCGCTGCGACCGTGGTAACCGTAAAACTCGAAGAAGCCCCTCCGATGCTCAATACCGTGGATACGGATGTGGCATAGTCCGAGGACGAGGTAACGCGGACGGTCACCGTATCGCCATTCTCGACGACTCCTGACATTTGTGTGAACGAAGTGCCATTGACGGAATAAGCGCCATCAGCTCCGGCAATGGAAATGGAAACGCTGCCTGTGATTCCATGGACTTCAATCGTGTTGGATGTGACGACAGTGTCCGGAGCGACATCCACCTGGGACGTGAAGCTGAACGTGTCAGGAACAACAAGGGCTTTGACCTGATCAATCCAGACAGCAGCCTGGCTTGTCAGTACGATTTTTACCGTATTCACACCTGAAACAAATTCTGACGCAGCGATGGTAAACCAATTCCATACCGTATCGATAAGATAATGGGACCAGTATAAAACCCCGTTCACGAACACATCCACATAGGTCGAGCCAGCACCATCATCCGAGACTCCCTTGGCTTCAAAGGAGAAATCCATGGGGTCTGAAAAGCTGAATTCCATAAATCCTTCGGTGATGCTGATTTTCCAATGAGGTTCGGCTATAAGTACAGAATCGAATTCCGCACCGGAATAGCTGAGCATCATATTGACCAGTTCAGGCGTCTCTGACGTGAGCCGTGAATAGTTGTCCGTCTCGACATGTTCAATGATATAGCCCCTGGGTTGTGCCTCAGGATAGATATCGGGCAGATCGCTCCAGTCAGGCCCCTGCCCGCTCTGCTCACCCAGAAAACAGACATAGGGTTCCATGGGTGTTACCTGGGAGCCCCAATGGGTATATACGAAAGACTCCCCATTCACCCAGGCATAATTCCCACCGTCGAGAAACGCTCCGATCCAGGGCCCGTAAGCGTTGCCCTGACTGTGGTTTGCCCAGAAGCCGGGCGTATCCTTGATCAAGCCGTACACAAAAGTATTTTCCGCTGAAGACGTCAGGGTCGCCAGATGCCAGCTGCCGGACAGGTTTTCGGCCAGGGTGTCCGCATCGGTCCAGGAGACTCCTTCAGAAACCTGAACTACCTGATACCAATGGTTGTTTCCACCATCGGACAATTTCCACTGTTTCGCATTTTCCCCATAAAACAGGTTCATGATCTCGGAGCCAGATAGAGCCCGTCTGTAGACCCGAATATCATCCACCGCCCCTTTCAGGTACTGATTGACCGGAAGGCTGTTGGGGTTGTTGATGTTATGGCCAATGGCCCCGTTGCTGCTTGAATAGCTCATGGTGCTGCCTGTGCCGTCATCCCAGCTTGTCTCGATCTTTTTGCCGTCGCAATAAATCTCAATGCTTGTGAGCGAACGGTAAACGATGGATAACATATGCCATTCTCCGATGATATCCAGAGAATCCTTGGATGATATACCCCGTCTGTTCCATGAAGCTGAAAAACCGCAAAACTCATATCCGATGATCCGCCGATCCACTGGCGACCATAACATGGCAACACCATTCCGGTAAGACGAACTGTCAAACCTGTCATTCCTGAATATGCATGTGGGCATATTCATGGAACCCAGTTTGACCCAGGTATTGATCGTGAGGGGGAAAGGCGGTTTGACGCCATTACCAATATCCATGTAATCATTCACCCCGTCTAAAACGTAGGCGCTGTTCGCCCGTCCGTAGCGGTCCGTTGTCAAGGTCGCACCGTAAACCGTGGCATGATGGCCGTTTCCGCTCTCATCGTTGGCGTTTCCATTGAATGGGTAAGCGGCCACGAGCCCCACATCAAGGGAACTGACATTGCTCTGAGAATACTGGGTGTGTTCCTGCCAAAGGGGGTATGGGTCGGTGTCGTTGTTCGTCGCGTCCACAGTGTAAGCCGCACTGCCCACGCCGTTTCCGTCCGAATCGTTTCCGCCTGTTACCGTTACATAATCACTGAAATAGTTGCCCAGGTAACCTGACCAGGTTTTTCCGTTGTAGCGGTAAACCAGGACTGAGGGGGAATTCCAGGTACAGTTTGATCCATAGGCGTAAACGTTACGTGACGTATTATTGACAAAACTGTTGAGGTAAATGAAATCCCCGCTTGCGTTGTCCAGATAAGCGCCGTAACTGTTTCCTGTTATCGCGTTTCCGGTAAAGATATTATTCCCATTGAGGCTTGCCAGATAAAATCCATGAATGACATTGTTGCTGAATGCATTTCCGGTAATCCGGTTGTTGTCCGAAAAAGTGTTGACGAACAATCCGGTTCTCAGATTATCGTTCGCTGTATTCCCCCTGATAAGATTGTAATCAGCTGAATTCACGCTGATTCCGATCACATTTCGATGGTCTGCGTCATAACCGCATCTGTTGTTGATGATCGTGCAGTGATCGACACCGCTGCCAAGCCAGATTCCGGATGAATAGGGGAAACCCGTTCCGGCCGTGGCCCCATAAACTGAAAAGCCATCTAGGGTTACATAATCTGCTGTCACGTTGAAAATGTGTGTGCTTGCATTGACAGCATTGACGGTGGTGGCAGAGTATCCATTTTCGGATCGGAGGGCCACCTGCTTGTATACATTGACATTTTCCGTGTAAATTCCATCGGCGACAAGAATGGTGTCACCCGGAGCCGCCGCATCCACAGCGCTTTGGATAGTCGAATAATCCGACGGCACTCGGAGGGTGTTCCCAGCGCAAAGCCTGTCGGAACCATTGCAGTCCTGATCGACGCCATCACCGCAAACCTCATCCCCACTTGGATGAATCCTGGCGTTGGTATCATTGCAATCCTTACTGTTTGCCACATATCCCGAAGGCTGCATATTGGCATAAGTCGTACTGCTCAGATTCCCATACCCATCGCCATCTGCGTCGCGATACCAGATTTTCAAATCATAACCATCACAGTCTTCATCGATGCCATTGCCCACGATATCCGTTGCACCGGGATACGCTGCCGCATTGCCGTCATTGCAATCCCTATTGTTTGCCACGTATCCGGCGGGCTGAATATTGGCCTGGGTCGTGCTGCCTGAAACCCCATATCCATCTCCGTCGGCGTCGCGATACCAGGTTTTCAGGTCATACCCGTCACAGTTTTCATCGATGCCGTTGTCCGCAATGTCCGAAGCGCCCGGATGAACCGAAGCATTGTTGTCATTGCAATCCGTCCGATCTGCCACGTATCCGTTCGGCTGGATATTGGCATGAACCGAAACGGCAGAATTTCCGAAGCCATCTGCGTCCGCGTCACGATACCAGGTTTTCAAATCATACCCGTCACAGTTTTCATCGATGCCGTTATCCGCAATATCCGAAGCGCCGGGATGAACCGAGGCATTGCTGTCGTTGCAATCCGAACTGTCTGTCACATATCCCGCAAGCTGCGTATTGGCATAAACTCTACTGTTTGGATTCCCGTATCCGTCCCCATCCACATCGCGATACCAGATTTTCAAATCATAACCATCACAATTTTCATCAACCCCATTACCTGCGATATCCGTTGCACCGGGACGAACCGAAGCGCTGTTGTCATTGCAGTCTGTGTTGTTGGCCACATACCCGTCCGGTTTGGTATTGGCCGGCATGGTCTGTTCAGGATTCCCGAATCCGTCTCCGTCCACATCACGATACCAGGTTTTCAAGTCATAGCCGTCACAATTTTCATCAACCCCATTGTCTGCAATATCCGTTACACCGGGGTGTACAGCCGAGTTTGTGTCAGCGCAATCGGCGTTGTTTGACACATAACCGGCCGGCTGCGTCTCTGCGCTGGTCATGATATCGGGATTCCCATACCCGTCCCCATCCCCATCCCTGAACCATGAAGATAAAGGATTCACCGTGATGTGGACAGTGCCACTCTTCGATAAACCATTGGCATCAGTGGCCGTAAGAGTTATGACAAATGTTCCGGGAGCATTCAAGACCACCTGGCCAGGATCTTCACTGGTGGAATTTTCAGAAGCGCCTTGAAAATCCCAAAGATAGGTGTACGGGGTTCGGCCTCCTTGCACGGTACATCGAAAATCAAGCGAACTTCCCTGGGATACGGTGGTGGAATCGGCGGGGGATTGAATGGCCACAGAAAACGGTGATTGAGTGTTTCCTGCAGGTTCCCCTTTACCACACCCACTTAAAGTCAAGATTAGAACAGACAAAAAAAAGAAAATACCGCCTGAAAGACGTGATGGTCGCAAATGGTTCATAATCCCCTCACCCTGTTTTCGTCACAAATTCAGACCCTACCCACCCAGTTTAACGAACGGATACGTCATCAAATTAATCAATAATGCCGCATGGCAGCTTCATACGGTACCCTAAAAACATGCCATGCGGTTCATTGGCATACACAGGCTGTTCCAATAATTTGGATGTTACTTACGGCAAATGAAGAAATGTTACGGGCATGTCGGCGAAATTCAATTTTTATTTCATGAAATAAAAAACCATATTTACGAACATGAATTGTGATTAGCTATCTTATGAGAATATAGAATTGTCAATAGTTTTTTATACCTCACAGCCTGATGCTTCAACCAAGGCCAACGAGCATTCAACATCAATATATCTATTTAATATATTTACCTATTATTCCGTACAACATTTTATACTTTTTTCCTTCAAATCAAACTCCGCCCGCTCCACCAGCTCGGTCTGGATATCCCGGTTCAGTGAGACAAAGTAGGCATTGTAGCCGGAAATGCGGACCATGAGGTGGCGGTAGTTTTCGGGGTTGGCCATGGCGTCTTTCAGGGTTCTGGATGTGACCATGTTGAACTGGAGCTGCATGCCGCCCATGTCGAAGTAAGTTTTCACGTAGGACTCCATGAGTTCCACGTTTCGCTCGCGGGATTCGTTGGGGACGAGGTTCAGCTTGACGTTGAAGGCGATGTTGTTGTCCATGGTTTCGGGGTCGAGCCGGGCCACATCCCTTAAATTGTCCAGAAGGCTGGACGATGCCGAGGGGTGAGGCGTGAGGCCGGGGGTGAAAGCTTTGCCTTTCCGGCGTCCCGAGGGCAGAGCGCCGGACAGGGAGCCGTAGGCCACATGCTGGGACATGGACCAGAAACCGGTGGTGTAGCGGCCGCCCCGGAAGTTGGTGTGGGAACTGTGGATATCGTGGATCAGACGGGACACGCGGCGGGCCATGGCCAGAGCCTCGGGATGGCCGGAACCAAATCGTGGGGCGAACCGGGAGATGAGGGCCAGAACGGCCGGATCGTTTTTGAAATCCGTATCCACGGCCATCTTCATCCGGCTCATCGTCACTTTCCGCGAATCGTAAACCAGAAACTTCAGGGCCAAAAGGGAATCCACCACATCGGCAAGACCGATATTGGACGTTCCCGAGCTGTTGTACAACGCCCCGCCTTCGGTCACGTCCCTGACCTTTTCAAGCGGCCCATTCATCAGGGTACTCAGGAAGGGTGTTGGACGGTATTCGGCGTGAATGGCCGACAGCATGTTGTTGAAGGTCACCGCCTGACCGGTCATGAACCGGAGCTGGGTTTCGAACGCTTTGAAAAAATCCTCGAAGTGAGGAAAGGCCCCGTCCTCAACACGGCCGGTGGATGGTCCGGCCTGATGGCGCATCAGTGGGTGATACCCGTCGTTCAGCGCCATTTCAAAGGGTGCCACCAGATTGAACAGAATAGACCCGGTGTGCCCCATATGTTTGCCGGGAATGGTGGGCTCCACACAGCCTGTGGCAGCCCAGTCCCTCATGTCTTCAGCCGGATACCCATGGCGTGTCAGTGCTTTGAACACCGCCTTGTCGTTGTGCATGGACGGGGTTCCGGCGGTGATGATGTTCACATCACACAGGCGTTTCAGGTAGGTCCGGCTGTTCACATCCGGATGATAACGCGCGTTGAGGTTCACATCCCTCAAACCCAGCATTTCCGTGGCCTTGATCATGATGTAGGTCATGTCGTTCACGGCGTCCTCCCCTTCAGGGGTCACGCCGCCCACGGTAAGGGCCTGGGTTGAAGATGCCCCGCCGAACAGATAGTTGCCGATGTCGGGCGACAGCGGCAGATGATCGGAAAAGCGAAAAAACAGGCAGCCGACAAGCTCCAGGGCATGTCGTATGTAATCCTGCCGTTCCCGGTCCGACTCCAGAAGGGCCATGTCCGCCATAAAATAAGGCTGAAGCACCTGGTCCAACCGCCCGAAGGAAAGACCTGTGTTGGCGTTTTCCATGTTGAGGCTGATCCAGATCAGGTTGACGGCGTTGACGGCCTCGTCCAGGGTTTTCGCCGGATGGCGGGGAATCCTGTGACAGATCAGCGAAAGGCGTTCCAGTTCGAAACGGCGCTTCATGTCTTCTTCAACCGAAGCCGCCCTTTCCGCCTCTTTGGCCAGACGATCCGCGTATTCTTCAAGTCCTGACAGAACCATGACCCTGGCCGACAGGGTGTTCCGGCTCAGAGAATCAAGGCCCATGTTTTTCAGGGCCGCACCGATTTCAGCCTTGAGACCCAGGGTCCCCTTTTCGAGGATGCGGCGGAAATCCGGTATGGTGTGGGACACCCCCACGGATTTCCAGACAAAATAGGCCACCCACCGTTCTTCCAGCTGCTGACACAGGGGGTGGTTGTACCGTGTCCGCACCCATTCCCTGAAATTCCGCCGCATCCAGAACGGAAAAATGTCGTGATGCAGCTTGTCCGCCGATGCCCGGTCTATGACGTAGGGATTTAGAAGCCGCTGACCGATGGATTTCAGCTCGCCCCAGGCCATGGTTCCCTGGGCGTCGGGATAGATCACCACACCCAGAGAGTCCTTGGACGTGGTGGTTCCGGCCACCAGGTCGTTCTCACGGATCAGGGCCTTCTTGCTGGCCATAAGATGCCGGAACGCCCCGGCCTGACGGAGCACGGGGTTCCAGGCATTGCCTTGGGAATCCGTCTCAAACCCGTGGGCCCTGTGCCAGGAGGTGATCAATTCGGCCCGTTCGATGCAGATCGCCGGAGTTTCAGAAAAAAAACGCTGGTGAAAACTTTGAAGACGTGGGAAATCCGACAATGCAACGCCTGACAAAGAAGGGTCTTCAAGATAGTGAACCCCTTGCTCGTCCTTTACACCCTGAAGACAGAAGCTCTTTCTTGCTCCAAGTTCTGCAGCCAGTTCCGGGGCTTTCTGATCGTAGATATTTTTTCTCTCTGCCCTGTCGCGCCGGATGTTTTTTTTCAGCATGGCCTGATGCCGACGCCCCACAAGCACCGACACCAGATAGTTGAAAAGCTGAAGCGCCGACAGGTTGCCGGTGAGAACCATGCGATTTTCCAGAATCAGATTCAGAACCTCGTTGGGGGTCACCCGAAGCATGTTCAGAAGAGTCGACTCGTCCATGAACTCCAGCACCGCGTCGGCGTTATCGGGAATGGTATTGAGAATGGTCATGGCCCCTTGATTGAAAACCGCCGCCTTTTCAACTCCGCGGTTTTCCGTTCTGAATCCGATGATGAAATCCTGCCATCCGTCCACGGTCCGAAGGGTCTGACGCAAGGATTTCCGATGGTTGTACATCATCGCCATGACGTTGAGAAGCACATGGGTCAGGGACCGTGTAAAACGTCCTTTAAAGGCCGATACCGGCATCGGCCTGCCGTTCCGCAAACTTTCCCGGTCGCCCGGATTTAAATAAGATCGGATCATGAAGCCTCCACAGGGTTGGGCAATTTTAAAAAAAACCGGTTCATCAGATCGTCCAGCAGCCGTTCAATAAATCGGTCCACATGGTCCGTGGTTTCCTGAAGAACCCGGCTGTTGTAAAGATTCACAAGACCGTGGAGGGTGCTCCAGACCAGGATGGTGAGATATGCGGCATCATCTTCGGACAGTGTATTTCCGTCGCTGTTCATTTCCAGGAGGGTCCGGGACGCGATGTCTGCGACGGAAAGGGCGGTGCGTTTTTCGACGGCCGCTACGGATTCCATGGGCGTCCCTTTGTAATCCGTGAATTTCGGGGTGTTCCGGGTGAACATGATGTCGTAGTAATCGGGATTTTTCTTTCCGAAATCCAGATAAGCCCCCATCATGTTCCTGATTTTCACCGATGGCGGATCACCGGTTCCGGCCACGGCCGCGAGTCGATCCGCAAGCATGCTGAAACCCCGGGTCTGAATCACCAGATAAAGTTCGTCCTTGCTGGCGTAGTAGTTGTAGATGTTGGCCGCCGTCATGTTCAACCTCACGGCCAGCTTCCGCATGGACATGGCGTCGAACCCCACCTCGCACATCAGATCAAGCGCTGTTTCGAGAATCGCGTGTTTCACCGCCGCGACCTCGTCGTCGGCGCGAACCTGTTTGGGCATATCCGCTCCTTGTTATTAGTTTAACGGAGTTAATTTAACACTGTTCAATTTAATTTGTCAATTCAATACAGCGATTTATTTCAGACGAATAAGTTGATCAATACTGTATAAAGGAATGGGTTGTGTGGCTTTCCGGAAAAGCCGTAGAAGGGCTTTCGCCCGCCATGATCTGGCGGGCGGGAATATCATTCATTGCCCTGAATTGCTCCGGCGTCCATGTCTGCATCCACATTTTTGTCTATCTTGATCTGCGTGCTTCCCTTGCTTTTAAATTTGCCCTGATTGCTGCCGATGTCATGCCATTTGTCCTGGTTACTTCCAATGCCATCCCATTTGCCCTGATTGCTTCCGAGGTTGTGCCATTTGTCCTGATCGCTGCCGATGTTATCCCATTTGGCCTGATTACTGACCTTGTTGTTCAGCTTGATCTGAAAGCTGTCGGTCTTGTGCTCCTGGGTTTCCCCGGAGGTTTTGTCTCCCTCCGTGGCCTGATCCAGCTGGTCCATCTCTTCATTGACCCGGTCCTTCAGGGTATATCCGGGAGGGTTTTCACTTGTCACATCCTGGGCCAGGACATCGCTCACCGGGACGCCAAGGGATACACCCAGTGAAGCCGCCACGGTGGCCACTGCAAGGCGTTTTTTCAGAGAACGGCCATGGTTGCCGTGATCTTGAGCTGAAGGTTTTTTCCATATCGGCGACATCTTCGTTTCCTCCTTAACGTTTACAATTGTGTGACCTTAGGAACGTCTCGCGTTCATCTTTCCATCATTCGTTTTGCTGAGCCCCGCCAGCAGGGCCGCCACGGCTGTCATCAGCCCATAAACGGACCGCGTTGATATGTATGATCATCCGCTGTTCCAGGCTTTCCGGAATTTCCGCGCCTTTTGTCCGGCCATGTTCTCTCAAAACCCGGTCCATGTCGTTCCAGACCAGAGCGTCATGTTCCATCGCTCCGCCGGTCACGTCATTGACCACATGACGAACAGCTTCGCTTTCGGCCGGGCCTGATTCATTTTCCATGAGGTTTTCCAGAAGATGACGGAGAAGAGCCAGGTAACGGTCTGCGGCGTCCATAAACGGGAATGCGCCCTGTTCGTCCAGGTACTGGCGGACCGTTCCCTTTTCATGAAACACGCCCCGGCATCCTTCATCGCACGCCACCTGTGCGAACGTTTCATCTCCGGTAAAACTCACACGGCGGCCCAGGGGGTAAAGGCGGCAGACCAGGGGGCGGTCGGCGTGAACGTCACAGCCTTCCGATCCGAGAAACACGCATGTGCCGTCATCGTTTGCGGCAAGAACCGTTCCGCCCGAGCCCGTGTACTGTTCAATGAACACGGTGGTTGTGACCTGCCGGTTTCTGGCCAGACGGGCCACTTCGTAAGGATTCAGCTGAATGGTCTTGAATCGGCAGCAGAGGATGCACTGGTTGCAGGTGTACCCGAAAACCGAATCACGATTCAATCCTGTTCGATGAAGTTTCATGGACATGGCCGATTCACTCTCCCCGATTCGCCAGCACACCGGCAATATCGTGTTCGGCGATCAGATCCAGAGCCCTGGCAATGGCCCTTTGGATTTCCATTTTCGGAACATTGAACAGGGTGAGGGCCGTTTCGATGGCAAACGGGCACCAGGATTTGAAACGCCCCGGCCCCGTATGAACCCGGTCGGCGATCAACAGGGCCCGCATGCCCCTCAAGGCCAGGGTCCTGTTCCGGTAGTCGTCGTCGGTGAAGCCGGGGTTGAACTGATGAAACAGCTGCCTGTTCCGGGCCATGTTGATGGGGGTGAGAGCCTCTGCCACGCGCCAGCTGCTGTAAGCTTCGTCGTACAAGCGGGCGATCATGTCGTCCTCTTCCACCATCTTGAACTCAAGGGCGCGGGTCATGGCATACTGGAGCACCACGTCCTGATCTTCGGTGACGCTGTCCACGTAACGGATGTATTCTTCATAGGTGGTCAGGCAGACATGGCAGAAAATATCTTCCTTGTCCTTGAAAAAATGGTACAGGGTTCCGTTCTTGATGCCCACGGTCTCGATAATCTGCCGGATGGTGGTCTCCCTGTAACCCTTGTGGAGAAACAGGTCGCGACTCACGCCGAGAATCGTCTTCACCTGGTCCTTGCTTCGTTCCTCGCGTCCCATGGAGTTCCTTTCGTTTCAGAGATGCGTCACATCCGTTCATAAAATGGTCATACACCATAAATCAACAGACGGGAACACTGTTTATTTGAGCACGCTCAATTTCATATTGACATCCCCGATGTTCTTCCGTAAACTTCGCTTTAAATTTGAGCATGCTCAATTCACAATCACATCAAACAAAGGGGAGGGAACATGACCGAAACGGCATGTAAAATCATGACCGCCAGGGAAGCCATAAGGCGGTACGTCAACGACGATGACCACCTGATCATCGGCAACTACACGGTGGCCACCTGCGCGGAACTGGTGTTCGAGGTGGCGCGGCAGAAAAAAAAGTCGCTGACCCTGTATTCCCAGTCCGGGATCTTCGATGTGGAAGTCCTGGTGGGGGCCGGATGCGTGGACCGGCTGATCAGCACCTACGTCTACCGGGCGGGCGGCAAGGAAGGAAGTTCCGCCGTGGAGAGGGCTCTGAAGGACGGCAGCCTGGTCATGGAGGATTACAGCAATTTTCAGTACAACGCCCGGCTCGTGGCGGGCATGCACGGATTTTCCTTCATGCAGGTCCTGGAAGGGGCCATGCTCAGCGATCTTTACAACAAGCGTTCGTTCATGGGCGACGATAAATACAAGGTGATCACCTGCCCCTACACAGGCAAAGACATTCTTACCGTTCCCGCGGCCAACCCGGACGTGTGCATTGTCCACGTCCAGCGGGCGGACCGTTACGGCAACGCCCAGTACTGGGGAGCCATGGGCAGTGTTGCAGCAGCGGCCCTCGCCAGCAAGCGGATTATCGTCAGTTGCGAGGAGATCGTGGAACACGACGTGGTCAGATCCAGCCCCCACCTCACCATCATTCCCGGTTTCCGGGTGGATGCCGTGGTGGAGGTGCCCTGGGGAGCCCACCCCTGCGAAGTGGTGGGGTATTACAATCTGGACAAACTGGCCTACGCCAGTTTTCTCCTGGCCGACCTCAGCGCCGAGGGCCTGGCTGACTGGATCGACCAGTGGGTGTACCAGTGCCCGGACCGGGCGGCCTACCTGAACAAATACGCGGGAATCCACGGAAACAAGACTCTGAATGCCATCAGGGCTCGGGCCTTCTATTCGGCACCGGCCAACTACGGTTCAGCGTTCACCTCGTGCTGGGACGAAAACGGCAAGGAACGGACCATGGGCGTCACCCTCGACGAACTCACCGCCATCATCGAACACGGAGGAAAGAATCATGGGTAAAGCATACACATTCGACGAACTTCTGATCATCGCCGCAGCCCGTGAAATCAACGACGGTGACCGGGTGATCCTGGGCGTGGGCCTTCCCACCACCGCCGGAGCCGTGGCCAAAGCCATGTTCGCCCCCAACGCTGTCTTGATGATGGAATCGGGCATCATCGATATCGAACCTCTGGTGCCGCCCAACCACATCGCCGACGCCAATTCCTGCCGGGGTTTTTCCTACGCCACCGATCTTTTTTCCATGTTCACCATGACCTACCGGGGCTTTGTGGACGTCTGCTTCCTTGGCGTGGCCCAGATCGACCGCTTCGGAAATATCAACACCACGGTCATCGGAGATTACCTGAAACCCGACATGCGGTTGCCCGGCTCCGGCGGGGCCCCGGAATTCATCGCCTACGCCCGGCGGACCGTCCTCACCATGCGGGGCGGTGAATTCATGGAAAAACTCGACTATCTCACATCCCCCGGACACCTCACCGGAGGGGACAGCCGGAAAGAATCGGGCCTTTTCCGTCACGGGCAGGGACCCACCATGCTCCTCACCACCAAAGGAGTGTTCCGGTTCCACGAAAAAACCAGGGAATTGTATCTGGCCCAGCTTCATCCCGGTGTCACTGTGGACGATGTAAAAAAAGACGTGCCATGGGACCTTAAAATAGCCACAGAACTGACGGAAACACCGCCTCCAACCGATGCTGAAATCGATTTCATCCGGCGCTTTTCACCCGCAGACTCGGTGGGCAAAAAAAAGATGATGGAGCTTGCCATGATGAATCTTTTCAGGCAGGCTGAAGCGAATAATAAGGTATGATTGTTTGATTGAGTCCATTTTGCCTCCGGCGGCCCTTCCGGGGGACCGGATTTTAATAATCAGAACAAACGGGTTGGGTGTGGATGACGAGATACTTTCCGCCCATACCCTCTCGTAGGTCGGATTCTTCAAATCCGACAAATGACCCGATCCTTTTAAGAATCAGAAGGTTAAATAGCGGAAATGCCCGGTTTTTACAAAAATATACATATGATTCGACGGGTGTCGCATACCAAGGATGGGGATCATTTGTCGGCTTTCGTGCCTCAAGCCGACCTACGAGAGGTCGGATTGTATTCACTTTTGTCATCCACACTCAAACTGTTTGTCCAGCTTTTCATAAGCTGGCCGCCGGAGGTTGATAAAACAAAAATTTTAAAAAACCCTATAAACAGAAACAAATTCTTTCTCAACAAGGAGCCATATGAACGACATCAGATTTGACAACAGAATCGCCATCGTCACAGGTGCTGGATCAGGACTGGGACGCTGTTACGCCCTGGAATTTGCAAAACGCGGGGCACGTGTCGTGGTGAACGATCCCGGCGGAGCTCTGGACGGATCGGGAAACAACGCTGCGGCGGCGGACAAAGTGGTGGCCGAGATCACGGCTACGGGCGGAAAGGCAGTGGCCAGTTACGATTCGGTGGCAAGCGTCGAAGGTGGAAAAAACATCGTGCGGACAGCTGTGGAAGCATTCGGGACTGTGGACATCCTGGTGAACAACGCTGGGATATTAAGAGACAAGAGCATGCTCAAACTCACTGAAGACGACTGGGACGCCGTGATGAACGTCCACGTGAAAGGAGCCTTCTGCGTGACCCAGCCCGCCTTTGCCGTGATGAAGGAAAAAGGCTACGGGCGCATTGTGAACACCACTTCCGGTGCGGGGCTTTACGGCAATTTCGGCCAGGCCAACTACATCGCGGCCAAAATGGCCCTGGTGGGCCTGATGAACAGCGTGGCCACCGAAGGTGCCAAGTCGAACATCCTGTGCAACTGCATCGCCCCGGTGGCAGCCAGCCGCATGACGGAAAACCTCATGCCCCAGGAAATGCTCGCAAAACTGAAACCCGAGTTCATCGCCCCTCTGGTCCTCTACCTCTGTTCCGAAAACAGCAAAACCAGTAAGATGATCTTCAATTGCGCCGCCGGATGGTTCAGCCGCACAGAAGTCCTCTGCGCCCAGGGAACCGTCATCGGCGACGGGAAACGGGACATCGCTCCCGAAGAGGTGGCGGACGCCTGGGATATCATCGCCAGCCTCGAAAACGCCAGGCCCCTTTCGAGCGTGGTGGAAAGTTTCTCATATCTTTCCGGAGTGCTGTAACACCAAAGATTAAAACAAGGAAATAAACCATGGACATGAAAGCATTCACCATCCGATGCTTATCTGACATAAGGGCCAATGCGCCCCTTATTCACAACATCACCAATTTTGTGGTGATGAACTCTTCCGCCAATATTCTACTCGCCTTAGGGGCTTCACCGGTGATGGCCCATGCGCGTGAGGAAGCAGAGGACATGACCCGTCTTGCCTCGGCCCTTGTTCTCAACATCGGAACCCTTGAAAAGCAGTGGGTCGAAAGCATGATTCTCGCGGGGAAATCCGCCAATCGAAAAGGCATTCCTGTGGTTCTCGATCCGGTGGGTGCCGGTGCCACACCCTACAGAACAAACACGGCCAAGCAGATTTTGTCGGAATGCAAGGTGGATATAGTCCGGGGAAATGCCTCGGAAGTCCTGGCTCTGTGGGATGACCAGGTGATCACCCGTGGTGTGGATTCCTCATGTTCATTGTCGGACAATATCGCTGAAACCCTTGTAACGATAGCAAAAATCAATGGAATTATTCTTGCCGTTTCCGGGGAAGAAGACTGTATCACAGACGGCAAAGAGACGTATCGCGTTAAAAACGGTCACCCTTTGATGACCAAGGTCACAGGCCTTGGCTGCGGTCTGTCTGCTGTCACGGCAGCCTTCGCCGCTGTGGAACCCCGGAATCTTCTTTGCTCGGTGACGGCTGCTTTCGGATTTTACGGGCTCTGCGGGGAGATGTCTGCAAAGGGCTGTACACGCCCAGGATCTTTTTCATCAGCTTTTATCGATTCACTTTACGCTGGCGGGGAAAATGAAATCATGGCTGCACTTAAAACAGATGGCCCATTTTGACATAAACGATGAGACGGGAGAAATGGTCTATCATGCCTTCAGCATAACACATTGATCAGGATTGACGATTTTAGACCGGATCACAAAAATTCGAAGGGCGGGATTGACCCGCCCTTCTTTTTATCACGAATGAAGACAATAAATTAGAATTTGTAAGTTACCGAAACTCCATAACCCATAAGATATCCGTCGGCCGAGGTTGAAACAGTGTAGCCATCGTATACAAATGGCATGGGATTGTAAGGATCGTTCAGGTTATCGCTTTCACCCCCGATAATGCGTTTGGTTTCTGCATATGCGAACTGGAGAGAAGTGTCGACTTCCCAGTTCCCAAAATCAAAACCTGCACCAATGGAGTATGTTTTTCTATCAGCATCAGGCCACATGATGTCAAAAGTATCATCAGGAACTGGTGAGGGATCGTAGAAATAACCGGCTCTTAATGCAACCATCGGATTAACCTGCCATTCTGCACCGATTCGAATCTGATTTGTGTTGTTCCAGTCTCTTTCAAGCGTTTCGGAAGAAAGAAGGCCCATGAGCGGCTGTTTGAAATAGGTGGTCTGGCTTTCGTTGATACTCCATCGCGTCCATACAACATCAAGTTCAAGTGTCACAGGTTCAATAGGTTTAACCATGATTCCTGCCTGGATCTGCTCGGGGTGATCGTAACGCATTTCAGCAGTCGTTACTTTTGTCCCGTTAATTGTCACATCACCTTCAAATTTTGCATCAGCACGGCCTCTGAACGTCAGACCTGCCGCAAAGGAGTCTTTGGGTTTATAAAGAAAACCCGCATTAACCGAATGATTGAATGTATCTTCAAGTTCCAACTCGAGTTTAGATCCATCCACTGCATGGCTCAAAGCGAGAGCTGTGTAAGCCTGTGCTGCAGCTACACTGACATTGGTTGCCACATACTGTGCAAATGCAGGATCATAAGTGTCGTGACCCGTAAAAGCGGCATTATAATCTGAGGGGGCTGTTGGGTAATGAAGAATTTTTTCAGCGCCGGATTTCGATTTACCAAGAGACACACCGAGACCCACGGACATGGTATCGTTGATTTTGTATGACACTGTGGGGTTCACAGTTTCTCTGATGTAATACGAATGGAACCAGTTATAGGCTCCAGGGTTTTCAGATGGGTTTTTTCCCCATTTAACATCAAGACCGAAGGGGATATAACCGGCGATACCGAAAGAAATATCTTTCGTGAGTGGCTGAGCATATCCAAGTGACGGGATATAAAGGCTGTCGGCATCATCTTTGAAATCAACGGGTCCGATATCTGAAAGGTCTGTACCTGCTGCCGTTTCACCACCGCTCACTGTAAAATCATGAAACTGAAGATGCGGATCAGCCATCTGAATCGCTGCGGTAATCTGAGCCTGCTTGAGCTGCGACAACGCAGCAGGGTTGTAGTAGGTCGAAAACACGTCGTCTGACGACGCACACACCGCGCCGGCCAGTGAAGTGGCTTTGGCACCGATGCCAAAGGTGTCGACGCTTGCGGCGAAACCTGTCGCTCCAAAAACGTGAGTCAAAGCAATACATACGAGCCATTTTTTCATAGATAAACCCCCTCGAAATACGGATTAAAGGTCCTCTCGCCTTCTCCCCTGTTAAGAAACAATATGATTCACAACCAATGAATGCTTGAGAATCATTCATTCACATGAATCACAGCGAACTGCTTCTTTTATCATTACATGTAAAAAAGAACAAATACTTTAATCGCTTAACATTATTAATTATTCTTTATTTTTAGTCTTTCTAATGGCCGCGGGTCATATTTGTGAACTTTGTTACATCATGGAAATACAGTTCATGTCAATGGATGCAAAAAGCAACATTTATCACCCATCTCCTTCATCGAACTGAGGGATTGATTATTTATATGTGTTTTAAATAGACAAACTGAAGGGACCAGAATAAAAAAAGCCGGCTGCCCAAAGGACAGCCGGCCTGAAAATCACAACGATCGGTTGAAAACTATTTCATTTCCTCGATTTTTTCTGTCAGAGCGGGGAGGAATTCAACGATGTTTGCAACGATACCCACGTTGGCGACCTGGAAGATCGGAGCGTTGGGGTTTTTGTTGATGGCGATGAGAAGACCGCCTTTGATACCGCCGAGGTGCTGGAAGGAACCGCTGATACCGCAAGCCATGTAGACTTTGGGTTTAACGGTGCAACCGGAAGTACCAACCTGGCGTGAGGCTTCGAGCCATTTCGCGTCAACGATGGGACGTGAGCAGGAAACTTCAGCCGCGTTGCCGATGGCTTCTTTGAGGTCCATGGCCAGCTGGATGTTTTCTTCATCTTCGATACCGCGACCGATGGAGACGAGGATGTCGGCTTTGGTGATGTCAACATCGCCGGCTTCGGGAGCCACGATTTCGATGAATTTACGTTTGGCGGAAAGATCACCGGCATCAGCTGCAGTCACAGCGCCGCCAGCGGCTTTGGATTCGTCAGGTGCAAACGTACCGGGGCGAACGGCCACAACGGCACCGGCTGACATATCAACGCCCACGTGAGTGGAAACAACGCCGCCGAATTCCTGACGAACCACTTTGAGGGTGCTTCCGTCAACACCATCGATACCCACGATGTCAGCTACGAAAGAAGCGTTGAGTTTCACGGAAAGACCGGGAGCGCAGTCCATGCTGAAGGTGTTGTGGGCGAAAAGGACCACGGAACCGGCAGGAATCACGTTTACAAGGGCTTTTCTCACGACTTCCGCATTGGGGTAGTCAAGAGCTGCGTTGTCAACTTTGATGACTTTGGGGAAAATGGCTGCAGCGGCTGTAGCAACAGCGTCGATTCCTGAACCGCAGACGATGGCGGTTGCGGGTTCGCTTGAAATCGCTTTGGCAGCATTGATCAGCTCCATGGCTGCATCTTCGAGAACACCGTTTTTATGATTCAAATAAGCAAATACTTGTGCCATTATTATAACCCTCCATTTGCTTTAAGGATTTCAATGAGTTTATCAATGATTTCTTCAGTGCTTCCTTCAAGCATTTCAGCGCCTTCGCCTTTTTCAGGTACGAAGTAATCGATTTTCTTGACTTTTGCACCAGCTGCACCCACAGAACCTGCATCCACGCCAAGATCACCGGCTGACATCACGGGGATTTCAACACCGGAAACTTTACGGATACCACGGATACCCACATAACGGGGTTCGTTGATACCGGTCTGGATGGACAGAACGCAAGGCATGGAAATTTCGTTCATTTCTCTGTTTCCGCCTTCGATTTCACGACCGATGGTGAGTTTGCCGTCGCCGAGTTCGATTTTGTTGACGAGAGAAGCGTAGGGAAGGTCGAGCATGGCTGCGAGCATACCACCCACAGCGCCTGCGCCTTCGTCAGCCTGTGCACCGGTGAAGATCAGGTCGTATTTGCCTTTTTCAACAGCGCCTTTAAGGGCGGTTGCAATGCCTTTGCAGTCAGAACCTTCAAAGGCGTCATCCTGAAGAAGAAGACCTTTTTCAGCGCCCATGGCCATTTCACGTCTGAGAATTTCATCCGCGTCCGCATCGCCAACGGTGACAACCGTTACCGTACCGCCGACTTTTTCAACGATCTGGATGGCTTCTTCTACCGCGTAGTTGTCCCACTCGTTTACTGAATAAACGAGATCATCACGTTCGATGTCGTTCCCTGCGCTGTTCATCACGATTTCGTTTTCAGCGGAGTCGGGAACTCTTTTAACGCATACCAAGATTTCCATGATATTCCTCCCAATAAGTTATTAAATCCGAATTGACATGACGGGTTATCCGATCATGCAATAACCGTAAGTATGGGCCGGAAGTGGACGCTCCCGGCCGCAAAAATCCAATTTATTATTCAAGATGCTGGGTGATCAGTTCGGTCAGTTCGATGGCTTCGAGCTGACCGTCGAGACCGGCAACCTTGATGGCGTCTTCCATGTTGACCATACAGAACGGACAGGCGCATACGATGACATTGGCACCGGCTTCCGCAGCCATTTTAACACGGATAACGGCCATTCTTTCTTCTTCGTGCGGTTCGTAGAACAGCATCAGACCACCGCCGCTGCAGCACAGGGACCGGTCACGGTTTTTGACCATTTCCACGGTCTGGATGCCGGGGATGGCTTTGATGGCGTCACGGGGATCATCGTAAACCGCATTGTGACGTCCAAGATAGCAGGGGTCATGATACGTGTAGACCTTGCTGGGATCCTCGATGGGTTTCAGCTTGATCTTGCCGGCCTTGATGTTCTTCATGATGGTTTCGCTGATGTGCTCAACGGGAACGTCAACCTGATAATCATTCTTTAAAGCGTTGTACGCATGGGGGTCAGAGGTCACAATGCGTTTCGCGCCGGATTCCTTGATGATTTCCATGTTGTGGTTCTTGAGTTCCTGGTACAGCATTTCTTCACCGAAACGGACCACTTCGTTACCACTGTCTTTTTCATCTTTACCGATAACGAAGAAATCTTCGCCACAGGCGTCAAGGATCTTGGCGGTGGACTTGGCGATGCTCACCATGCGGTCATCGTATGAGGTGATACTGTCGACGAAGTACAGGGTTTCAGCGGTGTCGCCGTTTTCCATGATCTTGACTTCGCATTCCGCTGCGAATTCCTTGTCACGGGCCCAGTCCGCACGTTTTTTCTCAACTTTACCCCAGGGGTTACCGCGTTTGCTGAGGGCCTGGAGGGGTTTCTGGAGAGTCTGGGGCACTTCGCCCTCGTCAACCAGACCGCGTCTCAGGTCAACGATCTTGTCGATGTATTCGATTCCGATGGGGCATTCCTGCTCACAGGCACCGCAAGTGGTGCATGACCAGATTTCATCGGCTTCGTAAATGGAGCCCACCAGGGGTTCACGACCGAACTGGAAGTCGTTTCTCCAGGAGTATTTCTTGAACATCAGGTCACGGGCCTTGATGGTGATAAAGCGGGGAGAAAGAGGACGTTTCACCAGGTTTGCGGGACACTGATCGGAGCAACGGCCGCAGTCGGCGCAGGAGTAGAAGTCCAGCATGTGTTTCCAGGTGAAATCTTCCAGACGCTTGACACCGATGGACTCCAACTCGTCGAGGCCTTCGGCGGTGATGCCGTAAACAACAGGTTTGATGTTTCCACGTCTGACCCTCATGAAGAGGACGTTGAAGAAACTGGTGATGACGTGGAAGTGTTTGCCCATGGGCAGGAAGTTCAGGAAGAAGAAGAACAGTGTGTTATGGGCATAATATGAGAAGATATGAAGGAACTGGAGAAAACCATGGGCGCTGCTGGGAAGGATTTTAGCGAAAATCCAGACCAGAGTCAGCGGCATGAGGAAAGCGGGTTCGCCGGCTGCCACTGCGGCTGCTTCGAAAAGGCTTTCGGTAACCATGAGGCCCATGATGATGGCAAGAACGAAAACGGCTTCGGCAGTATGGTCATGGCCGTATTTTTCAGGAACCGCATAACGAGCCGGGCGAACGATGCCGCGTCTGTAAGCGGCGATGGCGCAGGCAATGAACACGGCGGTGGCCATGATGTCTTTGGCGATGTTGTACAGAAAACCGAGAGGCTGATCCATGGCCAGACCCGGAAGGGCGAAGTCAGGGAAGATACCGATCACCACAAGGGAACAGGTCCGGATACCCAGGGTCAGGAAGCCGAAAAAGATCACGATGTGAAGGACGCCGGCCGTCATGTACCGGGGTTGACGGATCTGGCCCAGCCAGATGGTCAGAAGGTTCATGAGGCGTGCGGGAATATCGCTGAAACGGCTGTTGTCAGGTTTGGCCAGAACAAGCGGCGCAACGCGTTTTGCCATGATGTAAGCGAAAAGACCCACGCCGACAATCACATACAAAAACGACAGGATTGCCCCTGGGAAGAATCCCAGAAATTTGTAATGAGCCGGTGAAATTAGATGTTCCATGATTCGATTTACCTCTCCCATTTAGATTATTAATACATAGCACGCAAACAAGCGCTACTTTTCTCCATCACCTGAAATGAATAATCCCTCATATTTAAATGACAACATGAGATTCGTCAAGAAAAAATTCCGTGATTTTACATCCGTCAAAATATCGCGACGCAGCAAAACACACTGTTTTTAAATAAAAAAGGGAGGCTTTCGCCCCCCTTTTCAGAAGAAATCATCCTATGAATGAATCTTCAGAAATATCAACCACAGCACCGTTGGTGGCCTTGATCACATCCATTTTCCCAAGAGTTACGGGCAGTACGTTGCATGTAAAGTATTCGAGGCTCTTGAGCTGGCCTTCATAGAAGGGAAGGTCTTTTTTCTTGGCGTCTGAAAGTTTCGACGCTGCGATGGTCCCCCTCCAGAGAAGCATCCAGGCCATGACCACATCGCCGGTGACTTCGAGGAACGGATGGGCGAAAGCAAAGGCGTTCATCACTTTGTCGCTCATGGCTGTTTTGCCCATGTGCATGGCTGTTTCACCGAGTTTGTTCAGGGCTGCTTCCACATTGGCGGTAAACGGAGCGAGGGATTCGTGGGCTTTGGATTCCTTGATGACTTTCTGGATTTCCACCATGAGATCCATAAACACTTTGCCTTTGTTCATCCCCAGTTTGCGACCCAGAAGGTCCATGGCCTGTATGCCGTTGGTGCCTTCGTAGATCATGGTGATACGGCAGTCTCTCATCAGCTGGGCCACGGGGTACTCTTCGACAAATCCATACCCGCCGTAAACCTGAATGGCATGGTTGCAGACTTCAAAGGACCTGTCCGTCACGTACCCTTTGGCAACAGGAGTAAGAATTTCAATGAATCCCTGGTATTTATCCTTGATCGCGGCATCCTCTGTAATAGCAATGACGTCGTTGCAGTAACCGATGAAATAGAGAAGGCTTCTCATGGCTTCAACATAGGATTTCATAATCAAAAGCTGGCGGCGGACATCGGGATGCTGAATGATGGGAACTCCGCCTCCGGCGGGTTTCGTCAGGTTCGGCCCCTGGATTCTCTCCTTGGCGTAGTTCACGGCATACATGTAGGCGGTGGTTGCACAGGAAAAACCCTGCATGCCGACGAGAAGACGGGCTTCGTTCATCATGACGAACATGGCTTTCATGCCTTTGTTCTCTTCACCGAGCAGGGTTCCGACGCATTCGCCTTTTCCGCCCAGGGTCAGAGAACAGGTGGCGTTGCCGTGAATCCCCATTTTATGCTCGATTCCGGTGCAGACCACATCGTTGAACGCCCCAAGACTTCCATCGGCGTTCACTCGGTATTTAGGAACAAGAAAAAGGGAGATGCCTTTGGTTCCTGCGGGGGCACCTTCAATTCGTGCGAGAACCGGATGGATGATGTTCTCCGCCATTTCGTGCTCGCCGCCGGAGATGAAAATTTTTGAACCGCTGATGGAGTATGTGCCGTCGGCATTTTTCGTCGCGGTGGTTTCAAGGGCTCCCACGTCGGAACCGGCGCAGGGTTCGGTGAGAAGCATGGTTCCGGTCCACTTGCCGGTGTAAAGGTTTTTCAGGAACAGATGTTTCTGCTCGTCTGTACCGAATTCTTCCACAAGTTTTCCGGCCCCGTGGGTCAGGCCGGGATACATCATGAACGGATAGTTTGCGCCGTTGAAGTATTCGGACGCTGCGGAAGAAACAGAGCGCGGCATGCCCTGCCCACCCCATTCAGGGTCTTCGTTCATGGCCAGCCATTCACCATCGTTGAAAAGGCCGAACAGTCTTTTAAAGGATTCCGGAATGATCACCTGACCCGCATTGAAGGTGCAGCCCACTTCATCGCCTTCTTTCCAGGTGGGAAGCATTTCTTTGACGGCGAGGTTTCGTGCTTCAGAAACCACCATGTCCACTGTTTTTCTGTTGAACGCTTCGAATTTCTCATTTTTGCTGAGTTCTTCAACGTTCAGTTGTTCATGAAGAACAAAATCGATGTCCCTTCTGTCCGCGATGAGTTGTGCCATGATTTTCTCTCCTTGCTTGTCAGTAACCCCGTTATTGTTTTTTTATTGCGTTTTTATCCATTGAACCGCGATGAAGTTAGGTCAATGTGAGATAACCTCAGGAAAGACCTGAACATTCTTCGGTTAAACTGTCTGAATACCAATGCCTTTCAGATACAGATCCACCAGGGGATCTGCCATGGACACCAGATCGTATTTTCCGCCCGCCTGAACCCAGGAATTGATCACTTCCTCCACCGCTCCGGTGATGTATGTTTTCACGAGACCGATGTACAGATCCTTTCGCATGCAGCCTTCCCGCTGGCCCTCTTCCACGATTTCGCCCACAAGCTCCCTGTATTTCCGTGAAATATCCCGGATATGGGTCTTGATGGCCTCGGCCTGCTGGATCTGCCGTGTTTCAGCCTGAAAAACAATGGCCATGTCCATATTCCCCTGGAATTCCTTGAGATGGCTTCTCACAAGATTCCTGAGCTTGTCTTCAGCGCTGTCGACCTTGTCGACCTCTTTCTGGAACTGATCGAATATCTGGCGCGTCTTATACGAAAAAAACTGAAGCAGGATATCTTCCTTGTTTTCGAAATACAGATAGATGGTGCCGTCCGCCACCCCCGCTTTTCTCGCGATCTGGGCAACCGTGCTCTGGAAATAACCGTGTTCGGCAAACACTTTGATGGCAGCGTCGAGGATAATATGATATTTTTCGGACTTCATTTCCGCCGGGCCTGTCGTTTCAAGGGTTAGGTATGAATACTCATTCATTCCAGGTACGAATAGCAAACCCCATCGTCAGGTGTCAAGTCCAAAAAACAGTTACCAATGTTATTTTATTAAATATCAATTAGATATAGACAACAATGAATTTTATCACCTCGTGACCCACCGGAAGCGCTTCGATAAATGGCGATTCGCGGCCTTTTTTTCCAAATGAATCACTAATGCTTGCCAGACATATGAACGGTCAGCTGGTTAAATGGGATATTCCAGTTATTGAGCGAGCAGACTTCCACACAGGCACGCTGAATCACCCGTTTGATATGGATGTATTCCATTGCGGCATCTCCGACAAAATCCGCTGAAATTTCAATATCAAGTGATGAACTCGCCGCCTGTTTGAAATCCACGCGAAGCCCCAGCAGTCTTTCTGCAAACCCTTCGAGGGAAAGAACATCTTCCACTGCCGTTTTCACGGCTGGGGGAATATCCCGGGTCACCCGGCTCTGGTCAGCGTAATCGAAATTGAACAGCTGACGAATCCTGAAACCTGAAGAGAGATTCAGCGGTGGAGCAGCCAGATAATTCGCCGTACTGGTTGACAGTTTCGCACCGCCCGCGAATTCAATGAGAACGGTCTCAGGAGTCTGGGCCACGACCCGTCCGACCCTTTCCATGTCACCTTCAATGAGGACGAAATCGCCCACCCTTGACGGGAACCAGGGCTCATTCACATCCACCGGCCTCGAACGCATGGTTTCAAGATCGGTGATGGGCAGTCGGATTCTGGCACTGGGAATGGCCGGATTATATAATAAGGTGTACATGTTGATGGACGCCACCTTGTAAGGGATTCCGTTGTAGACCACCAGCTCACCCTCTCTCACAGGTCCGAGGTTCAGAATCAACCGAGCCTGATTCCAGATCCTCGGAACCGATTCTTTGGAGGTCCATGCAATTCCGAAAAGAAAAAGGATGGCGATGGAAAGAAGAACCCAGTCGCTGCAAAAATACAATACAGCCAGGACGACGATGAGACTCAATAGACAGGAAATAACCGTGTACCCCAGGTCAAAAGCTCTGGAATACAAGGATTTTTCATCTTTATGAAACGGGCTGTGGCGGCGGATCAGATGGAAAAGCCGGTAAAAACCGTAAACAGCGAAACCCAGAGCCAGAAGAGACAACAAAAGATTTCGACCATGGCTTTTGAAAAACAGACTTGGAATTTTCTGCACCGCCTGGGCCAGGGACTCGGTTTCCTGCCTGATTTTTTCAAGCTGGAGATTGGATATGCTTTTCAGGGTTTCCACATCGTTTCGCCGGCTTTCCCACATGGCCAGAGACTCGGTGAGCTTTTCCTTGAGCCGGGGCTGTGACGCACTGGTATCCATGAGGCTCATGACATGCCCCATGGCGCGTTCGATATTCTGGAGCTGAAAATCGTAGGCCTCGATGTCGCTCCGGTGTTTTTCGATTTCACGGGGTTTGGAGGTGGCCCTCTGGACTTCACGAATGAGGGGGCCAAGTATTTCCCTCAACTCTTCGTTCCAGTTGAAACCCTTCGATTTTTCAGGATTGACGATGGCGTCGTAGTTCACTTCCGACGCAAGATCGTTGAAATTTTTTTCAAGGGCCTCGTATTTTTTCTGAAGCTCGCTGATCTCAGCTCGGATCGTCTGTTCCCGTCCCTGACCTTCGGGACCCACAAGACGACGGTTCTTGTCTTCCATGGCAGCCGTCAAACTGTCCATGGATTTCAGCAGCCGGGCCAGATTGGTTATTTTCGCTTTATTTTCAGGTTTTTTAACCGGATCGGCTGAAGAAGCGCAAACCCCGATAAAAAAAAATAGAGCGACACACAACACAAACCTGAAAACCCGATGTATGTACGGAAAGGCCATGATATTCCTCCTTGTTTCCACGAAAATGGCTCGCCCCATTCTGTACGGGACATTCCGGGTGAAGTCAACAGAAGGATCTGATCATCGAACAAACCTGTTGATTTTCCGTAACATTTTCACGTATAATATTTCATTGAATCAATTTGGATTGCCCATTTCCCCACAAGTGACGACGTTCCGATTTCCGGGCAGACTGGATGCATGTTATGAACATTTCCATGACATACGACATGTTGCCCGATTACACCGCAAGCCGGGACGCGGTTAAGCCCGCAACCTATTTCCCCGTGACAACACGGAAAAGTGTCAGCTCAACAGACAGCCAGGATATCACCTCCCGGAACCGCGCCTCCTACAAATACTACGTTCTGAAAACCCAGGATGACCGGCTTTACACCCGGGCCAGAACCGTGGAAACTCTTTACCACCACACACTGGGAAGCCTTGTGGATGTCTATGCCTGAAAAATTGCCTTCCAAATTCCGTTAAATTGATCTAAAAAAGACAGCATCATTATATAAAACACTTCAGGTTTCTAAACCAAACACTCATACAGGAGACGAGAAGATGGCAAACGGACACGAACGTGATCCCGAAGGTTTCAACGAGGCGCTATCCGTGGGAAGACCTCCCAACATCAAAAAACTGTTCCCACATTCGCGGGCGCTCATCGTCAGCGGCAAATACATAGACCAGGCCATGATCGCCAAAGGACAGGCCATGACCATCGCCGCCAACGGAAGAAGTGAAATCGTCATCCGGGGCGTTCTTGCAGCAGCCCAGAGAGCCAGGGCCGCCGTGATCATCGAAATCGCCAAATCGGAAGGAGGCATGGATGCCTACTGCGCGGTAAGTTACTGGAACATCGCCCGCTGTGTGGACGCCATCGCCAACGAGCTGGGCGTCACGGTTCCCATTGCCGTTCATGCCGATCATTACGGCCTCAAAAACAAAGCGGATTTCGAACAGGCCAAGATCGAGGTTCCGTCCATTTTCGACGCCGGCATCACCTCCATCGCCATCGACGCCTCGCACCAGCCTGACGACCAGAACCTCCTGACCAATATCGCCATGAAGCCCTATATCCCTGAATGGGCGGGTCTTGAGACGGAAATTGGCGAAATCAAAGGGAAAGAAGGTCTTTCATCACCCGATGAAGCCGTGTTTCTCATCAAGGGCCTCAACGCCCACGGCATTTTCCCGGACTGGATCGCCCTGAACAACGGCACCACCCACGGCATCGAAGCCAGCGCCCAGGGCATCGACACGGACCTGACCCTTAAAATTCACAAGGCCATCGAAAAATTCAACGTGTCCGGAGCCCAGCACGGCACATCCGGCAACAGCTCGGACCGGCTTAAAACCATCGCCCGGAGCACACACACCACCAAAGCCAACGTGGCCACCGCCCTTCAGATGATCGCCTGGGGCCTTGAAGTGAACGATTACGGCAACGCCATTCAAGACGCGGACAAAAATTTCATCAAAATCAAAGGTGAAGGTGTCACCGAGGAACTCTGGGCCAAAATGCTGGATTACGCCAACCAGAAAGGCATCAAGGGGGGGGACTTCAAAAAGATCAACCTCCCGTTTGAAAACAAGATCCTCTGCCAGAGCCGAGACGTCCGTGAACGCATGGCCAAACGGGTGGAAGATTTCACGTACCGGCTGCTGGTGGATGTGTTCAACGCCCAGGGCACGGCGGACATCGCCATCGCTGAAATAGTGAAAAAAGGCAGTCACCACGCGGGTGTCAAATCCCATGTCATGGAGCCTGCGGAAGAATGGACGGAAGCCGCGATCATCCAAAAAGCCGCTCTTCTCGCAACCGACAAAGGCCCTGACGGGGATTTTGACGACTGATGTCTTTCACAACACCGGCTGGCCCTGGGGATCACACCCCTGCGGCAGCCGGTTTTTCATACGGTTTTCTTCATGATTGAAAAAAAATTCTGCGCTTACTGTTCCGCCTCCCTCACGGTCAGACACATTGAGGGCCGGGAACGAAAAAACTGCCCGTCCTGCGGCATCACCCATTATGAAAACCCTGTACCAGCCTCCTGCGTCATTCTTGTCGATGACCAAAGACGGCTTCTGCTCACGCGGCGGAACGTTGAACCCGGCAAAGGCCTCTGGTGTCTTCCCGGCGGTTTTATCGAACTGGGTGAAAGCCCCGATCGGGCGGCCCTGAGAGAACTTGAAGAAGAAACGGGCCTGAACGGCCGGATTCACAGCCTTCTGGCCGTGGCCACCGACCCCCATCCCGACTACGACACGGTTCTTATCACAGCCTACCTGGTTCTGAACTATTCGGGCCTGCTTTCAGCGGGTGACGACGTCTCGGAAGCGGCATTTTTCCAGCACAACCAGCTCCCGGATATCGCGTTCCGAAGTCACCGTCATTTCATTCGCCATTATTACAGCACCTATACCCAATGACCGGATTCACCCACACAAAAAATGTTTTTGCCAGTCTGCGCCAGGGATTTGAAAAACAAAAAAACAACCCAAAAAAATTATAAAGTTTCTAAATTCCATTGCCGATGGGTAGTGCAAGGAGTATTTTATGCACATACCGTCTTATCAGATAAATAATGTGATCAAGGTCTACAGCAAGCAGATCAGCCAGAACCGGATCGCGGAGAAGCAGAAAAGCCTGGGCATGGAATCCCAGAAAAGCAGTGACAGCATCTCCATTTCCGAAGAAGGCAAGCGTCAGACCATCATCGACAAGGTGTCGGCGGATATCCTCGAACGGATTACCACGTATGGCCCCAAAGACGAGGCGGACCGGGACATCGTTGATAAACTGAACCAGGAGCTCAAAGGCAAGTTCCAGGGTTACAATAAAAAGGAAAGCCAGTTTGTGTTCAATTTTATTGGTGACAACAATGAAAAAGTCACAAGCACCCTTTCCGTGGAAGACTCGAAAATCGTAAGTCGAAAACTCGAACAGCTCGTAAAGGAAACCATAGATAAAAATATGGAATCATAACCCGGAGGTCATGTATGAAAATCAATGAAACCAATGTCACTTTCGGTCGCCAGGCCTACGCCAGGGAGGTTGAAAACACGCCCCCGCCCCAGGAAATGACAAAAAACCAGCAGGCCGAGAAGAAAAAGGAAATTCCTGAAGACAAGGTCAGCCTGTCGTCCAGCGCAAAAGACATGAAAATCGCCAGCGAGGCTGTGGCCGCGGCCCCGGATGTCCGCCAGGAAAAAGTCTATGAAATCAAAGCAAACGTGGACAACGGGACATACCAGGTCAATGCGGAAAAAATCGCGGATAAAATGGTCGGTTACAACATTGATGAACTGATCTGATTTTTTTAGCACCCCGTTGCCAACATCATTTTTAACTGAAAAAGGATCAGGTTTGATTCAAAACTGGATCCTTTTCTTTTTTTTCCGACAGACGGTCCGATAACATTATCCCCCCCGTCTCGTCATGGGGATGGATTTTTTGTCCGCATTGCGCTACAGTTTACCCAGTTCACGATAAGTATCGATTTGGGATTCAACCGAATCCCTCCGCTCGTGTTTCACCCGATATCCCATAACCCTGATTCAGATCGTCACGATGTATTCCGGAAGGGGGAGCATGCCGAACGACAACACCCGAATGTCCAACGCAACAGACCGGATTTCCTCTAAAAATATACAAACAGACCCCCAAAAAACGGAAGATGCCCTGAGAAAGAGTGAAGCCCAGCTCCGAGCCCTTAACGAAAACATCGGAAACGGCATGGTTTACCAGATCAACACTGGCTCTGACGGATCAGACCGGCGTTTCACCTACATCAGCAGCGCAGTGATTCGCATGCACGGGATTACACCCGATGAAGCCATAAGAGAACCTTTGCGGATCTATAACCAGGTTTCACCGGAGTACCAGACCCTGCTGGCTGAAAAAGAGGCTGAAGCCGTAAGCTGTATGAGCACGTTCAAAATCGATGTACAGGTTGATTATCCACCGGGGAAACGAAGCTGGCGGCGTTTTGTTTCGACCCCTCGTTTCGATTCGGACGGATGCCTTTTGTGGGACGGCATCGAATTTGATGTCAGTGAGGAAAAGCGTCAAGAGGCTGAAAGTGAAAAACTGAAATCACAACTGATCCAGGCCCAGAAAATCGAATCCATCGGAAAACTTGCCGGCGGCGTGGCCCACGATTTCAACAACATGCTCAGCGTGATCATCGGCCACGCTGAAATTGCCATGGGCATGGTCCACCCGGACAATCCCGTGCATGCAAACCTCCAGGAAATCCTTGCCGCAGCCAACCGGTCGGCGGATCTGACACGCCAGCTTCTGGCTTTTGCCAGGAAACAAACCATAGCCCCGCGGGTTATGGACATCAATGAAACAGTGTCAGAGATACTGAAAATGCTCCAGCGGATGATCGGCGAAGACGTGACGCTGGCCTTTCAGCCCGGTCATGATTTGTGGCCTGTGAAAATCGATCCGGGCCAGATCCAGCAGATCCTGTCCAATCTGTGCATCAACGCCCGCGACGCCATGACGGGTTTCGGAATCATCACCATCGAAACAGCGAACTGCACGAGTGATGAGGCTCTTTGGACAAGCCGGGGTGTAGAGCCCGGGGATTACGTGCTTCTGTCCGTCAGCGACAATGGCTGCGGCATGGATAAAAACGTGATGAACCATATATTCGAACCCTTTTACACCACCAAGGATGTGGGCAAAGGGACGGGGCTTGGGCTCTCCATGGTCTATGGAATCGTCAGACAGAACCAGGGTTTCATCAACGTTTGCAGCGAACCGCAGCGAGGATCGACCTTCAGGATCTATCTTCCAAGACTCGAAGACATTTCTCCTTTACAGAAACCTGCAAACCCTGCTGCCGATCCTGATTCCATCGAACAGGGCAGTGAAACCATTCTGCTGGTGGAAGACGAACCGTCCATTCTTAAAATTGGCCAGACCATGCTCGAAAAACTGGGATACCGTGTGCTCGCCGTTCCCACCGCCCATGCGGCCATTGCCTTGGCCGGCTCCGTCCGAGAAACCATAGATCTTCTGATCACCGATGTGATCATGCCCGAAATGAACGGCATGGAGCTGTCCAAGCGTATTCTTGAGCGACGACCCGCCATCAAAGTTCTTTTCATGTCGGGGTATTCGAGAAATGCCATATCAAAACGCGGCATTCTTGACCCGGATGTTCACTATCTGCAAAAACCCTTTTCCAGCCGTTCATTGTCTGAAAATGTCAGAATGGTTCTTAACTCGGACGATACGAAACATTCAAAAGACTTAAACCCCTCGTTAACGGTGAGACCTTATGCATGCGGTTCCCAGGTTTTCTGCGACTTCAATGCCGACGCCTGGAAACAGGAACAAGCCATCATGCTGACCCACCATATGGGAGAAGAACCGGCGCATCGACCCATGACTTTTTTTAAAATCGCATACGATACCCATGCGGTCCACGTGATTTTCCACGTGGAAGACCGTTATGTCAAAGCCGTGGCCGAAGGTTACCAGGGGCGTGTGTACCAGGACAGCTGTGTCGAATTTTTCTTTTCGCCCGGGCCTGCCTGTGACAAGGGTTACTTCAATCTTGAAATCAACTGCTGCGGCACAGCCCTATTCGAGTTCCATCCTCCAGGTGAGGCCGGATTCATCCGGATACCTGAAGCCTCATTCCACGACATCACCGTTTCCGCATCCCTTTCCGGCCCCATTACCCAGGAAATCACGGAACCGGTCACATGGACGGTGGCCTGCCGAATACCTTACCATGTCCTTGAACCGTTCACGGCTGTCACCCAGCCTTCGCCCGGTGTATCCTGGCGCGGGAATTTCCACAAATGTGCCGACAAAACATCCCGCCCCCACTGGCTGACCTGGGCACCCATCGATTACCCCACCCCCAAGTTTCATCTGCCGGAACACTTCGGGTTCCTGACTTTTACCTGATACACCGGACGTCCCTGGCCCTCCCTGACCGCCAAGAACCAAGATCGTCCTTGTCACCGCAGCGTCAATGGATTACAATACCCGAAAGCTCAAAAATGATCTCAGAATAAAAGTCATATCGGTCACTTTATAAACAACGATTATCATCACGCACCCAAACGTTCCACACCGTGACGGACCCCTGAAAAACCATGAAAAACGATCCATGCAGCGTATTGATCATTGAAGACAACCCATTCGATTTCAAGATAGCCAGTAGGCTGCTTTCAGGAAGCAGCGCCGGCTATGTGATCGAATGGGCCGGAACGCTGGCCGCAGGACTTGAAAGCCTTGGAAAAACCACGTTCGATGTTCTTCTGCTCGACCTCAACCTCCCGGACAGCCGGGGCATCGCCACCCTTTCGCCCGTAAGGAATCTTGCCCCATCGATTCCCGTCATCGTTCTCACATCCCAGGACGATGAAGAATCTGCGGTCATCGCCCTGAAATCGGGAGCCCAGGACTACCTGATCAAAGGGAAAATCGATCGGCATCAGCTTGAGCGTTCCATCCGGTACGCCATCGAACGTCAGCTGGCCGCCCTGCATGTCAAATCCCAGAACGACTTTCTAATGTCCATCCTGGAATCCCTGACCCACCCTTTCCTTGTGGTGAATCCCAGCGACAACACCATCACCATGGCCAATTCCGCCGCGAAAAACGGCTGGTTCAAAGAAGGCGTCTGTTGCAGGGAGAATGCTGGAAAAACCTGCCGGCCCTACCTCTGCAATGGCTATCCCTGTCCGGTTGCCGCTGTCAGTGAAACAAAAAAGCCCGTCATGATGATCCATCCCTACACCTGTGAGACCGGAGAAATAAAAACCCATGAAATCCACGCCTTCCCGGTTTTCGATGCCGGAGGCCTGGTCAGTCAGGTCATCATTTACCTCCTCGACATCAGCGAAAAGGAAAACTCCAAGCGGGAATCCCGCCAGCTGAGCAAGGTGGTTGAGCAGTCCTCGGACAGTATCCTGATTATGGACACCGATGAAACCATTCTCTATGTCAATCCGGCATTTGAACGAATGTCAGGTTATGTGCGGACGGAACTGGTGGGGAAAGCATACGTCATGCTTTTAAGTCAAAAGCACACCCGTGATTTTTTCAACCGCATTCGCGCCGAACTGACCTTTGGAAAAAGCTGGAGTGGCATCCTCATCAGCAAAAAGAAAGACGACACGCTATACGAAGAAGAGGTGGTGATATCCCCGGTGAAAAACGAAAGCGGAACCATCGTCAACTTCGTGTCAACCTCCAGGGACATCACCTCGAAAAAAAGACTGGAATCCATCGCCGAAGCTGCCAACCTCATGACCAACATCGGCTATATTTTTTCGGGCATCCGCCATGAAATCGGCAACCCCATCAATTCCATCAAGATGGCCCTGACCGTTTTGAACAATAACATCGAATCCTATTCCATCGCCATGATCAAGGAATTCACCGAGCGTTCCCTTGAAGAAGTGCTCAGGGTGGAATACCTGCTCAAAGCACTCAAGAATTTCAGCATGTACGAAAACCTGGATATCCTCAACATCGACATCGGCGAATGCCTGACCCATTTCACAAGCCTGATCCGTGATGATTTCAAAGAAAAAAACATCGCCATCGGGCTCCATCTCCCGCCGGAGACAGTTTCCGCCTGCGCCGATCCCAGAGCCCTGCACCAGGTCCTTCTCAATCTGGTGACCAACGCGGCGGACGCCCTCACCCGGACATCGTCGCCTTCCATCGCCATCCGCCTGGAAAAAAAAGCGAAACTCGCCATCATCCACGTCACCGACAACGGCTGCGGCATGACCAAGGAAGAACGGTTAAACCTGTTCAAACCATTCCACACGTCAAAACGCCACGGCACTGGACTGGGTCTTGTCATCGTCAAAAAAATGCTGTCCACCATGAAATGCACCATCAAGGTCGAAAGTGAAAAAAACAAAGGGACGCATGTGATGATTTTCATCCCGGAAGAAAGGATCTGTCATGAAGACAAGACGTTTGCTGATCATCGATGACGACGGCCTGTTCCGTCACTCCGCCCGGGAATACCTCTCGGGACTTCCTGTTTCGGTACACCTGGCCGAATCGGGAAAGCAGGCCCTGGCCCTGTGTTCCGCCATGAAAATGGACATCGTCCTTCTGGATCAGAAACTTCCGGACATCCACGGCACGGATCTTTACAAAAAAATCCTCGCCACATACGACAAGGCCAAAATCATTTTCGTCACCGCCTACCCCGATCTGAAAAACGCGGTAAACGCCCTCAAAGACGGAATTCACGATTACATCACCAAGCCTTTCGAGCCCCTGGAACTTTCCATGACCATCGCCCGGATCATAGAAACCCTCAATCTTGAACAGACAGCCATGGTTCAGGAATACACCCGGAGCAAGGAAACATCGGAGGCCTTTCTGGTGGGAGAAAGTCCCGTGGTCAACCAGCTCAGAAACCTGATCGACCGGGCGGCACGGAGCCTTTCCCCGGTGTTCATCACCGGCGAAACCGGAACTGGGAAAAACCGTCTGGCCAAGGCGATTCACTACACCGGCCCCAACGCGGCCAAGCCTTTTCTCACGGTCAACTGCGCAGCGCTGCCTGAAAACCTCATCGAGGCCGAGTTGTTTGGTGTGGAAAAAGGGGCGTTTACCGGAGCGGACAAAACCAAAAAAGGCCTGTTCGAACTGGCCGAAGGCGGAACCCTCCTTCTGGACGAAGTTGGAGAAATGCCGCCTGCCCTCCAGAGCAAGCTTCTGGGCGTTCTTGATGAACGGAAATACAGGAAGGTCGGCGGGGAAACCTTTCTGGACGTGGATGTCCGGGTCATCGCGGCGACCAATGTGGATGTGGACAAAGCCTTAAAAGAAAAAACACTGCGGAAAGACCTGTTCTACCGGCTTTCCATCATCCCTGTCCACATACCGTCGCTGAGGGAAAGACGGTCGGATATCCCCCTTCTCACGGCCCATTTCATGGACCGGTTCGGCGGAAAAACGCCCCTTTCCATCGCCGACACTGAAATCCAAAAACTCCAGGATTACAGCTGGCCCGGAAATATCCGCGAACTCAGCAACATCATCGAACGGGCGGTGATCCTTCGCAGCGGCCACGCCATTCACCCCTCCGCCCTGATGAAAGCATCGGCATGGGACATGGAAACAGGGCCTTCCGCGGATATTCGAAACCTCGAAATCAGGAAACACATCGAAACACTCCGTGAAATGGAACAGCACCACATCCGGCGGGCCCTGTCCCATGTTTCCGGCAATTACACCAAGGCCGCGAAGCTTCTCGGTATCTCGCGCTCCACCTTGATGCGTAAACTGAGCGCCGATTCCATGGGCGGTTTGTAAGGAGCAGACCCGCTGTCTTTTCGTACCGATTCACATCGGTCGCAAAACCACCTGCGATCCATCGTAGGTCGGCTTTTCGGCACGAAAGCCGACAATGGCCCCATCCTCATAATTCGACATCCTCAAATTCATCAAACAGCAACGAAGGGTTCTGCCAACCCCGACATCGATATTCTTATAACCAACCGATTATTGCATGGATCGGGTCATTTGTCGGGTTTGTAGAACCCGACCTACGGTTGTGTCGTCGTACCGATTCACATCGGCCTCAAAACAACCAGCAATCCATCGCAGGTCGACTTTTCAGCACGAAAGCCGCCAATGGCCACATCCTCATTATTCGACATCCGATGACCGGAACACCAGCCCCTCACCCTCCACATCCACCACCACCCGGCTGTTTTCGGGAAACACCCCTTTCAGGATGTCCATGGCCAGGGGGTTTTCGATGTATTTCTGGATGGCCCGTTTCAGAGGTCTTGCGCCGTATGCCGGATCGTATCCTTTGATAACGATGAAATGCCGGGCTGCGTCCGTAAGTTCGAGGGTGATCCTGCGTTCTTCCAGCCTCCGTTTCAGCCGTTCCATCTGGATGTTCACGATTTCGCCGATTTCACCTTCGGAGAGGTTGTCGAAGATGATGGTTTCGTCGATCCGGTTCAGAAACTCGGGTTTGAAGCTTTTCCGCAAAAGATCCGAAACCCTTTCCTCCATGGTGTCCCGGTCCTTCTCCCCGTATTCCTGGATAATGTGACTTCCAAGGTTGGAGGTCATGATCACCAGGGTGTTCTTGAAATCCACGGTGCGCCCCTGTCCGTCGGTCATCCGTCCGTCGTCTAAAATCTGAAGCAGCACGTTGAACACATCGGGATGGGCTTTTTCGATCTCGTCGAAAAGAATCACCGAATAGGGCCGCCGCCGCACTGCCTCGGTGAGGTATCCGCCTTCGTCGTAGCCCACATAACCCGGAGGGGCCCCGATCAGGCGGGACACCGCGTGTTTTTCCATATACTCGCTCATGTCGATGCGTACCATGGCCTTTTCACTGTCAAAGATAAATTCGGCCAGGGCCTTGGCCAGCTCGGTTTTACCCACGCCGGTGGGGCCCATGAAAATGAACGACCCGATGGGACGATTGGGATCCTGAAGCCCGGATCTTGCCCTTCTCACCGCGTCTGAAATGGCGGAAACCGCCCGCCTCTGACCGATGACCCGAGCCTGAATGCGCTCTTCCATTTTCACCAGACGCTCCATCTCCCCTTCCAGCATCTTTCGGATGGGAATGCCCGTCCACCTTGAGATCACCGCTGCCACGTCCTCGTCATCCACTTCCTCTTTCAGCATGCGGCTCTGGCTCTGAAGTTCGGCCAGTTTCCGGTTGGCCTCTTCCAGCCGGTTTTTCAGCTCCTGGGTTTTTCCGTAACGGATCTCCGCCACCTTGGCCAGATCGCCGCGCCTCTCCGCCATCTGTTCCTCGACCCCCAGCTGCTCCATCGCCTCCTTGATGCTCCGGATGCTCTGGATGGTGTCCTTTTCGTTCATCCAGTGGGCTTTCATTCCGTGAATACTTTCTTTCAACGCGCCAAGGTTTTTCTCAAGGGCGGCCAGGCGGTCTTTGGCACCGGGATCCGATTCCTTTTTAAGGGCTTCCCTTTCGATTTCCATCTGGGTGATCTTGCGCTGGACCTCATCGATTTCAGCAGGCATGCTGTCGATTTCGATTCGTAACCGTGACGCGCATTCGTCAATAAGATCGATGGCCTTGTCCGGCAGAAACCGGTCAGTGATGTAGCGGTTGGACAAGGTCGCCGCCGCCACGATGGCCGAATCCTTGATGCGCACCCCGTGGTGCACTTCGTATTTCTCCTTGAGCCCCCTTAAAATGGAAATGGTGTCGGATACCGAAGGTTCCGAGGTGAACACCGGCTGGAAACGGCGCTCAAGGGCCGCGTCTTTTTCAATGTATTTTCTGTATTCGTTCAAGGTGGTGGCCCCGACGCAGCGGAGGGTTCCCCGCGCAAGGGCCGGCTTCAGCATGTTGGAGGCGTCCATGGCCCCTTCGGAAGCCCCGGCTCCCACCACGGTGTGAAGCTCGTCGATGAAAAGGATGATCTCCCCTTCTGCGCCCTCCACTTCCTTCAGAACCGCCTTGAGCCGGTCCTCGAACTCACCCCGGTATTTGGCCCCGGCGATCATGGCTCCCATGTCCAGGGCCGCCAGCCGCCGTTTCTTCAGAATTTCAGGCACGTCACCTTCCACGATCCGCTGGGCCAGACCTTCCACGATGGCGGTTTTGCCCACACCGGGCTCACCGATGAGCACCGGGTTGTTTTTTCTTCGCCGGGAAAGGACCTGGATGACCCGCCTTATTTCTTCATCCCTGCCGATCACCGGGTCCAGTTTGCCCAGACGGGCCAGCTGGGTCAGATCCCGGCTGAATTTTTCAAGAGCCTGGTATTTCTCTTCCGGGTTCTGGTCCGTGACACGCTGATTGCCCCGGATGTCCATGAGCACTTTGAGAATCGAGTCCCGGCTGATGCCGAACCGGGCAAGCACCGATGAAAGTTCGCTTTTCCCTTCGGACAGAACGGCGAGAAGGATGTGTTCCACGCTGACATACTGGTCCTTCATGGCTTCGGCTTCGGCAAAGGCCTTGTCGAACACCTTCTTCAGCTGGGGCGAAATGTAGACATTGGGATCGCCGCCGCTGACTCTGGGCTGGCGTTCGATGAGCTTCCCGATCTCGTCCTTCACCACGTCCGGCGACACCCCCAGCTTTCTTAATATGGAAACGGCGATGCCTTCCCGGTCGTCCAGCATGGCGGACAGCACATGGTCCGCCTCGATCTGGGGGTTCCCGTTGCCCGTTGCAAGGGCATGGGCCCGTTCTATGAGTTCCTGTGATTTAAGGGTGAATCTGTCGAATCGCATGATGTCCTCCGTTGTTTGGCCGCTTTGCAATTGTCATTCCAACAAATAATATGACGGGATGGAGTCTTGTCAACAGGCCGGCGGTTTCCATTTTATCCGGCGGATATGGCTGAGAGTATTGACTCACACCGTGAAACAATATACAAATTCCCCAATGGACATGGATAAAATCAAACACACAGGCATCGCCGCCGCATTCGAAAGTGGACGGATTTTACGATCAAGATTCGGCCATGTCTCTTCCATTGCCAAAAAAGGCCGCATCGACCTGGTGACCGAAGCGGACACCGAGTCGGAAAACGCCATCATCACAATCATAAGATCCTGTTTTCCCGACCACACCCTTCTAACCGAAGAAAGCGGGCATCATCCCGGAAACAGCGAATGCCAGTGGATCATAGATCCTCTGGACGGAACCACCAATTTCGCCCACGGTCTTCCGCTGTTCTCCACATCCATCGCCTTTGCCCTGAACGGCCGGGTGGTGGTGGGGGTGGTCCTGAACCCGGTGACGGGCGAACTGTTCACCGCCGTTCACGGCGAAGGGGCCTTTCTCAACGGGAAACCCGTCAGCGTATCGGACAAGACCGAGATGACCGACTGCCTGCTGGTCACGGGGTTCGCCTACAATTTCAAAGACCATGTCACGGACATCATGCGCCGGTTCGGCCGCTGCCTTGACGCGGCCCAGGGTGTGAGACGCTTAGGTTCGGCGGCCCTCGACCTGTGTTATGTGGCCTGCGGCCGTTTCGACGGATACTGGGAACAGAACCTCAAACCCTGGGATACAGCGGCGGGCCAGCTCATCGCCAGGGAAGCCGGAGCGGCGGTCACGGATTTCAGCGGCCGTTCCTTTGACCCCTTTATGCTGGAAATCGCCGCTTCCAATCCGGCAATTCATCATGAACTCCTTGCTTTACTGACGGTGTAAAGACATATGAATGTATCCAAAGAAACATTGGCCATGACCCTTGAACGGCATCTTGCAAAACACCTGGACTGCTTCGGCGCTTTCGACATGTCCGATCCGGTGTGCCGGAAACACTGTGCTCTCTGCCTGAGATGCATCATTGAAAAGAACCGTCATTTCCAGATGGAATTCATGGAAGATATCACAACCGGCGAACTGATCCCCGTTCGCCTGAACTGACAGGCCTCGGTGAGGGGCCTTTAAACCGCACAAGAAAAACACCTAAAAAACCGGAGGCAAAACGGACAATGCACAGCCATGTGACGTGCCACGCAAAATTGCGGACAGGCTTCCCGGCTCTTTTTCTGACCGTGCTCCTTTTTCTTCACGTCGGATTCCTTGCCGGTTGCGGCCTGCCGGACGCATTGAAAAAACGTGCCGAAGCCATGAAAAATGAGCTAAGCAGCCTTTCAGCGGCCATCGACAAACGGGCAAAAACCTATGAAGAACTTGAAAAAACCGGGCCATTTATAAGTCGCTATAAAACATGTGCCGACCGTGAAAACTGGGGTGGCAGTTTCGACAAGGCGCGCCTGAAACTCGGTGAAGGGCAAAACATCCTTTCCGTCAACGCCGCTGCCCTGATCAAAAAGAACAGCCGGAAAGATCAACAGGCCCTTGACAACCTGCTCAACACCATCAACGATCTCAAGGTGGAAGCCCAAAGCCTCTCCGTTCTCCCTGCAAACCGCATGCAACTCATCGACCACGCGGAGAAAAACGCAGCAGCCATGAAAGAAAAGGCCGTGGCCGATCTGGCTCGGCAGCGGCTGTTGATGACCGAGCTGGTCCCTCAGGCGGAAAAGGCCCGAAAAAACCATCCGAACAAAAACGAGGCCATCACCGCCAAAATGACCCCGATCGAAACCCGCTACAAAAAATCCATGGAATCCATGACCGTCATCCAGCGGGAAACAACTTCCACGTCACCGGACTACGCCTATTTCGCCGACGCCTGCACCGCCATCAACCAGAACCTGACGTTTATCGAAAAAGAACAACCCCTTGTTTACGCCAAACTTGGGGAACTGGACCGGAGCTATTCCAAGACCCTCATCGACATGACCGCCGAATACTACGTCCAGATCGGCCGGATTTCCTGGCAGGAAAGCGAATACGTGGAATACCCGCCGGAGACGGAGTACACGTATCCCCCGGCCCAGGTGGACGACGAAACCTTTGAATATTTTTCGGAATGGCCGGACGAGGACAACGTGGGCAAAGTGTCGGGTTTTTTCGGCATGAGTTTTTCCCCCGAGGTCGACAAGGCCATGTGGGCCAGACTGAACCTTGACCCCATGGCCGGCTGGCCCTCTTCCGACAACACCGCCGAATATTTCGTCAAAGAGACCCCCTCCCGCCTGTTCCACAAGTACAGGATCCTGGAAGACGGAAAAATGACCGAAACCGGCTGGGTGGCGGTGAGTGAAGACTTTTTCTACGACAACGAACAAAACCTGGGCATGGATCTCATGGTGAAGCCTTACGGATATTTCGAAGAGGAAGCCGTTAAAACCGCCACCCCCCAGGGCATGGCCTATGTGGGCAACCCCCGTTACGGGCGCTGGGTCACCGGCAGGGACGGTCTTTCCTTCTGGGAATTCTACGGGATGTACAGCCTTATGAACAACCTCATCGGCATGCGTTACAGCAGGCCCGATTACGACATGTGGTACAGGGACTACCGGGGAAAAAGGCCTTATTACGGCCGGGAAAAAGACGAGGACCGCTACGGTTCCGGCGGGGTGTTCACCCGGACGCGCTACGCCGGGAGCTATTACTCCCGGTCCGGCGGTTTCAGGCGCATGGAAGACTCGGTGAGGGGCGCCGGAGCCGGTTCCAGAGGTCGTGGCCCCGGAGGCGGAGGAAAGTAGACTTTTTTCATGAATATTCATGCATCTTTTCAGGAGGCACCATGAATTTTATCATTTCAGTGAGCCAGAGCGCCGCATACGCCTTGATGGTGGTTCTGTTCTGGTACATCAGCAAAATCATCACCGACCGGACGACACGGGCCGACGACGATGAACACATCGAAAATAAAGGCAATGTGTCCATGGCCCTCATGCGTGCGGGCCAGTACATCGGCATTGCCGTGGGCATGCTGGCGGCGTTGACCGGAAACGACAACGGAACCCACACCTTTACGGGAGACCTCACCCTTCTGGCTGTGGACGGGGCACTGATCGTGGTTCTGTTCCAGGCTTCACGGCTGATCTGCGACAGGCTCGTCATCCCTTCGGTCTCTAACGACACTGCCATTGAAAACGGCAACATGGCGGTGGGCATCTCCGAATGCGGCATGCTGGTGGGTACGGGCCTTGTCATGAACGGTGCGTTCACCGGCGAAGGGGACCTTCTCTCCGGCGTGGTGTTCTTTCTCCTGGGCCAGGTGGTGTTCATCGCCGCCGTCAAACTGTTTTCCGCCGTGAAATCCTACCACCTCATCGATGAAATCGCCGCAGGAAACACATCGGCAGGCATCATCCTTGCCGGAAATTTCATCTCCTTAGGTTTCATCATGCGTACCAGTGTTGCCGGAGCCTTCACCGGCTGGACCCAGGATCTGATCTCCTTCGGTCTTTCGGCCGTTACCGGCATCGTGTTCCTGGTGATCTTCCAGTACATCGCCGACCTTCTTTTCCTTCCAAGATCCAGGGAAAAAGAACAGATCGCGGAAAAGAAAAACAGCGCCGCCGCCCTGATCATCGCGGGTATCCAGACCGGCCTTTCCATCATCGTGGGGGCTCTTGTCTGACGCCGTAACCGACGCCGTGCCAGACGGATCGGCAGGAATGCCGAGTCTTTCCAAAGGGCGGCGTCGTCTCGCCACAGCCCTGCTTTCGGTTACCATGTTTTTCACCGGGGCCTGCGGCCTGGTTTCGGAATACGCCCTGGGAGCCGTGTCCTCGTACATTCTGGGCAACAGCATCGAGCAGATGTGCATGACCATCGCGGTGATGATGCTGATGATGGCGGCAGGGTCCTACATCCAGGTCGTGTTCAAAAGAAACCTCGTCGAAACATTCATCCGCATCGAACTGGCCATCGCTGTCATCGGCGGTTACGCGCCCCTTGCCATGTATGCGGCCTTCGGTTTTCTCGACCACCATTTCATTCTGGTCCAGTACCTGTTCATCTGTTCCATGGGCCTTCTGATCGGCCTTGAAATTCCGGTGGTCCTCAGGATCAACCAGGAATATTCAAGGTCTCTTGGGATCAACGTGGCCAACGTCTACGGCCCGGACTACATCGGCGCGTTCGTGGGCGCAGTGATCTGGGTGTACTATCTTCTCCGGAACTTCCCCATCACCGAGATCAGCTTCATCATGGCCGCCGTGAACCTGTTCGTGGCCACCATCACCTTCCTATATTTCATCAGCCTGGGCCTCGTGAAAAAAAAAGGGTCGATCCTCGTACTTATCGTCCTCACTTTCGCGGCACTGGCTTACGGCTTCAAACACAACAGGCTCTGGAACACGGTGCTTGAACAGCGTCTGTACGACGACAAAATCATCAGCTCCATCTTGACCCGGTACCAGCAGCTCGTCATGACTTACCGGGCGGCATCGGACGAATACAGGCTCTACATCAACGGCAATCTCCAGTTCTCCAGCGAGGACGAGGCCATCTATCACGAACAGCTTGTCCGGCCGGTGATGGGCCTCGTTCCTGATCATGCCAGGGTCCTGATCCTGGGCGGCGGTGACGGCATGGCCCTTCGCGAGGTTCTTCAGTACCCCGATGTCCGCCAGGTGACCCTGGTGGACATCGATCCGGACATGGTGGCTTTTGCCCGGACCCATCCGGTGATGACCCGGCTCAACAACCATGCATTCAGGGACGCCAGGGTCTCGGTTCTCCCTGCCGAAGGCGTGAGAGCTGACGGATTAAGGCATGTGTACCAGGAAACAGGCGAAACACTGCGGAATGAAGATGGCACCACCCGGCCCGAAACAGTGAAAACCGCCACTGTTCACATCCTCCATCTGGATGCAGACAAATTCATCGAAACCGTCCGGGGGAAATACAACGTGATCATCGTGGATTTCCCCGATCCAAGTTCCATCGAGCTGTCCAAGCTTTACAGCCGGGAATTCTACTTAAAACTGAAACACGTTCTCGCAGACCGGGGCATGGCCGTCATCCAGTCCACCTCCCCCTACCACGCCAGGGAGGCTTTCCTCTGCGTGAAACGGACCGTTGCCTCGGCCGGGTTCTCTGTGATACCTTACCACGACAATGTGCCTTCGTTCGGGGACTGGGGCTGGCTGCTGATCTGGAAAACCTCTTCCATGACCGGCGATGCCCTGGAACACAGGATCGACACCCTGGACACGGGAAACGGCACCCGCTACCTGACTCCTGATGTATTCCGAAGCGCCATGGTTTTCGGCAAAGGGCGGCTTGAAAGTAAACACCGCGAGATCAACACGCTGATGAGGCCGGTGCTTCTCGATCTGTACACACGGGAGGGCTGGAAAATTGAATGAAAGGATTTTCTCTATGGACAACAATGGCAGTTTCCTGAAAAGTTTTATGGCTTATTTCGCCGGATTGGTACTGGTGTTCGCGGTGCTTCTCGGTGCGGGCATCGTTCCGAAAATCGTCTGGGCGGTGATCGGCCTTGGGGTCATCGCCTTTCTTGCCGCAGCCCTCCTGGCGGTGGTGAAACCCCTTGGCGGTGTAAACTCAAAAGAAGCTACCCCGAAGGAGGAACCGGCCGATCACGTGTCGGCTCTCACGCAAAAAGCCAGAGAAGGCTTGGAAAACCTGGTCCGCCTGAACCTCAAGGCCCGTGAATCGGGCATGGACGAGGACCTTCTGATAAACCTGGAGCAACTGGTGGACCGGCTGTTCGACATTCTGCCCCGGCTGAACCAGGAACACCGGGGATCGGAACTGGCTTTCGTGGTCAATAAAATCGCCGGGGAATACCTGAACCAGATCACCGGCACCTACCTGGGACTGTCCGCCGACGCCCGGACCAGCCAGAAAGATGAACTGAAACGGGTTCTTGGCGGCCTCAACGACGAAGTCCTTGAAATCATCAAAATCGTGGACGACCAGATGACCGGAGAGTTCAAGACCCACGCCAAATTCATCAGCACCAAATTTTTCGGTGAGACGGTGGAAGCGTGAGGTGATTGTCAGCATAGTCATTTTTATATGGTGCAATGTTTTTTGAACATCGAACACAGAACATCGAATGGTGAATGTTTTGCAGAATCGACATCTCCGTATGAATTGTTCATGTGATGAAAATTCAAGAAAAATAAAAATGGTGTTATCCTTTATTCGATGTTGGATGTTGGGCGTTCGATGTTCGACGTTCGCATTTTTTTCATTTATAACGAATAGATGACACCCAATCTAAAACAACAATAATAAACCAAGGAGCACACCCATGAACACCACGACGGATACAATGACCGCCACACCCCAGGCCATGGTTCCTGTTCCCGTTCCTCCGGCTCTTCCGCCCGAGGCGCTTTCAGACATACAGAGCAAGGCGAGCGCCCTTTCCGGCGATTTTGAAACCAAAAGCCAGGACCGGGAATTCATGAACGGCCTGATGAACCTGGGATCTGAAGCCCAGCAGAACGCCTCCCGGAAGCTGGAGCTTCTGAAAACCAAAGTGGGAACCCTCTTGAACGACCTGGACGGTGAAGGCGCGAAAATCCCCAAGGACCTGGTGGAACTCCGCATGATGCTGGACAAGATCAATCCGCACAGAATCGAGAAAAAAGGGTTTTTCAGCAAGCTTCTGGGCAAGGTTCCCGGCGTGGGCGACCGCTTGAAAGAAATCGCCGTGCGCTATGAGTCGGTCCAGACCCAGATCGACGTCATCGTGAACAACATCAGGGAAGGCCGGGACACCCTGATCCGGGACAACATTTCCCTGGAACAGCTGTACGACGATGTGAAATCCCAGCAGCTGGCGGTCCAGAAAAACGCCTATCTGGGGGAACTGATCATTGCTGAGCTTGAAAAAAGAGTCGCCGCCGCCGTAGACCCCGTGCTGAAACAGAAAATGGAAATGGCCCTTCACGCCATCGCCATGCGGGTCCAGGATTTGAGGACCATGGAGCAGGTGAACATGCAGTTCTTCGTGAGCATCGACCTCACCACCAACAACAACCATCTCCTGGCCCAGGCCGTGGACCGGACCCTCACCGTCACCACCAACGTCATCACCGTGGGTCTTGCCATCGCGGCGGCCCTGGCCAACCAGAAACGAACCATGGAAGCCACCAAAGCCACCCAGGAATACGCGGGCCAGATCCTTGCCAGCAACGCCGCGGCCATCCGTCAGCAGACCTCGGACATCGCCCAGATGTACAACAACCCGGTTCTCGCCCTTGAAAAAGTCCAGAAAAGTTACGACGACCTCATGGCCGCCATGGACGAGGTTGAAAAGGTGAAACGTCAGGGCATCGAAACGGCGAAACAGGGCATGGCCCAGCTTTCGAACATGAGCCAGGGCCTTGCTAAAAAAGCGGGACTCATAAGCGGAGAAACGGTCAAGGCCGATGTTCCGAAAACCTCATCCATCGAAGCCTAAGGAGATACGGATATGCCAAGCACCTACACGGAACCGGATTATATTCTTCCTTTGCGGGAACAGCTCAGGCTTGTCCGGAACATGCCGGTAATCGCTCCCGGCGGCCCCAAAACGAACAAAAATCTCACCGCCCTGGCCAAAGGTGACTACATCCGCCTGAATGGCATCGTGTATCTATTGGAAGAAAAAAGCGAATACCGCGAAGGACGATGGAAATGGCATGAACTCCATCTTCTCGACCTTGTCACCGGTTCTCAGCTTTTTCTCGAATACGAACAGGACGACCGCCTGGAAGCGGCGGTGTGGACCACCGGCGACCTCGATCTTTCAAAGCTCGGCCTCAGCGCAAAAAAGCTCGATGCGTTCGACGATGATGAGGAAGGGTCTTTTGTGTTTGACAATGCCACGTTTGTTTACGAGGAAAGCGACAAGGCCATCTGGAAAAAAGGGGCGGACGGAGAAGAAATCCCCTTTTATTACTGGGATTTTTCCGAAAAAAAAGGAAAGCGGCTGATCAGCGTGGAAAAATGGGACGACGGCTCCTTCGACGTGTCCACGGGAATGGACATCGATCCCCGGTCCGTGGTGTATCTGGCCACAGGAACGGCTAAGGACTGATACCATGCCAGAAAGCAACCGATCCCCGCTGGGTCGCCATGTCCTTGTGGAGTTTTACCGCTGCGAACCGGCGGCCCTGGACGACGTAGACCTGATCCGGGCCGCCATGGAAGCTGCCGCACATAAAGCCCGGGCCACGGTGGTTTCCACCCACGTCCACCGTTTCAGCCCCCAGGGCATCTCCGGGGTGGTGATCATCGCCGAAAGCCACCTCACCATCCACACCTGGCCTGAAAAAGGCTACGCCGCCGTGGACATTTTCACCTGCGGAAGCGATCTGTCGCCCCTTGATGCCGTGTCCGTTCTTGAATCAGCGCTGGGCAGCGGCCAGGTTTCGGTGGTGGAGATGAAACGCGGGTTTGTGTGAATGGTAAACATCAAGCCAGCAATTCCGCCACGGCCTCAAGAAGCGCCTGGCGGTCAATGGGTTTGGTAAGTGTCCGCAACGCGCCGAAGGTTTCAGCAAGATTCAGATAACTGTCCGGTTTCAAACGCCCCCCACCTGAAATGGCGATGATTTTCACGTTCGGATCATCCTTGACCAGTTCGGCGATGGTTTCGATACCCTCCTTCACCGGCATGATCAGGTCGGTGATAATCAGCCGGGCACCTTCGCTGTGATAAAGATCGATGCCTTTGGCACCGTCAGGCGCGGTGATGACAGAATATCCGTTGCGTTCGAGAAGCTGTTTGAGCATGGAACTCAGCTGAATGTCGTCGTCGATGATGAGGATGTCCGCCATGATCTGTCTCTCTTTCAGACCGGGTTCAGGACCCGTCCAATGGTTTCCGCGATTTCGTCGGACAGGATCGGCTTGCTGACCACAGCCATAATCCCCGCCTCCGTCGCTTGAGTGATGGAATGATTTTTTTCGTATCCTGTGCAAAGAATGATGGGAATATCCTCCCGCACCCGAATCATTTCTTTCGCAAGGTCGATGCCTGTCATCTGGGGCATGGTGAGGTCGGTGATCACCAGGCTGTATTTGGATGGAGATGCTTTGAAAAGCTCCAGGGCCTCACACCCGCCACCGGCTGTTTCCACCGTATATCCCAGCCGTTCCAGTAGGATCTTTCCGATTTTCACCACGGAAGCCTCGTCATCCACAAACATAAGATGCCCACCTTGAGATGAGGAGGCTTTCGTTCTTAACGGTTTGGGTATTCGTTCTTCCATGACCGGAAGAAATATGTCGAACGAAGAACCCCGGCCCGGCTCACTGTGGGGGTGAATGAAACCGTTGAGGCTTGACACGATGCCGTGGACGATGGGAAGCCCCATGCCCGTTCCTTCGCCCTGTTTCTTGGTGGTAAAAAACGGACTGAACGCCTTGCTCAGAATCTCAGTGGTCATGCCCTTTCCCGTATCGCCAATCTTCAGTCTGATGTAAGATCCTGGCTTCACGTCACTTCGGATATGTTCCCGAACCTCCTCAGCCGTCACATCCGAAAGGCTGATGGATAAAACCCCTTTACTGTCTTCCATGGCGTGCTCTGCGTTGGTACACAGGTTCAGTATGATCTGATGGATATGCGAAGGATCCGCCAGGACAAACGCACGACTCTTAAGATCCGTGACGATTTCAATGGTCGATGGAAATGAAGCCCGAATCAGTTTGACCGTTTCTTCCACCACGGATTTCACTTGAACCGGTTCGGTGACACTGTCGGTCTGGCGGCTGAACTTCATGATCTGACGTACAAGATCTTTGGCCCGGTTGCCTGCCACCATCACTTCCTGAAGGTTGCTGTATAAAAGTGTCCCCTCATCCGCGTCGTCCAGTGCAAGCTCCGTAAAACCGATGATAGACGAAAGAATATTATTGAAATCATGGGCGATCCCGCCTGCAAGAGTGGCTACAGATTCCATTTTTTCAGCATGAAGCAGCTGAAATTCCAGTTTCCGTTTTCCTGCCACATCCCGGACCACACCTATGGAATGCCATTCTCCACGGATACTGACCGCCCCCAGCGTCAGCTCGATGGGAAACTCGTGCCCGTCTTTGTGGCAACCTGAAAGCTCAAGGGTTTTATCAATGGCGTTACCCTTCCCGCTTTGAAAAAAAAGTTTGAGGCCCGTTTCGTAGTCTTTCCTGAATCTTTCCGGCACAATCAGACTGTGCAGGTCACGCCCCAGAACTTCGTCAGCACACCATCCGAACATCGCTTCCGCTGCGGCGTTCCAGTACGAAATGCATCCTGAGGCATCCATCATGATGATGGAGTCCTGAGGCGACATGCTCATCAAAGTCAGTCCTTGTTCCCTGATAATGTCCATATGATTTTCGCTGTGAGAACTGTGTCAGCCTGGTAACCGGCAATGCCGAAAAAAGTCTGTCAGGTTGAATGGGTTGTGACAGGCTGTTTTTTAAGACAATTTACAATGAAAGCCACCTCAAGTCAAAGAAAAGCTTAGACGGCGGGAACAAGAATCAGCCGGGTGATTTCCGACGGGGCGAAAAGCCGCATGGGCGGTCCCCAGTAACCCGTTCCTCTGCTCACATAAAGTTTAACACCATCAACCGTATAAAGCCCCGCAAGATAAGGCTGATTGAGCCCGACAATCATATTCCACGGAAACATCTGGCCGCCATGGGTATGCCCGGAAATCTGAATATCGAACCCTGCGGCCGCCGCCTGGTATACGGCTTTCGGCTGATGCGCCAGCAGGATTTTCACATGAACCGGCGGGGCGTTTTCAAGGGCCGCAAACGCATCCGGCCGGTGCTCCCGGACAAACCGTTCGGCCTTCAGATCAGGGACCCCGGCGACGAGAACCCGGCCTTCTCCCTGCGCAACGATCCTGTGACTGTTCACAAGGGTTGTGAAACCCAGATCGTTTACCGCATCGATCCAGGCAGGCCCGTTGGAATAATATTCATGGTTACCGGTGACAAAAAAATTTCCGTGCCGGGACCGCAGCCCCCCCAGGGGCTGGACATCCTGTTTCAGTTCCTCGACACGTCCGTCCACCAGATCACCGGTCAAAGCGATGATATCGGGATAGAGCCCGTTCACTGATCTGACAACATCCTCAAGAAACGATCGCTTGAGGGTCGGCCCCAGGTGAATGTCCGTAATCTGAACCACGGAAAATCCTGAGAGGTCCTCAGGCAAATGGGCCACGGGAATCATGACTTCCCTGACGCCGGGTATGGTATGGGCCTGGACGATTCCGGCACCCGACAATACCATGGAGGCTCCGGCAAGGGCTCGGCTTACACCCTGTTTGAGAAAAAGCCGGCGGTCTTCAGGGTGAAGCATACCCGGAGCGATCTGTTTTTTTCGGCGCACGATCCTGCGGACCATGAAAACAGCAAGAATCCAGACATCACGCATGATCACAAGAGGCAGAAGAAAAGACAGAAAACCGAGTCCAAGATAGGCGTACCAGGCCAGAAGATCGAAGGCAAAACCAGCCTGCCCTTTGAACTTCAGAACAAAAAACATGAAAACTGCCGCGACGGAAGAAAAAAGAGCCCCGCTTACCATCAGGCGTTTCCATCGGCTCACCGTGACAACACAGACAAATCGCACATACAGGTAACCCATGCCAAAAATGAGGCTTCCTATAAACAAATGGATGAAATGTACGGTTTGAGATCTCATAACCATCCATACCAGAAGCCATGAAATATTGTAAAGCCGGATTCACGGCCATGAACCTTCCCGGAGTTCCTTCCGCCTTGTTCAGCGCATGGATCATTTGAATGTCAGGTTCACAGCTGCTGGAGATTGTTTTATGATCTAAACCATGTTTCAAATTGCTTGATTATTTTTTTCCATAATGTTAAATGGACTCCCACTAATTTTTTTTAGTTAATCAAGAGGGTGATAAACGCCCTCTTCATCGGACGATCGTTTTTTCAGTTGTCCGGTATGTAAATTTTTACGTTTTTAGTTGTATGATCAGGATGTGAAGCCGAACTGCGGGTTGAATCCAAATCTTCAACCCGCAGTTTTTTTTATGCCGGACCGCCAAACTGCGATGGCGGATAAAGCATAAAAAAAGCGATAAACCAATCTGCGATGGTTTATCTTTTGACAACATCATGCTGGCCATACGGGGGGTTCGGAAAGATCCATGAAATGAACTGAGCCATAAATGCTTGCGTAGACCTTACCACTCTCTGCCGAAAATTGCTCTGCAACCATTTTCGATCAAGGAATGCGCATCCCTTTGTGATTGTCAGTCTTTCGTTTTCCGAATCAAAGAGTTTAATTTTTTTAACGTTTTATGTTTATTTACAACGATTTAGGAGGAGATTTATGGGTGGACACGGACCAGCAACCGAGTGGGGCGTCGATAACGCCTCCGATTACAAATCCAAATTGGGCGTTTACATGTTTATCATTTACGTACTTGTATACGCCGGGTTCATCGCGATCAACGTGATCAGTCCGAAAACCATGGGCGTGGTGGTCTTTGCAGGCCTCAACCTCGCCATCGTTTACGGCTTCGGACTCATCGTACTGGCGATCATCATGGGCATGATTTACAATCATCTCTGCACCAAAAAAGAAGATGAACTGAACAAATAGGAGATTTGGAAATTGATTTACGTTGCTTCACCACTAGCTATCGGGATTTTTGTCGCCTTTGTACTGGGTGTACTGGGCATGTCTTCATTCTTCGCACGCAAAACGCAATCCGCCAGCGGCTACTACGCGGCAGGCGGCAGCATTCACTGGGCTGTTAACGGCATCGCTTTCGCCGGTGACTACCTCTCGGCGGCATCGTTCCTCGGGATCTGCGGCATGATCGCCTTTGACGGCTACGATGGATTTTTATACTCCATCGGTTACCTCGCGGGCTGGGTCGTGGCCCTGTTCCTCGTGGCCGAACCCATGAAACGGTTCGGAAAATACACCTTCACCGACGCCCTGAACTACAAGTTCAACTCCAAAGGCATCGAACTGGCTTCCGCCATCAGCACACTGATCGTGTCTCTCTGTTACCTGATTCCCCAGATGGTGGGTGCCGGCGACCTCGTCACTCCGCTTCTCGGTCTTCAGCATCACTGGGGTGTCATCATCGTCGGTATCATCGTTATCTACATCGTGGCCACCGCCGGTATGACCTCCACCACCTACGTCCAGTTCATCAAGGGCGGACTTCTCGTGGTGTTCTCCACCATCCTGTCCATCGCCATCTTCATGAACGGAATCAACAAGATTCCTTACGAAGAATACCACAACTTCAAAACCCTCACCGCCACCGTCACCGACGGCAATGTAACCGCTGTGGATGATCCCACATACACTGTCGCCGCTGTTCTGGCTGACCCGAAAAAACCTGAAAAGAAATTCGCCAAACTCCAGCAAGACGGCATCAACACCTGGTGGAGTATTGCTGAAAAAGACGGTGCCACCGTTCTCAAAGAAGCCCTTTCCGTGACCAAGACCGCTGACAAGAAAGAACTTTACAACGGCGCACCCAAAGCGGACAAACGTTTCTATCAGGTCGGCCATGCCGCCAAAATCATCATGGACGGACAGGAAGTTGAAAAAACAGGCCCCATCGGTCCCTTCAAATTCCTTGCCACTGTTCAGGAAAGTGAAATGGTTCGTTTCTCTAAAACCCTTCTGGAAGATGGCACGGACAAAGTCACGGTTTATTCCCAGAACCCCACACAGGGAAGCGACATCATGAGACCGGGCCTCAAGTTCAAAGTGGATAAAGGTTCCACCTTCATGTCCAAGCTGAACTTCGTGTCCCTGATGCTGGCCCTTTTCTTCGGTACGGCGGCTCTTCCCCACATCCTGATCCGTTACTACACCGTTCCAAGCCCCAAGGATGCCCGTAAATCCACCATCGTGGCTATCGCATCCATCGGTTTCTTTTACGTCCTCACCGTGTTCATGGGTCTCGGTGCCATGATCAACGGCGTCATCGACCTCAACAGCAGCAACATGTCCGCTCCGCTTCTGGCCAAATTCTTCGGGATTTTCATTTTCTCATGCATTTCGGCCATCGCCTTCTCCACGGTTCTCGGTACTGTATCCGGCCTCATCGTGGCGGCTTCCGGAGCTGTGGCCCACGATCTTCTGACCAACTACATGGGCCTCCAGATGACCGATAAAGGTCAGGTCACCGCCGGGAAAGTGGCCGCGGTGTGCATCGGCATCCTTGCCATGATCCTCGGCATCATCTTCAAAGGCATCAACGTGTCCTTCCTCGTGGGTCTGGCCTTTGCGGTGGCTTCTGCGGCCAACCTGCCGTCGATCCTCATGATGCTGTTCTGGAAGAAAACCACGGCCCAGGGTATCATCTGTTCCATTTTCGTAGGTATCGTGACCTCGCTGGCAATCATCCTGTTGTCACCCTCCACATACCTCGATCTTTACAAAACCACAGCCAAAGCCCCGATTCCCCTGGACAACCCCGGCATCGTGGCCATTCCGCTGAGTTTCCTCACCCTGATCATCGTTTCACTCCTCACCCAGAAGAAAGAAGCGTAATGTGATCGTTGTGTGATTGACATGAAGGGGACCGGTCAAACGGTCCCCTTTTTTTGTTTTTTTTATTGCCCCATCCCCCCTAAAAACGGTATTTAAAAACCATTCTTTAAACGGACCGATCACACGCTGAGGGTTTTACCCATTCACTGCCATGCAAGGGGGTTCTCCTGCTTCGCCAACGAGTTTTCATTTTTTTATGTGCAACCGTTCTGACCGTGAATAGCGTATGGGCTCAAGACGTTTTTTCGAACCGTCCCGAATTCGCCGCAGGTCAGGATCTGGTCAGCCGTGGAAATTACCCTGAAGCCATCTCCGTGTTCCGCGAGATTTCCCAGTCTTCAACCAGCGATGACATAAGGGCCGCTGCCCTGTTCACTATTGGTTCAATATACGAAAACGATCTGGATCTCCCTGAAAACGCCGTCGACTGCTACAAGGACCTGATCCTAATGTACCCCGAAAGCCCATCGGCTCCTGACGCCCTTTTCAACATCGGCCGGATTTATTACAACCATGAGCGCTACCGGGACGCCCTCAAAGCCTTTGACGACTACATGGACCGATATCCTTCAGGCTCACGGAAAGCCTCTGTGAAATCCTGGGCCGAAAGCGCCGAGCGAAAATCCAGAAAAACCCCGGTCATAGAGAAAACCACAGCCCCCACCACCATGACGTCCGGAATCCGTGTGCTTTTAACCCGGAAAACGGAAACCCTGAAGGTCGAAGGTTCCACGGCCCTCAGTGTTCAAAACATGGATAACGCCCAGACGCTATTCCAGGGTTCCGGTCCTTTGATTTTCAAACGTTCGGGTAAAAAACTGCTGATCAACGGCAAACCTGTCGATGCCGTCAACTGCCGGGTCATGCATCACGGCGAATGGATCGCAGCGGCCGGAAAAAAATACAGAGGCGATGTTTCCATCCACCTGAAATCCACGGGGCTCATGGCTGTCAATCATCTGGACGTGGAATCTTATCTTTACGGTGTGGTTCCAAAGGAAATGTCGCCCCTATGGGAGCCCCAGGCCCTGATGGCCCAAGCCATCGCATCCCGGACCTTCGCGCTGTACATCCGTGACAAGCACGCCACCGCTGACAAACTCTACGATGTGGAAGCCACCACCTCCTCCCAGGTGTACGGCGGTTTCGACGCGGAAAAAGAATCGGCCCGTGCCGCCGTTGACGCAAGCCGCGGTATGGTTCTCACCTATAACGGCAAGTTGATTATCTCCTATTTCCACGCCAGTAGCGGAGGCCAGACCGAAAGTTCCTTAAATGTCTGGAGCGTGGACCTGCCCTACCTTGTCAGCAAAGAAGACAGTTACAGCATCGAACAAACCGACACGCCCTGGGAATTCGCTGTATCATACAAAGACCTCACCCGGATATTCTGCAAATCCCTTGGTGGAAAATCCGTCAAGCAGGTCATTGTCCTCGACAAGTCACCGTCAGGCCGTATCATGAATGTTCTTCTCACAACCGATGAGAAACAGGTCAAACTCTCCGGCAACTCATTTCGTCTCGCTGTCGGCCCCGTCAGCATGAAAAGCACCGTCTGCGATATGACCGCCGACAGCACAGGCATCACCCTCAAAGGCATCGGCTACGGCCACGGCGTCGGCATGAGCCAGCACGGAGCTCAGCGCATGGCCCTTTCCGGCCTTGCCTGTGATGCGATATTGAAGCATTATTATAAGGATGTGACGATTGTGCGGGTGGGGTATTTTTAGGTATTTGGATTTCGATAAAAAAACAGTTTACCATCATGGTGAGACCTCATGACATACCACAATAATTTAACATTAACTGATTATTCGTTTGTTGGTGCATATTTTTATGTTATATCCATAACTGATTAAAAGTTCATTCCTCACAGAAAATAATATACTTATTCAACAGGTTTTATGAACACCTCCATATATAAAAGACTAATTCAATATAAAGACTTATTTGCAATTCTCATTTGGCGCGAACTACTCATACGATACAAGCAAACAACGATAGGCGTCCTTTGGGCTATTCTTCAACCCTTGAGCATGATGCTTCTTTTTGTATTGGTTTTTGGTATGGTATTGCAAATTGAAACAGGTAAATGTCCAAAACCGTTATTTTATTTTTCCGGCCTTGTCCCTTGGACCTTTCTCTCAGCTTCGGTCGCATCATCAATAAGGGCTCTCACCGATCATCGGGAGTTAATCACAAAGATATACTTTCCTCGCGAACTGATCATTTTTTCAAAAATTGCAGTTTTTTTTGCTGATTTTCTAATTTCAATAATTCTGCTTTTTATCATGATTTATTTCTACCATATCAAATTCTCATATAACACATTATGGATCATTCCACTAAGTTTCATCTTAATTATTAACACAGCAACAATCAGTCTTTTACTAGGAACACTCAATGTTTACTACAGAGACGTAAAGTTGGCTTCTGAATTTCTGCTGCGATTCTGGTTTTTTGGAACCCCTGTATTTTATTCTGTCGATACTATTTCAATAAAATATAAAATACTTCTTTTTTTAAACCCTCTAACTTTTATCATTGAGAATTTCAGAAGAGTCTTAATACAAGACAGAACCATTATCTTATGGCAATTTGGATTTGCTATGACTGTATCAATTATTTTTTTTATCATAGTTTATAAGGTCTTTACTGAGCTCGAAAGGTCTTTTGCCGATGTTATCTGACTATGCAATTCAATTCGATCATGTACGAAAAAAATTTTCAAAAAGTCAAAATCAATTTGGAACACTCCGTGATGATATTGTAACCCTTTTTAGACGAAAGCGATCACAAGATCTACTGCACAAAAATGAGTTTTTTGCACTTAAAGATGTTTCATTTGAAATAAAACATGGTGCATGCATAGGTTTATACGGTCCCAATGGTTCCGGAAAAAGTACGCTTTTAAAATTGATCGCCAATGTCATATCACCAACTTCAGGCTCCATTGAAATCAACGGCCAGATCGCGCCACTTATAGAATTAGGTGCGGGATTCCATCCAGACTTGAATGGTTTTGAAAATATTTATATGAACGGTGCCATTCTTGGAATGACCATTGGTGAGATTAAAAAAAAAATGGATCAAATAATCGAATATTCAGGTCTTCAAGATTTTATCGCAACTCCGGTAAAAAAATATTCGTCGGGAATGAAGTTGAGGTTGGGCTTTTCCGTGGCCATTCATAGTGAAGCCGATATTTTTCTTTTTGATGAAATTCTAGCTGTAGGAGATGAGGAATTTAAAGAAAAATCATTCAATTCGATTAAAAACATTTTAAAAAACAATAAAACGCTCATCGTTGTTTCACACGATTTGGATAATTTATCTCAATTCGTTGATAACATAATATATCTTAAAAAAGGAATTATTCAGAATTAAATGATTTATTTATTTAAGTTATTGAATGAATGGAAACAGGTTTTTAAAGAAAAATTTAAACTTCATAAAAACAAAATAAGCTCTGACAAATCTGACTTACTTAAAATATCATTTTTAACCAGCTTTATTTTTATGCTGGCCAATATCATCGTTGTTTTATTTAGACTGTATCCGACCAGAACTCGTAAAGTGATTTACTGGTCAAAAACATTCAGGTATGAAGGAAATGTGAAGGCACTATATCTTGAATGGACAAAGCAAAAAGGTTATAAACATATTTGGCTGGTTAAAAATCAAGATCAAATGCAGATAATCAATAATTTGAATCTATCAAACACAACAGCCTGCAACGTTCATAATATTCAAACGTTTTATCATTTGTCTACCGCAAAATATTGGATCAAAGAAACAGATCTAAACTCTCCAGGTATTCGACCAAGAAAAGAGACATTTGTTGTTCAACTTTGGCATGCAGCCGGTGCATTCAAAAAATTCGGTGCGAACCTGAAAAGAAATGGTCGGCTACAAAAAATAAGGAAAAAAGATTCATCCAGATGGGATCTGTTGTTATGTTCTTCTGAGGAAATTATCGATATTTACTCACAAGCATTCTTTCAATTCCCAAAAAACAAGATAATAACCTCAGGTTTACCAAGAAATGATTTGTTATTTCAATATTTACCTCATAAAACCCAAATACGGCAAGAATTAGGGTTTAAACAAAATAAAGTATTTATATTATATGCGCCTACATTCAGGGATACAAATAGCGATTCTTGTCTATTCAATCATGCAGTTAATTATTTAGTCCACAATCTTCCAGACAACTTCCTTCTGGGTGTCCGCCTCCACCCATCCTTATTAGATAAAATCAGTATTGATTCTGACATACTCAATTTATCTTATGAGGCGGATGTTGAAAAAGTATTAAGCGTCACGGATATCTTGATAACCGATTATTCATCAATTATTTTTGACTTTGCCTTATTAAAAAAACCAATCATTTTTTATATGCCTGATATTGATAATTATATTGACTCCAGAGGTTTTTATTATAATTTACAGTTATTTATTCCAGGCCCTATTTGCACAACGCTTGACGCATTACAATATCAAATAACACATTATGATTCAGATTTATGGGGTAAAAAAATCAAAAGTTTCAGAGATAAATTTCAGCCTGATTTTGATGGAATGAACTCAATACGAGTTTTAAATAAGATTTTAGAACTTTCAAAATAAGTACAATCACTATAGTACATCAAATCATTTATTTGCTTTAAGTTCGGCATAATCAATAATACTTTTTTAGTGAGGTTAAAGTGAATACTGCGATAATCCTTGCATCGGGGACGGGGATAAGATTCCAAGGTGATACACCGAAACAGTTTATAAAGTTGGCCGGTTTGCCTGTTCTCGTTCATACACTCAAAACATTCCAGTCCCATTCATTAATTGACAAAATAATCGTTGTTACAGGTTTTGAATATATTAATCAGGTTTGGGGATATGCAAACACATACGAATTAAATAAAGTGTGTAAGGTTGTTGTAGGCGGTGCAACACGTCAAGAGTCTTCACGCATTGGCATAGAATGCTGTGCTCCCGAAACAGAATATGTTTTAATCCATGATGGAGTCAGACCCCTGTTATCAGAAATAATTATCAGCAATGTTATCAGCGCGGTAAAAAAATTCAAAGCGATTGACACCGTAATCCCCTCTGCTGACACCATTGTTGTTGTCGACAAAAATAATTATATTGAATCTATACCTGACAGAACGTTCTTAAAGCGAGGCCAGACCCCCCAGGCGTTTTCTTATAATCTTATTCAGCAAGCGCACAAACTTGCATCGGAAAACGACATCTCAAACTCGACAGATGATTGTGCATTAGTCATGAAACTGGGGCATTCGGTTTACACAGTTATGGGTGATGAGCAGAATATCAAAGTCACCTACCCCATTGATCTTCATATTGCCGACAAATTGTTTCAGCTCAAATGTCATGTAAGCGATGAAAGACTGACAGATGACATGTTAAAACAGTTCTCCGATAAAGTTTTCTTGATCATTGGTGGCACAAGCGGCATCGGCAAATCCTTAGCCGAAATCCTAAAGCCTCATGCTCGTTCCGTGTACGCTTTAGGCAGATCAACAGCACCGGCCATCGACATTACTGATTCTGATTCCATTGAGCATGTACTTCAAACGATTTACTCTCGTGAAGGACACATTGACTATTTAATCAACTGCGCCGGAGACTTGATTAGAAAAAATGTCGAGTTTACGTCAATTGATGAATGGGATTATATATATGATGTCAATGTAAAAGGAAATTTTCTCATTGCCAAATCCATCATACCCTATTTAAAAAAACAACATTCAGGAAATATCATGTTCGTGGGATCAAGTTCATACACACGGGGCCGGAGTGGTTATGCTGCGTATTGCAGTTCTAAAGCGGCTCTCGTCAATTTTTGTCAATCTCTCGCCGAAGAACTGGCCCCAAACAATATCAGAGTCAATATCATAAGTCCCAGCCGTGTAAACACTCCTCTTCGTTTCAGAAACTTTGGCAATGAGGACCCATCAACATTGTTGAATCCAGACACTGTGGCTGAAAAAACTGTTCTTGCCATGCTCCATGAAACCACCGGAAGTATTTTTGAAATCAACTAAACGCGAGCAATATAATGAAGAAATATCATGATTTCAAATTAATAGATTTAGAGTCTCTACTCCAGCTCAAATCCTGGTGGGCCCTTATCGCGGTCCTTCCCATTGCAAATCGCCTTGCCATATTCTTTGCCAATTTCACGCGCATAACGCCAAACTCTATCACCCTGTCAGCCGCTTTATTTAGAATTGCCTCTGGGATTTTCTTTCTCAAGGGAGCTTTTTTCGTGGGAGCCGCATCATTCTACGTGGCGTATACCCTTGATTGTGTGGATGGTCCTTTAGCTCGCCTAACGCAACAGTCTTCTGAAATGGGGCGGTATCTTGATCATCTTTCGGACCTCATCGGCGATATTTTTATCCTCGCATGCCTCGCCCAAAGTCAGCATATGTTATTCTCGAACATGATCATCGCCATGATTTTCATCCATATTGCTGAATGTTACATCAGTTACCTATCCGGTTTCGCCATTGACAAAACCACAGTAACAGCTCAGACCTCTCCTGTACTGTTCGTCCGGTTCAATCGGTATCGCAATTGGTGGTTTTCGCGAAATATGAAATCTTTTTTTTCGTTTCCCGATTATGCGGCTTTTATTTTCATCCTTGCCCCACTATTAGGTTTTCCTGGAGCAGGCCTATATATAGGTTTCTGGATCGTGATCACAACAACACTTTATACCGTTCTGTCCACATTTGCTTCCATTCACAGTGGTATAAAGTCGTTTCCTTGATATCAAATCTATTCGAGTTGCTTTAGCACAGTGCCAAAAACTTCGTTGACTGAGATCGATGTCATGCATTCAACATCATTCTTGCAGGGAGGAACACTACCAAAAAGAGCGCATGGGCTGCATGATACATTTTTTGTCACGATTGAATGTTGGTGACCTTTAGGCCCCCACTTGTGGGTATTCCCGGAGCCAAACAGGGAAACTGTAGGTATACCGCACAAGACCCCCAGGTGAAGAATCCCTGAATCAGTGCTGATCAGCAATTTTGCGCTGTTAAACAGTTGCGTTGTTTCAAGCAGTGATAATTTCCCAACATAATTTGTCACGTGTCGGTTTTCACAATTGCTGACAATTTTTTCCGCTATGTTTTTTTCGAGCTTCCCCCCCAACAACACAACAGGGTAACCTTTTTTACCAATATTGTCGATTAAACGACTCCATCTTTCATATGGCCAGAAGCATTCTTTTTTGGTTGCGCCTGGAAAAACACAGATTGCTCCAAGGTCCCAAGAGCAACGGGTCAATGCGCGTTTAAAATAAGGATAATCATCCATGCGCCGAATATTACTTAGAGGAAATATTGTTTTAAAAAGATCTCTGAAACAATCCACCTCATAAGCTGCCTGGTCATATTCGACGGCTTGATGGAAAGCCTTTGAACGTTCATTTGTCTTAAATCCGATTTTTACTGATCCACGTAAAAAAAAAGCTAAAAATGCGGACAGACGATAAAACTGCTCCGTATCCACGATAACGTCGTATTTATTCATAAAAAGACGGTACACATGACGAGGGTTGTCATAACAGTATATGCAATCAACATACGGTACAGCTGTGAAAACACCCCTATTTCTTTGTTCACACAAAACATCTATAGCTAAATCATTAATTATTCTTTTTATTTCTTTAAACACAGGCAAAAGAAGCGCTGCATCACCCATTCCACCAGGCCGAATCACAAGAAGCCGACGTATGGGTTTCTGTAATTGTTTTTTTTTTCTGGGGGGGATGAACCTAAATAACAGAGGGCCGATCAATCCATCAATTTTTTTTATGATCCAAATACGATTCTTCATCGGCTGGGATAGTTTTCGCTTCAAGTTATAATCTAAATTTTAAATAAATCACCATAGTTAAAAATATAAAAAACAGTACCGAAGTCAACAATAACTGTCGATCAGAAAAAAGCGCTTTAATAGGATCACTGCCTCTCCCCTGCTCCGTCAAATAGATAAACCGAAAAATGCCATAAGAAGCGGGTAGAACAGAATAAACAATTAATCTGCCATGGCTCACCGCATACAGTGAATAAACCACCAGGGTTATTCCTCCACAAACCCACAAGACATTCTGAAGATAGGATCGGGTATAACCTGCCTGGCTTTGACGGTGCAAGACCGCCTGTTCTTCGCCAAGTATGCCATACTCAGACAGACGCTTGGCAACAGATATCAGCATGGATATAAAAAAAACCGTTAAAAAAAGCCAGCTTGAAATAACGATCCCGCTGACGGCTCCACCGGCGAGAACGCGCAACACAAAACACAAAGAGACGGAAAAGAGCTCCAGAATAACAATATGCTTGGTGTATAAGCTGTATGTTACAGAAAGAAGGAAATAAAGAAGAAGAAAAAAAAGAAACCCATGTTCAAACTTTGAAAAAAAACAAATCATCACAACCGAAACAGTCAGCAGAACAGCCAGTATTCCACCCTCAAATCCATTGATTTTTCCTGAACTGAATGGCCGATTTTTTTTTTCATGATGAAAGCGATCCCGATGACGGTCCACCCAATCATTCAGAACATAACCCAGACTGGACATCAGACAGAAGCACACTGTACCCAACAAGACAGGTACGAACAACTGAACATCCATTCGGCCTGAAAAAAATAGGGGTGAAAACAGCAGAAGATTTTTAATCCACTGATACGGCCTGATGAGCTGTATATAACCAGAGCAGTTCAATTCAACGACTCCGTATTCTATTTGATGTCTTCATTCAATTTGTTAAGCCGTTTCCCTGCAAACACGGCGTACTGTGAATCAGGAAAGCTGCCTATCACTGATCTGTATGCCTCTACAGCGGCCGCATGATGATTCAAACGCTCTTCCAGTCCACCTATTCGATACAGATAAAACCCTTTGGGTTTAAGTTTATGCATTTTTGAATAATAAATAATCGTCCTTTCTATCACGACCTTCTGTAATGTTTTATCTCTGGGCTCCAGATTCGTGATAGCCGTGACAGCCAGATCCAAAATGGCAAAACGCTGAGATTGTTCCAATCCTTTCTCAATATAGGTGATCACTTCTGAAACAATTTCCTTTTCTGATAGCGTCGTCAACGGAATGTCGTTTTCCGCTGCATTAGACTCGATACCAAATCCCGATAGCTGGATTGGTTTATGGTCATACCGGGCATAATAACCTGCAATGGCCATATAGAGTTTAGCTTTCCATTGTTTATCCCTGCTGTCCGTCGCTGACTTTTCAGCTTTTCGCAAGTACACAATCCGGTCCTTTCCATCATAGGAAAGGGCGTAATTCAGCATAGCTCTGTAATTGTCAGGCGACGTCTTTTTAACTGTGTCAGCCATAATTGTCTTATTGTTCTGCCAATCCATCTGCCGTGAAAGGGTCCCTATTGCGCTGCTTATTATAAGTATACCCAGAAGAACTTTTACGACAATCCGTTTCAGTTGCCCATTTTCACCAGACAATTGATGAAAACTATTGAACAGATAAGCGACGATCACTCCCCATACACACAGTGAAAGGTACAGGTATCGTTCAGCAAAGGGGGTCCAAGCGACTCCGCCAATGGCGATGGGCAATGCAGGGAGAAATGAAATGGTCAAAGAAACAATAACCATGGATAAGACATAATATTTCCTAAAACAAAGAAACACATTCACGCACATCAGACCGATGAACAGCACCGTATATACATTGTAATGTATAGATGAAATAGAAAAATTCAACGGATATGGGAATATGATTTTCTTCAGATAAAATGCAATGGCAGGAAAAACCCGTGTATAACCAGAAATATTAAATCCAAAATAGTTTGTTGCACGTCCAGCCGCTCGGGTAATTCGATGGGTATCGACCTCAAAACTGCTGCCGCCGGAGGTTCGGACAAGAATATAAAGCAAAATAGGAATCGATAAAACAATGAACCAGGGTAGCAAACGCTTAAAACCGATAATAACCTCATGACGATTGACCGCCCTGTGTTCATCAGGCTTTAATCCATTGAAATAAAGAACGAATTGAAGACATAAAAGAACAGGAATAATACCAAAGGCATTTTCTTTACAGCTAATTCCCAATAAAATAAATAATGGGGTAAGAATATACCGCCAACCCTTGTTTAGTAAAAAACTTCTGACTGCAAGAAGGGAAAAAAACGCCCCAAAAATATCTGAACGTCCTGAAATCCATGCTACAGACTCACATGTCAAGGGGTTTAAGGCAAAAACAAGCGTCGCAATGGAAGCTGGAATATGGGGTGATGAATCATGATCAAACAACCGGGAGGATATGTTGAAAACCAAAATCGCGTTGATAATATGAAAAAAAAAATTCGTCAGATGATAGCCGACCAGACTGCTTTCCCAGATTCTATAATCCATCAGATTGATCACAGCAAGAAGGGGTCGGTAATAGACCGTCGATTTGCTCCTGAAGAAAAGCCCCCAATAATTGGTGTTGGCACTCATGCTTTCAAGGCGATCCAGCAGCTCAAAATCATCCATACCCATCACACCGATGAATGATGAGGGGAGGTAAACGGCCATAACCGTCAGGATGGTCAGAAAAAAATAACGATTCCGAATGGAAAAAGTCATAAAATCGATCACATCCCCGTATTTTGATTGTCGCCCACGTGCCTCAACCTGCTGGTCGTGAATACCCTTTTCCCATCCGATGCAATATAGAATTGCCCCCCATAAGGATCCTCCGGGATCCCCTTAATGATCTTCCTCTCGACAAGTTCAAGTAAATTGCGGGGCTGCTTACCAAATCGCGTGTTATATTCTACGATTTTACTTTCAAGAAAATCCACAATGACAAGGGCCTTAAGACGTGTGCTCAACTGCTTGGCGATTTGCTGGTTCTGGGTTTTTTTCAGCATTTCATCCAAAAAGACGATAGCAGCGCGGATTTCATGGGCCTTGGCAAAAAGTCTGGCGGCAAGCGAGGGGATAAACGAGGGGCAGCCTGGAAGCCTTGAAGCTTTCATCAGATATTTGGCACCACTCACATTGTCTTTCAAAAAATAAAAATAGTTGAATCCAATATAGTATGGAATTCTGAAATCATCGGGCCTGTTTTTTCCGGCCTTAATAAGAAGAGCATTGGCTCTCTCAATGTCACTAAACCCCCATGAAAGGGTCATATCTCCAAGAACATAGGCATCCCAAAAATAAGGGTCAAGATCTGTTATGATGTCTGAAGACTGGTAAATGTAGTCGGCATGACGTTTGCTCAGATTTTCATGTTTACCGACTTTATCTCCAATGGATGTAATCATTTTCAGGAAAAAAAAATCGGAAACTATACCTTTGAATTCAAGGCTGATTACTTTGGATATCGCAGAGGGCGTTGTATAGGGAATATAGCTGATATCACTGAATTTCTTTCTAAACTGACTGAGTAAAGGCCATAGAAAACCAAACAAAATCAGTAAAAAAAACAAACAAACCAGATGGTTGTTTTTTTTAATAAACCCTATCACATCAATTCCCTTTTTCTGAAAATAAGTGAAGCCGAAACCAGTAAAATTGAACTGTAGATAAGGCCATAGGCCGTCACACAGGCTAAGTAAGTCCAAGAAATCGGCAATGCGTGAGCCGCATTGATTTTCATATCAAACACCGCAAGATTTGGAAGAATGTATTGGCAGATATCGATCATCGTTTCTACGAAACCCGATAGAGCAATATTCGGCTGTGTTTTAAGATAAAGAACCACTTCTTCAATGGTCTGACCTGCGATATAAATTGACAGACTGAATAGAAGGGTTATAAAAGAACTGGTCGTTATCGTGCTGAAAAAAATCACCATGGCGTTGAGCACTGCAAACATCAAAAGTTCAGTATAAACGGCCTTATAGAAAGGGAGCCACTCAAATGCAACGAACCATTGGCTGTAAAATGTCTTGGTAATCAAAAGTATCAGGGTGCTGCACCCTGTCAAAATAACGAATGCTGCAAGAATCAACAGCATGATACCCAGAAATTTCCCCCAGATATATTCACTGCGTGATATAGGTTTGGAAAGTACACAATAAATCGTGTGCTTGTCCATATCTTTGGCCATAAGATTGATGGATACAAAAAATGTCATCATCAATCCGGCAAAGGTAATGGCGGAAAGGTTGACATCCACGGCCACCTTGTTGAGTTCCCTCATAAACAGAGAAATCACAACCAGCGACGCTCCCATCAGCATCAGTGAGAACAAGCCGATTCCCACAAGGGCTCTATCTCTTACCCCTTCCTTGAAAGTCAATATCATCAACGCAGTCAATCTATTCAGCATGAGCGTGGCCTATGGTCTTTAAAAACAAGTCTTCAATACCGGATTGAATCTGATCTTTTTTAAATAATCCTTTCAGTTGCCCTTGATGCATAATTGCAATCTGATCACACACACGTTCAACATCATTTAAAATATGGGAACAGAAAAGAATGGTTTTTCCCTTTTTTTTCAGGTCTCCAATCAAGTCAATCACCATCTTTCGCCCCAAAGGATCAAGCCCGGACATGGGCTCATCCAGTATGACAATGTCAGGATCATGGACCAGGGCAAAACAGATGCCCGCACGTTGGGTCATTCCTTTGGAGTAAGTGCGAAGTTTGTTTTTCCTCACCTCGTAAAGTCCAGTTTGCTTCAGCAGTTCATCGATATTTTCTCTCATTGTAATCAAAGGGGTACGGGATGAGGCGGCACTGAACGTTAAAAGCTCTTCAGCAGTCAGGTGATCATAAAAATAAGGATTTTCGGGAAGATATCCAATGTATTGCCGAGAAGCAGGATCCTCGGGTTTCTTTCCGGCTATTCGAATGGTTCCGCCCGCATCAGGCCGGATAAAACCCAGAATCATCTTGAGAATGGAACTTTTCCCGGCTCCGTTGACACCGATAATTCCGAAAACAGTGCCGGATTCAATGGAAAGCGTCACATCAGAGACTGCATTCTTTTTTTTTCGCATCATACCAGAGGTATATGTCTTACTCAGGGATTCTATGGTGATCAGCAACATGCAGTAATGGCCTTATTAGACAGATATAATAAATCCGAAGTTTAGTTATTGAACAGCCATAATATAAAAATACCAGTTTTTTCAAAAAAAACTGGTATTTTCACAAACCTAAAAAACGATTATCGATCATTCAAAGCCAGATTCAGTTGTTCCCGCAGCTGTTGGTGTTGTCGGAGTGTAGTTCTCAATCGATTGTTTGAAGATGTTGTTGCCGTTGGACGAGGTACAGTAGGCCATTCCATTCTCATTTCCCTGATTATTCAGACTCCAGGAAACAAGGGTAAACGCATTAGCGGTTGTAATATAACCCATCAGACTCGTTGGTGAAGGGGTAAACGTCAAATCATTGTTTGCTGCAGAAGTATCGTCTACTATAACAGCCTCACCGGCAGTAGTGGTAACGTCAGAGGAAGCAAAGGCATTTGACGTTGCAACAAGCATCAAGCAGGCCATCATTATCATCCCAATATTCTTCATTATTATTCTCCTTTGGTTTTTATAATCACTATTCTGTTGAACTCTTACAATACGAATCCAGGACAGCCTAGTTCGGATATTGACTCCATTCTGCATAGTAAGTCTCAAGCTCGGTTCTCAGGTTCCGAATATCCCCGATGGCTGACGTGTTGTATCCTTTGGCTCTGTAGGCTGCAAACTGGGGTATGGCGATGGCGGCCAGAATACCGATGATGGCGATAACGATCATCAGCTCGATCAGGGTGAAGCCCTTTTCATCCTTTTTTGTTATCAATCTCTTAAGCATGTGTTTCCTCCTCGTTTGGTTTGGTTTATGAGCGTTGTATCACCGCGTAGACAAGATTCCCGATGATAAAACACCATGACTTTTTTTGCGCCATGCACTTCTGTCTTTAATCGGGAAAACGTTCAACACGTGATAAATACTCTATTGCAGTTCAGTTATGATAACCAAGAAACCTGTTTTTAGCAACACATTTTTCAACAGAGCCTATCCGCGTGACGACCTTGTCTGTCAGTCATCTTGCACGAATCTCATCCTTCGTACGGCACACTATAATTCAAAAGAAATGCCAGGTTGTGACAATTTTTGATTTTTAGTCTTATCCCACTGTTTTTTATATCAATATAACCCTTATATTCACCCAGAACCACGACTCAGCCCCGATCAATTCTTTGCCAAGCTACCGCATTTTTGCGCATATTTTGCCAAAAAACGTCACCTTATTGGAGCAATACACACGAGGATTCCCCAATGCTCATCGAAAACTGGCTTGTCATTATTAAGGATCGGGTCAGACTTGCCTATTCAATCCCCAGCTTATCACACCGGTAGCGCATGGAGCGGAAGGTGATGTCGAGGAGTTTGGCGGCTTTGCCTTTGCGGCCACCGCAGAATTCGAGGGCTTTCTGGACGTAGGCTTTTTCGATGGAGCTCATGATGTCGTCGAGCTGGACGCCGTGTTCCACGTCCTGGAGGTTGAATCGGCGGTTGGGCACGCCTTCGATCCAGCGTCGCTTGAACGAGGACAGGGACAGACTTTCAGGGAGGATGATGTTGGTGGTGGACAGGGCCACGCTGCGTTCGATGAGGTTTTCGAGTTCGCGGACGTTGCCGGGGAAATCGTATTTGGTCAGAAGTTCCACTGCATAGGAGGATATTTTCGTGATGTCCTTGCCCATCTCGCGGGAGTATTTGTCTAAAAAGAACTGGGCCAGAAGCTTGAGGTCGCTTTTCCGTTCGCGGAGGGCCGGAACCTTGATTTCGATGACGTTCAGACGGTAAAACAGGTCTTCGCGGAAGCGGCCCGCCATCACCTCTTCTTCAAGTGTTTTATTGGTGGCGCTGATGATGCGGATGTCCACATCGATATCCTTGGTGTCGCCCACGGGCTTGAAAGAGCGCTGCTGCACGGCGCGGAGGAGCTTCACCTGAAGGGGCATGGACAGTTCGCCGATTTCGTCCAGGAAAATGGTGCCGCCGTGGGCTTCTTCGAACAGCCCTTTTTTGTCATGGGTGGCTCCGGTAAACGAGCCTTTCTTATGGCCGAACAGCTCGCTTTCCATGAGGTTTTCCGGGATGCCCCCGCAGTTCACCGTGACAAAGGCCTTGTTTTTCCGGTCACTCAGGTTGTGGATGGAACTTGCGATCAGTTCTTTGCCCGTTCCGCTTTCACCGGTGATCAGCACGTTGGTCCTTGCTTTGGCCACCTGCTCGATCAGGGTGTAGATGCGCCGCATGGCCGGGCTGTCACCGATCATGCTTCCGAAGTGAAGATGGGTTTTCGTCTCCTCGGTCAGGTCTTCCTTTTCACGTTCCGTGGTGCGGAGTGAAAGAGCCCTGGCGATGGTGGCTTTAAGCTCACTGTTGTCAAAAGGTTTGGGTACGTAATCGTATGCCCCGTCATTCATGGCTTCCACAGCGGTTTCCGTGGTGGCATAGGCCGATATCAGAATGACCACGGTTTCGCTGTGACGTTTTTTGGCCGCCCGCAGAACATCCAGCCCGCTCAGGTCTCCCAAACGGATGTCGGTAAGCACCAGATCGTAAATACGGTTGCCGATTTTTGACACTGCCTCCTTGCCGCTCTCGGCGCAATCCACCTCATAGCCGGCTTTCATCAGCATCAGTTCCAGGAATTCTCGCATGCTGAGTTCGTCGTCGACCACAAGAATGGAGGCTTTGTTCTGTTTTTCGGGCATAACCGGTTTCCGTTCAGATATTAGGTTGAATCCTTGCCTCCGGCGGCCCTTCCGGGGGACCAGATCCCTCTCTTCGCTGGGACAAGATTTAAAAATCTGGACAAATTGGTTTTGGGGCTGGGCCGTTACGAAACTCTTCCACCACCTGTTTGTCAAACTTTTCAAAATGCCTACCCCGGCGCAGAGAGGGGTTTGGACCCCGGCAGAGCCAATGCTGTTGGTTTAAGAGATGGGCACGGCTTCGCCTTTGCCCATCCTACGGGCTACAGGCCCTAATCATGTAGGATGGGCAAAGCGTCAGCGTGCCCATCAGAAACAAACATGCTTAAACCAACAACATGGCCCGGCAGGGCCGCCGGAGGCTTTGTGATTCATTATATACACTTAAACTTAAATTTCATAAACCACATGGCCGCCCACCAGGGTGGCCACGGCGCGCCCTTTCAGGGTCATGCCGCCAAAGGGTGTGTTTTTGCTTTTTGACCACAAATCGTTACCATCCAGAACATATTCGGTTTCGAGGTCGAGGATGGCGATATCCGCCACAGCCCCTTCAAAAATCCCGCAGGGAACACCTAAAACAACCGCAGGATTGACACTCATTTTCCGGATCAGGTCTTCGAGGGTCAGCACGTTTTCTGCCACCAGTCTCAAAGAAAGCGGGAATGATGTTTCAAGACCGACGATGCCGTTGGCGGCCTGACTGAACTCCACGTTTTTTTCAAGGGGCGAATGGGGCGCGTGATCCGTGGCGATAACATCGAGCGTTCCGTCTGCAAGGCCGTCCCTTATGGCCTGCCGGTCGTCTTCTGAACGCAAAGGGGGGTTCATCTTGGCGCTTGTGTCGTAATCCATCACCCGTTCGTCCGTCAGGGTGAAGTAATGGGGGGCTGTTTCCGCGGTGACGTTTACCCCTCTTTTTTTGGCATCCCGGATGGCGGCAACCGATTCCCGGGTGCTCACATGGGCGATATGAATCCTGCCGCCTGTGAGTTCCGCAAGCCCGATATCCCGCTGGACCATGAGGCTTTCCGATATATTGGGAATGCCGGGAAGTCCCAGCCGGGTGGCCACCGGGCCTTCGTTCATGCAGCCGCCTGCGGCCAGTTCCATGTCTTCGCAGTGGCTGATGATGGGCAGCCCGAATCCTTTGGCGTATTCCAGGGCCCGGCGCATCAGCTGGCCGTTTGCCACAGGAAGGCCGTCGTCGGTTAAGGCCACGGCACCTGCATCTTTCAGATCACCGTATTCACACAGGGCCTGGCCCTTGGAAAGGGTGCTGATGGCCGCCGCCGGGTAAACACGAGCGAACCCCGCATCCTTAGCTTTCTGAATGATGTATTCGGTGACCTGCCGGTTGTCGTTCACGGGCCTGGTGTTGGGCATGGAGCACACAGCGGTGAATCCGCCGCGGACCGCCGCCCTGCATCCTGTTTCGATGGTTTCCTTGTATTCGAATCCCGGCTCCCTGAGATGCACGTGCATGTCGATCAAACCGGGCGTCACCAGCATGCCTTTGGCGTCGATGGTTTTCTCGATCTCAACGCCCTCAAACGGCGCACCGGGTTCGAGAATCTTAAGGATCACACCCTGATCGATGAGAAGATCGTATTGTCCTGAAATCCGTCCGGGATCCAGAACCGTCCCGCCGCTAATCCGTATCGCCATCCCGCGATCCTCCTGCAAGAAGATAAAACAACGCCATGCGAACAGCCACCCCGTTGGTCACCTGTTCGAGAATGATGGAATAAGGTCCGTCCGCCACCTCGTCCGATATTTCCACGCCCCGGTTCATGGGGCCGGGATGCATGATGAGCACGTCCTTTTTCGCCCGTTTCACACGCTTTTCCGTGAGGCCGTAATACCTGGAATACTCCCTCACCGTGGAAAACAGAAAATTTTCCTGACGCTCCTTCTGGATCCTCAGCATCATGATGATGTCGGCGTCTGACACCGCCTCATCCATGTCCCAGGTCACGTCCGCGCCGTAGGTTTCAACGCCTTTGGGAATCATGGTGGGCGGTCCGGCAAGGACAACGTTGGCACCCATTTTGGAAAAGCCCACCGCATTGGACCGGGCCACCCGGCTGTGGGCGATGTCGCCGATGATGGCGATCTTTTTTCCCTGAAGGGTCCCCAGTTTCTGACGGGCGCTCATCATGTCCAGAAGGGCCTGGGTGGGATGGGCGTGACGGCCGTCTCCGCCGTTGATCACCGATGCCCTGACGTTTTTCGCCATAAGCTGGGCCGCCCCGCCTTCGGAGTGGCGCATGACGATGATGTCAGGGTTCATGGCTTCCAGGTTTTTCGCCGTGTCGATGAGGGTTTCCCCTTTGACCATGCTGCTGGAGCTTGCGGAAATGGAAATGGAATCGGCACTCAGCCGTTTGGCCGCAATGTCGAAGGACACTTTGGTCCGTGTGCTGGGCTCATGAAAAAACAGTACAATGGTTTTGCCCCTTAATGTGGGGACTTTCTTGATGGGCCGTTCGGATATTTCCTTCATCCCCTCGGCCGTATCCAGGATCAGATTGATTTCCTCAACGGAGAGACTCTCAATGTCCAGAATATCTTTTTTTTTAAGCTGCATGTTCTCCTGCCTGTATCACGATTCCAGTTATAACCAGACTATAATAATGATCACTCCAGCAGATCGCCGAGCCTGCTCCACCTTACACCAAATTTATCGCTGTCCCAGGACCAGTAGATAATAAAGGCTTTGCCCTTGACGTCCGAAAGGGGCACAAACCCCCAGAAACGGCTGTCATGGCTGTTGTCCCTGTTGTCGCCCATGACGAAGATCTTGCCTTCGGGAACGGTGACCGGACCGAAATTGTCTTTCACGAACCGTGCATCCATACCCTGAATCTGGCCGTAGCGTTTAAGCTGATCGAGCCACAGAGATTCAAAATTATCCCTCGGAATCATGGGGGCGATGACATCCTCGGATTCGAATTTTTCATAAGGCTTGTCCCCCGTCCACTTACCGTTCACGTAGACTTTCTTGTCTTTGATTTCCACCGTGTCTCCGCCTACGGCGATGACCCGTTTGATGAAGTCCCGCTGGTCGATGGGATAGATGAACACCACGATATCCCCTCTTTTAGGATTGCCCACAGGAATCAATGTTGATCGGACAAACGGGATTTTCACCCCGTAGATGAATTTGTTCACAAGTATGTGGTCCCCGATCTGAAGCGTTTCCAGCATGGAGCCCGACGGAATTTTAAATGCCTGAACGACAAAGGTGCGGATGAATATCGCGAGAAGAAACGCCACGGCAAGGGCTTCGATATTTTCCCGCAAGGAACTTTTCTTTTTGGTCTCTATTTTCACCGCGCTCTGTTCTGTGGATTCGTTGCTCAATTCGTCACTGACCTTTCATTAAAATATTGCCGCCATCACAAGGGCAGCGTCGCCTGGGGTTCTCCCAGAAAAAACTCGCCGGCCGTGATCCATTGTTTGAGGATGTCGGCAATCTGCCGGGCCTTGACCATACTCGACAGCGGCACGGTCTGGATATCGGAACCGTTCAGTCTCACGGACCCGCTTTTCAGTTCGGCATAGCTGACCTGGGCCAGGCTCTCAAAATTACCATTGGGATAATTCTGACCGAAATCCAGAACCTGGGTAAAAATCTCTTCATCGGAAATGGCTGTATAGGCCGCCATTTCCTCGTTCAGAATGGGAATGGGAATGCCGATCCCCAGGGACAATGAACAGCCGTAGCCCCTGATGCTCACACCTTTCACCCAGTCCCTTTTCATTTCCTTCAGGTTGCCCATGGTCCAGATCGTTCCCGAGGGTCTTACGGGAATCCCCTTTTCGGTCCGTTCGTTCCTGGGGTTGTGCTGGGTCCCGTGCCCGGCCACATACCCTTGGGCACCTCCAATGAAAATCCGCGTTCCAACCCCGATGGTCTTGTAATAGGGATCGTTCAGAAGGGGGCTGAGCTGGCCTGCATTGCAGTAATTGATGTTGCCGCCCTGGGGTTTCAGGGTGCCCATGTAGGTGTACACGGTTTTATTGGAGAGGTTGATACCCGCATTGTAGTTCTGGTAGGCGTTCCGGGGGTTGCACAGCGTGGCCATGGGCATGTCGGCCAGGGTCATGTCCCTTTCGATTTCCCGGTTGGGGTAACAGTCCGTGCCGTAGCTGGTGGCGTAGATGTGCACGGTCTTCCCGGCCACGAAATCTTCGATCACATGGCCGCCGCCGTAATTGAATTCACCGGGGTAGACCTTGTTCAGCGGGTCGTCCTCACACACCGCCGTGGCTCCGATGTAGCAATCGATGGCCGCCACCCCCGAATAGGCTTCCACATTGTTGAAGTAGGTCTTGGTGGTCCGGATCAGAGGCCGGGACTGCCCGATGTTGAAAAAAACTCCGGATGAGCACATGGGGGCGAAGGTCCCCGTGGTCACCACATCCACACGGCGGGCCGCCTCAACCGGCCCTTCTTCTTTGACGATATCAATGATCTCTTCAGCGGTGACCACCACCACGTCGCCCCGCTTGATTTTCTGGTTGATCTCTTTGTAGGTTTTATTGATCTTGAATTTTTTGGCCAAAATGAAACCCTCGCCTGATGCTGTGTGTTCGAATGATGAAGAGCCGGCCCTACTCAGCCCTTTCAACGCCCTCAAGTTTCGATGTGATGTTGTTCCTGATCCATGAAGCGTCCCACCACTGCAATGGATCGACGAACACGTTGTGAATGTAAATCCCGAAATGAAGATGGTCGCCCGCCGCAAGCCCGGTGATTCCCGTGGTTCCCAGAACATCCCCTTTGGCCACCACCTTGCCCGGCTCCACATCCACCCGGCTCAGGTGGGAATAGCTTGTAAACAGGCCGAAACCGTGATCCAGAACCACTGTTTTGCCGTAGATGCCGATGGTATCCACAAGGACGACCTTGCCCCCGTTGGCCGCCGGAACCTTGGACTGCTCCAGTGAAGCCAGGTCATAACCCAGGTGATACTGGTCGTCCACGGTTTTGCCCTGATACTGATAAGTTCTGTGATCGGCGAATGTCGCGCGGGTCGCCGATCCGGGCAGTCTCAGAAACGCTCCGCTCCAGAAAAGGGTTTTCTCGGTAAACGGTCCCGGCCCCAGAATTTTCCGCTCATTTTTCACCCGGAGTTCTCCGTTGATCTTGAGAAATTTCTCAAGGTTACTTCCGTGAAAACCCTCCAGGCCGTCAATGCGCACCGTGGGCATGTTGGCATCCAGATAGTCGTCGGTGATGGGGATGATGTCGTTTTTGAATGACTTTTTACCAATGTAATGGGTGAACCCGGTAAGTGTCAGATTGCCCGCGCTGTCCGTGGCCTCGATAAACAGCCGTGTTCCCGCTCCCTGTAGGTGATTGAGCGCAAAAAAAGCCAGCATGATTTTCGGATCTTTGGCATACCCGCTGTGGCCGGGAAAAAAATTATCCCCCACGCGGACCCCTGATTTGCAATCCGGCTCCGATACCTTATATACAGCAAGCCCTGCACCCCCGGGAACCAGGTTGTGACTCCGGCTGATCAGATCGATTTCCGGATACCGGGTGTCCAGCATGATGTCTTTTTCGATGTACGTGACGTTTCCTGAAAACCATCCCCAGAGAGAACCATCGCTGACCCTGATCCTAAGCGTTGCCGGGCCGTCCACAAGCCCCAGTTTGACAAGATCGGCGGAAGCGTCGACGTCGGCATCGAACACCCTGTTCTTTTTGGAAAAGACAGGAACAGGATAACGTTTATCGTAAATCACCGTGTCTTTACCGCCCACGGACAAGGCGATCCAGATTTCCCGGATCCCGCTTTTCCGGTCATGAACCTTGCCCGAAACATGCCCCTGAGCGCCAAAAGCCTTGAAAGGAAGCCCGAGTTCGACGACCGGATCCTCCATTTCAAAATGAGTGACGATAAGATACAACACGGCCAGAAGCCCCGAAAAGGCGGCCAGACCTGCCAGAAATGACGCTTTGTTTTTCAATGTGCTGTTCAACGGTAGAAAACCACCCGGCATTGTTTAAAAAAACGTAAAAAAGAGTGTGGGTAAAAAAACAGCCCCCGGTCATATGTTTGAACATCTTGACTTTTCAACGATCCCACGGTACATCCAGAACGTTTCCATGACTTTGTCTTGATTCATTCTGAGATATCATCAAGGACGTTTCTTATATAAGAATTGCCAAAAAAACAACAGGAAAACGTATGACCCGAATCGCCCAGGCCGGTCCTGTCAAAGCCGGAGAAAACCAGCCGCTGGTCCTCATCGCCGGACCCTGCGTCATTGAAGACTACCCTGTCAGCTTCGCCATCGCCTCGTTTCTTAAAGACCTGACAACCCGGCACGGCATCCCGTTCATCTTCAAGGCGTCCTACGACAAGGCCAACAGAACGTCGGTCTCGTCCTACCGGGGTCCCGGAGCCCAGGAAGGCCTGGCCATTCTGAAGAGCATAAAAGATGAACTGGGGATCCCCGTGATTTCCGACGTCCACTGGCCCCAGGAGGTTGAAAAGGCGGCGGAGGTACTGGATGTCATTCAAATTCCGGCTTTTCTCTGCCGACAGACAGACCTCATCCTCGAAGCGGCAAGATCCATGAAACCCCTGAACATCAAAAAAGGCCAGTTTCTCGCCCCCTGGGACATGGGAAACATCGTCAAAAAAGCGAACTCCGTGGGGGCTAAAAACATCTTTCTCACCGAACGGGGTTCGTCATTCGGCTACAACAACCTGGTGGTGGATTTCAGGGGCATTCCCATCATGCAGCAGACCGGCTGCCCCGTGATTTTCGACGCCACCCACAGCGTCCAGCTGCCGGGCGGCCAGGGAGAGAGCTCAGGGGGACAACGGGAATACGCTCCGGTTCTTGCACGGGCTGCGGTTGCCGCTGGGGCCGACGGGGTGTTTCTTGAAGTCCATGAAAATCCCGACAAAGCCTTGTGTGATGGCCCCAATTCCCTGAACTTCCCCATGATCGAGGCCCTTTTGCCCCAGCTCAAGGCCATCAGGAACATCGCATGACCCTGACAACGGAAATCAAGGAAGGACTGGCTCCCGTAACCACCCTGCTCCTCGATGTGGACGGGGTTCTCACCGACGGCAGCATCGTATATTCGGATCAGGGTGATGAAATCAAAACCTTCAGTGTCCGGGACGGGCTGGGCATACGGCTCCTGATGGACGCAGGACTCACGGTGGGCATTGTCACGGGGCGCAGATCCGGTGCCCTGCTCAGCCGCTGCCGCAATCTGGGCATCGACCTGATTTTCGACGGGGTTACGGACAAGAAAAAACTCATCGAACAATGGCTTCAAGACACTGGGCTTTCGGCGCAGTCCCTGGCCTTTGCCGGTGACGACCTCCCCGACATTAAACTCATGAAGACTGTGGGTTTCCCCTTTGCCGTGGCCAATGCAGACCCGCTGGTCAAAGAAGCCGCGCGTTACGTCACCGAAGCATCCGGCGGGAACGGTGCTGTCCGTGAAATCTGCGAACTGATCCTTATTGCCAAAAACCTCTGGGAACAAACGGTGGAACGGTTTCTATGAACGCACAGTATAAAAGACGCAACCCGGAAAAACTGAAGTTCTTCTTCTACGCCCTCATCTTCATCATCCTTTTTGCCGTGGCGGCGGTGTTCGTCAAATACAGATTCCTCTCGGACCAGGAGGAATTCATCAACGTCATCAAGGACCATGCCTCGGTTTCCATGGCCAAGGTCCAGCACACCGCCACCAAAGACGGTGCCAAGGAATGGAGTCTCAAGGCCGACTCGGTAAACTATTTCCAGAACAACAAAGAAGCTCTTTTCAAAGACATCAACGTGGTGTTTTTCGACAAAGGCGAGCCCGGCGCTGTACTCACGGCCGATAAGGGCCATCTCGACACAGGGACCAACGACATCACCGCCACTGGCCATGTGAAAGTCGTTCGCGATGACTTCACCCTGGAATCAGCAACCCTTGATTTCAAACACAACGACCGGATCATCCGGTCTAAAGTCCCTGTTAAACTATACCGGAAAGATTCCACCATCACGGCGGATTCCATGAGCATGGATCTGAACACGAACATCACACGGATGAAGGGCCATGTCAAAGGGACCTTCAGCGACAACCCATAATCAATAACACCATGGACTACCCAATGAAAAAGCAAACATATCTCAGCAAAATCCTCCGGCACTCCCTTGGAATTCTTATGATTCTCGCGTTTTTTTCCGTATACGCCACCGCGGATACCCCGACCGGATCAGGATCCGCCAAACCGGCGGCGTCCAAGAAAGCAGCCGCAAAGCCAAAAGCCAAGCCGGGAAGCGCCGATGAGGACCAGATCCACGTCAGCGCCGACGCCCTTGTGTCCGACCGCAATGCCAATTACGCGGAATTTCAGGGCAATGTGGTGACCACTCAGAAAGGGTCCACCATGTTCAGTGACCGTCTGAAAATATTTTACATCCAGGATCCAACGAAGAAAAAAACAGCGAAAAACCCGAACAGTCAAGGGGCCATAGACAAAATCGTCGCCACAGGCAACGTCAAGATCAAAATGGAAGACAAAACAGCCTGGGCCGACAAAGCTGTATACACCAAAAATGACGACTCCATCCTCCTGTCCGGAGGCAACCCCCGCATATTCAGCGGCAAAAACTATCTTACCGGGGAAACCATCCGTGTAAACAGAAAAACAGAAGAAGTGTTCGTCAATGCCGTGCCCGGATCTACACAGCCGTCAGGGAAACCCGGGAAACGTGTGGAGATGAACATCTTTACCAACGATCCCGACCTGAAGAAATAAGCTCGATTTTAATCCGCCATGCGAAGAATGACTGGGTCGGGTCGATCATTGTTCCTTCACGGTGCATCCTCGATGATATCTGCCGTTCCGTCAACACTGTAGGGCGGGCTTACGCCCGCCGTCATGTGTCGGGCGAGAGCCCGACTGCTCCGTCCCCCGACCCGTCGGCATCATCTTGATTGCATCCTTGAAAGATTGAACCTGGAATCAGAGCCCTGCTTATACCCAATAAATTTTTGCAGGGCTAAATAGTCTCGTTTTTGTCATTCCGGGCGGCTGGTGTTGGAGAGACGATGTTTGCGCCGTGAATAAACGCTGCCGGGCCTTTCAGGTCGAAAAGCAAGCCGCCCCGGAATCCATGGTGTTATGAAGACAGAGGTTGCATAAAAAACAGGCATGGATTCCGGGTCGGGAAAAAGCCCCCGCCCGTAAATGACAAGGACGGAGAGCAAGGCATGGCAGAGCCCTTCCCCTCCGACTTCAGCCGCCAAACCGCTGTTGTTTGCAAAACAAGTGCCTATAATACTTTGATATAGTCTGTCCGACATTTTTTTTGAATTTTTAGCTTATTTTTCAAGGTGCCTGTGTTATACTTGCCTTAAATTCATGTGAGTTTGCAAATAATTGAACCGGGTTCGTGCTGCCTCATCAATGAACGTGGATGAAAAGTCCCGGGACACTTGATCGTTAACATCGACGAATCATCATCAGAAGCATCTGTAACTGTTTATGGCGATATTGAATCTGAACCATCTGGTGAAAACATACGGCGGGCGGAAAGTGGTCAACGACGTCACCCTCGAAGTCCGGAGCGGTGAAGTCACGGGCCTTCTGGGCCCTAACGGAGCAGGCAAGACCACCACGTTCTACATGGCTGTGGGAATCATCCGGCCCGATTCGGGTTCCGTGCTCATCGACGGGAACGATATTTCCCAGGACCCCATGTACATCAGGGCACGAAACGGCCTGGGCTATCTCCCTCAGGAGTCATCGATATTCAAGACACTGACGGTCAGGGAAAATGTCCTTGTCATTCTGGAACTTCTTGCCATGACAAAGGCCGAGCAGAAACGTCGGGCGGATGAACTGCTGGATGAACTGAGAATCAGACACCTTTCGGACCAAAAAGCGGCAGTCCTCTCGGGAGGCGAACGAAGAAGGCTCGAAATCACAAGGGTTTTAGCTACCGACCCCGCGTTCATTCTGCTTGACGAACCGTTTGCCGGAGTCGACCCCCTTGCGGTGATCGACATTCAAAAGATCATCGGTTTTCTGACTCAGAAAAATATCGGTGTTCTGATTTCAGATCACAATGTCAGGGAAACCCTGGGGGTTGTTCACGACGCTTACATTATGAACAACGGCTCGGTCATCGAATCGGGCCCCCCGGATAAGATTGCCTCAAGTGAAATTGCGAGGCGTTTTTATTTAGGTGAAGAATTCAGGTTATAAATTCATATGGCATTAGAACTCAGACAAACACTCAAATTAACCCAGCAGCTCGTCATGACGCCGCAGTTGCAGCAGGCCATCAAACTGCTTCAACTCTCGCGCCTGGAACTGGTGGACGCCATCAATCAGGAGATCGAGGAAAATCCGGCACTTGAAGAACTGATGGAACACAACATCAAAGATCCAGGTGACGAACCTCCGGATATGGAGGACAAGCTTTCCCAGCCGGCCAGTGAAACGGAAATCAAAATCGAGGAAAAACTCAACACCGAAATAGACTGGGACAACTACATCGAGGAATACAATTCCGCAGGCCGTACCCATTTCGAGGCGGAGCACCGTGAAACACCGAGTTACGAATCCTTTGTGTCCGGGAAAACTTCCCTCAACGACCATATGCTCTGGCAGCTCCTGATGTTTCTTCCAGCCGATTATGAAAAGGAAATCGGCTGCCTGATCATCGGCAACCTGGACAACGATGGCTACCTCACCGCCACGGTTGAGGAAATGGCCGCCATGTGCAATCAGCCCGTGGATAACGTGGAAGACGTCCTTGAAACGCTTCAGACCTTCGACCCTCCCGGAGTCTGCGCCCGGTCCCTCAGCGAATGTCTGCTGATTCAGGCCAGACAGCTCAAAATCGACGATCCCATTCTGACCCGGATCATCACGGATCACATCAAGGATCTTGAAAACAAAAATTACAAAGCCATATCACGGGCCCTTAAAATTTCCGTCAACACCGTGGTGGCCGCCGTCAACGTCATCCAGGGTTTCGAGTCCAAGCCCGGCAGGATTTTCAGTGACGAGGAGCCCCATTATATCATTCCAGATATTTTCGTTTACAAAGAGGAAGGCGAATTCGTTATCGTCCTGAACGACGACGGCATGCCCAAGCTGAGGGTGAACCCCTATTACCGGAAAGCCATCAGCCAGGGCAAGGATATGACAGGCGAAACGAAAGACTATCTCCAGGAAAAAATGCGGTCCGCCGCCTGGCTGATCAAAAGCATCCATCAACGTCAGAAAACCATATACAACGTGATGGAAAGCATTCTGAAATACCAGTCGGAATTTTTCGAAAAAGGGATCGCCTACCTGAAGCCCATGGTTTTAAGGGATGTGGCTCAGGACATCAATATGCATGAATCCACCATCAGCCGCGTGACCACGAACAAGTACGTCTTCACGCCCCAGGGGATTTTTGAACTGAAATATTTCTTCAACAGCTCCATCAACAGGGTTCACGGCGGCTCTGCTGTGGCGTCCATCAGCGTTCACGACAAGATCAAGCAGCTCATCGCCAAAGAGAACCCGAAAAAACCGTACAGCGATGACAAAATCGCAAGCATCCTAAAGGAGGAAAACAACATCGATATCGCTCGCAGAACGGTAGCAAAGTACAGGGAGGCGTTACGTATCCTGCCTTCAAGTAAACGCAAACAATTTTAGGGAGGTCATTATGCACGTATCTGTAACCTTTAAGAATCTCGAATCTTCAGATGCACTTCGATCATACGTTCAGAAGAAACTTGATCGTTTTGATAAACTCCTTGACAACCCTGCAGAAGCCAATGTGGTCTTTTCCGTGGAAAAAATCCGTCACACGGCGGAAATCAATCTGGCCAGCGACCGCCTGACCCTTTACGCCAAGGATGAAAGCGAAAACATGTATTCCTCCATCGATACCGTGGTGGACAAACTGAAAAAACAACTGACCAAAACTCTGGATAAAATCAATAAACGGGCCACCAGCAGCCGGGACAGCATTAAAAACGGCCATGGAGATACCGCCGAAGATGCCGTGGATGACATGGATGACTTCGATGAGGAACCGGATGCCGTTTCGGAATATTCCGGCGAGGACCGTTTATAATCCCGTGCCTGATGTGTGCAGAATCCTGAAATGACAACAAGGGCGCTTCCGGCGAAGCGCCCTTTCCTGTTGTTGCACCGACGTAATTTACCTTGAATCTTGATAAGCCTGCTGATATGTATAACCTGTTTGAAATTTGGGAGAGGAAAAAAGCCTTACAATGCGAGCGAGATCCAATCCACGGGTGGAACAATGAAAATCCTTGATGTTCTGCACCTTGACACCATCATACCCGACCTGAAATCCCATGACAAAAAAGGTGTTCTGGAAGAGCTTTCCGCTGTTATCGCCAAGGCTTCGCAGCTCGACCCCCAAGCACTTTTCAGTGTTCTCATGGAGAGAGAAGGACTGGGGAGCACCGGAATCGGGGGAGGCATCGGCATACCCCACGGTAAAATCCCCGGACTCACCTCCATGATCATCGGTTTTGGCCTGAGCAAACGGGGCGTTGATTTCGATTCAATCGACGGCAGGCCCACCCATCTGTTCTTCACGCTGATCACACCGGACCAGTCCACCGGCCTCCATCTGAAATTCCTCGCCCGAATCTCACGATTGCTAAAAAACGAGGGTTTCAAAAGGCAATTGATGAAAGCATCACGGGCCGAAGACATCATGACCCTCATACAGAGTGAAGACGATGACTTTTAGTTTTGGCGGATTGTGTCGGCATGCCCATGCAAAGCCGCATGTTTTCAAGAAAAATCCCTGCATGGCGCAGGAAAAAGAAATATTAGAAATAGGAGTCTTATGATCGGCATCGTCCTTGTCACCCACGGTACCCTGGCAGCGTCACTGATTGAAACGGCTGAATTCATCTTGGGCACAAAACCCGACGGCGTCATTCCCGTTTCCATCAACGTGAAGGAAAATGTGGACGAATTTCATGCAAAAATATCCAGTGCCATCAAAAAAGTAGATAAAAAACAAGGCATTCTGCTTCTCACCGACATGTTCGGCGGAACACCGTCGAACATCAGTTACTCTTTTCTCGATGACGGAAAAGTCGAAGTGATTTCAGGGGTCAATCTTCCCATGCTCATCCGCGCCGTGGGTCTCCAGCGTGAAACAGACCTGAACAAAGCGGCCAAAACCCTTGTGGCATCAGGCAAACAGAGCATTTCCCTGGCCAGCGGAATTCTAAATGGCACCCATTGACAGCCATCGACACGGGACTGTCTGACCAGGCCCGTGTCGAAATGTGTTGTCAAATCATGATTTTCTTTTTTTCCTTGAAACAAAAAGCCCCGCAAGGCCCGTACCCAGTAAAACCATGGTGGCCGGTTCGGGGACCGGAGGATTTACCGGGGCACCGCCTGTAACGTCAACCACATCGGTTCCGATCGCGTCAAGGGAAAGCGGAACGCTGTCTCCATCGGCAAAAAAAGCGGTGAAACCGAACACAAACCAACACTCGCCCTCCAACCCTGCGTTAAAGATCAGAGTCCCCAGAAGAATATCCTCCGGCTGACCGCCCGCCATGGTTTCAGACTCAAACATGATATTGCCGGTTCCGTCATCGGTGACGGTCTGGGAACCTTCCGTGGTGTATGCTCCCCAGTCCATGGTTTGAAACTCAAGCACAGGGCTGTCGTAACTCATTTCAACTGAAGTTGAACAGTCAAATTTTAATAAAGCAATATTAACAGCGTGTTAAATT
>DYJE01000055.1 GCA_020723285.1 Desulforapulum autotrophicum | reverse complement strand
CACCGCCAAAACAAAATCAGGCGGTCAGGTTATAGAAAAAATACAAACGGCCCGAACCTTTTATTGAGCGTTGGACGTTAAATACCGTTGCTCTGATTAAGCGAATATTTTTACAGCTATTTGCGCATAACTACGATTGATCATTCAGAGTCTATCTACACGAGGATACCATGCAGACCTATTCCCGGAACCAGACACAGCAGAACGGTCAAAGCCCTGAGCGGTCTTTTTTTTCGAAATCATCAGAAACCGGGTCCGCGATTCGCCCTCTCCATCCCTTTTTCTCCGTGCAGCGGTCCCTGGGCAATCAGGCCATTCAGCGCATGGCGGTGAAACAACGCGAAAAAACAGACCGTTGTGTGATGCGCCAGGAAGGGCAAGGCGCTCAGCCCGAGTCTCTCACCCACAGCATGGATCCGTCCCAGATGACCGAAGCCCAGCTTGACCGGGAAATCGGCCTGATCCGGGCATGGCTGGCACGTCAGACCACGGGAACGGAAGAAACGGCCCGAATGACCGAGGCCTTGAGCGCCCTTTCGCGTGAGCGAAGGCAGAGGGGGACCTACACCCCTTCGACACCTGCGTCCGCCCCTCCGGCAACGATGCTTCCGCCCCGGCCGAACACCGGTGGAGTCAATGCCCCTGCGGCACCAGCACCTTCCACCACCCGCACGGACAGACCTCCGGGAAACATGGTCTCGCTGCAACCCAGCGCAGCCACCCAAAACCGCCTGATGCAGATCATCACCCAGGGCGGCCCCATGCCCGAAGGCACACGGGTCATCGGTGCGGCCATCATCGAAGTGGAAGGCTACAAAGGCCCCCGGGAGATCCGGGCCATCAGTTCGGCCCAGACCGACGACCTGGGCCAGGGAGCACCGGTGGCTCACGCCCAGAGCCCGGCCAGCCGTGAACTTTCCGCGTCCCGGAGCATCGGGAACGCGTCGGTCCGACGGGAGTTTCCCTTTTCCCATGTCAACGACGCCGAAATCAAAATGTTCGAGGAAATCATACGGAACATGCCGCCCAACGCCCGGGGGCGCATCAGTTTCACGACCATGCGGAGCAGGCAGGGCGGCCAGATCATCGAACCCATTCCCGCCTGTTCGAGCTGCAACAACGCCACGTTCCAGCTGGCGGGAAGGTTCAGGAACGTCCAGGTGGCGTCTTACGCCGCCGTCCATCCCACGGGAACCCTCAACATGGGGCCGTCGAACCGGCTTCCAAATCCTCCTGTTTCAGGAGCATCCGCGCCCAGGACCGGTTCTCCGCAAACCACCGCCACCGGTCCGGGCAGGTCCGGCGAAGGGCTGAGATCGGAAATCGGGACGCCGGACATGCGGGGTTTGAACGTGGGCGGCCCGTCCGCCCGGGGGGAAGGCATCGGGGCAGGCATCACTGTGGCGTTCATGGGGGCCAACGTGGTGCTCAACATGATCAACGACAGCATCCAGGAAAACCGGGTAAAAAAAGCCCTGGCGGACATGGAGCCGGGCTTGCTGCAACAGCGCAGAGCCAATCCGGGCCTGGGTTTCCTTCTGGTTTTTCATTATTCCCAGGTCCGGCCTCACCCCGACAGCCTGATTCAGCCGGGGGCTGCGTTCAGTCACATCGAACTCAGCACGGGGCGGACCCTGGACGAAGCCCGGATCAACCGGTCCAGGACCACCTTTCTAAGGCCGGGTCTCGGTCCCAATACCCGTGAGGTAACCCAGGAAACCTGGATTCCTCCGGCTGCCGCTCCCGGTATCGGAAGTATCCAGACGCCCTTTAGCCGGTTCGCCACAGGCACCTTCGCGGGGGCCGCCGTTCTCCAGAATGTGGAATGGGGCGGCATCGATGGTTTCGACGATGAAGGCACCACAAACCTCCAGGTCCCCGCCGGTGTGCAGCCCCGGTTCATCATTTTAACCCCGCCGCCGGTGATCCGGTTTTTCAACGGCGGATTCCAGCACAGCGTCACCATCCCTGTAGCCCGGCAAAACGCGGCAGGCGGTGGACAGGTTCCGGTGGTGAGCCTTGACCCGGACATGCCGGGCTTCAATGTGTCGGCGGCCTGCGTGTTTCCCGCCGATGACGCCACCGACGCCCTGTTCATGACTGCACGTGCCACCAAAGATAACCTCGGGCAACTCAGGGTCTATCCCAATTTCGGCAAAGCCCGATGGGTCCGCCCGGCGAACATCCGGGTCCTTGATGGGCTGTAGCCATGGGTGAAAGGATGCTTCAAAGGGCCGGTGCCCACAGGTTGGTTCCATCTCCGGTGAACGCCGCGCAGGAAACCCTGACTGAGCAGCTCATCGTTCCCCACCTGAAACGTATCTTCGAGGATTTGGACGATCTCCGAAATGCCGTGGATTATGAGACGGGCCGTTACTTCGTCCAACGCTTCGGGTCCTTCCTTCAGCACTCAGACAGTATTCCTTCGGTTTATGACGGGGTTTTCGATCCCTCCATTGTGGCCCAGGCGGTTGGTGAACGTTTCGGCGGATTATCGAAAGAAAAGCTTGAGAACTATCCCATCGGCTGGTGCTGGGATATCACAGTCCTTGTGCAGCGGCTGATGAAAAACGACACCCTCACGGGCGGCAGGAGCGGTTTATCACGGCTTGAGGAATTCATCCGTCAAGGCGGGATCTTCAAGATGATCTGGGGAGGCATGCGGAACGTTTATTTCCAGACGGCGTTCCAGGTCGGAAGTCACTACATCGATGTGGCCAACAACACCGTCAGCGTCACGGCAAAAAAAGTGACGGGCTCCTCCCTTGGCGAGTCCGGTTTCAACTCCATCCTGACCTATGCGGACTATATTCCCATCCGCAGCAGCTACCATGGCGTCGATCTTTATTTAAACACCTGCCTGCCCGCACTGATGCCCTATTTCCCCCTTCTTGCCGTATCCAAAGCCAGCGGACACTGTTGCCTGGACACCTCACTTTACATGGCGAGGCGGAACATCATGACCCGGTTCAGGACGGTTAAGGACCTTCTTGAAACCGACCATTCCGTTCAGATTCCGCATCATTCGGTTCTGGAGAGTCTGGGCAAGTCGGTCAGAGCGATGAAGGGTGGAGAGTCTCAAGACTGGATGGCATTCAGAATCATGGAACCTGCCGAAATGATCCGAATTCTGGAAGAACAGGCGGAGATGTTCGATGGCCCCCGGCATGTCCGGCGCACGAAAACCGCTGTAAAAATGGCCAGAGCCATCAACGGTGTGTGGGACATAAGGGGAATCAGGGCGGATTTGTTGGGGTTGTCAGATTAAATTTCCGACTGACGCATTTTTTTTGAACATCAATAGGTGAATGGATTGCAGGATCACCATTTCCGCATGGATAGAAGTTATGTAGAAACTGGAGTTATCCTTCATTCGATGTTGGATGTTGGGCGTTCAATGTTGATGGACTCGTAAAAAGTCGCCCGATGGCTATGGAAAAAGGCCCAGAGGCAAGGCATAGTGTTTGGCCAGGCGCGAAGGCATACATATAGTATGTCGAGTGTCTGGCCAAACACTATTACGCCGCATATGGGACTTTTTACGACGCCATCAATGTTCGATGTTCAACGATTATCCATTTCAAGATCTTAAATACTTATGATCCATGATGTGACTCTGAACCATCAGCCCGCCGGATCGATCCGCTGTTTCAACAGGCAGCAGGCCACACGGTACTCGGGTTTCCCGTCCGGTCCATAGGAGAGATTGTCGGGCTGGATCATTTTGTTCATCACGCAGCCTTCGGGAATGGAGAGCTTGAAAAAATCGCTTTCGTTGAGGCGGGGAGCGTCCACGAGAGAACTTTCCCGGATCTCGTGGGCATGAATGGGGTAGTCTTCACACAGGGGGCAGCGGTAAACCCGGCCGTTGGGAAAGATAAAGTAGTTGTCCGCCACGCATCCGGCGCATTCAAAATCTTCCCCGTCATCCAGAAAAACCTTGGGGTAGGTCACCCCGATGCCTGATGCGGCCACGGCTTCTGCCACCTTCGGAACGGTTTTCATCCAGGTGTCACGGGTGAGCTGTAGGCCCTTCCCGCCGGATTCCGCCGATTTGCCCCGGATGCCGATGACCTGGATGAAAAATTCCCGGATGCCCAGCCGGGCCAGAAGGGACGGCATGTTTTCCAGTTCATGGAAATTCATATGACTGACGGTGTAAATCAGGCTGGTGCTGAAGCCTTTGTCCACGGCTTTCCGTATTCCGTGAAGGCAGGTGTCGTAGCATCCGGCCCCGCGGATTTCATCGTTCATGCTCCGTGTGGCTCCGTCCAGGCTGAAGCTTAAAAAATCCAGATCGGAGGGGCTGACTTTTTCAAGAAAATCGTGGAAAAGATACCCGTTGGTGTCCACGGTGACCGAGGCGTAACCCAGGCGTTTCGCGGCTCTGACGGCATCGGGAAGGTCGGGGTGAAGGGTGGGTTCCCCGCCTAAAAAAATCACCTGGGCCCTGGGGCTTCGACGGGCAAAAAGGGCCAGCCAGGCTTCCATGTCGGCTGCGGAAACCAGGGAGTTCCCATGCTGGGTTTTGTTGATGTAACAGTGGCGGCACGCGAGATTGCACCCGGTGAGGATATGAAAAAAAACGTTGCTGGCGTTCTTGGAAAAGGAAACGGTTTTCGGGAAAACACTCATGGAAAAACCCGGCCTTGAACGGTCATCAGTCGGTTTTACCCTGGATTTTCCGCATGATGATGTTCATCTTGCTTTCCCGGATCTTCTCCACTTCCTGCTTGGCTTTGATCAGCTCCTCGTTGGTGAGGCGAAGCCTTAAAGACATGTATTCGGCGAAGATTTTGTAGAGAAGAAGAAGGAAATCCAGTTTTTCGTCCCGATCGCCTGTGCCGGACAGTTTGTCCCCGGCGCTGGTGTCCACGGCGAGGCAGGTGGTCCGGCCCACGGCATAAACGGACGCAGACCGGCTCAGGCTGTCCACGATGCGCATTTCACCGAAGATTTCACCCACCGAATCGATGCGGCCCAGTTCCACATTCTCTTTTTTGATGACGATGCTGCCGGCCAGAAGGAAATAGAGCCAAGGGTCCAGATCCCCTTCCTTGATGATGATTTCACCGTTTTCGTATTCCCTGATTTTACTGAGTTTGAGAAGTTTGCCCAGGTATTTGGTCTCGAAATTCTTCAGAGCCGGAATGCTCATCAGTTTCTGAATATTCTCGATGTTGTCTTTCAGATATTTGGTTTCTATCATGTTCAAAAACTCCTGGAGCAGATTTTTTGCCGCGTCAGAAAACCTTAAAAAGCATCAAGGGGAGTATCAAGATGACCTTAAGTTAACACTATAAGCGCTTAACATTCAAGTATTTTTCAATCTCCAAGGCAGTTTTTTGAAATGCACTCATCAAATTTCACCGGATATTTCCCGTCAAAACAGGCTTTGCAGAAGTAATTTTCCGGGTCTTTCACCCCGCTGGCTTCGAGCATGCCGTCCACGGTCAGGTAGTGAAGGGAATCAAGGCCGAGGAAATCGGTCAGTTCGTCCATGGTCTTTTTGGCGGCGATGAGTTCCCCTTTGGTGGAGAAATCGATGCCGTAGAAACAGGGGAAACGGTGGGGCGGACAGCTGATCCGCATGTGAACCCGTTTGGCCCCCAGTTCCCGCAGGGCTTTGACTCTTGTTTTCGCCGTGGTGCCCCGGATGATGGAGTCCTCAATGATGATGATGTCTTTGCCCGCGATCTGCTCTTTCACCGGGTTCAGCTTGATGCGCACGGCGAAATCCCTCATGCTCTGGGTGGGCTGGATGAACGAACGCCCAACGTAGTGGTTCCTGATCATCACCATTTCAAAGGGGATGCCCGAGGCTTCGGAGTACCCAAGGGCCGCGTAGTTGCCCGAATCGGGAAAGGGCATGACAAAGTCGGCGGAAACCGGCGCTTCCATGGCCAGACGCCGGCCGAAGGATTTTCGCATCTGGTACACGTTGTGACCGGCGATGGTGCTGTCCGGGCGGGCGAAGTAGATGTATTCGAAAATGCACATGCTCTGTTTCGGCCTGTTTTCGGGAATCAGACTCCGGACACCGTTGTCGTCGATGATGACAATCTCGCCGGGCTCAAGTTCCCTTATGAATTCCGCCTGCACCAGATCGAGGGCACAGGTTTCTGAGGCCAGGATGTAATGGCCGTTCAGCCGTCCCATGCACAGGGGCCGGAATCCGTTGGGATCCTTCACGCCGATGAGTTCCCCTTTGCCGGTGAGGACCACGAAGGAAAACGCGCCTTCGAGCCGGCTCATGGTGTCCACCAGCCCCTGGACAATGCCCTTGGAGACGTTGCGGATAAACAGGTGAAGGGCTACCTCGCTGTCCATGGTGGTCTGGAAAATACTACCCAGTTCCTCCAGTTCCTGCTTGATGATGTGGGCGTTGGTCAGGTTTCCGTTATGGGCCACGGCGTAGGTCTTCTGCTTGTGCCGGGCAATGAAGGGCTGGGCGTTGATGAGGTTGGAACCGCCGGTGGTGGAGTAGCGCACATGACCGATGGCGCTTGATCCTTCCAGCTTTTCAAGATCATCCATGGAATAGATTTCGGGAACCAGGCCCATGCCTTTCATGACCTCGATTTTCTTATCCTTGGCCACAGCGATGCCAGCGCTTTCCTGGCCCCGGTGCTGAAGGGCATAGAGTCCGAAATACGTGATTTTAGCGGCTTCCGGATGACCATGGATGCCAAATACGCCACATTCGTCTTTCGGTCTTCTATCGTCGTCTGTCACATAGAGAGTCATTTGCCTATTTCCTTGTGATATTCCTGAACGCTTTTAACCGTTCGTTCTTTTTGATTGAGTGCTTTTACCGCTTTGGCAATGGCGTCGGCCCCGGACAAGGTGGTTGTGTACGGAATTTTATATTTCAGCGCCGCACGCCGGATTTTGTATCCGTCGTTCATGGTTTCGGTATCCGAGGGTGTATTGATCACCAGCTGGATTTCATTGTTCTTGATGGCGTCCACCACGTGGGGACGGCCCACGGACACCTTGTTGATTTTTTTGTTTTCAATTCCGTTTTCAAGAAGATAGGTGGATGTCCCGCTGGTGGCCAGGATGCTGAACCCGGTCTCGGAAAAGCTCCGGGCGATGGGAAGGGCCGCTTTCTTGTCCTCGTCCCTGACGCTGATAAACACCGTGCCGGAAAGGGACAGCTGCTGATTCGCTCCCAGCTGGGCCTTGGCAAACGCCATGCCGAAATCCTCATCCATGCCCATGACTTCACCGGTGGATTTCATTTCAGGCCCAAGAAGGGTGTCCACGTTGGGGAAACGGTCAAAGGGCATCACCGCCTCTTTCACCGATTTATGGGCCGGAATCACTTCCTTTTCAAGCCCCAGTTCCTTCAGGGTTTTCCCCATGATCACCTTGGTGGCCAGCTTGGCGAACTGAACGCCGGTGGCCTTGCTGACAAAAGGAACGGTGCGGGAGGCCCGGGGGTTCACCTCGATGACGTAGAGTTTGCCGTCCTTGATGGCGTACTGGACGTTCATCAGGCCCACCACGTCCAGCTCCCGGGCCATGGCTTTGGTGGCCGCGCTGATTTCGTCGATGAGCCGCTGCTCCACACTGTGGGGCGGAAGCACACAGGCCGAATCACCGCTGTGGATGCCCGCTTCCTCGATGTGTTCCATGATGCCGGCGATGAGGGTGACATTCCCGTCGGAAATGGCGTCCACATCCAGCTCCACGGCGTCTTCCAGGAACTTGTCGATGAGAACAGGGTGACCCGGAGAGGCTTCGATGGCCAGTTTGATGAAGTTTTCGAGGTCGTGGGGGCTGTACACGATTTTCATGGCCCGGCCGCCCAGAACATAGGAAGGACGGACCATCACCGGATAGCCGATGCCTTCCGCCACGGTTTTGGCTTCGTCGTAGTTGAAGGCGATGCCGTTGTCCGGCTGGACCAGATTCAGCTTTTTCAGCATGGCCTGAAACTGGTCCCTGTCTTCGGCCCTGTGGATGCTGGAAGGTTTGGTGCCCAGGATGTTGACCCCGGCTTTTTCAAGGCCCACAGCGAGGTTCAGGGGTGTCTGGCCGCCGAACTGGACGATGACGCCTTCGGGTTTTTCCTTGGCCACAATGTGAAGCACATCTTCCTTGGTCAGGGGTTCGAAGTACAGCTTGTCCGAGGTGTCGTAGTCGGTGGACACGGTTTCGGGGTTGCTGTTCACCATGATGCTTTCGATGCCTTCTTCCCGCAGGGCGAGGCTGGCGTGTACACAGCAGTAGTCGAACTCGATGCCCTGGCCTATGCGGTTGGGACCGCCGCCCAGGATCATCACTTTCTTCTTGTCCGTTTGCCGGGCTTCGCATTCCTCTTCGTAGGCCGAATAGTAATAGGGGGTGACGGCCTGGAACTCGGCGGCGCAGGTGTCCACCAGCTTGTAGGCCGGGATCACGCCCAGGGTCTGACGCAAATTCCGGACCGCGTCCTCGTTTTCGAATCCGGCGAGCCGGGCGATCTGGGTGTCTGAAAAACCGTAAGATTTGGCCCGCCACAACGTATCCCGGTCGATGCCGGTTCCGGCTTTCTGAATCACGTCTTCGTAATCCACGATCTGCTTGATCTGATGAATGAACCAGGGGTCCATGCCGGTCAGGGCGCAGACCTCGTCCACGCTCATGCCGCTTTTGAGGGCGTAGCGAAGGTAGAAAATCCGTTTGGAATTGGGGGTGGCGAGTTTCCGTTCAATCTCGGAATGGGAGGGGAAGGTCCCTTCGGTGTCCTCCACGCCCTTTCCGTCGGCACCCAGTCCAAAACGGCCGATTTCAAGGGAACGCACCCCTTTCTGAAACGCTTCCTTGAACGTTCTTCCGATGGCCATGGTTTCTCCCACGGATTTCATGGCCGTGGTGAGAAAGTCCTGGGTTTCCGGGAATTTCTCGAAGGTCCAGCGTGGGATTTTCACCACGCAATAGTCGATGGTGGGCTCGAAGGAGGCCAGGGTTTCTCCGGTGATGTCGTTTTCCAGCTCGTCCAGGGTGTAGCCCACGGCCAGCTTGGCGGCGATCTTGGCAATGGGGTAGCCGGTGGCCTTGGAGGCCAGGGCCGAACTCCGGGACACCCGGGGGTTCATCTCCACCACGATCATCTCGCCGGTCTTGGGATTGATGGCGAACTGCACGTTGGAGCCGCCGGTGTCCACGCCGATTTCCCGGAGGATGGCGATGGAGGCGTCCCTCAGAACCTGGTATTCCTTGTCCGAAAGCGTCTGGATCGGAGCCACGGTGATGCTGTCGCCGGTGTGGATGCCCATGGGGTCCATGTTTTCAATGGAGCAGACGATGATCACGTTGTCGTTCTTGTCGCGGACCACTTCCAGCTCGTATTCTTTCCAGTTCAGCACCGATTCTTCCAGCATGACCTGGGTGATGAGGCTGGCGTCCAAGCCCGCCTTGGCCATGGTTTCAAGGTCGTCCGGGTTGTAGGCCACGCCGCCGCCGGTGCCGCCCAATGTGAAGCTGGGGCGGACGATGATGGGAAAACCGATGTCCTCCGCCACTTTCCGGGCTTCGTCCATGGTGGTGGCGAACCCGCTGCGGGGAATCCTCAAACCGATCTTGTTCATGGCGTCCCGGAAAAGCTCGCGGTCCTCGGCTTTGCGGATCACCGCTTCGGAAGCCCCGATCATCTCCACGCCGTATTTTTCGAGGGCACCGGAACGGGCTACTTCAATGGCGGTGTTGAGGCCGGTCTGGCCTCCCAATGTGGGCAGAAGCGCGTCGGGCCGTTCCTTTTCGATGATCTTGATCACCGTTTCCGCCGTCACCGGTTCGATGTAGGTGGCGTCGGCCATGTCCGGGTCGGTCATGATGGTGGCGGGGTTGCTGTTCACCAGAACCACGGTGTAGCCCTCTTCTTTCAGGGCTTTGCACGCCTGGGCTCCGGAATAGTCGAATTCGCAGGCCTGGCTGATGATGATCGGGCCTGCTCCGATGATCAGGATTTTGTTGATGTCTGTACGTTTTGGCATAGTGTCTCGGCTTTACGCTATCGTTAGAATCGTTTCTTTGATTTTAGGGTTCAGCATGTCTTCATCATCTTTGCGAACTCGTCGAAAAGATAGGCCGCGTCGTGGGGGCCCGGTGACGCCTCGGGATGGTACTGGACGCCGAAAACGGGAAGCTTCCGGTGTTTCAGGCCTTCCACGGTGTTGTCGTTCAGATTCATGTGGAACACGTCCAGGTCCTTGTCCGCAAGACTGTGGATGTCTGCCGCGAAACCGTGGTTCTGGGAAGTGATCTCCACCTTTTTCGTGAACATGTTCTGTACCGGCTGGTTGCCGCCCCGGTGGCCGAATTTCAGCTTGTACGTCTTTCCCCCAAAGGCCAGGGACAGAATCTGGTGGCCCAGGCAGATGCCGAAAAGGGGCCGGTAGTCGATAAGATTCCGCACCGTGTCGATGGCGTAGGTGAGGGGCTCGGGATCGCCGGGGCCGTTGGACAGAAACACGCCGTCGGGATTCAGAGATTTTACCGTTTCGGCGGAGGTGGTGGCAGGCACCACGATGACTTCGCATCCGGCCGTCTCCAGACAGCGGATGATGTTGTACTTGATGCCGAAATCAAAGGCGACCACAGCCTTTCGTTTGCCCCGGTCGCGGAACAGGTCCGCGCCGGATGCGAGCGGCGTTTCAATGAATTCGGGCGCGTTGTTCGTCCAGCGGTAGGCTTTGGCGCAGCTCACCTCTTTCACCAGATCGCAGCCCACCATGCTCCGGGTCATCCGGGCTTTTTTCACCAGGCTTTCGGGGTTGAGGTCGTCTGTGGACATCACCGACCTTAAGGCGCCGTGGATCCGCAGATGCCGCGTGAGGGCCCGGGTGTCCAGTTCGTCCACACCCATGATGCCCTGGGCTTTCAGGTAATCGGCCAGGCTTTCCGTGGCCTTGTAATTGCTGTGGAATGCCTGGTATTCCCGGACGATGAATCCGGCCACCTGGATCCGGTCCGATTCCACATCGTCGGGATTCACACCGTAGTTTCCGATGAGGGGATAGGTCATGGTCACCATCTGGCCCCTGTACGAGGGGTCTGTGAGTACTTCCTGGTAACCGGTCATGCTTGTATTGAAAACAGCTTCTCCGGAGGTTTCTCCGGGGCCGGTGAAGCTCCGGCAGCTGAAGGTCCGCCCGTCTTCCAGGGCAAGCAGTGCTTTCATAAGTGCGGTCTTTTTTCCAAAATTGTTTTTATTTCGGGTTATTAGCCCAGTTTTATCGTCTCGCCCGTCTACGGCACACCCCAACATGCGGGTATGTTCAATTATCACATGGCCCATGGGAGTCAAGTGCCTAAATGTTCAAAGAAACCGGTCTCTGAATCACCTGTGTTCCGGTACGCGAGTCCGTTAATTTATCACAATGAAAATCAATAATCTATAGTCGGTTTTATTTTTTATTGGTTTTAAAACATGAACCTGATACAAACCGAAAAAATATTGGAAGGAGTACCACCGTGAAAAAAATCGATACCTTTGTCAGCACCGTCATCGGCTTGCTGGGCCTGTCTTTTTTCGCCCTGATCGTATTTGTTTCCATTCTCGGCGAAAACCACCGCATCGACTTTCTGGTCAAAGGGTTTTTCAGTGATTTGAAAGAGGGTAATTACACGACTCTATGTCCACTGCTCAACCTTGAGAATCAGCGTTCCGACACCTGCCCGGACCGTCTTTTTCTGCTGGAACTGGCATTGCTCTCACGCTTCAACCTGCTTGAATCCGATGATTACAGCCTTATCATCTCGCGCGACCATTTCTGGCTGCCCTTTGTTACCTCCGGGCGGGTGGATGTGGGCATCGCCCTGTCGGAAAAAAAGAAAAACATGTTCGAAGAATGGATGGCCCAGCTGAAAAACAACGACCGTATCGACCGGTTCATGACGGTGGAGCGGCAGGGGGGCGCGTGGGTCATCACCGCCGTCCACCTGGACAGCCCGGCACTTGCCCCGGTCATGGCCGATATGGCGAAGAAACTCGATATCGGCCGTTATGTGGTGAAATCAGCGGCGGGTTACACACTTCAACCCATTGAAATCGATGTTCAAAACCTCTCCCATGCCGAACGTCGGCTGTTCGAGCACAGTCTGAAAAAATTATCCGGCGGCAAACCCGTGAACCGTCCCTGATTGACAAAAAGACATCATTTCCTATGTTGAGGTTATTCATTCGGATCAGGTTACGCATGAAGCAAACCATACCATGGGAGGCGCTATGAAAAGATCTTTTTACACCGTCATTCTGAGCGTCGCAGCCTTTATGACGATCGGCGGCTGCACCAGCGTCCGTGTCAGTCAGGACTACAATAAAAATGTCATCTTCAGTGAAATGAAGACTTACGCATGGAAAGACGCGAAGCAGAAACATTCCGGCGATGTTCGAATCGACACGCCCTTTAACGATCAAAGGATCCGTGCGGCTGTTGACAAAACCATGACAGAAAAAGGCTATGCGCGGACGTCCGGGCGGCCCGATGTATTTGTGGCATACACCTACACCCTCCAGCGCCGACTCTCCGGGACATCCGGTGGACCGGTGATCGGATTCGGCTTTGGAACGGGGGGGAGAGGAAGCGCCATCGGTTTCGGGGCGGGCACCGGCAGCGAGATCAGCGAGTATGACGAAGGCCAGCTGGTGATCGACATTTCGGATGGCGTTTCCGGCGAGCTGTTGTGGCAGGGCACAAGCGTCAGCCGGGTCGATTTTCAGGCCTCACCGGAAAAAAAAACCGCTTTTTTTATCAGGATGGTGGAAAAAAACCTCTCCCAGTTTCCACCGGATCACGCCCGTAACAAATAAGAAACCCGGTCAGGCCTTACGCGGCGGTTTTTACCTCTGCGAAGTCTGACCGGGTTCTTGGGGGGGGGGATTCCCGTATCAGCTGATCATGTTTATGTGAAAGTGACTTGGCAAAACGAGCGTCATCTTTCATCGTTCGTTGTGGGCCCCCTCGTCAGGAGGGGGGCCCATGGCCGTTATTTGCTTTTCTCCTTTTGTGTTGCCACGATGATGAACGCGCAGGCAAAGATCAGGATCAGAGCGAGCGGAAGTTTCACGTCGATGGTGCCGTCTGCACTTCCGATGAAGCAGCCGGAACCTCCGGCAGCCGCACCGGCCACCTGCGATGATTCCTCTGCCGGTGTGTCGGAATCGTCGGCCGCGTAACCCAGACCTGCGGGGTCCACAATCACGCCGTTGGCGCATCCGTCTGCATCCCCTTCACCACCGTCCACCAGTTCGATCACCAGGTTTTTCCTGTTTTCACTGAAGGTCACGAGAGAGGTGTAGTCCTGCCATCCGAGAATGGTGTCGTACTTGAACCATCCCGCGTTTTCAGGAGCCGCTTCCGCCAGACAGATGCCGATGAGCACGGTGTCACCGGGTTTTTCGGTGAGGATACGGAATCCGATCAGGCCTGAGGGCAGGGTTCCGGGTTTTCCGGTCTTGTCAAGGATGGTGTCCGCGTTCATGGCCTCCAGAATCTCGATATCCAGAACATTTTCAAGTTTCACCAGACCGAAGCTGGTTTTGCCGTTGAAGCTTTTCACGGTTTTCAGGATATCCTGGCCGTGGTCAGCTTCGCCGTCGCCGTTGAGATCCGAATCATCCGCCGTTTCCTGGGTGTCGGGTACACCGTTGCCGTTCTGGTCGTTCCAGGCCGGGGCAAGGGTGATGAAGCGTCCGGCGTCTGACCAGTTGGAGGTGCTGCTCTGGCTGCTGTTGTGTTTCATTCTCCAGTAATAGGTGGTGTTTCCGTCAAGGGTCTGTGACGGAACATCCAGGGTCGAAGAGCCGGGATTCTGAGTCACGTCAAGCACCATGGTGGAGAAGTCCGCCGTTGTACTGATCTGCCACTGGGTGTCGCCGTCGATATCACCGGCGTCGGCCATCAGTTTCGGAGTGAGGGAAACACGGGCTCCGTCTGCGGGGGATACCCGTTCGGCTTTTTCACCGGCCGAGGCTTTGGAACTGACGGTGACCACCACATAGTCCGCACTCACGTCACGGTCCTTGTCTTTGACATAGAAGAACACATAGTAGGTTCCGGCTGTGGGAAAACTCACGCTTCCGGGGTCTTCCACGGTTTTGGTCCGGGGTCCGCCCCATCCGAAGGTCCAGCGGTAGGTGAACGGCGCGTTGCCGCTTTCAACCGAGCCCTGGAAGTTCACACTGCCGCCCTGAGCGATAACAACGTTGGCGGCGGGACTGGTGATGGTGGCCACGGGATTCACGTCTGCATTGCTGGAGTTGACGGTGATGGTGCGCGTCACCTTGCTGCTGTCCCCGTCGTTGTCGGTGACGGTGTAGGTTACGGTGTGGGTGCCCACGGTGCTGAACGTCACGCTGCCGGGATCTTCCACGGTTTTACTGGTGATATTGGCCGTTCCGAAATTCCAGTTATGAGTGAAGGGTGCGTTGCCGCCGGTCACCGTTGCCGCGAAGCTCACACTGCCGCCCTGGGTGATGGTGGTGCTGGACGCGGGGCTTGAAATGGTGGCCACGGGACTGGTGTCCGCTTCAGACACGGTTACGGTGGTTGTGGCGCTGCTGGTGTCCCCGTCGCTGTCGGTGACGGTGTAGGTCACGGTGTGGGTTCCAACTGTGCTGAAGGTCACGCTGCCGGGATCTTCCACGGTCTGGGCTGCCGCTCCGGAGGTTCCGAAGTTCCAGGCATGAGTGTAAGGCGCGTTGCCGCCGGTGACGGTGGCCGCGAAGCTCACACTGCCGCCTTTGGTTACACTGGTACCGGCAGACGGGCTTGATATGGACGCCACTGGGTTGGTGTCGGTTTCAGTCACGGTGATGGTGCGGGTGGCGCTGCTGGTGTCGCCGTCGCTATCCGTCACGGTGTAGGTCACGGTAAAAGTGCCCACGGTGCTGAAGGTCACGCT
>DYJE01000020.1 GCA_020723285.1 Desulforapulum autotrophicum | reverse complement strand
ATTACAATTATGTCCTTTGTTGAGCTCCTGACTTTTTACATGGGCATCGATGTTGGGCGTTCGATGTTCGATGTTCAATCATTTCTCGTTCGGAAATGATAAAGGCGGGTTATCCTAATGGCAGGTTTTTTGAAAATCGAACATCGAACATACAACATCGAATGGTGAATGGGTTGCAGGATCCCCATGGCCGCATGGCAAGATACCCTTCTGTATATTCAGCCTATAAAAATGAAGTTTTCCTTCATTCGATGTTGGATGTTGGGCGTTTGATGTTCGACGTTCAATCATTCCCGTTCAACCATTCCCCGTTCAAAACGGATGATGACCCCCGACGATATTCTTAACTCACCCGCCCAAAACACTTTTCCCGGTAAACGCAAGGGCTTCTTCCAGCCAGGTATCCATGCGGAGAACGCTTTTACGCTGTTTGAAGGCCATGTTCTGGGCGGATTTCTGGGCTCTGCGGTAGACTTTTTCGGCAAAGCGCTGAACCGAAGGATGGTTGGGGCCAAGAGACAATGCGAGACGGTTTCTGACCGGGGCGGGGACAAAGCGGACCATGAGCTCGTCTTCCATGCTCATGAAGGCCCGGGCGCTGCCGGGATCGCCCTGACGGGCGCTGCGGCCGAAAAGCTGGCGGTCGATGCGGGCGGATTCGTGGCCTTCGGTGGCGATGACGTGAAGACCGCCCAGGGCCGTGACTCCTTCACCCAGCTTGATGTCCGTGCCGCGGCCCGCCATGTTGGTGGCGATGGTGATGCGCCCTTCCTGGCCCGCGCTTCGGACGATGCCCGCCTCCTCCTGATGGTGCACGGCGTTCAGAAGGCTGAAAGCGAATCCTTTTTCAGCCAGACGTGCGGCGATGGTTTCGCTGGCGGCCACGTTCCGGGTTCCCACCAGCACGGGACGCCCCACCCGGTGAAGCTCAGCCACCTCGTCCACCACAGCATTCCAGCGTTCGTGGGCGGTGGCGAAAATCAGGTTGGGGTACTGTTCCCGGATGCAGGGACGGTGGGTGGGAATGGCCATCACGGCAAGGCCGTAGATCTGCCAGAATTCCCGTGACGATTCAAGGCCCGTTCCGGTCATGCCCGACAGGTTTTCAAACAGCCTGAAAAACTGCTGGAAACTCAGGCGGGACAAGGTTTCGCTGGGCCGGGTGATTTCGATGTTCTCCTTGGCTTCCACGGCCTGATGAAAGCCCTGACGCCAGGTGCGGTTGGGCATGAGGCGACCGGTGAACTCATCGACAATGACCACCTTGCCGTCTTTCACCACATACTGTTTGTCCCTTTTGTAGAATTCCCGCGCTGTCAGGGCCTGGAGAATCAGCTCCTCGCGCCTGTCCCTGCTCCGCCACAGACCTTTAAGCTCGCTCGCCATATCGTCAAGCTTCTTTTCCCCCTCTTTGGTGAACCGGATATCCTTGTATTTCATGTCGCAGATGTAGTCCCTCACCGGTTTCAGGGTTTTTGAAAGCCGGTGGGCGGTCATGCACACATCCATGAAGGGTTTGTTGTCCTGGGGCCGGGATATGATGAGGGGGGTGACGGCCTCGTCGATGAGCACGCTGTCGGCCTCGTCCACGATGGCGGTGTGAAGCCCCCGCATCACCATGCCTTCGTTCAGACGGGCCTGGGGATGGAGAAGACCCCGGATCAAGCGGCGGGACGGGTTCTGGATGGGCCCCAGAATCAGGCGGTCCCTTAAAAAATCGGCGGCCAGCTCCTTGCTTGTGGTGTACACCACGCCTTTGTCGTAGCCCGCCCGCCTGTCGTTCTGGGCCATGTCGGCGGTGACGGCCCCCACGGACAGGCCGCAGCGTTCGTAAAAGGATTTCATTTCAGCCACGTCACGGGCCGCCAGATAGTCGTTCACCGTGACCACATGGCAGGGCCTACCGGTCCAGGCCGAAAGAGCGGCGGGCAGACAGGCGGTGAGACTTTTTCCTTCGCCGGTGGCCATTTCGGCCAGATAGCCCCGGTACAGGGCAAGTGCCCCGGCCACCTGAACAGGGTACGGCCTGAGCCCCAGAGTCCGTTCCGCCGTTTCGACCAAGGTTGCGAGGGCCTCGGCCACAAGAGGATTGTCGATGTCTTCTTTACGTCGGAAACGGCTTTTGAATGCCCGGAGTTTTCCTTCCAGATCTTTGGTGGACAGGGTTTTCAGGTGTTCCGAACGGTCATGGATGGCCGCAGCCTCGGCCAGCAGGTTTTCCCTGAGCACATCGCGGCGGTGGTAGAACCCCACCAGTCCGTAAACCAGGGCGTCAAGGCCCCGGTGGAGTTTCCTGGGGTCTGCGACCTGGGTTTTTCTGTAATCGGAGGACGGAAGCATCATGGGACGTCACACCCGGTACCGTTTCTGGAGAAGCTGCCGCAATGCACGCCATCCCTGCACAATCAGGGGTTCCGGCTCCAGGGTGAAACGGATTTTTCCGGCCCTTCCCTGATAGAAGGCCACGTCTTTGCCAAAGGGCAGATCCGCCTCGATGGCGAAAAAAGATTCGGCGGCCAGGGTGCCTGTGTCGTCCTTGCTGCTGACGGCGATGTCTCCGCCGCCGAACCAGCCCAGGGCCGCGGAGGGTAGTTTTTTCTGCTCAAAGGGAATGATGCGGTATCCTGTGGCCTTGATGTCCGTTCCGGCGTGACCGGCAATGCGGACTTCGGCGCTCTGGATTTTTCCCCCGAAAAGGCTGGCGGCATCATCCTGGGACACGGTGGTGGTAAACCTGAACGAGGACGGATCGACGATTTCACCGATGTACGTGGCTTTGGGCAGATAGGACCCGATGCGCTCTGCGGCGGTGGGTGCCACCCAGAGTCCACGTTGTTTAGCCACAAGGACAAGGTCGCTGTTCTGTTTGTCCAGATCCAGAAGCCGGTTCTCGATGGTTTCCAGACGTTTCTGAAGGGGTTTCACATCGGCGATCTCGCTGCTCATGGCCTTCATGAGCAGGGCTTCGGTTTCGCTTTTCTGGGCTTTGACACGGGTGGTTTCGATCTCCAGTTCCCGATCCCTGAAGGTCATGAGCACCGTGTCTTTTTCAACGAACGTTCCCGACGCCACATGGAGTTTTTCCAGATACCCCGGCGCGTCGTTCACCACCTTGATGTAGTGGACCGCCTCCAGAATGCCGGGGGCCCTGAAACGGTTGGGAAAGGGAAACACCACGAGAATGAACAGCACCGTGCCCAAAAACAGGCCGGAAACGGTGTAGGCCCGCTGCCGGGTCCGTTCCAGATGGGGATCGGTGGTCAGGTAGTTGAAAAACCGGTACAGGGGAACCATGACCCAGGACACCACACAGACCAGGGCCATGACCAGCCCGGCCAGAAGAAATTTGTCCGCCACGAATAAGATGATGCCGGTGAACACCAGCACACGGTAGATGCCGCTCAGAACCCCGAAGGTCGAAAGCCAAAACGCTTCCTTGCCGGTCTGTGCCGCACCTTTGGAATCGGCCCGGCCGAACAGGTATTTTTCCACAGCGTGCCGGAGCTGGAGATTGGCCTGGGTGGACAGGTTGGGGATGTCCAGAATGTCCGACAGGATGTAGTAGCCGTCAAACCGGAGAAGGGGGTTTCCGTTGAAAAGCACCGTGGATACCGAGGCGATGAACATAATGTTGTAAGCCAGACTGTTCACCACACCCTGGCCGGTGCTGGCCCAGACAAAGGTGCAAAGGGCTGCCACAAAGAGTTCGGCAATCATGCCCGCAGCCCCCACCAGGGCCCTCTCCCAGGGATTTCGGAACGACCAGCTGGATGTGGCGTCCACGTAGGGAAGCGGGGTGAACACAAGCAGCATGACGCCCATGGTGTGGACTTCGCCGCCGAAACGCCGGCAGGCCATGGCATGGCCGAACTCATGGATGGTTTTCACCAGCACCAGTCCCACATACAGCAGAAACAGGTTGCCCGGCGCGAGAATCCCCTGGGCCTGATTGCCCAGGGCTCCGGCGTGGTCGATGGCCGTTTTCACGGCATAGCCCACCACAGCCAGCCAGACAAGACTCCCCATGCGGCTGAACATCCGGGTGATCAGGGGCAACAGGGCCGTGAGCAGGCGGTCAGGATCGAACAGGGGAATCCGCATGAACATGACGCTTAAGAGCCTGGAGCGTGTTTCCCGCTGTTTCCGTTTCCTGAACCGGTCGAACAGGGCCTGGGTGTCTGTGGATCGTTCGGTGTAAAGAAGGTTGGCGTGGTAAAGCTGGGTGAGGAGCTGGATCACGTCCTCCTGGCCCGGCGCGCTGTCGGGATGAAGATCGAGGCAGGTGTCCCACACCTCTTCCACGGTTCTTGACGGCGTGAGCCGGATCAGAAACTCGTAGGCCATGGGCCGGACCCTGAAATAACTGTTGTTGAAGGGGTCGTTCAGCACATACCATTTTTCGCCCCTGAAGCGCTGCATCCGCACATGGACGCTGGGCCGGAGGGACAAACGCAGGTTGGAAACCCGGTGCCACGACTCGCTGAAGGTACTGCCTTGATTCGCCATATCACCACCAGAAGAAAAGACGGAGGTAATCCACAGTCCGGTGGGTGACGATCCAGCAGACGTTCCTTCGGCCCACGCCGATCTTGGCGATGCCGCTCATGCCCGGACGCCACCAGGTTTCCGGTTTTTCACTGAACGTGCAGGTCACCTGGAAGATGTTCCCCTCGTCCTTGGCCTGGGCCACGGGGTCCACCCGTTTCACCCCCACGGGATAGCTGGTTTCCGGCTTGCTGACAAAGGCGATCTCACCGGTGTTTCCGGCCTTGATTTCATGGACGTCCCGTTCGTCCACGGCCAGTTCGGCGTAAAGGTGTTCGATCCGGGCCACCTTGAACAGGATGTCGCCTTTCCGGACCGGCGCACCCAGCATTTCACGAAGGTCCCCTTCCACCACGATCCCGGCGAACGGCGAACGGACTTCGGCGTTGGACAGGTGGTAGCGGATCAGTTCAAGCCGGGCGTCGGCCTGATCCCTCAAGGTTTCTGCGATTTTCATTTCGGCAAGGTCACCGGTGGCCATGGATTTTTCCGATTCCCGGTGATACCGGCTCCGGTCGGCAATGGCCGAGGATTCCTCGATGAGCAGTTCCTGGGTGTCCAGGGTCAGGAGGATCTGGTCTTTGGCCACCGGGTCCCCCACCCTCACCAGAACGGTTTTGATGTACCCGTCAAAGGGCGTGGGCATGTAGGCCACATCGTCTGTTTTCAGGGTAAACGGGGCTTCCACCCGGTATTCCATGCGTCCGAACAGAAAAAAGGCGAGAAGAAGAAAACAGACAATGCCCAGAACCTTGGCAAAAGTGTGTTCCACCCCCAGAAGTCCGGCCAGCTTTTCCCGGGCGCTCCGGGCCATCCGGGTGCCTAACCACACGTCAGACAGTTTTAAATCGCTGAGCCGCCGGGCCGCCTGGTCGCAGAACAGGCGAAGACCCTGGATCTCGTTTTCGTGAAAAGGGGGGCGGTCTTTGTCCCGTTCGCAGACCAGCACGGCTTTGGGCTCACCGTCAGGCCGGATGGGCAACGACACCAGGGTCATGCCTCCATGACTCTCGGCAAACTCACTGTGGGCCCGTGTGACGGCGGTCATGCCTGGCACCGGCGGATAAAGGATTTCCTCGTCCTGGTCCAGGGTTTCGTCCATGGCTTTTTCAAGGGCCGTAACCGCGTCCATTTTCTTTTCGAACTGGTCCATGTGGCTGATGCCCTGCATGCGGACATAGCCCCGGTCCAGCCAGCCCAGACTGACTCTGGAACACTGGAAGCGCGCGGCCAGTTCGTTCACGAAAACCATCACCGCCGCCATGAATTTTGTTTCCTGGTTCAGGAGCACCAGGAGGTCCAGGGTGTCTGCAAAGCGGATCACGTCGTACCGGGCCTTGTCCGATTCCCGCTTAAGAGCGTAGACCCTGGGAATGTCCGCCACCAGGGCGAGCCGGGTCAGGCTGTCGTCCACGGCTTTGCCGTCCGAAAGCTGCGCCGAATAAAACAATGCCACGGCCCGGGTCTTTTCGTCACCGGTTTCAAGCCTGACAGCAATGAGAACACCGCCCCGTGAGGATTTTAGGGAAAAGGCCCCTTGAGCGTCGGCGGCAGGTGACGCCATGGTGTATTCGATATCGAAGTCCTGGGCCATGGCGTCCTTTCTCCGGGCCGGAGGCCAGATGCCCATGGTTTTCCAGTCTTCTTCGGTCCCGTTTGACACCTTTAGCACCGCAAAATCCGCCGCGGCCAGACCACGGGCCGCTTCCATGAACGCGGCCCAGAATTCCGGCGGACTTCCCTCAAACCGCCTCAGGTCATCAAAGGTTCTGATGGTTTCGTGGACTTCCGAATGGTTTTCCTTGCTTTCAAAGGGCATAACGACAATCTCAAAAATGATATATGAAAAAACGCACTATCAACGCTGAACGATGGTATATCGCAGGCCGGGTTCTCGGTTCGAAAGCCGACCGATGGCCCCATCCTTTAATCAAAACAATCGGATGGTTATTCTGTATCATTGACCAACACTGGATTGAATAAAACCTTCATCTCAATGGCCACCCTCCGTCGGATTTCGTTCCTCAATCCGACCTACGCCTGCCCCATCTCACGACAACCACCGTCGAACTCACGAATCAACCTTTTCGGCTTATTTTTTGGACTTCACCGGAACGAACATGGCACCGGCCACGCCGGGGCGAACCGAGCCGCCGGGATTGTCGAACAGGGCTTTCACGGTGACAAGCCCGCTGGCCTTGTCCACCACGGGAGCCACATAGATCAGACGGCCGGTGACGTTCACGGTCTTGAATCCCACGGGCACGGAAAGGGCCATGCTCTGGCCTTTTTTCAGGCTGTGGGCCAGGGCCGCCTCCACGTTGCAGACCATGATGCACTGGCTGGAGTCCACCACCTGGGCCACGGGCTGACGGTTTTCGCAGCTTTCACCTTCATCCAGGAAAAGTCTGGTGAGGGTGCCGCTGATGGGGGACCTTAATATCAGTTTGTCCCGTTTCTCGACAGCCATGCGGTACTCCATCTCCTCTTTCTTTTCCGCCACGGCCAGACGCTGGTATTCCGCTTCGGCCAGATCGTACTCCAGCTTCTTCTTTTCCAGTTCCTCCTTGCTCACCGACGCGGTACGCTCGAAAAGGGCCTGGGTGGACACATACACGGTTTTCAGGGATTCGGCGCGGACCTTGGCGGATTCCACCTCCACCTTGCTGTCCCAGATCATTCGGCTTCGGCGGACATCCAGTTCTTCAAAGGATTTTCTGAGTTCAATGAGGGCGTCGCCCTTTTTCACCCGGTCCCCTTCTTTGAACCGGATATCGCCCAGGGTGCCGTCCACGTCGAAACTTAGCGTCACATCACGGACGGGTTCGGTGAGGCCGGGAATACGTGCGGTGCTGTCTGCGAAAACCGGACAGACTGAAACGAGAATGACAGACAACACAAAAAAAACACCCACTGATTTTCTTGAAACACTACTCAAAACGTTCCTCCGGGACATCGATGCCGTAACGTCCCAGCAGAAGCCCCTGGGCCGCCGACAGGGCCAGATCGGCCTTCTTGCAGTATATGAAACTTTCAACTTCCTGTTCTTTCGCGTAGTTCAGATCTTCTTCCTTGTCCAGCACCGACCGGCTGTTGCTCCGGCCTGCGGACAGCATCACCATCTCCACGTCCAGAAGCCTCTGATACACCTCTCTTGCCCGTGTGGAGTAATCCAGCTGCTCATAAGCGCTCAACAATTCCTTGATGGCCGTGTCCACCCGGTTCAGAATATCGGTTTCCACCGATTTCAGTTCAAGAATGGCCTGTCGCTTATGACTCCGGGCAATATCAAGTTCACTCCGGGTTCTCAGGCCGCCCATCAGGGGAATGGTGAGGGTGGCCCCCACTTTCCAGGTGTGGTAATCTTCCCGGGTCTGGTCGGTCCAGCTCTCGCCGGGACTGTCACCCAGACCGTTCAGACCGTAACTGCCCGACAGGTCAAGCTGGGGCCAGCGCTGGTTTTCTGCATAGCGGATCAGGATGTCTTCCCGATCCACTTTCATTTTTGCCGCCAGGTACTCGGGTCTGTTCTTGAATGCCTGAACTGCGGCGTCATCGAAAACAGGTTTGACGCGGTCTGTTTTCAGGTGGTCGGTGAAATCGATAAAAAGAGGCTTACGGGCATCGGACAATGAAACAAAGATCCTCACCCGGTTCATGGCAGACACCACATCCTGCCTGGCCCGGCTTTCCTGGGATTTGCGTTTGGCCAGCCCGGCCTCGGCTTCCATGATCTCCGATTCGCTCATCTTGCCCAGCCTGAACCGCACCCGGTTATCGTCCAGAATGATCTGGGCGATGTGGGACGAGGCCTTGCGTATGGCCAGTTTTTCCATGGCGGCGTAAAGATCCCAGCAACCGGAAAGGGCGTTGACCCCCACATCGGTGCGTTTGGAGCGCAAGGCCTGGAAACTGAGCTGTGAATCCGCCGATGCCACGGCAATCCCGGCGGACGACGCATCACCGGCCCCTTTGAGCAGCGGCTGAGTGATTTCAAGTCCCAGGTAGCCCTTGTACTGTTCGTCGGAGTTGCTGGATGCCCTGTCCCTGTATTCGCGCAACGTGTATCCGGCCTTCAGCTTGGCGCCGGTGGGAATCTTGCCTTCCACCATGGCGCTCACGTCGGCGGTTTTTTCATCTTTTTCCGATGAGAACAGAATGGAGGTTTTGTCTTCGTTGGAATATTTGGCGTGGTCATCGCTCCGCTGCCAGGAATTCACGAACTCCGGTTCAAACACTGCCCGCTCGTTGTCGATTTTGGACTGGCTGATCCGGTAATCCTGGTCCTGACTTAAAACCGCCTCGTTCCGCTCCATGACCAGACGGATAAAGTCGCCCAGGGTGACGTTCATGGGCGAAGGTTTGGCCTTGGCCACGGACTCCACCGGTTTTTGTTCAGACTCAGCCTTTGGAGTATCAACAGGTTCGGCTGCAGTTAAAGGTGGGGCCGCAGGAGTTTTATCAACAGGTGCGTCCACGACCGGCGGGGCCGCAACGGGCTCCGCCACAGGCGGCGGCACCGGGGGTGCGCTTTCAACGGGCACGACCACGGCTGTTTCGGAATCTTTCGGCGGCAGAGCCCCGGTTTCTCCGTCAGCCCAGGAAAAACCCCAGGCCGCCATCATCAGAAAAAGGATCGGGATAATCGTCTTTGCTGTCCTCATAATACCCCATATCATCGATTGGACGTTCTTTATGCTCACCAGCACCAGCCCACATACCCGGTGACGCCGCGCCTGTTGTCGATATCCAGCTGGAAATTCATCTTCAGCGTTCCGTTCATGAACACCGGAAAATAACTGACGCCCAGACCGTAAACCCCGTTGGTTTCATCCCCTTCCTTCTGGATGTAGGTCTCCGTGGTGACGTTGGACCGGGCCACCGTCACCGTGTTGGCCTGTGTGGCCCCCAGAATAAGGTTCACGTAAACCTCGCTGTCCTTGATCTCCATGCCGATCTTGCCCAGAAGACCCCGTTCGGTGCCGTCGTTCTCTTCATCCAGAAGGGTGTAATCGTTATGGGGAACAGGTCCTGGATTGGTGCCATCGGGCACGTGGCTGTCGCTGTGGAGGATCAGGGGAACCGCAGCGGCCACGAGAAAGGGCCGTCCGAAAAGGACCACGTCCTTATTTCCGATTTCCAGGGTGAATCCGTTGGCGTCGGCACTGCCGCCGTCCCCCGCGCCGATGGCGTAGTACCAGGCAAAGGAGGGTGTCGCGCCGATAAGAAGAATCAGTGTGATAATCAGTATGCTTGCCTTTTGTTTCATGGGTGCGCCCTTTTTTTTATACCGTTAATCTGCCGTGAGATCACAGCATGGTTCCGATAAAACATCCCGACGATCCATAGGTCGCCTTATCATCATCCTCTTCGGTGTTCACGGTGACGGTCAGCTCCCTGGAATCGGAAAAACCCGAAGCGTCGGTGACCGTAAGGGTGAATGTCAGCGTCGCTGCGTCTTCGTCATCCTCATCGGTGATCGAAGGGGCGTTGAACGTCGCCGTGGCGGTGTCTTCGTCGGTGAGGGTCACGGTTTTCCCACCGGTCTGCGCCCAGAGATACGTAAGAACGTGGTCCGGATCGTAAGTCCCCGAACCGTCCAGGGTCACAGGCTCATCGGGGTCCACGGTCAGGTCGTCCCCCACGTCGGCCATGGGCGGGTAGGAGAGATCGGAACCGGCCCCGGCCACAGACGCTGTCAGGAACGGTGCGCTGGTCACCAGGGGAAGCAGTGTGTTTTCAACACCGTCGTAGATCAGGGCCGCCAGTTCATCGGCGGTGGTCAGGTTCCACCAGTTCTGGGTGAGGTCCAGGGTCCCGCCCGTTCCGGCGGTGTCGTAAAGATAGACCAGGTATTTCCCTTCGGCCTGGCGGATGTTGTTGTCCGCCATCGTCAGATCCGCGTTGGCGTCAACCTCACGGGAAATGGCGATGACATTGGACTCGCCGGTGTCATCGTCCGATGAAAAATCGTTGTTGGCTACCATGACGGCCGGTACAGCGTTGGGATCGATAGATCCCTTGCCGTTCAGGGTCACCACCGTTCCAACCGCCACGGGCCGGTCAGGCCCGGCGTTGGCTGTGGGAGGTGTTCCAGCGGCATGTGACGTAATGTTCACCACCACGCTGTCCATGGCTTTCTGGTCTTTGCCGTCGGTGACGGTGAGTTGGAATGTCAGGCTCTCATAATCCGAATCCCCTGACACGGGAGCCGTGAAATTGGGCTGGGCCGACGTGGCGTTGTACAGGGTGACATCGGGTCCAGCGGTCTGTTCCCACAGATAGGACGTGATGCCCGTCACCGGATCTTCGGGATCGGAGGAGCCCCTGCCATCCAGTGTGACAGCGGCACCGTAAGCCACCACCCGGTCGTCGCCGGCATCGGCCACAGGATTTTCATCGGCGGCGATGATCTCAACATGAACGATGTCCTGGTCCGCATTGACCCCGTCGTTCACAAGAAGGGCAAACACCAGGGTTTCGTTGGCCGTCACATTGGGTGCCGTGAAATAGGCTTTGTCTTCCGTGCTGTTGAAAATCGTCACCGGTTTGCCGGAAATCTGGGACCAGAGGTACGTGGTGATGCCCTGGTCGTCCGAGGACCCCGATCCGTCCAGAAGAACCCGCAGTCCTTCGTCGGCTTCCTGGTCATCTCCGGCATCGGCCACAGGAATCACGTTGTCACAGGTCACCAGAACACTGACTTCGTCCACGGCCCGAAGACCTCCGGTATCGGTGACAGTGAGGCGGAACACCAGGGTTTCGTTTTTCGTCACATTGGGTGCCGTGAATTTCTTTTCATTGGCCGTGGATGTGTTGGTGAGGGTCACGGACGTTCCTGATATCTGAACCCAGGAGTAGCTGTTGATGGCTCCACCCGCATCGGAAGATCCGCTGGGATCGAGAATCACGTTGGTGGTCCCCTCGGCCACCGTGGCCGCTGAAACCTGTGCATCGGCCGTGGGAGGGGTATTGAAACCGGCCACGGTATCCAGAATGTTCACGATCACCGTGTCGGTGCTTTTCTGCCCCTGGTCGTCGGTGACCGTCAGTTCAAAGGTGTAGGATTTCCCTTCCGCCGGAACATCGGCCACAGTAAAGGTGGCGTTCTGGCTCGTGGCATTGCCAAGAACCACATAATCACCCGCCGTCCGTTTCCAGAGCCAGGAAACCACATTGACATGGTCTGAAGGATCGTTGGCAATGGTTCCGGCCAGTGTTACCTGCACGCCTTCATTGACATTTTTTACCGCTCCGGCTTCGGCCACGGGTTCGGCGTACACCACACTATTTTTTACCCGTATGACCACGGTGTCGCTGTCTTTCAGTCCTCCGGTATCGGTGACGGTGACCTGGAAAATAAGCACCGTGTCCACAGCCGGGGCTGTAAAACGGGCCTGTTTGGTCGCCGCGGACTGGGTCAGGGCAACCGCCGGTCCCGAGGTCTGGAGCCATACGCAGGTGTCGATGCCGTCATCGGCGTCAAAGGAATCCGACGCATCGAGAATCACATTGGCGCTTCGGGCCACGCCCTGGTCATCACCGGCGTCGGCCACGGGTTTCGTGTTGTCCCAGGCGGCCTGGAGCGAGACCACATCTGTGGAAACCAACCCGTCCAGACTGGTGACGGTGAGCTGGAAAACCAGGTTTTCGTTTTTGGAGACCGTCGGCACGGTGAACGTGGGCGACACCACCTCGGAGTCGGACAGGGTCACCGTGGTTCCGCCGATCTGCTCCCAGAGATAGGCGGCCAGCCGGTCATGGTACATCAGGCAGATGGCCAGACAGGAGCCGTAACCCTCACCGGAGGCGTTGATCACGGTGTTGTGGCTGATATCCAGGCTCTCCGTGGCGGAATCCACCGCCATGCCCTGAGTGTTTTCCATGAGGTAGTTGTTGGTGACCGAGGCAGCCAGGGGTTCAAGAAGCATGATGCCCGTTGCCGTGTCGTGGACACGGTTGCTGGTGATCTCCTGAACACCCTGATAGCAGAGGATGCCGTTGCTTTTGCTGTAACGGACAATGGACCGGGTGATCATGGCGGACGAGGCTATCACCCGCACCGCGGCCTGTCCGTGATCGCTTCCGCTTCCATTGCCCGCGTATTCCACCACACAGTATTCGAGAATGGAGCCGGCTCCGCTGCCGCTGTTCGCCGTCGCGTCCCAGGCCGTGGCCGTTTCGGTGAATTCGATATACTCCCAGTACCGTGTTTTGTCCGCGGACGTGAACACGATGGGATGGCCGAGGGATCCCCTTGCCGTGAGGGCCCCGTTCACCTCGATGTGATAGCCCTCGGACGAGCTTGAGGCGTTGGCGAATTCCACCGTCACTCCAGGCTCAATTTTAAGGGTCACCCCCTCGTCGACGACAATATCCCCGGTCACGGTATACGGGCTTAAGGATGCGGCCCAGACCGTATCCGACGAGACAGTGCCGCTGACCTCGATGGCATGGGCGGATGCAGCAATGCCCATGATCGCCATGAATACTGGAACAAACCATACAATCCGAGTCCGTGCCTTCATGTCGCTCCTCTTTGTTAGACGTGTCCTAACGTGTGTTGTTTTTATATCCATCCGGAATTGTTGCCGGGATCATCGATTCTCTGGATTCAAGGCCGGGCTTGACCTGAAAATCCCTGGGGACGGGGTGGGTTTCATGACGTGTTATCCCAATGAAAAACCGGTGAAAACATCTGCCTGATCTCTCCCCGAAGACATTCAATATCAACGGCATCGCCCGAAGTCAAAAACAATTCCTGTTTTTTTTCAGACAAATAGCCGTTCCCTGCCAAGAACAGATCAAAAAGGCAATACATGGGGAACATGGACGGAATCGATTCTGAAAGCGTATGTTGACCGATCCTATCTGCACTTGATTTATGATTAAAAGATGATTAATGGAAGATGGCGATCAAAACGTCTTGTGGAAAAGGACATAAGGAGATGGCGGAGATGAAAAAAAACACCACGGCCCTGATCATGATATGGATCATCCACATCCTGTTTGATCTTTTTATCGTCCGGGACCCCGGCTTTCTTTTCGAACACCTGACCAGCGAACGGTTTCTTGTCAATTACATCGCCAGTACTTTAGGGTTTCTGGGTCTTCTCCTTCTGATCTGGCACTACCTTTCAGCAAACGGCAAAAAAAGAACCGCGGCTTTCGTACTGCTTTTTCTGCCCATCATGGTCCAGCTCTCGTATTACGGAGTGTACCGGAGATTCGTCAACGCTTTTGGATTCAAAGCGTTTTACGAAGAGCCGACCATGGTTTTCGATCTGTGGATCAAAAACCTCAACCTGCCCAAAATTCTGGCCGCAGCGGCCCTGGTGTTCATGACCTGTTTAATCATGGCAGGAATCAAAGGTGCGTTCCACAGATTTACCGTGGCCGTTTCCTGGTTTGTTGTTGTTGCGGTGTCGATCCTCATGGGGCTCAGCTGGTACAGTGTCCCCGTGTTTCAAAACAGCGTCCTCGCATATTCCGGTTCAATCCTGGCACTGGCCAAGGAGAAAACATACACCCAGTACAAAATCGACAAGCCCCAGGTCAGGGTGACCTCAAAAAACAAACAACTCCCGGATATTGTTTACATCATCGGGGAGTCCACGGTCCTGCCTCATATGAGCCTGTTCGGATACGAACGGGATACCACGCCCGGCCTGGTCCGTCTCAGGCGTGAAAATAAAATTGTGGCCTTCGACAACTGCATCAGCATCGGCCTCCAGACCCGGCTGTCCGTTCCATACATGATGGCGGGGCTCCAGGGCATCGATCCCAAAGGGTATTTCTACACCTGCCCCACGGTGTTCAACTACGCCAAGGCCCTGGGCTACACCACCGCCATGATCACGGCCCAGGATTTTTCATGGGGAAACCTCAAGGACATCCTCATCGACAAGGACGTGGATGTGTTCGAGAACGGCACCCACTTCAAGCCCGACCTCAGTGTCCACAAAGGGGCTGACGACCCGGATGTCCTTGAAAAAGGTGTCCTCCCCTTACTCAAAGACGCGAAACAGCCGTTTTTCATCGTTTTCCAGATGGACGGCAGCCACTACCCCTTCAGTGAACACAGCCGGAAAGAAGACAAGGTTTTCCTCCCGGAAACCGAACCCAATTGCATCAACGCCTTCGATAACAGCGTCCGGCTGACGGACCGGGTGGTTACCCGACTCATCGAAACGGTAAGGGCGGACCATCCGGACGCCTGGGTTTTCTTTTCCCCGGACCACGGCCAGAACCTGGGCGGTGCCTACGGATTTTTCAACGACAATTTTTCCCAGAGCGTGATCCACAATCCCCTGATCGTTTCCGCCCCTTTAAAGTACAGACATGCTCTTCAGGCCAGGGTCCACGCCCCTCTGAGTCAGTCGGACATCGTGGCCACCATCCTGGATCTCATGGGGGTGGAACCGGTAAAACCCATCGATGGTTTGTCCATCCTGCGCCCTGTTCCCAAGGACAGGCTCAGGGTGTGCAGCACGTATATGCCCACATTTCACAACGTTCCCGAGTCCGTCCTGGTTTTACCCGATCTCAGCTACTATTACATCGATCACGCCAGGAAAAGCGTCATCCTTCCGGACGGCAAGACCATGGTCAATTATTACACCCTTCCCGCCCGATACCGGAATGTTTTCGACCGGCGTATGCAGGAGTGATTTTTTTCTGGATGAACTCAGGGATTTGGGTTATGGTTTCGGTCAAAAAAAGGGGCCGGTCCTCTCATCCTAACAGCGTCAACCAAAGATCTTAACCATGATAATCAGCCGTTATTCAATCCGGGGTTTTTTCAAATATTTTCTCATGATCATCACCGTGGTCATCTCTTTGTTTATCATCATCGAATACCTAGGAAGCACGGGCAAATTCATCAAACAGGGCATGCCCCTGTTTGACGGGTTCATCTTCGTTCTCATGAACTCGCCCTATGTGTTCTGGCTCGTGGCCCCTGTGGGCTGCATCCTTGGTCCCATCATCTTCTTCGGCCTGATGAAGAGAAACCACGAACTGGTGGCCCTTCAAAGCGGGGGCATGAGCCTGTTCGCCCTGTTCAGGCCCATGGCGGTCTGCGGCCTCGCCGTGGGCCTCATCGTCTTTCTCGTCGCCGAAACCGTGGTGCCTGTCACCACATCCAAGGTCAACGCCATCAAAAGAAAGCTCCGGAACAAGACCGAAGCCACGACACGGGACAGCAACATCTGGATCAAAGACGGCGGCACCATCGTCAACATCGGCAATTACGACGCGGACAACAAAACCCTCACCGATGTGACGCTGTACACCATGGACAAGGATTACACCCTGGTGAGGCGCGTGGATGCAAAGTCGGCCCGGTATGAAAACAAAACCTGGATTCTGAAAGACGCCCTTGAGATCAAGCTCGATGCCCGAACCGGGGATTACATCACCACGTTCATCCCCGAAAAAAAAGAAACCATCACCATCGCTCCACGCCAGCTCAAACGTGTTCTCAAAAAATCCGAAGAGATGAACATTCTCGAAATGTACCGTTACGTCAAGTTGGTGGAAGCGGAAGGATACGAATCCAACACCTACAAGGTGGACATGTTTTCCAAAACCGTCGTGCCCTTCACCTGCCTGTTCATGACCCTCATGGGTACCGGCATCGTCTTTGTGCGGGAACGGAAGGACGCCATCCCCTCCAACATCGCCCTTGGAACCCTTGCCGCATTCATTTTCTGGTTTTTTAACAGTTTCTGCGTGTCTCTGGGGTATGCCGGACTTCTGCCTTCGGCACTTTCGGCATGGCTGGCCACCATTCTTTTCATCTGTGCCTGCGGCATTGTCCTGATCAAGGCCGAATGACCGACGTACCCGACATCAAGGGCCTCGCCCTCAGCCCGTCCCAGGTCGTTCTTCCCGACACTGGAGATTTTCAAACCGTCCTTGATTTTCTTGTTCAGCGGTTTCCCCGTATCCCAAGGCCTGTCTGGGAAAGCCGGATGCTGGCAGGACGTGTGCTGGACGCGGATCATCAGCCTGTCACCCCTGACGAAGCCTTTACACCGGGAAAGCGGATATTCTATTTCAGGGAGGTAGAACAGGAGCCGGTCATCCCCTTTGCCGAGCAGGTCATATATCAGGATGATCATATTCTCGTGGTCAGCAAGCCCCATTTTCTGCCGGTGATTCCCTCCGGACCCTATGTCAACGAATGCCTTCTGAACCGGCTGAAACACAAGACCGGGTTATCGGAGCTTACACCCATTCACCGCATCGACCGCGAAACGGCGGGCCTTGTGGTCCTGTCTGTCCAAAAAAGGAGCCGTGGGATTTACCAGAATCTTTTCATGGAAGGAAACGTCAGAAAAACATACGAAGCCGTGAGCCGTTGCCCGGAGCCACCGTCATTCGAAACCCTTAACATTGAAACGCGCATCGTCAAAGGAGATCCTTTTTTCCGCATGACAAACGCGCCGGGTCCGCCCAACGCCAGGTCACGGGTCCGTATCCTGGCTCACCATGAGGGACTGGCCCTGTGTGAAATCGAGCCTGAAACAGGCAAAAAACACCAGATCCGCATCCATTTGAGCGGCCTGGGTCTGGGCATCGTCAACGACCGGTATTACCCCGATCTGCTTCCCGAAGAACCCGCGGATTTCAGCCGCCCTCTTCAGCTTCATGCGAAAAAACTGTGGTTCGTCGATCCCGTGTCGGGTAAAGAACTGGAATTCCTGTGTCCGCGAACCCTGGCACTGCGTTTAAAGTAATTGGGCAACCCTTAAAAATCCGCTTTATCTTCGGGTTTCTTTTCAGGCAAGAGCAGTGTGCTGGCATGATAAGGCGCGTACATGCTCCTGATCTCTTCAAGGGCGGTGTCCATGACAATGGGCAGAGCCTGGGCGAAGGTATCGAGCAGGATGATGGCGTTCACCGTGGAATCGCTTTCGGTGGCAGACCTGAGCCTGTTGGCCGTGGAGATGTTCACCACCTGCATGTTTTTGTAGATTTCCGTCAGGCCGTTCAGCTCGAAATCCGGGTTTTTCCCCTCCTTCTTCAGAAAGTACTGGGAAAGCATGTACGATGAGACAGCCCGGTACACGGTTTCGCGCACGCTGGAAAGGGGCATGTGAAAATGGGCCATGGGGGCGAAAAACGATGTATGGGGACAGCCGCATGCGGCAATGGCAAGGCCCATCAGAGAACTCATGCCGTGCTGAACCGTTGTTTTTTTTGAAACCTCCCGCTCCTGGGTCACCACCTTCAGGTACACTTTCTCATAGGACAGCAGGCCGTCGAACCGCTTGATGATGTCCACCAGATTCACAGCAAGTGGGCAGTACACTCGTTTTTTTGAATCATAGGGGCAGTTGGGACATTGAAAAAAATCGAGGCGTGTCCATTTGGGAAACGTTTTATTCAGATTTTCCGGGAGTTCCGGGTCAAGGGGTTCAAACTGGAACGCGAAGCTTTTCTTTTCACCGGATTCAAGGTGGAAGTAATACCTGATGCAGACCTTTTCCATGATGATTCCCCCCCATACCGGTTGGACTTTAAACAGACTGTCGTCCCTAATAAAAAAAATTCGTAAAAAGCCACTTTATTTACAATTCAGACATCCGGTGGGGGGGGGGATGGGGAGGATGGATGCCCGAAGAAGATCATAAAGCGACTTTTTACGATGTTAAAAACAAGCGAAATAAAAGCAATTGCCGTGCCACATCTTTCATAGCTCCCAATCCCCCACATGGACACAGCAGACCATCTATTTTCATTATTTCATATTATCAGCACATTAGATTTTCAAACAGACATATTTTTATTTTTCATAACACACGCTGTACGGCTTATGGATATGCCGGATGAGCAACGTTTGTCTTCTTATATCCATTTTTTTTCAATGAATCAACAAGCCATTGACGATATAACATCCGACATGGTGTTATTTAAATATGTGATCGACATTTCACCATCTCCCCCATCCACTCATCCGAGATCACCTTCGCCGGGAGATTTTGCCCTCTCACCGGAAACATGGATACGTCTGCATGGCCCGTTAAAAACGTGCGTGACCGCATAAGCGCCGGAGAGTTCAATAACAACCCACGAAATTCTTAGTTTTTTACATGCCATTGTCATCATGGCACACCCTTTGTAACTCATGAAGACAACACGAGGCTTTCGTTGCTTCGGCACAAGCCGGACGAAGCCGGGGAGGATTTATGATACAAGCAGTGACAAGAGAAAAAAAACGAACGCCGTCGCCGACTGCCACCATGACGGTTTCCATGGCCACGTCTCGATTGATCAACCTGATCCTGAACATGCCACCCAAAGAAATCATTGAAACGCTTCATGAGCTTGAAGAGAGGAAACGGAAAGCCGAAACCGCGGACCGCACGGAAGTGGTTTTTGCTGTGGACAAGCGATTCTGCAAGGGAACAGCCTCAACCATCCATTCCCACGGCCTTTATATCGAAACCCTGGAGCGTTTCTCCCCCGGCGAGACCATCACCCTTTCATTCGAGCATAAAAAAAACGCCCGACATATCAAAACGTCGGGCACCGTGGTTCGGGTTGATGGAGAGGGTATCGAGGTGGAATTTTCATCGGGCATAGAAAAGCCGTCCTGAAATCCTGCCCGGAACACCCCTTCCGCTATTTTTTTTCTTCGGGCAGCTGAACTGTGAACTCCGCCCCGGCTCTGTCGTTTTTCGTGATACTGATACGCCCCCCGTGTTCTTCCACCAGGTGCCGGGCGATGAACAACCCCAGCCCCGTCCCGTGTTCTTTCGATTTCGACGTGATAAACGGCTCGAAGATGCACTCCGCCTGTTCTTGCTCGATACCCGGCCCGTTATCCCTGACACGGATCAGAACAGACGGCTCTTCCCTTTCCACCACGATATCCACCACCCCTTCGGAATCCCCCAAAGCATCCAGCGCGTTGCCCATGAGATTGACAAGAACCTGGGACATTTTCTGAAGGTCGCAGCGGATCATCAGGTCGGGGGATATGGGCTGGCATTTGATAACCGAACGGCTTTGTTTCAGCCTGTATCCCATCAGATCCAGGGAATCGCTGACCACATCACTGACCCTGTAAATCAGTTTTTCACCTTCCTTGTTATGGGAGTAGCCTTTGAGATAATCGATAAGACGGCCGATACGCCGGGTTCCATCCATGATTTTTGTTATTTTCTCAAGTGATTTCCGGGCATTTCCCGTCGTTACATATTGATGCAGCAACTCCGCGTTGGCGCTGATGAAAAACAGGGGATTCTTGATTTCGTGGGCCACGGCTGCGGAAATGGTCCCCAGAGTGGCCAGACGATCGGAATGAATCAGCTGGCTTGTCCGTTCCTTGACGATGTCGTTCAGATGATCCCGGTGTCGCTTCAATTCCACATGGGTCTTGACCCTGGCTTTCACGATGTCAGGATTGAACGGCTTGGTAATGTAGTCCACCGCCCCCAGCTGAAAGCCTCGTGTCTCATCGCAGGCGTCATCTTTGGCTGTTATGAAAATGATAGGGATATCAAGGGCATTACCCATTTCCTTCAACCGCCTGCACACCTCATACCCGTCAATGCCCGGCATCATGATATCCAGAAGAATCAGATCTGGCTGGTTTTCTTCGACCATCTCAAGAGCCTCTTTTCCGCTCCTGGCAAACTGGATATCGTACAGCCCTTTAAGGGTTTCTCCAAGAACACGGATATTCGACGTCTGGTCATCCACTATCAATACGCGGTGCTTGTTCAACACATTCCCCATTCCTCACTCCAATTTTAACGAATCCATGCTGAGGATATTCTATCACGCCGTTGACCCTGGTTCAGATCACGGGAAACAGACATAACATATATCGGATGATCAGCCCGTTATTATGGAGTAAAAAAAACAAAAAAAACGGTCAGATCGGGGGGACGGCGGCAACTGTCATGTGACGCCAGGATTTTTTCTCCTGGGTTTCCGATTTCTTTTCTTTATGCTCGGCCATTTTGATGTCATCGATGATTTTTTGAACTTTCTTTCGGTTTTCCTCGTCACCGGCGTTTTTCAAGGCACGTTCAAACTGAATCAGGGCGTTACGCAGATCCCGCTTGCCTTTATAATAGAAACCCAGATGATAATATGATTCGAAAAGCTGCCCCTTGCGAGCGTACAGATCCCCCAGACTGTAAAACACCGTGGCGTCGACTTTGTCCTCGTCGGCCAGGGGTTTCAACAGTTCCAGGGCACGGTCGTAATCTCCGTTTTCAGTCATGATCCGGCCGAGATACATGTTGCTCTCCATGTCGTTTGGAACCACCCCCAGAGCGCCCTCGAACACGCTTTGCGCCTGGGTGTAACGGCCTGCATCGAAATACACCTTGCCCAGGGTTTTGATGATGCCCAGATGGAAAGCCCGTTTTTCAAGGGCCTTCTTCAGATTGACGATGGCCTCGTCTGTTTTACCATTCCGGGCCATGACAATGCCCATTCCGTAGAGAGCAAACAGGTCATCCGGTTTTTTTTCCAGAGCCGCCTGAAATTCAAGCCTCTTTTCATCGTGCTTCCCGTAAAGGGCCTTCAGACGGGTCCTGATCAGTTTGAATTCAAAATCGTCGATCCGGGGTTTTGTCGCCAGGTTATGATGAGTGTCGATCCAGTTTTGAATGTAGCCTATGCGGTCTTCAAGGGCCGGATGAGTGGTCAGGTAATCGGGAATCTGCTCTTTTCCGAACCATTGACGCCCTCTGATCTTCGTAAGGGCGGCGATAAGCCCATTGCCGGTATAACCCAGAGTGTAAAGCCGGCTCAACCCTTCATTGTCAGCCTGCCGCTCGTCATCCCGGCTGTAAGCCAGTGAAATGCTCTGGGACCCGGCGATGGACCCCATGGTCAGCGCCCCTCCCGCAGCAGGATCACCGTACATGCTGAGGAAGATTCCGGCCGCAACGCCCGCGAGCGTGCCAAGTCCAATTTTCCCCGAGCGTTCGATGTTCTGTGAAATATGACGGCATGTGGAATGGGAGATTTCGTGAGCCAGGATCCCCGCCAGTTCATCTTCGCTTTCAAGGGTCTCGAAAAGACCGCTGTGGATGAATATCTGGGCTCCCGGACAGGCAAAGGCATTGAACACCTCGTTTTTAATCACGTAAAACCTGTACTTGAAGGGCTGGGGTGGAAAGGCTGAAAGAATCCGGTCCCCGAGCCTCTGGATGTAAGCTTCGATTTCCGGATCATCGATCATCTGGTAGTTCTGAAACACATAAGTCATGAACTCCCGGGAAATCTCGTTTTCCTCGCTGACGGTCAAGGCCTGGGCCTGTCCTGAGGTAAAAAGGAACACTGTGAATAGAACGACAAAGACACGTAAAGAATAACGCCTGAGAATAATCATGAACCCCTCAATATCGGATAGGATACGGGTTGTATATTAAACGCATCCCGCATCATTGTAAACACAATTCCCGAAAGGACTTTGATATTCGCCGGGTTTTACGGTAGTGTCATGTCTTTGTTGAAAGTCTTGAAAGGACACTCGGCCATGGAACCGATTCACATCATGGAACTGACATGCCAGGAACTGGCTGAACGACTCAAAACGAACTACGGCAAAGGTATGCACCATGCACAGGCCTTGCTCCGGGAAATCATCAGACACGGCAACAGGGACTTCCACACAGCCGATGAGTTCATGCGATCCCCGAAGCTCACCCGCCTGCTCAGCCGGGACCTTGTCCTTCCTGAACCTGAAATCACACGCATCGTGTCCGAAGAAGGCACCGTTAAATTTGCCATGAAGCTGGCTTGCGGTTCTGAAGTGGAGTCGGTGGTGATTCCCATGCGGAACCACAACACCCTCTGCCTGTCGTGCCAGGTGGGCTGCAGAATGGGCTGTAGATTCTGCGAAACAGGCCACATGGGGTTTGTCAGAAACTTAACGCCCGGTGAAATGGCGGCCCAGGTTTTCGCCGCACGGTTTATCGTGAAAAAAAACATCAAGAATATCGTTTTCATGGGCATGGGGGAACCCCTGGACAATTTCGATGCCGTAAGGCGGGCCATTGTCATTTTATCGGATCAGAGGGGTTTCGATATCGCCCGGAGCCACATCACCGTATCCACCGCAGGGCTTGTCAGCGGCATCGACGCTCTGGGGCGGAGCGGTTTAAACGTTCATCTCGCCGTTTCCCTCAACGCCTCCAACGACCGCATACGGGAAAGCCTCATGCCTGTGGCTTTCCGGCACAGCATGGAGGATATCAGGCAAGCCCTTTTCCGCTTCCCCCTGGGAAACCGGGGACTTTTTCTCATCGGCTACGTCCTGATTCCCGGCCTCAACGATTCCGAAGAACAGGCTCTGGAACTTGCCGAATATCTCAAACCCCTGCCTGTGCGTGTGAACGTGATCCCCTTAAACAAGACAAGCGCGTTCAACCGGGAAACCGCCAGCGATGACGACGTTCACCGTTTTGCATCGTACCTTGAAAAACAGGGGGTTTTCGTCGTCAAGCGCTGGAGCAGAGGGTCACGCCTCCAGGCGGGATGCGGCCAGCTGGGCAATGCCGACGGGGCCTCCAGGGTTCAGGACCTTTGAAGCAAACATGGGCCTGCCTTCTTTGATGACAAGGGCCGGGCTCCGCATCACCCGGATATCCTCAAGAGGATTCTGTTCATACACCACAATATCCGCGTATTTCCCGGCGTCAAGAGAGCCGATCCTGTCATCCATCTTGAGTATCCTGGCGTTGTTGAGGGTGGCGCAGCGCAGAATGTCGATATTTGAAAAGCCCACTCTTTTGAAAATTTCGTATTCCCTGAAATTCCCGCCGAAATAGTTGAACGGCATGCCGGCGTCGATGCCGCACCCGATAAGAACTCCGGCCTCTTTCATTTTTCTGAGGTTCACATAGCCATTTTGAATCATATTGAAATAGATATCGGGGTTCATGAGAAATTTCTTTTTTGGCCACAGGTTGTCACGGCCGATGGATCTGAACCAGGACATGGCACGGAGGTTCTGTTCATGAAGAACCGGATCGCAGTGCTGTGCTGCATTGTGGCTGAAATAGTCCGCCCTGGCCGACAGTTCCTGAAGGGTTTCCGGCGACCTGAACTGTTCAGGCAAGGTGTCGTAAGCTTCCTCAACCAGAAAGGACTGTCCGATGGTCATGGTGGGGACGATGGCCAGTTTCCGGTCTGCCATGATAGTCACTTCAGCGTCCGAGAGCACCACATCGGATACCATATGTTCCACGGAGTTGAATGGATAGGCCATGGCCCTGTCAAATCCGTACTTGAAATGAATGTGACCTGAAACAGGCAGATCCTTTTTTTCGGCAAACCGGAACACCCTGTCCAGCTGGTCCTTGCTGTAGACAGGAATGGTCTTGTCCTTTTTGCAGAACAGGGTTTTATCGTCCAGAGACAGCTTGATGAACGATGCCCCCCGTGCGTTATCCTCAAGACATTCCTCCATTTCCGCCGTGTCCCTGAAGTTATTCATGATCATTCCGATGAACACAGAGGCCGGTTTCGCAAACAGATTCATGTCCGTGGGGGGTATTTCCGGATGCCCACCCATGACATTGAGAATGGCGTTACAGGTGGTGACACGGGGGCCGGACATCTCCCCTTTTTCGATGTTCCGGATAAAATGGTGCAAAAGCCCTGAAAAAGCCCCCATATCACGGATCGTGGTCACCCCGGATTCCACAGCCAGCTCGAAATTCCTCTTGATCTGCCGGGCGTTTCTCAAGGTGTCGCTCACTCTCATGGAAAAAATCGGAGAAGCTGTGCTGTGGCAATGGGCATCGATCAGCCCTGGAACAAGGTAGTGTCCTTTCATGTCAAGGACGTGCCCAGCCCGTGGCGCAGACTCCCCCGTCCCCCTTGCCGTGATTTTTCCGTCGTCCACAAGGAGCCAGGCATTTTCAAGGACCTGCCCTGAGATCACATCCACCAGGTTGGCATGGGCCAGAAGAAATGAGCCTTCAAAATCAAATCCGGGGATTTTTTTTCCGGATGCGGCGCAACCCGGCATGGCGGGCAGGGCAAGGGCACCTGCGGCAATCAGGGTGCCTTTCAAAAAATCCCTGCGCCCGATGGGGGAAAACGTATGTCCTGACATACTGCAACTCCTTTCTCGTTGTGACATTGTTCAAAAAGTCTTTGCCGGATCATGCGACAAAGAACCCGTCACCGTTTACATAGAGTGGTTGTCATAAAGCTGTTCCGATTGCACGAATGAACATCGAACAACCAACGCCCAACGTCCAACATCGAATAAAGGATAACTCCATTTCTAAATTTTAATCTGACAACCACTATAGGCGATCATTTCATGGATTTCAGCCAGGATTCATAGAGCTTCATTCCTTCGGGAACCGTCACCGAGGTTTGAAAACCCAGGTCCTCCTGAGCCGGCTGGCTGTCAAAAACATGGGTCAGGGAAAGTTCTCTGGCGGTATTGGCGGTCAGAATGGGCGCAAAAGGTATCCTGAAATTTTTGAAAAGAAATTCCATGGCTTTGCCCATTGGGTAAGCCACTCCGGTGGGAAGGCTTATCCAGACCGGACTCTGGCCTTTGATGCTGCGGATGCTGTCAATGAAATCCCACAACAGAATGGGATCATTCTGGCCGATCACATAGGTTTTCCCCGAGAGGGACGGATTCTCACAGACTTTTTCCTCAGCCGCAAGATGAGCCAGGGCCGCGTCGTCCACAAAAATACCCGTGACCTTGTTTTTTCCATCACCGATCCTGAACATCGGGCCATTATGCTTTAAAAGACCCGGAACAGAAGACGTGTCCCCAGGCCCCCAGATCATGTGAGGACGAAGAACGATGGTTCGCAGATCGTTATCGGCGGCTTTTCTCACAGCCTGCTCGGCAAAGGCTTTTGACATGGCGTAATTGGAGATGAAGCGATCGGGATAGCCTTCGTTTTTCCCGGCCGACTGTTTCATGTCCATGCCCAGCATCACCCGTGTGGTGCTGGTGTATATGAGGGCCTTGACATGATTTGCCTTGCAGCCGGCGATGACATTCCTCGTCCCTTTGACATTTGTTTTATAATAGGACGACAAGCGCCCCCAGTTTCCTTTTTTCGAAGCGAGATGGAACACGACCTCCATGCCGCTCATTGCGTCCACCACAGCCTGTGCATCGGAAACATCACCCAGAATCTGAGTGACACCCATCGCCGCAAGCTCGGGATGGTTCGTGCGTGAAAAACTGTATACAGCATCACCACGCTCCACGCACTTCCGTGCGATGACCCTCCCTAAAAAACCGCCGCCGCCGGTGATCAACACCTTTTTCCTGACCATCTGACCTGCTCCTGAAACATATACGCTTTATTATTCGATGAGGTCCGAAGATCTATTGAACGATTCTGCGGACACAAACCCTTCATGTTAACATTGAATGTTTTTAACAACGCTTGTTTTTTACATCAGTATCAAAGAGTTTCACTCCGGTCTGTTCAAAATCGGATTTCTCTGGAATTGATCACGACAAATTTGGAGTCTTCCGCAAAACCAATCAACATACACAATATTATCAGGCGAATAATAAATTCATCCTTTTTCGCTTTAGCTCTGTGACCTGGTCAGTCAGAGACAGCTCAAGGCCTTTGATTGTCACAACGGCCTTTCTTGTGGCCAATCCTGTATCGATCAGGATTCTCAGGAGGCCTGTTCGGAAGAAAACAGACGGACAAACGGCTGGCCAAAAAAATGAACAAGGTTATTGTCCTGTCGGTTATACAGCCGGAATGTTAGGATAAATCGAAAGATCATCGAGCAGGAGGGGGAATCAGAAAGGGCTCTTGGCAATGGAAGGGGTCTGGATCTGGCGGTATTCCGTTGGAGAGACATTCATGGTTTTCATAAAGGAACGATTGAATGTCGCCAGGCTTTCAAATCCAACGGCAAAGGCGATATCGACAATTTTATCCTGGGATTCCGTCAGCAGACGGCAGGCTGCCCGGATTCTCAGATCGTTCACGTAATCGTTGATTTTTTTGCCCGAATGGGCCTTGAACATCCGCCCGAGATAATCCGGGCTGAGTCCGGCCTTCTCCGCAAGATTTTCACGGGTCAGTGGCAGATGATAATTCATTTCCATATGATCGATCAGCCGGTTCAGTTTCCGTTTCACCTGAGCGGTGACCATGGATCTCTGACCGGCGTTTTCATGAATTTCATCTTTGTCTTTGAGCTTCAACGCCAGCTCTTCGAGCTGCCGGATGTCCACAAGCCTGCGCCATCGGTGAAAAAGCGTGATCAGCAGCATGATCAGCGGAATAAAGTAGGCATGGAGATAAGGCACGGTATGGGTTCCGAAAAGGTAGTTCAGAATATCAATCCCGATAATCTCCCCCGGAATTACGGCAAGGAAACAAAACAAGGTTTTCATTTTCAGATCCACATGATTCCATAATCTGAAAAAAAGGATGCCGATCATCACATGGGTGATCAGAACATTCAATGCCCCTGTGATTTTTCCAGAATTCAGATACACCAGCGGATCGTTGGCCACAAGGACCCAGAGGGTGAATCCCGCTTCAATGCTCACGAACACACGTGTCAGCCTGGGCATTTGAAAACCGAAGGTCTTCTGGATGATGATCACGAACAGAATGGAACTGACAAAGGATGATACCCAAAGAAGATTGGTACGGATTCCGATCCCGAAAATCTGGAAGGGTGCAAAAAGGAGGGTCAGGTCGACGATCCAGACCATGAGGATGCCCACAACCGCTAAAGCCGACGATTCTCTGTCTTTGGGGAAATAATGGGCCAGAGCATTGACCATAAGTCCGAAAAGCATGGAAATGATGGCCAGAGGGATGTGAAGAAACAACAGACTGTCACATATTTTCTGACGTTTGAACCGCGATTCGGAAAGCAGCTTCACCGCCCCCCGGATTCCACCGTATTCATTCCCGAAAATCCCTAAACGGATGTGTATTTCGTTTTCACCTTTTTTGAGAACGCCCGGTGGAATTCCGTAATTTCGGGGGAAATGGTACTCCTGAATATCGTCAGGTCTTCGATCTCCACACAGAGTCCCGTTGATGTATACCTCGTCAGAATCGTAAAGTCGGCCAAGTGATATGCCATAATATCCTTCGGGTTGTTCCACGGCGACGCTGGTTTTCAGCCAGATAAACTTGAAGGGCTTGGAACCTCCGTATGGCAGCCTGAAAAGCCGATGCACGTCTTTGACAACCCAGGTCCCAGTTTCGCTGACAGCATCAAGATCAGCCGCCTGACTGTAGCATGCTTTCCAGCCGCTTTTTACAGTCAGTTCGTCGGAAACCCGTTTCTCTCCACACCCTGCAAAACTGCAGGCAACGAGCAGCACTATGATCCATCCCCTCATCGAACCCTTCCCCCGATCACGGTTCAACAGCCAACATGTCCGGCATCAATCGCTGACCTGTACACGACCCGGCCAGCGCCGTCAACGAAAACCAGCCATACATGTCAACCGAACTCTTTTTCAAGGGACGCCATGGTCAGATTCATGATTTCCTTGAGCGTGGGAACAACCATGACACCGGAAACTGCACTGGCTGCGAAAAACGGGACCTTGAGCTGTCTGTTCAAATCATTCTCAAGGGTATCGATATCCAGAAGAGGAACACCGCTATCCATCAGGTCTCTCTTGTTGTACTGCATGACAAGGGGGATTTTGAAGATGTTCAGGCCATGGAATTTCAGATTTTCACTTAAATTTTTCAAGGAGATTTTATTCTTCTGTTGCCTCTCCTCCCTGGAATCGGCCACGAAAACCACACCGTCAACCCCTTTGAGAACCAGTTTACGGGTGGACTCATATTTCACCTGACCGGGAACCGTGTACAGCTGGATCTTGACTTCAAAGCCTTTGATTTTACCGATATCCAGCGGCATGTAATCAAAAAACAGGGTGCAGTCTCCTTCGGTCTTGACACTGACCATGTTTGTTTTGATCTGGTTTCGTAATTTCGTAAAAATATATTGAAGATTGGACGTCTTGCCGCATCGACCAGGGCCGTAGTAGACGATTTTGGCCTGAATTTCCTTCTTACGCAGATTCATGAAAGCCACAAGCACCTCCGATTCAGCAAATACAAGAGTAACCGTATGATATGACTGATAATGACCTTGATGACGACGAATTATTTAAATGACTTGCTTCTCACGCGCCGGATCTCTTTTTCCCATTCATGGCTCGTAAAGCCTGGCATAACGCCTGTTTTATCCGGCGGCAGGGTGTAGATTTCAAATATAAACGGCTGCCCGTCTTCCGTAGTGATGGTCAGCCATCGCAAATCCCTTTCATCGGCAGGATCAGACGATGAAAACCGGGAACCGCTAAGCGTCATGTTTTTTATGGCCGTAAGAGGAATGATGATCTGGCCCGTTCTTTCAACCAGATGAAGGCCCCCGTTTTTTCCCGCTTCAATGACGTAATGGGCGTTAAAAACATGGTAAGCACCTTTTAAAATCTCCTTCATCCCGAAATCACCCTGGGTGGGGACGGCCTTTCCAATGGCGGCCAGGGTTCTGGCCCATTGGGATTCTTCATAAATAAACCGGAGATTGGTCAGACAGCACGACCCGAACTTGGCTGTTCCGCCGCCAAGAAAATCTGCCCTGTCCACTCTGGAACAGCTGTTTGCCCTGACAATGTATTCGCCGGAGACAAGCGGGGCTTTGAGCATGGACCGCTCATCCGCGGTCTGGCGGGCAGCGTGACGCGCACAGGACACCATCAGAAACACCAGAACCAGAGCGATAGCGATTCCTGCCAGAATGTTACGCATGTCACGATTCATGGGTCTCTCCAAACGTGCGCGGCATCGAAAAGGCCTTCGGCCTGACGAAACCGCTCAATCGGATTCCGGAATATGATTTTCCCCGACAAGTTCCTTCACCATCACCCGCCGGATGGTCCGCTGCTGGATTTTCAATATGGTGATTTCGTAATTGTCCACCTGAATCTGTTCGTTAATCTTTGGTATACGGTTAAAGTAATAAAGCAGAAGCCCTGATAACGTGGTGTAGTTTTCACTGGTTTCAAAAGGATGGGGAAGATGCTCGTTGATGTCCGTCAGGGGCTGGGTGGACTGAACAAAAAAAACGTTGCCCCCCTTTTTTTCCACGATGGGTTTTTCATCATCATCCTCGTCCTGAATCTCACCCACCAGCTCTTCCAGAATATCTTCCAGGGTGACGATACCCTGTGTCCCGCCGAATTCGTCCATCACCACGGCCAGATGCATGTGCCGTTTCTGAAACTCCTTCAAAATATCGCTGATTTTTCGCGTTTCAAACACGTAGAACGGCGGATGAAGCAGATCGTCGATCTTGAAATTCTGATTCATGTACTGGGCTTTGAGAATGTCCTTGGCATAGACGAATCCAATGATGTTGTCGATGGATTCCTTGTACACGGGGATTCGCGAATAGCCATTTTCAAGGATCGATTCGATGACTTCATGGGGAGGTGTTTCAATGTCGATGGAGAACACCATCTGGCGTGGAATCATGATCTGCTTGGCATTGTGGTCGGTAAAATCAAAGGCGTTCTTGATGATCTCGTAGTTCTCCTCCTGAATTTCTCCACCTTTTTTACTCTGCTCCACCAGGAGCCGCAGTTCGTCCACACTGTGGATCTCATGTTCTCCCACAGGCTGAATGCCGATAAGGTTCAGGAAGATGTTTGACATGGTGTTCATCAGCCAGATGAACGGACGAAACACGACAAAAAAAACGAACAGGGGATAGGCTATCGAAAGGGTGGTCTCTTCGGATTTCCGGATGGCGATGGATTTGGGTGCCAGCTCTCCGAAAACGATGTGGAGCATGGTGATAAGGACAAATCCCACAGGAAGGGAAATGGAGTGGAGCATATCCGGAGTGATGGAGATTTCAAGGGAAGAAAAAACCGCGGCTATGATTTTCGCGACAACGGGCTCACCGATCCATCCCAGCCCAAGGCTCGCCAGGGTGATCCCGAGCTGCGTGGCTGAAAGATAAGTGTCCAGATTGTTGATGATGTGCTCCGATTTCTTGGCGTATCTGTTTCCCTGCTCTGCTTTGAGATGGATCTGGGAATACCGCACTTTGACGATAGAGAACTCCGCAGCAACGAAAAATCCGTTCAGAATCACTAAAAACAGCGTTAATAGAAGGCCCGATATCATAAATGAACTGTTACCTGTCAACATGTTGATCATACGCACGGATGCGGGGTGATGAGCAGGCTGCTCATGACCCTTCGCATTTGCCGATGCGCATGACGATGGATTTATAAGTATTCAAAGCCCGATGCATGTTTTGAATCATTTCATGAGCGGCTTTTCATCAGACGACATTGAAATATCATGAACATAACAAAAAATAACGTTGATGAAAATCGTTTTATAAAAAGAGGTTCCGTCATTCTATACGATCAGCCCCCCTGTTTTCTCAATAAAGCGCCGGCAAAGGGTTTCATCGGTGTCATGGACATAGATCCGGCCATCTCTGTCAACCCCCCTGATCCGTGCGTCGTTTAAAAAACCAGCCAGCAGCGCCAGACCTGTTCCGGTCCTGTCCGCCGGATCCAGTCTTTCATCATCACATGTCGTCTTTCCAGGGAATGGTATTCCCTGTTTTTTCAGATCTTTTATAAAATTTGCGATCCGTCCGATCCGGAGTAAGGTGACGGACTGAAGCCGGGATGTCGTATCCGAAACAGGAACAACGGACGAACGCATCAGGGACAAGCATGCGGGTAATGCATGGCGGGTTTTCAAATTCTCAAAATCCAGACTGCCTGGAGCGGGATAGAATACGGAAACTCCGCAGATCGTCTCCTTGCCCGCAAGATAAACAAGATCGTCAAGAGAATCCACCGGGCTCTGGCCCGGTGCTCCCACAAGGATGTATGTCACGGACTCCATATTCCGTCGTTCGAGACATTCAAGGGCGTTTTCATAAGCGTCTTTCACATCCCTTCGCTTGAAACGGACCAGCTGCTGTTTTGAAACGGTGCAGAGAGACAGGTTCAGTGCCTTGAATCCTGCGGCATGCATGGCGCCGATCAATTCATCGTCCAGAGTTGGGGGATAAAGGCCGTTCATGGCCCGGAGTTCGAGACCCAGATGCCCCAGCTCCTTCGTGATCCGGGACAAAAGCTCAAGGCACCAGTCTTTGTCCAGCGTCAGGTTTTCGTCTTCAAAATCGATGAACCGGGCTCCATGGTCCAGGACAGCCTGGCGGATTTCGTGAACCACGTCATCGACACTCCGCCGCCGGTAACGTGAAGACGGAAACGCCACACAGCAGTAACTGCACGTCATGGGGCAGCCCCTGCTGGCGGTGGTCACCGTGCTTCCCCCGTTTTTTCTCCCATAAAAGGCCTGAGCCGTAAGCTCCATGGCGGGCATAGGGAAATTGCGAGGATCAGATATCACGACAGGTTCAGGGATATGATACCCGCCCTGCGAGGTTCGGAATCCCAGCCCAGCCACTTCGTGATATGACCGGTTGTTGTGCAGAGCCTGGGCCAGCTCGGCCATGGCCCGTTCGCCTTCGCCACGGATGACAAAATCCACGGCGGGTTCAGAGAGAACATCCACAGGAAGATGGGTGGGATGGTGTCCGCCCATGACAACCCGGCAGTCTGGAAGATGGCGTTTCACCACGCGGGCCGTTTCCAGGGCCTCCCCGGCATAAGCTGTAAAAAGCGACGAAATCCCCACCAGAAAAGCTCCGGATTCCGCAGCCTTTTTTCCGATGGCCTCGTAACTCAGCCCGTAATGTTTATAGCCATGATACAGTGAAAAGGGACTTGCATCCGGTTTGCCGTAGAAGGGTTCGAGGTATCCCATTTCAGGAGGCCATGATTTGTCGCGTGTTTTTGACGTGGCCAGGGCGTCAAGGATGACAACCTGAAAACCATTTTTTTTCAACTCTGTTGCAATACAGGCAAGCCCATAGGGTATGGACCTCTTCCGGGTAAAATAAAAATCCCGGATGGGAGGCTGAATGAGAAGGACCGTGCTTTTTTCTTCCGGCATCGGCGCATCCTGAACGGCATGGATAGGGTGTTCCGTTCAAATAATAAAGGAGCAGGGAAAACCCTGCTCCTTCTGAGATATCTGAAATTCCTGAACGGATTAACGTTTGGAGAACTGGAATCTTGCGCGGGCCGCTTTCTGGCCGTATTTCTTTCTTTCCTTGACGCGGGAGTCACGGGTGATGAAACCTGCTTTTTTGAGAACGGTTCGAAGTTCAGGGTTCATCAGAAGAAGGGCCTTGGTGATTCCATGACGTACAGCACCGGCCTGACCGATGATACCGCCGCCTCTTACGGTGACTTTGACATCATAGGATTCAAGACCGCCGATAAGTGAAAGGGGTTCTGTCAGAATCAACCGCGCCGAAGCGCTGAAGTATTCGTTCATGGGTTTATCGTTGACGATGATGGTTCCCTTTCCGGGAGTGAGCCAGGTCCTGGCAACTCCGTTTTTCCGTTTACCGGTTGCGTAATACGTATTTTCCATGTCTTAGCGTTTCCTCAGGTAATGTATCGTCTTTCTGGTTATCAATTAAAAGGTTAAAACATCGGGCTGCTGGGCCACATGGGGATGATCCGGACCGGCATACACACGAAGTTTTTTATTCAGATCACTGCCCAGCCTGTTTTTCGGAAGCATGCCTTTGACAGCGATCCTGATCAGGTCTTCAGGACGCTGCCTCATCATTTCCTTGGCGGTGGTGGTGGTGATTCCACCGGGATAACCGCTGTGGCGATGGTATTTTTTATCATTCAGTTTATTGCCGGTCAAAACAACTTTCTCTGCATTGACAACGACAATCCAGTCACCGGTATCTGCGCTGGGCGTGTACAGGGGGTTGTGTTTTCCACGAATTCTGGAGGCGATGTTGGACGCAAGACGGCCGAGAACCTGGCCTTCGGCATCGACAACATACCATTTTTCTTGATTATCTGATCGCTTTGCGCTGTATGTAGACTTTTTCACCTTATTATGCTCCTATCGAGTTTCAAAAAAAGAACTTGAAATAAATAATGGAATCATTCCCTGTTGTCAAGGACATTTTTCTTTTGTTTCACACCGGCAGCAAACACCCCTTGCCTGCTGTTGACACCCTTTTCGTTTTTTCATAGGATTCCCGAAAAACTCAGTCCAAACTGGAGCACACCATGAACGAGCCCCTTGAAATCGAAGTCAAATACCTGGTGACCGATGTCCCTTCAATCCGTCGGCAGATCGTGGAAGCAGGCGCTGAGTCCCTGGGGAGATTTTTCGAGACAAACATCCGGTTTGAAGATGAAGAAAACAGCCTGAAGCCTCAGAAAAAACTACTCCGGCTGAGACAGGACCGGAAGGCCACCCTCACGTTCAAATCCGAAATTCCGAACATTGACTCACGGTATAAGATTCTGAAAGAACTTGAAGTCCAGGTCGAAAGCTTCGACACGATGCGGATCATATTAACGTCTCTGGGTTTCCACGAAGCACAGGTTTACGAAAAATGGCGTGAAACGTTCAGGGCGGGAAACGCCCTGATCTGTATCGACGAGATGCCCTATGCCGATTTTATTGAAATCGAAGGAAGCACGACGGATATTGACAATCTTTCAAAAACCCTGGGTTTTTCCCCAACCCAGATCATCACCGCCAATTACCTGGAAATCTTCGCATACATGAAACACATGGAAAACCTGGGCTTTAACGATGTCACGTTTGACCACTTCAAGACTTGCCCCACCCGCAGAGAAACCCTGATCAGCCACGCCAGAACCTTCGAATCCGGCATTACTTCGTCTTCACCCAGGTCTCTTTGAGTATTTTCCATCCGTCTTTTTCCTTCACCAGTATCAAAGTTTTGACCCCCTTGGACGAATGCCCACTTGAACGGTAATCTTCCATGAACGTTGCACGGGCCTGATCTTTCCTGAATTCCACCACGGTTTTATCAATACTGACCTGGATGTTTCGATTGACGGAGCCGAGCCTTCTCTTTTTTTCAAGCCACGCCTTCTTCTTCATTCCCGTGGAATAAAAGGATTTGGAATAAAAATCACCGTAACGACTGATGTCGCCGGACGTCCAGGCGGCGATCCAGGCGTCCAGGGTTTTCAGAACATCCTGCCTCTCGTTGTCCACGTATTCCTGCTTTGAGTCTTCACAGAGCCCCTTCGCCGCCGTGAGCAGAGGATTTCGGCTGTCACCGGCCAGGGTCTTTTTCGTTTCGTCACCCACGATACGGAAAACGCCGTCTTCCTGACGGATGTAAAGTTTCCGCACTCCCATGTCCTTGGAGGAGGTTCCCCCTGAAAGGCTCATGCGAAATACAGCCAGGAACTCACCGGTATCCCTATAGAAACTTTTATCGGAAATCCCAAGAACCAAAGCCGCTCCATGAGCCCCGGCGTCTTTCCGTACCCTGGCCCAGGCGTTCCACCAGTCCATGTCGGGCATACGTTCCTTAGAATAATAGGCCAGCACATCATGATACGACCCGCTGCCCATGGCTCTGCTCCAGCCTGCCAGCAGCTGTTCGAGACTCTCCACATTTTTTTTATCGTCATTTTTGTCCGTGACCGGGCATGTTCCCAGTTCTTCGACGATGATCACCGGTGTGTCATCAAGTGAAAGTCCCGCCTCAATATCCGCCATGGCCTGGGGTTCCACCGCGATGCTTCCGTCGGTGTCCATGGGTTTCAGTTCCTTTTGGGAAACGGTGAGCAGCACGGGTTTCCCTGGACCGGCGCTGGACTCGTCCAGGATGTTGGGATAATCCAGTTTGTAAGCCGTGGTCCCCCGGGTTTTTTTCCTTTTTTTCTCCTTGACTTTCCCCTCGAAAAAATAGACGCCTTCGGGTGTCCGATTATCGTAACCTGTTTTTTTGTCACCCAGGGACTTGCCGGTGGAACAGGCCTTTTTTTTCACCTGCACCTGTTCTCCTTCCAGGGTGTAGAGATATAAAGTCTGGGTTTTCTTTTCCACAACCATGGCGGATTTCGATTGGCCACCCATGGAAAGTACAGCCCAGGGCAGGCCTTCGTCCGCACTGGCATGGATCTTTGAAATAACAATAAACGAAATAACGCCTGCCCACACAAAACAGATCGAAACCCGTTTTCTGAATCCGATTTTGTATCCGAACGTCTTCAATGTTTCTCCTTTCCTTGATGCCCCATAATCCTGACATGGGCTGGTTACTGTTAAAACAATGTCCGCTGGTATGGGAACTTCAGATGCCTGTAGGCCGACTCCGAGGCCTTGCGGCCGGAAGATGTCCGGGTAAGCATTCCGATTTTGAGAAGATAGGGTTCCACCACGTCCACCAGGGTGTCCGTCTCCTCCTGAAGCGTGGCGGCGATGGCTTCAATGCCTACGGGGCCGCCACGGTAGTATTCGATGATCGTTCTCAAAAAACTCCGGTCCAGATTGGTCAGCCCCATGTCGTCCACCCCTTCAAGGGCCAGAGCGTCCTCGACGGTTTTCCGGGTCAGTGAGCCGTCTGACCTTACCTGGGCGTAATCTCGAACCCGCTTGAGCAACCGGTTGAGAATCCTGGGGGTTCCCCTGGATCGCCGGGCCAGCTCAAAAGCTCCGTCGTCGTCGATCCTGGCCCCCAACAGAAACGCCGAACGCCGGGTGATTTTGATCAGATCTTCATCGGTATAAAAATCAAGGCTTCTGAAAATCCCGAACCTGTCCCTCAATGGCGAAGACAAAAGCCCCACACGGGTAGTGGCGCCGACGAGAATGAACTGCTTGAGCCTGAAACGGTGGCTTCTGGCATGAACCCCTTTGTCGAACACGAAATCGATGGAAAAATCCTCCATGGCCGGGTAGAGGAATTCTTCAACCGTCTTGGGAAGCCTGTGGATTTCATCGATAAAAAGAATGTCGCCCTGTTCAAGGCGGGTGAGGACTCCGATAAGGTCGCCCCCTTTTTCAAGAGCCGGTCCGGACGTGATGGTCAGTTCCCCGCCCATTTCGTTGGCGATAATGTGGGCCAGAGTTGTTTTGCCAAGACCGGGTGGGCCGTGAAACAATACATGCTCGATGGGCTCACCCCTCATCTTGGCCGCCTGGATGGCTATTTTCAGGGTCTCCACCGTTTCTTTCTGGCCCACGTAATCATCGAACGACGAAGGGCGAAGGGAAAGGATGTCCTGGCTTTCATCCTGGAGCACCTTCTTTTCCGTGAGAATCCCCTTTTTTTCAGAGGAAAACGTTAAAACATCTTCACCCATGGGTCATATCCGTTTCGGTATCCTGTTGAGTTTATGTAAAATCGACATGGAGAGACAAACGTCATCCTTCATCATTCGTTGCGGGTTCCTCGCCAAAAAGATGTCCCATGGCCATCATGGATTCTTCTCCCCCCGGTACACTTCATCGAACAGTTCTTCGGGCGTTGCGATATCCGGATTCCGCTCCATGGCCTCGGTGACCATCCGCCGGGCGTCGGCGGGTTTGTAACCCAGCTGGTTCGTCAATACCGTGAGAACCATCTCGGTGAAATCCGGAACAGGGCCTTGTTCCTTCTGACGCTCACCAGGATGAATCAGAGCGAACTTGCCCATTTTTCCTTCAAGGGTCGCGATGATTTTCTGGGCTGTCCGGTTACCGATACCGCTCAGCTTCTGGAGGACCCCCACATCCTTGTTTTCAATGGCTCTTGCAATGTCTCTGACCGGCAGGGTCATGGCTTTCACGGCTTTCAGGGGACCGATGGCTTCGACGGTGATAAACGACTGAAAAAATTCCTTTTCAGCCTCAAGATTGAATCCGATGAGCACGGGTTTGGGCTGACGTTCGGTCTGGTGGTAATAAATGTGAAAGGCGTGTATCCCATCGAGGGGACTGTCCTTCAACCCTTCCATGATGTGGGCCGGCAACAGGATCTCGTAGCCCACATGGTTCACAAGGAGTACGATCCGGTCTTCGTCACGGCTGATGATGGTTCCTTCAAGGTAAGCGATCATGGGCTTCGATGTCTTTCGTTTTCCCCGGATTCACGTCGTTCGTACCTGAAAAGCCCGATCAGCGCCAGGGCCAGGGCATCCGAGGCGTGATAAGGCCTGATGGGCCCACCATGGTTCAAATAACGGCGGACGGCTTGCTCAAGCTGGTCTTTCCCGGCATTGCCGTTGCCTGAAAGGATTTTTTTCGATTCTCGTACGGGAATCTCGACGGTTGCAAGACCCGCATGGGCCGCTGAAAGGAGAATGACCCCGATGACTTTTCCCAGAAGAATGCCCGATTTCGGATAACGTTCAAGGGAGAACACATCCTCCACAACCATCAGGTCGGGGCGGTGGGTATCGATAAGCCCCTTGATTTTAGAATAAATTCTGTCAAGCCTGACAGCGGTTGAATCCTCTTTCCGGGTCACGATACTTCCGAAGGAATACGATCGGACATTGAGAGCGGTTCCACAAACGATCCCCACCCCCGTATCGGCCAGACCCGGATCGATACCGATAACCGTTGTCGTGCCTTTCAGCTTGCCTTCCCCATTCATCGGCCGAGCTTCTTCCTGGCCACGGCGGCTTCCGAAGAATCGGGGAATTTCTTGACCAGCTGATTGAGAATCAGTTTGGCGTTATCGGCTTCCTTGAGTTCAAAAAACGCCAGTCCCTGCTTCAGGTAGGCGGCCGGGACTTTGACACCTCGGGGATAATTTTCGATGACCTTCTGGTATTCGAGGATGGCTTTCTGATACCATTTTTCCCTGTAGTAGGTCTCGCCGATCCAGAACTGTGCGTTATCCGCGTGTTTGGACTGAGGAAAATCCTTCATCAGAACCGTCAGCTTCTCCCGTGCGCCTTTGGTGTCATTTTTTTCAAGGGCTTTCAGAGCCTCATCATAAAGCCGTATGTCCGAGGCCGCCTCGGCTGACGCCCCATTCCCGTCAGCTGGAACGTCGGCTGCAGCGGCATTTTTTTTCGCCTCGGCTTTGTCATAGGCAATGGTTTTTTCGAGGTTCGTGAGCCTAAGGGAAATGTCCGTGATCAATGCCTCGATGCGATCAAGCTCTGTTTTAAGTTTGGCGGGAGTTACACTTTTCTTTTCAATGGCGTAGAGTTTCTCATCAGCTTTCCCATCGACCTTGCGGACCTGCTCGGCAAGATTTTCCATATCGTTGCTGAGCTTTGCGTACTCTTTCCTTATGGCCGTATCCGCTTCGTCCGTCTGGGTCTTTTGTTTTGAAATCAGCGTTTCCACACCGTCGATGCGTTCATCGAGAAACACGACGTCACGGCGCATGGCGCACCCCTGTGCCAGGGCTAAACATAAAAACACAAGTGTCACACGTCCAATCATAACATCCCCTGTTCCATCAAAACAAAAGTACATCAGGCCTTTCACAGGGAAAGGCCCGGCCACATAAAAAAACCGTCGCTAAAACACGTGACGAGCGGTGGAATTCCACCGCCCGCCCAATATGTCTAAATCTTCAGGCCTCACAGACTACTTGTCCGAGAAATGAGCCCTTCTGTTTTTTGACCAGGCTTCTTCGGTATGACCGACCACAGCGGGTTTTTCTTCACCGTAACTCACCGTTTCCATCCGATCAGCTGAAATTCCCAGTTTTTCGAGGAAGCTTTTCGCACGGGCCGCACGTCTGTCACCTAAGGCCAGGTTGTATTCGCTGGTTCCGCGTTCGTCGCAGTGCCCCTCGATGGTGGTTTTCGCTTTGGGGTTGGATTTCAGCCAGGCAGCCTTGGCTTCAAGGGCTGCTGTTTCACCGCTGAGGATTTCCGAGCTGTCATAATCGAAGAAAATATCGGAAACATTCGTTTTATCTCCCATATGGGCAACATGGGCCGTTTCTTTGGTGGTGGCCGTATCATCCCCAGCCACCGCAGCCGTTCCTTCATCTGTGGCTGCATCAGCCGAAGCGGCCGCCGCATCGTCTGTCGTTTTGGTGTCAGCCGCCGTGTCTGTCGTCGTTGCCGCAGCCGGATCTGTTTCCACTTTTTTCTTTCCGCAGGATGCAACAAGCATGATCGACAGAATCATGCAGACCAGGCAGAATGTGATGGACCGTTTTTTGTTCATGTCGTACCTCCAGTTTCTTGATGATTATTTATTAATAGTATTCGCTGACCATCTCGGATTTGACTGTTCCCCCGGCAAATCCAGGAGTTTCCGCTGTTCCGTACCAAATGCCGTCATCACATAGATCTTTGACGCCCCCTCCCGAGTGGATGAAAATGCGATCATGCTTCCGTCCGGAGCCCAGGCAGGCGACTCATTGTCGCCGGCGCTGTTCGTAAGCTGGTCCGCCTCACCGCCCCCGGCGTCTATAACGAAAATCTGATAACGGCTGCCGGAAAGACCGGCATAGGCGATTTTCTTTCCTGTGGGAGACCAGGCCGGGGAAGTGTTGTATTTTCCCTGGTACGTCAATCGCTTGACGCTGCCTGAATCCATGTTCTGGACAAAGATCTGGGGAGTGCCCGAACGGTTCGACACAAAAGCCATGTTCTTCCCGTCCGGAGAAAAAGAAGGTGACACATCGATACCCCATTCACTCCATTTATTCGTTATTCTTTTACGAATTTTACCTTCCGGGGTCAACAGATAAATTCCCTGTCCACCTTTGTAGGAAAGAGATGCCGCAATATCGCCTGTGCCCGGAACCCATGCCGGAGTGATGTTCGTCCCTTTCATGGAAGTCACCAGGGAGACGGCACCCGTCACCAGGTTTTTCACATAAATATCCGGCTTGCCTTTCTGATACGACGTGTAGGCGATCATCGTCCCGTCGGATGACCAGGCCGGTGACAGGGTGATGCTCCGGGTGCGGGTGGCCTGCTTGGGGATGGCTCCGTCGAATTCGCACACATAGATCTCCTTGTTCCCCGTTCCCGTCGACGCAAAAGCGAGACGGCTGAAAAAAATCCCATCGCCGCCGGTGAATTTCCTCAAGATTTCCATGCCGAAGCGTCGGGCGATTTCCCTTAAATTGGCGGTTTTCCCGCGGTAACGTTTGGACGCAAGCAGGTTGGTTCTGGCCACATCGTACAGGTAAAAATCAACGGTGATGTCGCCCTTGTTCTCCAGAACGCTGCCGGTGACCAGAAGTTCCGAGCCGATGGTGGTCCAGCTCCTGAAATTGATGCTGGGAAGATCCACACCCTTGGCCGAAGGCTCTTCGAGAAAAGCCGCATGGTCGATGATCTTGAAATACCCCGTGTAATCCAGCATGTCGGACAGGGTTTTCGACGCGTCGGCGGAAAGATCCGTCTCGGTTTTTGAGCCGGAGAGGACCTTCAGCCTGGGGATGGCGATGGGGGCCTTTTTCATGGACGGGTCCGTGATGGTGATGTATTCGTCATCTTCCTGGGTCAGACCCGTTCCCGGAATTATCCATGCGGCCATAAGGATCAGTACCAATCCTACCCACCGGACCTTGCTGTATTCCATAATCGTATCCTTCATCAGTTCAGTTCATTGGGTTTGAATTTGAAACCCATCTTGATGGATGTTCTGTTAAGTCCGGGCGGGTGTGGCCGCACAGGACTCGATTTCAGAATCGCCATGGTGGCGGCGCTGTCCATGTAATCGTTGCCGGAACGCTTGGTGACGGTAACGTCCTTGATATCGCCGTTGGGCAGAACTTCGAAGCTCACCCAGGTTTCCAGACTCTTTTTCCCACCGGTAAGATGCTGTGAAAAGGCCCAGTTCTCACTGACCTGGGTTTTTACGAAAATTTTGTACCGGTCAATAAGGGTGGCGTTCAGACCCGACTCGGCCTGCTCACCGTCCGCTGTACCGCCGTTCCCCTTAGGTCCGCCCTGCCCTTCATCCGCTTCCCTGGCCATGCGTTTTAACCGGTCTGCCAGAGGATTCGCTTCTTCAGCCGGTGCACCGATGTTCTTTTCAACCTTACGGATGGCCTTGCTGATCAGCTCTTCCTCGCTGGGGTTTTTCTTCGTGTCATCTTTTTTTCTGGGAGGAACCTTGTCTTTTTTAAGTGAAATGGCCGAATCATCCTTGATCACGGGTTTTTCAGCAGGCTCGGCTTTGGGGGGCGGAGTGATTTTTTCAGGTTCCGCCGGCGGTGTCTCAACGACCTTTTCTGCGGGTGGGGGCGGAGCCGGATCATCAAACCCTTTTTCACCGCCTGTGGCATCGGGTTTACCCATGGATGCGGGAAGATAGGCCAGATCAACGTCAATGGCATTCAAAGGGGTAATGGATTTTGGGTCAGCTCCAAAATGAGGAAAAATGAAAAATGAGGCGCCCACCAGAAGATGGATCAGAACGGACACGCCGATTCCGATCATCCAGTCGCTGGAGTCAAGGGGGTCCCTGTTGTCGAAGGCCGTGGTTCTGTTCATGACTCGACTGTCAATCCCCGCGTTACTGCTGTTTTTCAGAAGCGGGATCCGTGATCATTCCTAATTTCTCGATTCCCGCTCCCCGGATCTGGGCCATCACGTCCATCACCGTTCCGTAAGGAACACGCTTGTCAGCCCGGAGAAACACTTTTTCAGTGGGTTTTTCCCGGAAAATCGCCACGAGTTTTTTGTTGAGCCCCCCACGGTTCACCTCGAACTCGTTGATAAAAACCTTGCCGTCCTTGTCCACACTGACGACAAAGGGAACCTCGTCGTCCTGGGGCAGGGATTCGGCCTTCACTTCGGGCAGAGCCACGTCCACACCCTGGGTCATCATGGGGGCCGCCACCATGAAAATGATCAGAAGAACAAGCATGACGTCCACAAAAGGTGTCACGTTGATTTCGGACATCAGCTGATTGTCGCCGCCGCCAACGATCATCGGCCGTCTCCCTTGGGTCTGAAGATGTCACGTTCCACGATGTTCAGAATATCCGATGAAAAATTCTGAAGATCCGAATCGATGATCCTGATTTTCTGGGAAAAATAATTGAAGGCGATGACCGACGGAATGGCCACGGCAAGACCGATGGCCGTCGCGATAAGCGCCTCGGCGATACCGGGGGCCACCACCGCCAGATTGGCCGAACCCTTGTTGGCGATACCCTGAAACGACGTCATAATGCCCCATACCGTTCCGAAAAGGCCGATGAACGGGGCCGTGCTTCCGGCTGTGGCAAGAAAGGGAATGAGCTGCGCCATCCGGGTCACTTCCTCGCTGGTGGCTTTCCTCAACGCCCGTCTCATGTGCTCCACGCCGGATCGGTAGTCAAGTGACGGTCCGCCGTTCTGGCTGCCCAGGGTGTCCTGGCCCACAGCCGTTCCGGTGATCCGCTTCAACTCCATATAGACGTTCCTGAACACCCGCGCCACATAGCTTTCCTGCAACTGGCGGGCTTTGGAATAAGCGTCGGAAAGGTTCTTGCTTTTCCAGAACGTGTCGATGAAATACAGAGTTTCTTTCTGAGCCCTGCCGATCAGCCTGAATTTGATGATGATGATGGTCCAGGATGTGGCGGAAAAACCCAGAAGAACAAGTAGAACCAGCTTGACCACCAGACTGGCGCTCAGGATGGTGTGAAGGATACCTATGGATTCATGAGCCATGTTTTAACGCTCTCCGACTGCGTTGACGTCTTTGGTTGGACAGCCCATTGTAGCAAGGGTGATGAAATCTATACAAGCTGAGGGTGCCTGTCAAGAGAAACAAAAGAAAAAGCCCCCGGCCAGCGGGGGCTTTAACTGTATCATGCAGGCCGGTTGATCACGGCGTTGTTACATCATGCCGCCCATGCCGCCCATTCCGCCCATGCCGGGTGCTCCACCAGGCATCGGGGGTTCTTTCTTGTCAGGAAGATCAGAGATCATCGCTTCGGTGGTAATCATGACGGAAGCCACGCTGCCCGCATTCTGAAGGGCGAAGCGGACCACTTTGGTGGGATCGATGACGCCAGCGGCGATAAGATCTTCATAGGTGTCGGTGGCTGCGTTGTAACCAAAGCCTTCCTTGCCTTCGATCACTTTGTTGAGAACCACGGAGCCTTCAACACCGGCGTTGTTGGCGATCATTCTCAGGGGTTCTTCAATGGCTTTCATCACCACTCTCACACCCAGTTTTTCTTCGGCTTTCACCTTAAGTTTGGAAAGGGTGTCGATGCAGCGGACCAGGGCCACGCCGCCGCCGGGAACGATGCCTTCTTCAACCGCAGCGCGAGTGGCGTTCAATGCGTCTTCCACTCTGGCTTTCTTTTCTTTCATTTCAACTTCGGTGGCTGCGCCAACGCTGATCACGGCCACGCCGCCGATAAGTTTGGCAAGACGTTCCTGAAGTTTTTCACGGTCATAGTCAGAGGTGGTTTCTTCGGCCTGGGCGCGGATCATTTTTACGCGGCCTTCCAAAGCTTCACGGGAACCGGCACCGTCGATGATGGTGGTGTTGTCTTTATCGATGATGACGCTCTTGGCTCTTCCCAATCCGTCCAGGGTGATGCTTTCAAGTTTCACGCCCAGATCTTCGGAAATCACCTGACCACCGGTGAGGATGGCGATGTCTTCAAGCATGGCCTTGCGTCTGTCACCGAAACCGGGAGCTTTCACAGCCGCAACACTGATGGTGCCGCGGAGTTTGTTGACAACGAGAGTGGCGAGAGCTTCGCCGTCCACGTCTTCTGCGATGATCACCAACGGTTTGCCGGTTTTGGCCACTTGCTCCAGAATGGGCAGAAGGTCTTTCATGTTGCTGACTTTCTTTTCACACAGAAGAATGAACGGGCCGTCCAGAGAGGCGGTCATTTTTTCGGTATCGGTGACGAAATAGGGAGAAAGGTAACCGCGGTCGAACTGCATACCTTCAACAACATCGAGGGTGGTGTCCATGGATTTGGCTTCTTCAACGGTGATGACGCCTTCTTTGCCCACTTTGCTCATGGCTTCTGCGATGATGTTGCCGATGGTGGTGTCGCTGTTGGCGGAGATGGTGCCGACCTGTGCGATTTCACTCTGATCTTTGGTGGGCTTGCTCATTTTGGCCAGCTCTTTCACGGCCGCTTCGATGGCTTTGTCGATCCCGCGTTTGATGGCCATGGGATTGTTACCGGCCACCACGAGTTTCTGACCTTCATCATAAATAGCTCTTGCAAGAACCGTGGCGGTGGTGGTTCCGTCACCGGCGGTATCGCTTGTTTTGCTGGCCACTTCCTTGACCATCTGGGCACCCATGTTTTCGAACTTGTCTTCCAGTTCGATTTCCTTGGCCACGGTCACACCGTCTTTGGTCACGGTGGGAGAACCCCATGATTTGTCGATGACAACGTTACGGCCTTTGGGACCAAGAGTGACGGCTACAGCGTTGGCAAGAGTTTTAACACCCTGAAGCATCGCTGCACGGGCTTTGGCATCATAAATAATCTGTTTAGCCATGGTATCAGAACCTCCGTATGTTCGTATTCGTTAGATGAGTTTTCTGTATAAAACGTATTGTATCACTTACTATAAAAAATCATTTCCGATTCAGGCGGGAAATCAGGCGTCAACCACGCAAAGGACGTCGTCCTGTCCCATGATGAGGTATTCTTTGCCGTCAAGCTTCACTTCCGTTCCGCCGTATTTACTGAAAAGAACGCGGTCACCGACTTTCAGTTCCATGGGAATGGCTTTTCCTTCCTTGTCGAGTCTGCCCTTGCCAACAGCCACAACAGTGCCTTCAGCGGGTTTTTCTTTCGCCGTGTCGGGAATGATGATCCCACCTTTTGTTTTGGTTTCTTCTGCAAGACGTTCCACCAGAATTCGATCCTGTAATGGTCTGATTTTCATTTCTCCTAAACTCCTTTTTTAGTTCAACTTTGTTAATTATCAGATAATGGCCAAAGAAAACCGAAACTTACTCAATAAACAGCCCATAACCCGAAAATCATACGGGAATACAGCCGTTCCTTTTTTATTAAGAATAACGTCTCAATTCATTCCAACCGTTTCCTGCCCAACAGCATGGGCCGGAATGGATTAACTGTCGGATTTCTTTTCGCTGCTGGTTTCCGGAGCACTTGCTGCTGGTTTGGTGACTTTTGAACCCGTCCCTGGTTTGTTACCGTAATTGTCAGCATACCATCCACCGCCTTTCAAATGGAAAGCGCTGTGTGAAATCAGTTTCCTGAGCCCACCGGAACAGTGCCTGCATTGGGTCAGCGGTTTGTCGGATATTTTCTGAACAATCTCCTCAATCCGTCCACACTCAGTGCATTCGTATTCGTAAATTGGCATGTTAAAAAAAACCTCCCGGTCAAATCATTGAACAATAACCTTTGTTACTTTACTTCGTCAAACCGTTCAAACCAGCTTGAACGGTGAAAATATAATCAGTCAACACCCATTGTCAACCAGAGCCCCAAAAAAATATCAGCGAATATTTCATGAACGAAATCAAAAGGTTTTATAGAATCCAAAAACATACTCCATGCCGATCATGTGGATTTTTCGTAAAATTTCCTCTGTCCTTTGATGGACATACTCCTCTTCGACCCCCCTCTGTTCGTCATTCGCATCAAAAAACTGTATAAACTGGCCGAAACGAATCACATGGATCAGTTCATGGGCAATGATATACAGAAGAAATGGTTCTATTTTCAGCCTTTTATTCTCTTTCAACGCCTTGAGAATCGCATGGTCCTGCAGACAGATCTTGTAAAAGTCAAACATGCCTGACCCCAGCTGGGAATCGCTTTTCCGGCCGGCATACCTGACAATCTGGGCATATGGACCGAAAACGATCTCCGATTCATCGAGCTGAACAAGGGTTTTCACATCGTAACGATTTCGAAGCCACTGGGCCTGGGACATTTTGTAATGTTCACTGACGATATCCTCCGCAAGACAGACCGCCTGGTTTACCGTTGCGATCTGGCGCTCACTGAATGTTTCAAGTCCGTTCATCACGCCAGCCGGTCCGTTTCCCATGCCGTTTTCACGCTCACCCTTGAATTAAAAAAATTGTGGACAAATCAATGAAAAGGGTGCTACTGTTTCGAATTGTTTAAAACATACTACACACGAATGGAGGTGGTCTTTTGGGCAGTGTCATCAAAAAAAGAAGAAAAAAGATGCGCAAACATAAACACAAAAAGCTGTTAGCCCGTACAAGACATCAGAGAAGAAAAGGCAAATAATTCTTCGCCGTTTTCTTTGCTTTTGTATATGTTGCCTGAAAAAAGCACCTGCCTTGAAGGTGCTTTTTTTGTTTGCCCGCCCCGAAGACGCGGAAACCGTTCTTCTTCGGGGCCGTCACCTACCGTCTTTTATTCAGGTATTTCAGCAATTCGGAATCCGTGGACAGGATCAGCGTGCTGTCCTTGTCCAGGCTCTTGTTGTAAATCTCAAGAGACTTGACGAACGAGTAGAATTCCGGATCCGATCCGAAAGCATTGGCGTAGATCCTTGTGACCGTTGCATCCGCCTTGCCTTTGATCATCTCGGCTTTCTTATACGCTTCCGATGTGATCCTCTTCAGCTCTTTTTCCTTGTCACCCTTGATCTTCTGGGCCTCTCCTCGCCCCTCGGACCTGAACTTCTCCACGATCTGCGCCCGCTCGGCGATCATTCGGTCGTAAACCGACCGCTGAACGTCATCCCGGTAATTGATCCTCTTGATTTTCACATCCACCAGATCGATGCCGTACCCCACCAGTTTCGCCTTGGCCTGGGCGAGAATCTGCACAGTGATCTTTTCCCGGCCCACGGCGATGGTGTAATTCACCCGTTCGGTGTTCATCTTGCCTGAAACAAGTTCCACATCGGCCACTTTGTAATCAAATTCACGGTTGGTGTTTCTCACGGCTTCGATCAGGTCGTAACCCGCAATGGCGTTTTTCACCGAGGGGTCGATGATGTCACCGATTATGCCGATGGCATTCTTGACGCTCTCACAGTTTTTCAGGAACTTGACAGGGTCTGAAATTCTCCACCGTGCAAAGGCGTCGACCCATATGTATGTTTTATTTTTCGTCGGGATTTCTCCCCGTTCACCGTCCCATTCCAGAAGGGTTTTGGGGTAGTAATTCACCATGTCCACAAAAGGCATCTTCATATGAATCCCGGCATCCTCCACCGGTTCACCCTGAACTTTTCCAAACCGGGTGATCACAGCCTGCTGGGTTTCATCCACGGTGTACAGGGAAAAAAGCAGGATAAAAACCAGGATGACAAGGGGTGTCAGAACCCATCCGTTATATTTCATTTCGTCGTTTCCCCCTCGGGTTTGACCGGCAGACCCATGTTAAGCAAAGGCAGAATGTTTTTCTGCTTTGAATCCACGATGTACTTTTTCCCGATTTTCGGGAGAAGCTCTCCGAGTTTTTCAAGGTAAATCCGCCGTGTGGTCACATCCTTGGCTCGTGCGTATTCTTTGTACATGGCCATGAAACGTGCCGCATCGCCTTCGGCCCGGTTCACGATGTCCAGAGCGTATCCCTCGGCTTCAAGGACCGTTCTCTGAGCCTCGCCCAAAGCCGCAGGAATGGCCTTGTTGTACTCCTCGTTGGCCTTGTAGATCATGGTCTCCTTTTCCTGCTGGGCCTTGTTCACCTCGTTGAAGGAGGGCTGAACGGGTTCGGGCACATTGGTCTTCTTCATTTCGATGGTCACGACCTTCAAACCCGTTTCGGCAAGATCCAGCTCTTTCTGGAGGATCTCCTTGCAGGCATTGGCGATTTCGTCGCGTTTGATGATCACTTCGTCAACGCTCCGGTCTCCAACCACAAGACGCATGGATGCCTGGGCCAGATCCCTCAGGAGGTTCTCGGGCGCATGGACCTTGAACAGATATTTTTCCGGTTTGTAAATCTGATACTGAACGAGCCAGGGAACAAGAGCCACATTGAGGTCTCCGGTCAGCATCAGGGTCATCTCGTTCACATCGCCGCCGGAATAGCCGAACTCTTCCTTATAAATAAGATCGGTTTTGATTTTGGTCAGTTTTTCTATGCCCACAGGCAGCTTAAAATGGAGACCCGGCTGGGTTTTCCGTACAAAACGCCCGAAACGCTGGATGACCCCCACCTCATTGGACTTGATGGTGTAAATCATGGACGTACCCAGAAACAGGGCGATAAGCAGCCCGGCCAGAAAACCGCCGGGCATTTTGAATTTCTTGAAATTGCCGACGAGATCGTCAATAGGCGGCGGCACTTCACTGCCTCCCCCTCCGCTTCCTCCCTGGCTTTTTTTATAGCGCTGCTGCTGTTCCCGCAGTTTTTCCCAGTCCCAGTTCATAAACCTCAGCCTGTTTCATCGGATAACCCGATCATTGATCAGTAAAAGCATCCAGACAGATCCGGACCCTTCGTCCTGTGAATTTAAAGAGTTATGTTTTTACATGATTTCCCGGACATTTCAAGATAAAAAGCCTTTGGGCTCCCCCGTCTCCGGTATTCACGACACGCAAACAAGCCCCTTGTTTTCCTTGACAGACCTTTCACTTGTTCAGTAATCTTCTGGCCATGAAAAAAAACCATGACAAAACCATGATGCACATCGGCTCGATCCTTAATTCATCTCTCAAGGCCTGCCGAAGCGGCGGAGACGGTGAGATGATGCGCATCTGGGACATCTGGGACAACGCCGTGGGAGACGCTGTGGCTAAAAACAGCCGACCTTTTTCGTTCAAGGGCCACCTTCTTCTCGTTCACGTTTCAAGTTCATCCTGGCTTTACCACTTGAATTTTCATAAAAAAGACCTGATGGCAAAACTGAATCTGGCTCTCGGCTCGGAGATGGTGAGAGATCTGACGTTCAAAATCGGCACCCTTTGAATCAGTTCATGGACGATTATACCAGCGACAGCCTGTTTGACGGTGCACTGACCCTCAGACAGCCCAGAAACGGCTACCGGTTTACCGTCGATTCCGTTCTTCTCGCCCATTTCAGCTCTCACCCCACGGGAGAAACCGTCGTGGATCTCGGCACAGGCTCGGGAATCATTCCCCTCATTCTCGCCTACCGCTTCCCCGACCTCACCGTGACCGGCGTGGAAATTCAGCCCGGCCTGGCGGCACTTGCCAAGAAAAACGCGACAATCAACGGACTGGACATGCGGATACATATCATCCATGACGATTTGAACAGGCTCACCACCGATGATTTCAAAGTACAGCCAGGATGCGTGATGTCCAATCCTCCGTATATCCCCCAAAAAAACGGCCGCCTCAATCCGATGCGTGAAAAAGCTTTGGCCAGACATGAAATCACCGTGGATCTTTCAAGGCTCGTGTCCAAGGCCTCGGAACTCCTCACGCCTGACGGCCGGTTTTCCGTGATCTATCCTTTCAACAGACTGGATGAACTGCTGACAGAACTTGCCGATCATGGATTCGGTCCGGAACGGATTCGCATGGTCCACCCTATAAAGGCCGGGCCACCCACCCGTATCCTTGTGGAGTCCATCAAAGGCCGGATTTCCTGCCCGAACGTTGAAAAACCGCTGATCATTTTTAAAAGTCACGGAATATACAGTGACGAAGTGGAGAAAATGTATTCGGCCGGATATTGATAAACCCATGATAACCGTGTTATTTATCAGTACAATCATTTTTCCGAATCGGGGGATACCAACGTGTACGATACACACATCACAGAAAAACAATTTCGAAGCCTCTCCGACACCGTGTACAGAGTCTCGGGAATCCATCTCACCGACAACAAGAAAGACCTTCTGAAAGCCCGGATCGCCAAACGTCTGAGGGCCACCAAAATCACATCCGTCACAGACTACATCCACCGCATCGATCAGGACAGCGAGGAATTCAAGCGTTTTATCGATGGAATCACCACCAATCACACGTATTTCTTCCGGGAAAACAAGCATTGCGAGTTTATCATCAAGACCATGGACCGGTCCAGAAGTCTCAAAATCTGGAGCGCTGCCTCATCCAGCGGCGAAGAAGCCTACACCATCGCCATCCAGCTTATAGAAAACGGTTTCAGTTTCAGGATTTACGCCTCGGATATTTCAGACACCATCCTTGAAACAGCTAACCGGGGAGTCTACCCCATGGACCGGGCACGGGCCGTTCCGCCGGATCTGTTGAGAAAATATTTCCAGAAAGGTGTCAACCACAGCATCAACAAAATTCGAATCAAGGATTGCGTGAAAGAGCACATCACCTTCGGAAAATACAACCTGGTCACCGGAACGCCCCCTCAGTCGGAATACAACATCATTTTCTGCCGGAACGTGATGATCTACTTCGATCTGCCCACCAAGCAGAAAGTGATGGATGACATGGTCAAAGCCCTCAAACCCGGCGGACTGTTCATCTTCGGGCAGAGCGAAAGCATGGTGGGGATCAAAACCCCGCTTATGACGATTTCCCCCAGCATCTACAGGAAACCTTGAACGGCACCCGATCAATGCTGTTGTCTATTCCCGCAGAATACCCTATAGTGTTCTTCAACAAATCCCTTGAATATTATAACTGTTCGTCGACAAACGAATTTTATCCAAACAATGACAGAGGATTCCGGATGGACTCCTGAGGCTGATGATGTGAAAGACACGTTCAAGCTGACCGACATCATGGTAAACCGGTACAAGTGGCTGCCCCACCCCACGGCCCTTTTCATGTTCTCCATGGCGGCCCTGGGCATCACCCTTTTTCTGTGCATCTACTGGTACATCGAAGTGAAAAACGGCCTTGAGGAGTTCATCGGCCGCCTGAATTTCGACCCCTTTCTCATCTTTCAGAGCCGGACCTGGATCGTCACCCTGATTTTCACCCTCATCGGCGGCGTGATTCTGGCGGGCATTTTCATGACCTTCGTGTATTACCAGAAAGTGCTCCAGCTCTACAGTTACCAGCAGAACTTCATCAACAACTTCACCCACGAACTGAAAACCCCTGTAACCTCCCTCAAGCTGTATCTGGAAACATTTTTAAAACACGACCTTTCAAAAGAAGACCAGAGAAAGTACCTGAAATACATGCTTTCCGACGTGAGCCGGCTTTCGGGAACCATCAGCAGCATCCTCCACCTGGCGCGGCTGGAAAGCGATGAATACGAACGCAAAGCCATCTCCACGGATATCGTGGCCTTCACCGAAGATTTTCTTAAAAACAACCACCACCTCTTCACAGGCTGCACCCTCCGCATCTACAACGAACTGAAAAAACCCGTGGTCCTTGCCCTGGACATCGCTCTGTTTGAAATGCTGTTCATGAACATCATCAAAAACGCCATGAAGTACAATCACTGCGAGACGCCTTTCGTGGACATACGGTTCACGGCCCGGCTGAACACCCTTTCCATCAGCTTCAAGGACAACGGCATCGGCATCGAAAAAAAAGACATGAACAAAATATTCCGGAAATTTTACCAGGCCGGTCCATCCTCAGCCAGCAACGCAGAGGGAAGCGGGCTTGGACTTTACCTGGTCAGTATCATCACGAAAATCCACGGAGGGGACATCACTGTAAAAAGTCCCGGCCCCGGAAAAGGCAGCGAATTCGTGGTGACCCTGCCGATTTTCTCGGTGATCCAGAAACTCAAACGCACGTGAGAACTCACTATGAACGATAAAAGACGCATTCTGATCGTTGAAGACGAAGAGCACATCGCCGACGGCCTCAAACTCAACCTGACCCTCCAGGGTTACGAAGCGGTCATCGCCGCCGACGGGGTGTCGGCCCTTGACCTCTGGAAATCCTGGCGGCCGGACCTCATCGTCCTTGACATCATGCTCCCCCGGATCGACGGAATTTCGGTTCTTCGGAACATTCGTCTGGAAGACCAGAAAATCCCCATCCTCATCCTGTCGGCCAGAAGCACCCAGGCCGACAAGATCGAAGGCCTCAAGCACGGCGTGGACGACTACCTGGCCAAACCCTTCGACCTGGAAGAATTCCTGCTCCGGGTGGAGCGCATGCTTACCCGCGTCACCATGTACAAAAGCAACGACCTGTCCGGTGCTGAAAAAATCGGGGCACAGGGCCGTCTCTACCGTTTCGGTGACAATGAAATCGATTTCGTGGATTCCACGGCCCAGTGCATGGCGGGTAAAATCTTCCTCACCGAACAGGAAATCAAGCTGCTGAAACTCTTTGTGGCCAACCGGGGAAAAGCCCTGTCACGTCAGAAGCTCCTTGAAATCGGCTGGGGCTACACCCGGAACATGACCACGCGGACCGTGGACAACTTCCTGGTCCGCTTCAGAAAATACTTTGAAAAAGATCCCAAGAATCCCGAATATTTCAAGAGCCGGAGATCCGTGGGCTACATTTTCGACCATGACTGACGACGAAAATTTCTGGCCGGACGAGCCGGTGGTGGTTCCCATCACGGATTCCATCGACCTTCACGCGTTCAAACCCGCCGACATTCCCGATCTCGTCCTTGAATACATACGGGCCTGCCGCAAACAGGGCATCCTGTCTGTCCGCATCATCCATGGCAAAGGCAAAGGCGTTCAGAAAGAACGGGTGCGCGGGATTCTCGAAAACCATCCCCATGTCCGTTCCTTCACTTCCGGCCAGCTTGAAACCGGAGGATGGGGAGCGACCACGGCTGAACTGTATCCATGGAACGGAGACGATGAACCCCCTAATCCACGGTGACCGGACATTTTTCTTGCAAAATCGGCCCGTTGGACATATATAAGCTTAAATTCTTTTTTTTACACACAAATCATGACACATCGTCATTCACTATCCCAATCGGAGGTAACCAGACAATAACCTTATGGCAAGAAAAATTCTCATCAACGCCGTTGATTCCGAAGAGTGCCGGATTGCGAGGGTCAACGAATCCAAGCTTGAAGAGTTCCATTCAGAAACCACAGCCAAAGAAAGCGTCCAGGGCAATATTTATAAAGGCATCGTCACACGGATTGAACCCAGTCTCCAGGCTGTTTTCGTGGATTTCGGAACAGACCGTCACGGTTTTCTCCAGATGCAGGAAATCCACAGCGACTACTTTCAGGACAACCCGTCGGGTGACCGGAGCCTTAAAAAGATCATTAAACGGGGCCAGGAACTCATCGTTCAGGTCACCAAGGACCCTTCGGCCAAAAAAGGGGCCATGCTCACCACCTTCATCTCCCTTCCCGGTCGTCATGTGGTCCTGATGCCGGGCAGCGACAACAAAGGGGTGTCACGCCAGATCGACGATGAAAGCGAACGGACCCGACTCAAAGAAATCATGACCCATCTGAAACTGCCCGAAGGCTACGGGCTCATCATCCGCACGGCGGGAGAAAACGCCACGAAAACCATGATGGTCAAAGATTTCAACTATCTGATGAAACTCTGGAAAGACATCAACAGAAATGCGGAAAAAGATCCGGCCCCCAGCCTTCTGTTCAAGGAAATGGAGCTCTCCGTCAGGGCCATCCGGGATTATCTCACGCCGGACGTGTCGGAAATCCTCATCGACGACCCCAACATCCTGAAAGAGGTGAAGGCGTTTCTGAAGCTCATCTCTCCCAAGCAGGTGAACCTGGTCCGGCAGCACAAAGGCGACAAACCGATTTTCACCAAGTTCCAGCTGGAAAACCAGATTGCGTCAATCTTTGAAAGCCGGGTGCCCCTGCCCTCCGGCGGCTCCATCGTCATCGACCAGACCGAGGCCCTGGTGGCCATCGACGTGAACTCCGGAAAATCCACCAAAAGCCGGAACATCGAGGAAACAGCCCGCCAGACCAATCTGGAGGCGGCGGAGGAAATCGCGCGCCAGCTTCGGCTAAGGGACCTTGGAGGCCTCATCGTCATCGACTTCATCGACATGAAGGACGCCAAAAACAAAATCGCCGTGGAAGGAAGCTTCAAGAATTTCCTCAAGGAAGACAAGGCCCGCAGCAAAATCAGCCGGATTTCCCAGTTCGGCCTCATGGAAATGTCACGGCAGCGCATCCGTCCACCCATTGAATTCGGCAATTTCGTCACCTGCAAACACTGCAACGGCAAAGGCATGGTTCTTTCAACCGAGGCGTTCGCCCTGTCTTTCCTGCGCAAGCTCAACCTGGAGATCCTCAAGGAAGGCATCACCCAGGCCAAGGGTTTCGTGCCCCCGGACGTGGCCTCGTACCTTCTGAACAAAAAACGGGCGGAGATCCTGGCCATCGAGGAAAAGCGCGGCATCACCATCAGTATCGAAGCCCACAGCGCCATGCTACCCAGTGAAAGCCGGGTCATTTGTGAGTGAAATGTTAGGGATTTGCCGGTTGACACATGTTTCGCTTTACTGTATCTGTCAGTCGATTGAAAATAACAAAAAACCGAATTAAGGAGTTCAACCCCCATGAATGTCGCATACGCTATGGCTCCGGCCCAGGGCGGTGGAGAAGGCGGCGGATTTTTCGCCTTTGTGCCCCTGCTTCTGATGTTTGTCATTTTTTATTTCCTCCTGATCCGTCCCCAGCAGAAAAAAGCCAAAGAACACCAGGCCATGATCGAAGCCCTCAAAAAAGGCGATAAAATCATCACCTCCGGTGGAATCTACGGCACCATCACCAAAGTCGAAGACAACGATCTTCAGGTGGAAATTGCGGACAATGTCCGGATCAAAATGATCCGTTCCAACATCGCCGGAAAAATGTAAACCCATCTGTCCCGGACCGTTCCCCGGTCCGGGATTGTCTTGTTGATGAGGGAGTTTATCCTCCATTAAGAAAGGATCGAAGCATTGAAAGCGTTTTCCTGGAAAATTGCGAGTCTAATCCTGGTCATGGCTGTCTCGATCATCTACATCATGCCTACGGCGGTCATGTACAGCAAGGGGCAAAGCCAGCCCGAACTCTGGCCGAACAAAAAAATCAACCTGGGGCTTGATCTTCAGGGCGGCATGCACCTCCTTCTCGAAGTGCAGAGCGAGAAAGCCGTCTACCTCAATCTGGACGCCAGAATCAATGAACTGAGAAAAAAGATGTTCCAGGGCCAGATCGTTCCCAAAATGGTCAAACGGCTTGAAAACACGGCGACGCTGGCCATTCAGACCGAATCCGGCGAACCGGCGGCCAAGTTCGAGGAACTTCTGAAAAAAGAGTACCCCGATCTCCGCATCGCCAACAAGGCCGGTGACACTGCCGTGACCGATTACAAGGTGAATCTGATTCCCGAAGAAGCGGACCAAATCAAAAAATCCGCCGTGGATCAGGCCCTTGAAACCATCAGGAACCGCATAGACCAGTTCGGCGTGGCCGAACCCGAAATCCGGAAACTCGGTGAAAACCGCATCCAGATCCAGCTTCCCGGCATCAAGGACCCGAAAGGGGCCAAAGAGCTTCTGGGAAAAACCGCCGTTCTCCAGTTCAGACTGGTGGACGAGCAACATGACGTGCAGCAGGCCCTGGGCGGAAACGTGCCTCCCGAATCGGAAATCCTTTACGAAACCGCCAAAGATCCGGTCACCGGCGCGGTGATCAAAAAAACTCCCTACCTGATCAAAAAAGAAGTGAGCCTGACCGGTGAAGCCCTGACCGACGCCCGACTGTCCTTCAACAGCATGGACAACGAGTATTACGTGTCCCTGGACTTTAACCGGGAGGGTGCGAGGAAATTCGCGGACATCACCGGGCAGTACCTCCAGAAACGCCTGGCCATCGTCCTTGACGACGCGGTGTACTCCGCCCCGGTGATCCAGAGCAAGATCGTGGGCGGCCACGCCCAGATCACCGGCAATTTCACCCAGGAAGAAGGCAAGGTCCTGGCCATCGCCCTCAGGGCTGGCGCTCTGCCCGCACCGGTTGTCACTCTTGAAGAACGGACCGTGGGTCCGGCCCTGGGTATGGACGCCATCAAAAAAGGTGTGATCTCCATGATCATCGGAACCGTCGTGGTCTTCCTGTTCATGGCTGTCTATTACAAAATGTCCGGGGTCATCGCCAACGTCACCTTGTTCATGAACATCATCATCATGGCCGCAGCCCTGGCCATGGTTCAGGCCACGCTGACCCTTCCGGGCATCGCGGGTTTCGTTCTCACCATCGGTATGGCCGTGGACGCCCATGTCCTGATCTTCGAACGCATCCGGGAAGAACTGAGGAACGGATTAAGTCCCATTGCAGCCTCTGAAAAAGGTTTTGAGCGGGCCGCGCTGACCATCATCGACTCCAACGTGACGACGCTCATCGCCGCCGTGGTTCTGTACCAGTACGGGACTGGCCCTGTGAAAGGCTTCGCCGTCACCCTGAGTATCGGTATCATTGCAAGTCTTTTCACGTCGCTGATCGTCTGCGAGATGATCATGGACGCCTTGATCAAGAGATCGGACAACAAAACACTCAGCATCTAAGACCGAAAAAGGAATGAGATATGCAGTTCATCAAACCCGATGTGAACATCAACTTCATAGGCATCCGACAGAAAGCGTTCATCCTTTCCCTGGCCCTGGTACTGGTCAGCGCCGTATCCCTGATCATCCACAAAGGGCCCCGATACGGGGTCGACTTTGAAGGCGGCGCATCCATTCAGGTCAAATTCGAAAACAGCGTCAAACTGGCCGATATTGAAAAAGGCATCAACCTGTTGGGCATCAAAGGAGCGTCAGTCCAGCGATTTGGCGTTCCCACGGACAACGAATTCCAGATCCGTTCGTCGGCCTCGGTCATGGCCGAAGGTTTCTCCGAGTCTCTCAAGACAACCCTCGGCGAATCCACCGGCGTTCCCGTGGTGGATGTGAGTGTGGACATGGTCGGCCCCCAGGCCAGCAAGGATTTGCGGGAAAAAGCGCTGCTCGCCATCTTCTTCTCGCTTCTGCTTCTTGAGATCTACATCTCGGGGCGTTTCGAGCTCAAATGGACCCTTTCCGCCCTCATGGCCGCCGCCATCGGCATCCCCGTGTATTTCGTGCTCCAGTTCAACCTGGGTGCGGGCCTGACCTTCATCATTCTCATGGCCCTTGTGATCAGCTTGGTGTTCTGCTGGTACCTGAAACTGAAATACGCCCTGGGTGCCATCGTGGCCCTGATTCACGACCTCACCATCACTGTGGGCATCTTTTCCATTCTCAACATCGAAATCACGCTCCAGATCGTGGCGGCGCTTCTCACCATCATCGGCTACTCGCTGAACGACACCATCATCGTTTACGACCGGATTCGTGAAAACATCGCCAAAGACGTCAATGCGCCTCTTTCCAAGGTCATCAACCGGAGCATCAACGAAACCCTGAGCCGGACCACGCTCACGTCCCTTCTGACCCTGCTGGTGGTTATTGCCCTTTTTGCTTTAGGCGGCAGCGTCATTCACGACTTCGCCTTCGCCATGATGATCGGCATCATCGTGGGAACCTATTCGTCCATCTACGTGGCAAGCCCGATCCTCATCGGATGGAAGGACGAAACCAATTGATTTTCCCGCCTGTTTCCGGTTTCCGGAAACAGGCCCCGCACTAAGGAGGATCATGGCTCACAGATCATCGACATCCCGGACTCCGGCCTCAAAAACAGCCCACGTTCTGGTCCTTTTACCCTTCGTTCTCTTGTCTTTCAGCGGCTGCAAGACAACCCAGCCTGATTCGAATCAGAGACTCGCCCAGCTAACCGCAGAACTTGAAGAGACCAACCAGAAAGTCGAGGAAATGTATCACCGGCTTTCCGTGGTCCAGTTCATGGCGGAATCCCATGAACGGATGCTGACGGGCAAGGACCCGTCACTTAAGACACAGGGTGCCGCCAAAGCCTCCGACGACGGCGAAGCCGTCATCGATACGGCCAAGGTAGCCTCGGTCAAGGAAGAAACCCTCCTTGCCGATCCCCAGGGAGCCCCGCCTGCGGCCCCTGAAGAAGCCGTCAGCGTTGGCGCTGATGAAGGTTCAGACGAAGCAAGCACCGTGGAGGTTGAGGTCCCTGTCACCGCAGATGAAGCCGTGGCAGCCTCCGAGAGCCATGCCGAAGCTCCTGCACCGCATGCAAAAACCGAGATCCCCACACCTTCCGTCACGGTGAAAGGCAAATCCCCCAAAGACATCTACGCCCTGGGTTTCACCGCCCTCAAAGCCAAAGATTACCCGTCCGCCGCCGCATACTTCAGAGCTCTCGTCACCGCATACCCCACCCATGACCTGGCGGACAACGCGGTGTACTGGACCGGTGAAATTTTTTATGATCAGAAGGATTACAAGGAAGCCATACGGATATTCAACCGCCTTGTGGAAACCTATCCCGGTGGGGGGAAGGTCCCCGACGCCCTTCTTAAAATCGGCTTTTCCTACCACTCCATGAAAGACAGGAAAAACGCCGTCACGTATCTGAAAAAAGTGGTGGTGGAATACCCGTTCACCGATCCGGGGAGCAAGGCTGAAGCCATGCTGAACAAAATCGAACAGGCCCATTGACCTTATATATCGGCCCGCGTCTTCACCGCCCCCATATTCCGGCGGGTTATTCCATCGACGCCCCAATGACAAGACACGCCTATCGTTATGAATGATCTTCCATGGATTGCACTGAAAAGCGTCCCCGGAATCGGCAACCTGCTGTTTAAAAGGCTGCTCGACCGGTTCGGACACCCTCGGCGGGTTTTTGAAGCCGACCCAGCCGAACTTCAGACCGTTTCCGGTGTATCAGCACGGCTCGCCCGTCTTATCGTCACCCATAAAACCCCGGACACCGTGATCAGGGATCTTGAAACCGCCCGTTCACAGGGCTGCCGTATTCTCACCCTGGCTGATGAGGGGTATCCGGCCCTGCTTCGGGAAATCCCCGATCCTCCGCCGTACCTGTTCATCAAAGGAAACCTTCCCGAGCAGCCGTTTGTGGCCATGGTGGGCTCCCGAAACGCCAGCCGGTACGGGCTTTCGGCCGCCTTAAAACTATCAGGTGATCTGGCAGCGGCCGGTGTCAGCGTGGTGAGCGGACTGGCCCGGGGCATCGACACCGCGGCCCATCAAGGGGCGCTGGCCAAACGCGGGACCACCGTCGCCGTCCTTGGATGCGGCATCGGGAAAATCTACCCTCCGGAAAACCGGGACCTTGCGGCCAGAATCTGTGAAAACGGGGCACTTGTGTCCGAATTTCCCTACAGCTCGGAGCCGGAAGCCCATCATTTCCCTGTGAGAAACCGGATCATCAGCGGCATGAGCCTGGGCACCGTGGTGGTGGAAGCAGCCCCGAAAAGCGGTTCACTCATCACCGCTCGCATAGCCGCTGAACAGAACCGGGAGGTTTTCGCCGTGCCCGGCAGCATCGAATCCTTCAAAAGCTCAGGCACCCACAGCCTGATCCGTGAAGGAGCCAAGCTGGTGGCGTCGGCAAACGACATCCTTGAGGAACTTCCCGCTTACGCCATGGCCCGATCAGCGTGCAGCCCGGAAAAGGAAACCCCTCGTGATGCAAACCTCGAAACATTAAAAAATAAATTTAATCTTGATTTTGATGAATTGTCTGTATTAAAGGTGCTTGATTCGTATCCTGTCCATATTGATGACATCCTGCAAAATGTTTCCATGGAACCGGGCGCGCTGTCCGCTGTTCTTCTCAGACTTGAACTGAAAGGAATGATCCATCAATCACCGGGCAAACTGTTTTCAATTCATGAGGATTTACCGTGAGTAAGCCGTTAATTATCGTCGAGTCACCCACCAAGGTGAAAACCCTGAAAAAATATGTTGGCGACAGTTTCAACGTCACCGCCACCTCCGGACATATCAAGGATCTGCCGCCGAAAGAAATCGGCATAGACATCGCGGAAGGATTCAAAGCCAACTACCAGAACATCGCGGGTAAAGCCAGCATCATCAAAAGCCTGAAAGCCGCCGCCGACAACGCAGACGCCATCTACCTGGCCCCCGACCCCGACCGTGAAGGGGAAGCCATCGCCTTTCATACCGCCGACATCCTGAAAAAAAAGGACCGGGTGTTTCACCGTGTCCTCTTCCACGAGCTGACGGAAAAAGGCATCAAAGACGCCCTGAACTCGCCCCTTACCCTGAACACGGACAAGTACAACGCCCAGCAGGCCCGGCGGATTCTGGATCGGCTGGTGGGATATCAGGTTTCCCCCATCCTCTGGCGGAAAATTCAAGGGGGACTCAGCGCCGGCCGGGTCCAGAGCGTGGCCGTCCGCATCATCTGCGAACGGGAGCGGGCCATCCAGGCTTTCATCCCCGAGGAATACTGGACCATCGGAGCGGATCTCCTGGGGGAAACACCGCCTCCTTTTCAGGCCAAGCTGGTGAAAAAAGACGGAAAAAAAATCAAGATCCCGGACAGCGACACAGCCACCGCCATGTGCACCGAACTTGAAAAAGAAACGTTCGTGGTGGATAACATCAGCAAAAAAACCGTAAAACGGAACCCTCTTCCGCCGTTCACCACCAGCAAGCTTCAGCAGGAAGCCATCAACCGGCTGAAGTTTTCCGCCAGCAAGACCATGCTGGTGGCCCAGCAGCTGTATGAAGGTATCGAACTCGGACCGGACGAACATGTGGGACTCATCACCTACATGCGTACCGACTCCACCCGTATCGCCGACGACGCGGCCCACGAAGCCATCGCCTTTATCCGGGAAAGTTTCGGCAACAATTACGCCATCGACAAGCCGAGGGCTTTTAAAAACAAGAACAAGGTCCAGGACGCCCATGAAGCCATCCGCCCCACCTCGGTGTACAACACTCCGGAAAAGATGGCCCCTTATCTGGACAAGTCCCAGATGGAACTCTACACCCTGATCTGGAAACGTTTCGTGGCGTCCCAGATGCAGGAAGCCCTGATCGACCAGAGCACGCTGTCCATCAAGGCCGGTGCTTACACCTTCACCCTTTCAGGCTCTTCGGTGAAATTTCCCGGTTTCATGACCCTTTACCTTTCCGTGGAAGCGGAGAAGGAAAAGGAGGAGGACGGATCCCGCCAGACCCTCCCGGATCTCAAAACCGGCATGGTGCTCAAACTCCTGAAACTGGACCCCAAACAGCATTTCACCCAGCCGCCGCCCCGGTTCTCGGAAGCGTCGCTGGTCAAGGAACTGGAGGAAAACGGCATCGGCCGGCCCTCCACCTATGCCACCATCCTGTCCACCATCCGCAGCAAAGGGTATGTGGATCTGGTAAACAAGTACTTCCGCCCCAGCGAACTGGGGTTCATTGTCAACGACCTGCTGGTGGCCAATTTTTCCGATGTGTTCGACATCGCGTTCACGGCCCGCATGGAAAACAACCTGGACCGTGTGGAATCGTCGGAAATCGATTACAAAAAACTTCTGGACGATTTTTACAAGCCCTTTGAAGTGGAACTGGACAAAGCCAAGGAAACCATGGTGAGCGTCAAGGGTGTCGGACTCGCCACCGGCCTTCCCTGCCCCGCCTGCCAGAAAGGCGAGCTTCACATCAAGATCGGAAAAAACGGAACCTTCATTGCCTGTAACGCCTATCCCGAATGCACGTATTCCCGGAATTACGAACGGGACGACAAAGGCCTGATCCACCCCGTCGAACCCTCCTTCGAACTGGCCGAGGGCAAGGTGTGCAGCAAATGCGGCAAACCCATGCTGGTGAAACAGGGGCGTTTCGGCGAATTCCTGGCGTGCAGCGGTTACCCCGACTGCAAAAACACCCAGTCCGCCCACGCCGACAGCAAGGGCGAGTCCCTGGGCATCGCCTGCCCCGTTAGCGGCTGCACAGGGGAAATCACGGAAAAACAGTCCAAACGCGGCAAAGTTTTCTACGGATGCAGCCGCTATCCCGACTGCGCCTTTGCCAGCTGGGACAAACCCGTGTCCAGACCCTGTCCCAAATGCGGATCGACGTTCCTTGTCGAAAAAACAAGCAAAAAGGAAGGCACCTTTTTAAAATGCCCGGTGGAAGGCTGCGAATACAAGGAAATACCCGACACGGAAACATCAAAAAATTAGGGCCTGAAACAATAACAGGTTTACATCTTCAAACGGCATCAACGATGCCGGGTGAAATGAACCCATGAAAGGAGAGCGTATGAAAAAAATCAACCTCAAAGCATGCATCGCTGTCAGTGCCATACTGTTTCTTGTCATCGCCGCAGCCCACGCCGACGTGATCATCACCCTCAAAAACGGAAAAACCCACAAAGTCAAGGTGGACCCGGACGACATCGAGTCCATCACCTTCAAAGATAAAGGTCATTTCTCAGGACGCCCTGACCGCCCGGACAGAGACGAAGCCCCTTCCACCACCTGGGATTTTGAAACCGGCCGTCTTGACGGCTGGATGATCACTGGCACGGCGTTCAACCGTCAGCCCACGTATGGCGACAACCCCACGGCCAGAAACCGGGGCCAGGCGTCCAACCACCAGGGCAATTACTGGATCGGCGGCTTCGAAGACCGTCCAACGCCATACGACCGGGCCGGAGCGATTCAGGGTGACGGCCCCAAAGGCCAGATGACCTCCCTGCCTTTCATCATCCGTAAACCCACCATCAGCTTTCTCATAGGCGGTGGCTGCGACATGTATGGCGTCAGGATCGAGCTGGTCGTCAACAACGTCGTGCACCGTCAGGCCACCGGAAAATGCACGGAAACCATGTCCGTGGAATCCTGGGACGTCTCAAACCTCATGGGCAAAGAGGCGGCAATCCGCATCGTGGACAACGCCACCGGCGGCTGGGGTCACATCAACGTCGACGACATCCGCTTTTTCTAAACACCCTGGGGCGGTCTCCGGTATTCACCGGAAGGCCGCCCGTTCCCGTCATGACGGGTGCTATACGACGCTTCAAAGGAAACCTGTCCCATGATCACCATGGAATTTCTCATCACCTCATTCATCGTGGTGCTTGTCCCCGGCACAGGAGTCATCTATACGATTTCCACAGGCATCGCCCAGGGTCGGAAGGCAAGCCTGTTCGCCGCTCTCGGCTGCACCGCTGGAATCCTTCCCCACCTTATGGCCACAGTTCTGGGCCTTGCCGCTGTGATGCACACCAGCGCGCTGGCTTTCCAGGCCCTCAAATACGCAGGCGCTTTTTATCTGCTTTTCATTGCCTACGCCACCTGGCGTGACACCTCGGCTTTCACCGTTAACGAAAACCCATCGGCAAAAACTGCCACCGGCATCGTCATGAAAGCCTTCCTGCTCAATATCCTCAACCCGAAGCTGACCCTCTTCTTCCTGGCCTTCCTGCCGCAATTCATCCGGCCGGACTTGGCGGAACCCATGGACCAGCTCCTCGTGCTGAGCCTTGTTTTCATGGCCATGACGTTCATTATATTCCTGATCTACGGTTTTCTCGCCCATGCCTTCCGCAGATCCGTCATCGAATCGCCGCGCGTTCAAACATGGCTCCGCCGCAGTTTCGCCGCTGCCTTTGCCGGCCTTGGGGTGAACCTTGCGCTCACAGAAAATTAAGATCCAGTCAATTCATGGGCCTGACGGCGTTCAGCTGTCACTGATGCCGGTGTAAACATTCAAGGCAAGCAGGCATTCCATAAACATTATCAAACATGAAACACCCCCTTGCGGTTCAATCATATTTAAAAACTGGCACGGTGCTACGGACTACATCGATTCTTATCAAACAGACATCCAAAATCCTGATGCTCTTTCGATTGATCAACTGGCCGTGATGATTCTGGCATCCGATCCACCGGCATGGGAGAAATCCCTGATTCGTCTGCGAGATTCCATTGCAGGATTCTTCGGGCTAAAAACCGCTATGAATGATCAATCAGCCGAAACACAAGGTTCCTATGCCCCGTATAAAGCCGGTGACAAAATAGGTTTCTTTCCAGTGACTGAACGTTCCATGTCGGAAATTGTGATGGGGATGAATGACAAACATTTAGGATTCCGTGTTTCACTGATAATGCACTGCCATGTCAAAAACCCGCTCTTCCTGAACGGTTTTTTGACAATCACTGGATTAATATTTGAAGTCAATCCCATATTTCCATTCAATAATCAACCGCAAGGGTCACAAAAAAAGCCCTTGGACTGGCCGTCCGCAGGGAGTTGGCCGATTCGGTGCTTGGATAGCGTTCATCGAACATGTTTTTGATGTCAAGGGTCAGCGAATATGGGTCTATCCGATATCCGATCCGGGCATCGGCAACCCAGTAGTCGATGGTGTACTTGCGGTTGCCGGTGTAATCACCGGGGTAATCTTCAAGAAAACTCTCGCCGGAATAACGGTAGTCGAAACCTGCGAAGAGGCCTTTGGGTGGCTTCCACTCCGCGCCGAAACTGAACAGCCATTCGGGCACAAGGGAGATGTCAGTATCCGAGTAATCCACGCCGTTTTTCACGTAGTCGAGGTATTTCCCCTTGACGTATGACACATGGCCGTACATTCCAAGATGCCTGAAAATGGTGTACTCTGCGGCAAGCTCCATTCCGGTGCGCCGTGTACTGCCCTGATTTTCCTTGGTCCCTGCGGCGTCCAGCGTAACGATTTCGTCGTCCACCTCAAGAACAAACCCTGTCAGCGTGGTTTGAAGGTTTTCGATTCCCGAAAATGTGTAACCCAGCTCGTACTGCCGGTACGTTTCCTCTTTGAGACCGGGGTAGGTGAACTTGTCGAATCCTCCGGGAAGTCGGAATCCCTCTCCGTAGGTGGTGAAAACGGTGCTGCCGGGGACCGGCGTAAAATCAAGTGCGGCTTTGGGACTGAAAATCGTGAAGGTGTCCATGTCCGAATCCAATCCGGTCAGCTTGTTTTCCAGATCGCCTGAGATGGAGTCGATGCGTCCTCCCAGGGAAAGCAGCCAGCGGGGGGACACATGAAGACGATTCTGAGCGTAGGCCGAAAGTGTGGTGATCACCGATTCCCCGTTCACGGTGATGTTTTCACGGGCCGAAGGAATCCGGCTGGGATTCAGGGCATTGATGGTGTGGGTCAGTTCCATCTGCCCGTCCACGCCGGTGGTCAGGGTGTTTTTCATTCCCGCCATATCGGTTTTTAAAACAAGGCTCGCGCTGCCGCCGTACATATCCCGGTCATGGTATTCTTCACGCACGGTGGTATCCAAGTCCCTGTACCGGGTGAGATTCATGGTGTAACCGTAAATCATGGCGTTTACCGTCGATGTTTCCGTAGCGGCCAGAGATAGATTGGCGCTTCCGCCGTAACGGTACCGTTCGCCGCCGCCCAGGGGTTTCGCGCTCCAGTATTCCCCGTTATCCCACTGTTGCCGGGTCAGGTATTCGGGGTGGTCCCATTCCGTGGCGTGCATGTTAAGGGTAAGACCTGTCTTGAGTTTGTCGCTGATATCATAGGTGAATTTGCCTGTGGCATTGCACAGAAGCCATCCGGAATGATCGGCGGCCCCTTCGCTTCTCGACATTTCAACCCCGAACACCGATGACAGATCACCCTCGGTTTTTCCTGCTGAACCCGCAAACCGCTGACGGTTGAAATCCCCGGCACCCAGCTTGTACAGATTGAAATTCCCGCTTCGTCTGGTGATGATGTTCACAACCCCGGCCCGGGCGAACTGTCCGTACAAAGCCGACGACGGACCCTTGATGACCTCGACGGACTCGATATCCTCCGGAATGATGGTGTTGAAATCCCCGTATCCGTCACCGTGGGACGTGGACTCGTTGATGGGCACGCCGTCGACGAAAATGGCCACGCCCGTGTTGTGACCCAGGCGCAAACCCCGCATGGAAAACTGGCTGGCCACGGCCCCCTGCCCGTAATCCTGAATCACCACCCCCGGAACTTTCTGAAGGACGTAGAGGGTTTTGTCAAAATGCTGATCTTTCAGGTCTTCCCCTTTGATGATTGTGGCCGAGGGCGGGGATTCCTCCGCGCTGTCCTTTTTTGCCGTTACTGTGATCTCACCCAGTTTCAGAACCATGCTCGGTTCGCTGGCCCATCCGGGTGAAAGGACGGCCATCCATCCAAATACGGTCAACACACACAGATCTCTGATTGTATCTTTATATTTTAAAGGCATAGTCTCCGCTCCACTCTGTCGATTCGTTCACCTGATCACACGATACGAAACCCGTAAGCCCCCGGACGGCCTACCGCCCAGAGGATGTCGCATCATTTCACAAGACCCAGCCTGACCATGGGGTCCACACCGGGACGGCCGTAACTCTGGGGTGTGACGCCCTTGGGCAGTTCGAATTCATGGAGAACCGTGACAAATTCTTCGGGGTGATCGAGGTGTTTGAGATACCAGAGATCGGCGCAGAGCTTGTCCATCACGCTGTGGCCGTAAGACGGGCAGCCCGTGGTTCCACCCTGGTAGCCGAGAACGACGCCGTCCCAGAGACCGGACACAGGATCTTTCCGGTAGACGATGGTGCTGGCGTTTTTGACCGTGTCGGACCAGGATGCCATGTCATCGGCCGTGGGATAGCTGACATGGTAGCCGCTTTTACCCGGTGTGGTGTTGAGGATCACCATCAGCGCGTCTTCTTTGCACCAGGGCTGGACGCTCTGGACAAAGTAACTTCCGGCCGGTTCCTTGGGGAAATAGTGTTTGATGTAAAGCGCCATGAGGATGCCCGACGTCACGCCCGGGCAGTAGTGGTCGTGGAATTCAAAGGCCCGTACAGCGCATGACGGCGCACCCGCAGCCACGGCATTGGCGATGGTGACGATGCGGAACTCATTGCCGCCGAAGATTTTGGCGTTGAATTTCCCCGCGAACTCCGACGCGTTGGCGAACAGGTGCTCCGCGTTGATTTTTTCCACAGCCTTTGACGAAAACAGGTTCTTTTTGTCCAGTCTGTACAACGTGCCGCCCGAACCCACGGCGTCCGGATTGATCTGAAGATAGGTGCCATACCCGGATTTCAGATGGTACACGGCAAACCACAACGCCGTGTCCGGTGCACTGTGAACCTCGATCAGGCTGTGGTTCCCCCGTTTCACTCCAAGAATCCGGGCCAGGCCATCCAGGGCACCTGCCGTGTCACGGTCCTTGATCTCGGCATACCCCGCACTGGAAAGGGCGATGCAGTCGTCGGCTTTCACGGCCACACCTTTTTTGCGGATCATGGAAAGGGCCTGTCCTGCCGCAAGAGCCCCCACCTCTGTCCAGTAACCATACTCCCTTGTTTTCACGCAGGATTCTGCAACCCCTGCCAGACCAAACCCTGCCGAGACCAGAACAACCAGTGTCCATAACATCATCTTTAAACTCAGCACCTTGCTCGTCTTATAAAACATAAAAAACTCCTTTCATCTCCGTTCATGCGGTCCATAAAAATGCGTCACGGCTCCGCACAGAAACAAAAAAGCCACGAAAGCCGGACATCTCATGTTCCGACCTTCGTGGCCGCGTTTTTATGTTTCATTGTCTTTCCCGGTTTCTTCATGAAACCGGAATCATGCAATGAAGCTCTTTTAATGCGCAACCGGTAACCCTGTCAATAAAAATTTCGTCAAGGTCCAGTGTGGCACATGCAAAAGCATGTCTTTCCCGGCATTCTTTCACCGTCAAACAAAAAACACACGATTTCCTCACAGAAATCTAACCCAGTCCCCTGCATACTGGTTCTGTGATCAATCACGATGAGGAGGCACGCCATGAAAACCCTTGTGATATGGACCCTGTGGGCCTTCGCCGTTTTCGGATTCGGCGGAGTCCATGACCGTTCCACGGCTCTGGCAAACCAGCCGGGGACAGTGTGTGTCGAGCCCGGACAAACCGGGACTGATTTCCATTTTCTCGAAGACAGCACCCTTCAGCCGTTTCCCTTCGCTGTCACGATTCTGCTGTACCTTGCCGTTCCGGCCGGTGTGATCGCCGCACGAAACATGAGGTCGTCATAACCGGCGGAGGGGGGCTTTTACGGTTCAGGAATACGGTTTTTTTTAATAAGGCTCCGTATATTTTTGTATTGATCTTTCAATGAAGACCTGCAAGAAAAAACAGTCATCGGCTGTCGGAGCCACCCTCTGACCGCCGGTGACGTGTAGACTGACACCCAAAGCCGGATACCCTTAGAAACATGGAAAACAATACATTGAACGACTGGGGCTGGAACAGCTGGTTCGAACAAAAAACTCAACAGAACACGGCACATACCCTGGCACGGGTCGTCGCTGTGGACCGTGAACAGCTGCTTCTTGTGGACCAGTCCGGACATTTCAGGGGCAGGATGGCCGGAAGCTATCTTCACCGTCACAGCCTGGTCCGGGACATGCCCTGCGTGGGCGACTGGGTCCATGTGGACAGACAGCCTGAAGACGGCTTCGGGATTGTCCAGGGTCTTTTGGATCGTCAGACGTCGTTATTCAGAAAATCGGCCGGAAACAACGTCGATTACCAGATGATCGCCTCCAATGTGGACGTGGTGTTTATCGTTCAGTCCTGCCACTTCGATTTCAATCTGAACCGCCTGGAACGTTATCTTGTCATGGTGTCCGAAGGCGGGGCCGACCCAGTCATTCTTCTCAGCAAAACAGATTTGGTCACCCCGGATGTGCTGTCATCCCAGCTGGAGAGCATCCAAAGTGCAGGGATCGTAGCCCCGGTGATCACATTGAGTAACGTCACCCGAAACGGCGTGGACGAACTTGAAGCTATGCTGCTTCCCGGCCGGACCTATTGTTTCGTGGGTTCGTCAGGCGTGGGCAAAAGCACGCTGATCAATGGCCTGACCGGCCGGGCCATGCAGGAAACGGGACAGGTCAGTGCAACGGGCGAAGGGCGTCATACCACGGTCCGCCGCGAACTGATACGCCTTGCCGGAGGGGCGCTGGTGATCGACAATCCCGGCATGCGGGAGTTTGGTATTCTTGGATCAGAAAACAGCGTATCGGACTATTTTTCAGATATCACAGATCTTGCAGCAGACTGCCGATACCGCGACTGCACCCACTCGGGGGAACCGGGATGCGCCATTTCCGAAGCGCTGGATTCCGGCGACATCAGCCAGGAACGTTTTGAAAACTACCTGAAACTTAAAAGTGAATCCGAATTTCATCAGATGACGTATGCTGAAAAGAGAAAAAAGGATCGTGATTTCGGACGATTTGTCAAATCGGTTAAAAAAAGCTTTAAAGGGTGACCGAACGATACTCCGTGTCAAAGACATCACATTTCTGCCGGTGCGAATGCCACATCGCATCTGACAGATACCCCTCAGACGCCGTGATATTTTTTTCTTTTGAATACCTGGAAATATGGTATGATTGATCACACGTTTTCATTAACAAAAACAATGTAAACGGCTTTTCAAAGGGCGCAAATCAGGGATAAACAAAAGGCTGCCCAAAATCCAGAACATGAAACCGACCGTAGCATTCGTTCGCTGAATCGTAACAACTGAACCTGATTGTTTGAATCATACCTTTTGGATGACACCGTCATGACTGACCCTTTACCGTATACGGCTTCATTGATGCATCATCATGGCCGACGATTCGTGAAAAACCCGGCCGCCGGGTTGTTGCCCGTTCTGGTGTTTTTCTTCCTGACAGGGTACCAGACCTTCATTTCAGCGTCTTACGTCCATGGTGCACCGGGCGCTTCCGTCAATCTTACAGCCGAAGAGCAAAACTGGCTGAAAAACAACCCTGAAAAACTCACGCTCTATTTCAACGTCGAATTTCCGCCCATCGAATTTTCATCCGCGTCCGGGGAATTCACCGGCATGGGCGCGGACATCATCGAATGCGTGGAAAAGCGGCTGAATGCCACCTTCGTCAAAACGCCGTCAACCGACTGGAACAAGCATCTTTCAGCCCTTGAAAGCGGTGAATGCGCCATAGCCCCCACCATCGTGGCCACAACGGAGCGGCGGCGATTCGCGTTTTTTACAAAGCCCTATGCCACCGTGCCTGTGGTGATCATCGTCAACAAGGATGTCCGTGAAAACCTGACCCTCGATATGCTGGCTGGCCGGACCGTGGCCGTTGTTTCGGGATTCGCCACGGAAACCTATCTCCGGGACAAGGCACGGGGTCTTTTTGATGTGATTCCCGCCAGCAACGTGGTCGACGGTTTGAGGCGCACCTCGTTCAGACAGGTGGACGCTTTTGTGGAAAACCTTGCCGTGGCGGCCTACCATATAGAGCAGGAAGGACTTCCAAACCTCCGTGTGGCCGGCAGCACCGATTACGTGTTTTCTTGGAGCATCGGTGTCAGCCGCAGATATCCCCTGCTTTTCAGCGCCATTCTCAAAGCCCTTTCCGACGTTCCCTTACGCGACATCGAAATCATCCGGAAAAAATGGATCGCTCTCGACACCGAGAGCCTTCTTGATCCGGAAACCGTGAGATTCCTCACATGGGCCGGTGTTTTCGGGCTCCTGCTCCTTCTGGGGTTCATGGCCATCACCGTTCTCCTCAAAAGCAGGCTGAATGAAAAGGTGGCCAGCCTGAAAGCCTCTCAGCAGGATTTCCTCGAACAGGCCGCCGTCCTCCGTCTGGCCACGGAAGTGACCCAGGCCGGTGCCTGGGATTACCGGAGCGAAACCCGGACCACCCATTTAAGCGGCCCCTGGTTTTCCATGCTGGGATACGAGCAGATGGATCAGGCCGTTCCCATGACGGAATTCATGATGTTTGTTCACCCCGATGACCAGCCGGCCATGACGCACATGTTTCATATCTATCTGGCCGGGGGAGGCCAGGGCTCTCTGGAACACGAATTCAGACTCCGGAAAGCCGATGGCACATGGTGCTGGGTGCTGTCCAAAGGGAAAACCATCCAATGGGACGAAACGGGAAAACCGTCCCGCATCATCGGCCTGGATGTCAGTATCCACACCCTCAAGGAAAACATGGAACTGCTCCGGGCCACGTTAAACGCGACTCCCGATGGAATTCTGGCCGTGAACAAGGATCTGAAAATCACCCAGACCAACGAACAGTTCTACAGAATGTGGCACATTCCTCCAGAACTCCGTAACATTGAAGATGAAGGCGTTCTCCGGTCATTTGTCCTGGACCAGCTCACAGATCCTGAAGATTTCAAGGCCCTGACGGAACTGTTGTACAACAGCCGGATTCAGCACATGCGAGAAATCGGTTTCAAAGACGGAAGGGTGTTTGAATGCTATTCCGCGCCCATGATCATGGGCGGACTTGAAATCGGGCGGGTCTGGAATTTCAGGGACATCACGGAGCGGGAAAGACTTCAGAGCCAGCTCAACCAGTCTAAAAAACTGGAAGCCGTGGGGATTCTGGCCGGTGGTGTGGCCCATGATTTCAACAACATCCTGAGCGTCATCATGGGGTACACGGAAATGACCCTGAGCGACATGGATGAGAAAAATCCCTTCAGGCCCAACATGGAACGCATTCTGGACGCGGCTCGCCGTTCAGGGAATCTCACCCGGCAACTTCTGACCTTCGCCCGAAAACAGGCCCTTGCACCCACGGTTTTCGATGTCAACGAATCCGTGGAAGCCACCCTCAAAATGGTCCGGCGGATCATCGGTGAAAACATCGAACTGGCCTGGCGCCCCATATCCGAACGCTGCCTGGTGAAAATGGACCCCACACAGTTCGACCAGGTTCTGATCAACCTCTGTGTCAACGCCAGGGACGCCATCAGCGACGTGGGCCACATCTGCATTGAAACGGAAAAAATCTTCTATGACGAAGCCTATTGCACCGCACATCCCGATTTTTCTCCGGGGCCTTATATCATCCTGCGTGTCAGCGATGATGGCAGCGGCATCGACCATGAAACCCTGACCCACATCTTCGAGCCCTTCTACACCACCAAGGGTGTGGGTCAAGGAACCGGCATGGGCCTTGCCACAGTTTACGGCATCGTCACGCAAAGCGAGGGTGTGATTCAGGCCTTCAGCGAACCCGGTCAGGGAACCATGTTCCGAATATCCATCCCGGAAAGCAGCACGGAAGAAACGAATGACATGGGAAATGAGGAGGTATTCATTCCGAGAAGCCAGGGCGAGACCCTTCTGGTTGTGGAAGATGACCCCAGCCTCCTCGATCTGGCCCGGAAGATCCTTGAACAGCTGGGCTACACCGTGATCACTTCCGGAACGCCCCATGAAGCCATCCGCATCATGGAAGAAGCGGATATCCCCATCGACCTGTTCATCACCGATGTGATCATGCCGGAAATGAACGGAAAAGAACTGGCCGACCGCCTTCAGATCCTCCGGCCGGGCATCGCTCATCTTTTCATGTCCGGCTACACATCCAACCTCATCACCCCCAAAGGCGTTTCCGACGATGGGGTCAACTTCATTCAAAAACCGTTTTCCCTGAAAGACATGGCCCACAAAGTCCGGGCCGTTTTAGACGGAGAATGAGTTTCAACACTTCGTAAAAAAGCCATCATTGACACCCGTGACCATGTGGCGTACATTATTAAAAAATATATACGTCATTCAGACAGCCGGAGGGTGCATGAATACCAAATTAACATTGAGGCTTGAAGAAAATCTAATACAGAGCGCCAAGGCTTATTCAGAGAAAACCGGTCAATCAATCTCCAGAATTGTTTCAAACTATTTCTCGCTCATTGATGTCATGTTAACTGAAAAGCCTCAGGCTGTTTCAAAAATCACACGTTCATTGAGAGGTTGCATTAATAACGAATCAGACACGACTGAAGAGACGGATTACAAAAAATATCTTGAGAGAAAATATCTGTGAATGTCCTCTTTGACACCAACGTCGTCCTTGATGTCCTTCTTGACAGAAAACCCTTTTCCGAATCGGCGACAATTCTGTTCTCTTGGGCTGAAGATGGAATAATTACAGGCATTTTAGGGACAACCACCCTAACAACCATCTCTTATCTTGCCACCAAGGTTGTTGGCAAAATACAGACTGAAGAGATCCTCGAAAAATTACTCTCCATTTTCACAATCGCTTCAATTAACCGTTCAGTGTTGGAAGCTGCAATAAAATCTTCATTTTCAGACTTTGAAGATGCTGTCTTGTTTCAGGCGGCCTGTCACTCGAACGCCCAGGCAATTGTTACACGCGATTTGGCTGGGTTTAAAAAGTCCACCATTTCAGTCTATTCCCCTGAAGAATTAGTAAAAATGATTCAGGCCCTGAAAGCATGATACGCCATGCCCCTCATCAACGGCGGGTGGGCCGCCCGCCGTCATGTGTCGGGCGTGAGCCCGGCCTGCCGGGTTATGGAATCGGCCCTGGGATTCAGGTCGTAATTTCCTTTCAGAAAATTTTCAGCGGCGAAAACCACGCTCTGATCCGACGTCATCAGCATATCCATCTGACGGGTGAAAATCAGGAGGCGACCCAGGACATCCAGCCGCTCCGCGATGTACGAACAGGGGTATTTCTGGATGCGTGCGTCCACTTTGTCGGCGATCACATCCACCTTGAAGCCTGAGCGTTCAAGAATCAGGGAAATGGCTTTGACCCTCCGGATCCGCTTGACTTTATCCGCCGCCCCTCCTTTGAAGGAAAAGGTGATGTAGTTCTTGTTCACCGTATCCCCGCAGTAAGCATCCACCACGCTGTAATGGTAACCCACCCGTGAACTGAAATTCAGGTATTTGTCGGCGATAATGGCGTAACTTCTGTCACCGAACCGCTCCCCAACATGACCGGGAGAAAGGGCCTGCTCACGCATCACGGAAAGCAGGCCGGAAAAATTCACGGGGCGCGGTCCCATGGCGAGAATGTCCCTGTTCAACATGCCGTCCAGAAGGGCCTTGAACGGTGTGGAGGCAATCCGGTCAACGCCCACGGTGTTGCCTTCAATCCCTTCGTCTGCAAGCCCTCCGCCCAGATCGATCATGTGGAGATCCATGGGAAGCGATGCCTTGAGCTTCAGGGAACTGCCCTGGTACTTGGAGGCGATGTCACTGACCCTGAACATTTCACCGTAGGAATATTCATGACAGAACCTGGCGATGTCGTGGAGTGTGGTGCACCGTGAGGGTGTGAACCGGGGAGATCTGGGATTCACCAGGTGAAGGGGATGCATGAAATCCGACACCCGCTTCAGCTCATCGTATACCGACGTCCCTTTCATGTAGGATTCTTCTTTGGGGACCGCGGCGATAAGTTCCGCGACGCTTCCCGCGTATACCCGGCCGGCATAACAGTCCACCGTGATAACCATGCCCGGTTCGATAAGAGCCATGACATGATTTGCCCCCATCAGAGTGGGCACATTGAACTCCCGGGCAATGGCCGCCATATGTCCGCTCACGCTTCCAGCCTCCACCACGATGGCCTGTGCTTTTTTCATCACCACAACGAATTCCGGCGAACTGTGATGGGCAATGAGAATACCGTTCTGAGGAAAATCCGCGAGGTCGTCCATGGCCTGAATATGGAATGCAGGACCCTTTCCGATACCCTGACAGGCAATGTCGCCGTCTTCGATCAGAACCCGGTAACCGGCCACAGGCTCGGCTTTCTGCCGGTTGACGTTCTCCGCGCTGATTCTAAGGGGCCTCGACTGGAGAATCGTAAGTTCGCCCGATGCATCAATGGCCCATTCCACGTCCTGGGGGCATCTGTAATGGACTTCGAGCTGACGTCCGTAAGCGGCCAGTTTACGAATCATGGCTTCGGACAAACAGGGTTCCTTTTGCTGTTCCTTCGGAACCGCCTCTTCCACGACCCCGCCCTTTGGATCGGACACCAGCCGGACCGGCTTGACCGCCGGATCACATCGTGTCACCGTGTAAGCTTCGTCTTTCGTCACCCAGTACGTGTCCGGAGAGACCACACCATCCACGGCATAAGGCCCCAGACCCCACACCGCATTGATGATGATGTTTTCATTGACGATATCGTAAGGATGCCGGGTGTACATCACCCCGCTGGACACGGCGTCCACCATGCGGATGCAGGCCACAGCCATGGCAAGGTCTTCGTCGTAGATTCCCTTGGATGCCCGGTAGGAGATGGAACGGGCGGAGTACAAACTGGCGGCGATGGATTTGTAGGATGAAATCAGGTTCTCACCGGTCACGTTCAGCAAAGTGAGGTATTGTCCCGCATAAGAAATGTCGCCATCCTCACCCACGGCACTGCTCCGCATGGCCACCCGGACAAAAGGATCGTCCGCCCACAGGTCCTGATACGCCGACAGAATGTCCTCCTCCAGTCCGGGGGGCAGAGGACTGGACTCGATGAGAGCCATGCTCTCAGCGCTGAGCGCATTCAACAACTCCACATCGTTCACGTATATCAGACTCCGCTTTTTGATAATTTCCTCTTTCAGGTTTTCAAATGTAAGAAAATCCCTGAAAGCCCGGGTTGTTATGGCGAAACCCTCAGGAACGGGAAGCTTAAGGCTGTTAATCATCTCACCCAGATTGGCGTTCTTTCCACCCACAATATCGGCGTCCCGGATGCTGATGTCTTTGTAAGGCATCACGTAGCCGATAGCCTGGTCATCTTTTTTTTCTTTCAGAACGCCTTTGATATTCGCGTTGATGTCTTCCAGCACCGTGTAGAGTTCGTGGTATTTGCCCCCGGACAGTCGATTGATGCTTTTCACCATCTGGAAGGTCTGCATGAGAGCCCGGCCGGTCTGGTTTTTGATGTAACTTGAACCGAACACCACCTCCCCTTTCAGTTTTTCCTCCATGTCCGCGAGAAGTGTGAGAAGTTCGGAATTGGCCTTGAGCAGTTCCTTGAAAAAACCGTACTTGGTTCGAAAAACCGAGCCCATGGCTGCACGGCCGCTTGATTCAGCGTCGTTGTGAATCTTTTTCCGTTTCTTTATCCAGGGGGCGTCCGTTAAAAAATCCATGACACGGTTTGTTCGGGCCAAATCATAAAGGCCTTTTTCACAGTCGCGGACCATCTTTTTCATATTGCCGAGAATTGTCGCCATGGTTTATCCGTCCAGCTTCTTGATGTCGTGTTCCTCCGTCCCGCTTGTCCAAACGGCCATCAGACCGCAAATCACCTTTTGGACAATCAAAAAACGTACCAGCCCGATCACATGGGCGTTTCAGGGTTTAAAGCGTGACTCTTAACACCCGGCCCTCAACATCCTTTACATGTTTTCTTTACAGACTGTAAAGCCCCGCGCCAGGACCCCATGGTTCATTCCGTCGGCCTAAACCATTCCATGTCGAATTAAAACATTTTAAATTAAGCACATTACACACTTTTTATCTTCTGGCACAGGATTTGATAAGAGATCATTCAACTGTTTCAAAAATGAACACGGGAAAAAAGCTGCCTGAAAAAAGCAGCGAGGACATAGGGAGAAAACTCATAATTTTAATGATGGAGGCAAGGATGAAAAGGCTTTGGAAAAGAATCAGCGCAATGATCCTCATGGCATGCGTTCTCCTTCCGGAGATGGTTTTCGCGGCTGGTGAAAAAGCGGCGGCGGTGGTCATCGTATCGGACACAAGGGGACTTACAGGTATCCTGAAATGGTGGGGGGACCTTTACAACGAAAGTCATCTTCAGTTTTCGTTACTCACCATCATTCTGATCCCTCTGATCGGTCTGTTGTTTGGGGTCGTGGCGGACATCGTGATGCACGCCATCGGCATTGACCTGGAATCACGGGATCTTGCGGAACATTGATATAAACCCACACGTGTATGGAGGATAGAATATGGATTGGTTGTATATATTGATGCCTATTTCTGGCGTAACGATTTTCTGGCCCGGCCTCATCATTCTTGGTGTGGGCGTGGGTATCATCGGCGGTTTTTTCGGCATGGGCGGCGCGTGGATGGTCACCCCCGGCCTTAACATTCTCGGCTTTCCCATGGCTTTCGCCATCGGTACGGACATCGCCCACATGGCGGGGAAATCGCTGATCTCCACCATGCGCCACGGCAAGTTCGGAAACGTGGACTACACCTTAGGTTTGATCATGCTCGTGGGCACCATCGTGGGTTTCGAGGTGGGCGCGCAGATGATCATGTGGCTGGAACGCCTTGGCAACGTGGAAATCGTTGTCCGTTATCTCTACCTGGTTCTCCTTGCCCTCATCGCCTGGATGGTTTTCGCCGACGTGGCCAAAAAGAAGAAAAAAGAACGGGAAGCCCTCGCTCGCGGTGAAGAAGTGGACCACCTGGCCACCGGTATCGAATGGCACAAAACCCTGCACAAAATCAAAATCGCCCCCATGGTTCATTTCAAAACCGCAGGCATCACCTGCACCGCCTGGCTGCCCATCATCATCAGCTTCCTTACCGGCTGGATCGCGGGTATCCTGGGTATCGGCGGCGGTCTCATCCGCATGCCCGCCCTGATTTACTTCATCGGCTGCCCCACCCACGTTGCGGTTGGAACGGACCTCTTTGAAGTGATGATCTCCGGTCTTTACGGTGCTTTCACCTACACCATGAAAGGCCGGACCGAACTCATGGCTGCCGTGATCATGCTGGTCGGTGCTGCGGTTGGCGCTCAGGTCGGCACCGTGGCCACCAAATACATCAAAGGCTACGGCATCCGTATCGCCTTCGGCATCGCGGTTATCGGCTGCGGTCTTTCCATCGTGCTCAAGCTTTTAGCCAAACACTTCCCGGTTTACAAAACCCTATGTGACAACACGGCGACCACCCTCATCCTCGGCCTGGTATTCTGCATGTCGGCCTACATCTTCGTGAAAATGGTTCAGGGTGCGAAAGCGGAAGTGGCGGCCAAAAAGAGACAGGCGTAAATCACGACACATTGCATAGATAGATAAGGAGACCACTATGAAACGATTAACGGGAATCATCATCACAGCCGCCCTCATGATGTTCGCTGGATGCAGCAATGACATGGGAAAAGTGATTCAGGGCCGCGTGATCGCCTTTGAAAAAGACACGGGAACCGTCACCTTCATCGAAGATAAAAGCCTCGTCAAGGGGAAACCCGACTACAGCGTTCTTCCTCCGGTGGTGTTCAAAGTCCCTGTGGACTTTCACGAAATGGGGCCGGCACCTGCGGTGGGACAGCGCATGTCCCTTGATGCGGACAAAAATGAAATCAAAATTTTCGATATGGCCGCGGCACAGTTCAAAACCATCGCCATCACCGTTGTGGATAAAAAAGAGAAAATCGACAAGGATAACGCTCTGGTCAAGGATGTGAAATTCCCCATCGTGGACCGGACAGCCAAAACCATCCAGATTTATTCCAAACGTCAGAAACTTCTGGTGACCTTGTCGGTTCCCGACGAATACTTCGATCTGCCGGACCAGACCTGGGCCGCCGGAGACGAAGTGCGGATCTACTACAAAGACGATGGTCAGGCGCTCCGCATGATGAACATCACCAAAACGGATATTTTCAAGAAATAATGGTTGGGTTGGTTGGGTGAGTGTGAACGAAGACAGCGCCTTCAATACGAAGGCGCTGTCCTTTTAAAGGAAGGCCCTCTCACCAGCTACCGGAATGACAGACACGCTTTGAACGACGTAACAGGGGATAACACGCATGGATAAACTGATCGCGCTGCGGACATACCTGGGGAAACTGAGCCTCATCGCCCTGATCATCAGCTTCGCCGGAGTTCTTGACCTCCTTTTCTCAGGCTGGATGACCCCGGACAACCGTTTCGACATGATCCGGGGAACATCCACGGAAATCATCGGCCCCTTCTACAGCGACAAGCCCGATCCCTCCGGCCTGGGCTTTGTATCCGACACGCCCGGCGTTTCCCTCCGCTTCGATAAGGACATGTTCAAAGGATTCTGGCTGGGTGAAACCATGTGGCGGGGTCATATCGTAACGTCACCCGATCTCGGCCAGGGGACCGCCAGCCTCAGAATCACGTTCAACGATCTTGCGAACATCAAACCCGAGGACAGAAAAAAAATTGAAAAGCGGATGACATACACCATCCGGTATTTTGAGAATGCCCGGCAAAAACAAAGCCACGATCCGTCATTGATCAAACGCTATCTGTCCGCCGAACCCTGGACCCTGGCCATCGCCGGGCTCCCCGTGATTATCGTCACCGGCATCTTCGTTTTCTTCCTTTCAGGACGCATTGAAAAAGCCATGGCTGAAAGCGGAAAAGCGGAAATCTACCGTGTCAGCAAAAAAGACGAGCAGCAGGAGATCCATTTCGGCATGGGGAAAAACCACGGCCTCACCCAGGGCGAACGGCTGATGCTGTTCAATCAGGCCGGTCTTTTCATCACCGACATTTTCGTCACCGTTCTTGGCGCTGAAAGCGCATCGGCCCTGGTGGACCGGTCCTTGACCATCACTCCTGGTTTTCTGGTTTCAAGGGTCTGACACGCTTTATAAAGAACAACGCAAAAACCCTGTTCGACCCTATTTAAAACATGAAATTTCGAATCATATATTTGACATTTCATGTTTAAGCCCTTAAAATAGTCCCATGAATCTCATCAACCGTCCCACAGATATGGATGAAATCTGTAAACGCATCCGGACCTTTCCCGTCACGGCCATCCTGGGTCCCCGTCAATCGGGTAAAACGACGCTGGCAAGGCAATGCGACTATGACCATTTTTTTGACCTGGAAAATCCTCAGGACGCCGCCCGTCTTGAGCATCCGCAACTTGCCCTGGAAGATCTGAAAGGACTGATCGTCATCGATGAAATTCAGCGAAGCCCTGATATTTTCCCCACCATCCGCTATCTGGTGGATATAAATCCCGACCAGAAGTATCTGATTTTAGGCAGCGCATCCAGAGACCTGATTCGCCAAAGCTCGGAAACTCTGGCGGGGCGCATCGCTTATTTCCAACTTGGCGGCCTTCGGATCGATGATGTGGGCCGGGAGGCCATCCAATCTTTATGGCAAAGGGGCGGATTTCCAGCTTCGTATATACCGAATGATGAAGAACTGAGCAGGCTTTGGCGGGAAAATTTCATCACCACGTTTCTTGAACGGGACATTCCCCAGCTCGGAATAAACATCCCGGCCCGGACGCTCCGGAGGTTCTGGACCATGCTGGCCCACTATCACGGTCAGGTGATCAATTATTCAGAACTGGGCACCTCCTTCGGCATCTCCGATGTCACGGTAAGGAAATACATCGATATTCTCGAAGGCACCTTCATGATCCGTGTTCTCCAGCCGTGGCACAGTAACACAGGTAAACGGCTTGTGAAACGTCCCAAAATATACCTCCGGGATTCGGGGCTTTTTCACAGCCTGATGACCATCGAAAACGACCACCAGCTCAAGGCCCATCCCAAACTGGGTGCTTCGTTTGAAGGTTTCGCCCTTGAAAGCCTCTGCCGCAGCATAGGCAAGAACGATAACGACTTCTATTTCTACAACGTCCACTCAGGTTCCGAACTGGACCTGTTCTGGCAGCAGAAAGGCCGTAACTGGGGTGCGGAATTCAAATACGCAGACGCGCCCAGACTCACCCGGTCCATGGCCGTGGTGATGCAGGATCTCGACCTTGCCCACCTCTTTGTCATCTATCCCGGCAAGAAGACCTACCGCCTCGCGGAAAAGATCACCGTTCTCCCGCTGGGGGAATTCATGATGAACTCTGAAGAGGAACCAAACCTATGAGCATCGCGGGGATTCGTTCAAACAGGGGTGACGGTACCAGACATTGGTGGCTTTCGACTGGGCGTTGACCGTTCTTTTCGATTCTGATTACCAATGGATCATTCCAATCATCTCACGGCACAACCAGCGCCACCGAGGCCGGGATCAACTGGATGTCCACGGTGTCGTGGCGTCCGCAGAAATCACCGTCCAGCTCCACGGGGACAGGGGCGTCGGACTGCACGCGAAGGCGTTGCCCTTTGAGGTAAACCACGTCGTTCAGGCGGTCGATCCGGGAAAATTTCGCGTAAAAAAGATAACGGGCAAGATCCAAAAGGCGTTCTGAGGGCAGAATCACGATATCGAGAACCCCTGTGTCCACCCCAGCGTCGCAGGCGATTTCACAGATGCCCGCGTAAGTCCGGACGTTGCCGACAATCACGGCCTTGCCTTCATAAACCCTGGGGTCATCGTCCACCGTCACATGGTACGTGGCCTGGTCCTTCGTGAAAAGGGCCTTGAAAAACGGGATGACATAGGTGAGATCGCTGACCTTGCCTTTCCTGACTTTCTTCACCTCTTCCGTGACCCGCGCATCGAACCCCATGCCCGCCACCATGATGAATTTCATCCCGTTCATCACCGCCGCGTCGGCCATGATCACCCGGCCCGTCTCCAGCAGATCCGCCACCTTGTCCTCGTTCTGGGGCAAGCCCAGATCCGTGCCCAGCAAATTGGCGTTGCCTGTGGGGAAATGGAGAATGGGCACCGTGGACCGCTCGGGAAGCCCGTTCACGATCTCGTTGAAGGTCCCGTCGCCGCCCACCACCACGATGCGGTCCTGCCCTTCGGAAAGTTCCGCTATCCGTTCTTTCCCGTCACCTGCGAAACGCGTCATGTAGGTATTGACTGAATGCCCACGGGTTTTCAGGATCTCCTGAAGTTTTTCCATGCGCTTGCCCGTGTTTCCGCCGCTCGATATGGGATTGCCGATAAGGATGATGTTCATGCGCCGTCCTTTATGGTTTTGTTGATGGTTTCCGTGACGTGGTTATCAAGAACGTCTTATGCGTATCCCGGAAGTTTGTAAAGAACCTCTTGTGAAAACCATAAAAACAGATCTTTTTACTGGATGTTGAATCACATGCGTCCAACGCCCAACGTCGAACGGTTGCGGGATCACCTTCCCGAATGATTAAAAATATTCTTTAAATTCATTATTTTAAAAATGGAGTTTTCCTTCATTCGATGTTGAATGTTGAGCGTTGGATATTCGATGTTCATCGGTTTTTACATTCGGAAGGGATTTAGGATTTATAACACCCTCCCCGGCCGCAAGCCCATTCTAGGCTTTTGACCTATCCCTCTTCCGGCACCTGACCCGGCATCAATACAGTCAGCACCTTATTTATCCTTGGCCCCGTCCGGGTTATTGTGCGGAACATCGTTAAACCCCGGAACACATGTTTCGAGGCTTTGTTTTCAACCGTTCAGCAAGGTGAAAGGACCAGAAAAAATGAACAGATCAATGCCTCTCTATTACACGAATGTGGCGGCCTGTGTGGATGAAATGATCCGCCGCGTGGGAAAAACCATCGTTTTCGGAATGCCGCTGGCTCTGGGGAAATCCCATCCCGTGGTGAACGAACTGTACCGGAGAGCCAAAAACGATCCCTCCATCAGCCTCACCATCATCAGCGCCCTGGCCCTTGAAAAACCCGGATGGAAAAGCGAACTGGAACGGCGGATGATGGAACCCCTGGTCGACCGGATCTGGGACGGGGTTCCCGATCTGGATTACGTCACGGACATCCGCAGGAACAACCTTCCCCCCAATGTAACGGTGCGTGAATTCTTCTGCAAGGCCGGCGGATTCGTGGGCGTGGCTCACGCCCAGCAGGAATACGTCAGTTCCAACTACACCCATGTGGTCAGGGACCTGATCACCCACGGCATCAACGTATACTGCCACCAGATCGCGAAAAAAGAGGAAAACGGGGAAACCCTGTACAGCGACAGCTGCAACGCGGACATCGGGGACCTGGTGGATTACCTGATGGAGGAAAGTGCCAACGGCAAGCCGCTGGTCCATATCGGCCATGTGAACAGCCATCTTCCGTTCATGTATGGCGACGCAGTGAACGAACCCGGCCGCTACCATCTGATCCTGGAAGACGAGGCCTACCATTATCCCCTGTTCAGCGTTCCCAAGGCACCCGTGGACACCCAGGACCACATGATCGGCCTTCATGTCAGTTCACTGGTGAAAGACGGCGGTACGCTCCAGATCGGCATCGGATCTCTGGGCGATGCCATCGCCAGCGCCCTGGTGCTCCGCCACAGCCAGCCCGAAACTTACCGGCGTATCCTGGAATCTTCCGGCGTGGAAGAACGATACGGCGACCTGATCGACCGCATCGGCGGACGCGGTCCGTTCCATGAAGGGCTTTACGGTGCCACGGAAATGCTGGTGGAAGTGTTCATCAGCCTTTACAAGGCGGGCATCATCAAACGGAAAGTTTACGGCGACGCCGCCATCCAGAAACTGGTGAATTCGGGCGCTCTTCAGGAAGAACTTTCGGCTGAAGCGGTGGACACCCTTCTTCAGCAGGAACCCTACAGCCCGGTGCTCACGGAAACCGGCTTCCGAACCCTCAAACGTTTCGGCGTCATCCGCGACGATCTGGCTTACAAAGACTACCGCATTGTGAACGGCAAAGCCTCCTGGTCCGCCGATTTCAGGGAACCGGAAAACCGACGAAAGGTGGCGGAAGAATGCAAGGGGGAACGGCTTAAAAACGGCGTTCTTCTTCACGGCGGATTCTTCATCGGCTCCAACGGGTTTTACGATGAACTGCGCCGCATGACCGACGAGGAACGCCGCCAGTTCGAGATGACCGGAGTGAGCCAGGTAAACCAGCTCTACGGCAACGAGACGCTTCGGACCCTTCAGAGAAAGGACGCACGCTTCGTCAACGCGGGAATGATCCTGTCCATCCTGGGCAATGTGTGCTCCGACGGTCTTGAGAACGGCACGGTGATTTCCGGCGTGGGCGGCCAGTACAACTTCGTGTCCATGGCTCATGCCCTGCCCGACGCCCGTCTGATCATGATGATCAGGAGCACCCGTGAAAAAGGGGCCGAAACCCTGTCGAACATCGTGTTCAGCTACGGCCACACCACGGTTCCCCGTCACTTGAGGGACATCGTGGTCACGGAATACGGCATCGCCGATCTCCTGGGCAAATCCGACAAGGACGTCATTGCCGCCATCCTCAACATCACCGATTCCAGGTTCCAGAACGGTCTTCTCGACCAGGCGAAAAAAGCCGGCAAAATTCCGGCGGATTACGAAATCCCCGCCATGTACCGGAACAACACGCCGGAGCGGCTTGAATCCCTCATGGCTCCATTCAGAAAGGACAGCCATTTCAAGCCTTTCCCCTTTGGAACCGATTTCACGGATCAGGAACTGGTCATCGGCAAGGCCCTTAAGTCCTTCAAAGCCTCCCTTGAATCGGACAAACTCGGAACCCTCAAGGGGCTTACCGGCCATCTGGTCCGCCCCGTCCCCTCATCCGCATCACCCTATCTTGAAAGACTGAACCTCCATGTCCCCACATCGATGAAAGAACGCCTGCTTCAGAAAGTCGTGGTCTGCGCCCTTTCGTCGTCAGGAGCCCTGTGATTCCCTCCTATTGTCACAGATGGTGTTTTTCAGGATCGAAAAGCCCTCTCCGCCCTGGGCGGAGAGGGCTTTTTTTTAAACGTCCAACATCGATGGTGTCGTACTTCATGTATGCCGTAGCAAGTGGCCAAACACTATGCCTTGCCTCTGGGCCTTTTTCCATAGCCATCGGGCTTTTTACGAGTCCATCAACAGGCCATAGCCCCGTAACTACCGGACATGAGGTTTACGGACCGACACAGACCTGCCATTAAAGCCATTAAACACATGGCCGAGGTTATTGAAGAAGCAGGCTTTATTCCTTCCTCAGAGGCAAGCGCCGAAGGGCATTCGTTAAACCATAGCACATCATCATCGGACGCTCATTCCTTCGTCGAGGTGTTTGATCAACGGATAGATGAAAAATTCGATAATTCTCCGCTTGCCCACATTGACCTCTGCTGACAATGTCATTCCTGATGCCATTTCGGTTTTTTTCCCGTCGACCATTAGCCATGTCCTTTGGGGGTTCACCATCATCCGGTACACCGGCCCGAGTTTTTCATCGTTGATGCTGTCCTTTGAAATCTGAACCACTTGGCCGTCGATCATACCGTATTTTTGAAAGTCGAAGGTATCGACCTTGATTGAAACAGGCATGCCGTTTTCAACGAAACCCACATCTTTGTTCATCACAAAGGATTCGACCATGAGGGATGTGTGTTCAGGAACGATGGAGAGTATCTTTTGAGCCGGTGTGACAACCCCGCCCAGCGTGTGAATGTACAGCTCGTTGACAAAACCGTCTATGGGAGCTTCGATCCTCTGCTTTCTGTTCATGAATCCGATCCGGTCGATCTCGGCCATGATCTCGCCGATCTGCCTTTGTTTTTCCGCCAGTTCTTTCAAATGGGTATTCCGGAAGTTTTCCTTTTCATATTCCATTTCATCCCTGATCTGTCTTTCGTAATGTTTCAGTTCGTTGACCTTGGACTGAATCGATTCAATGGATTTCTCATGATCGACGACCTCATTTCTCCCGCTATCATAAATTTCTGATGAAACGATATCCTTGACCTGCTCGATTCTTTTCAATTTCTCACGGCTTGCCGGAAGCATAATTTCATGCTTTTCCTTCTCGGCCAGCATGGATTTGATCTGCTCTTCAATTTTATTCAACTCTTTGTGTTTTGCCGCCATATGATTATCATAGGCCTCTTTTGAGGAACGATATATTTTCATCTGGGTATCCATCATTTCAGTTTCAAACGTTTTTAAACCGGCATGAAAGCCGTGGCTTGAAATGGTGGCTTTCAAACGATCCGCCTCGATACTCAACTGATTCAGATTCTTTTCAGCAGACTCCAAAGCCGGTTCTGTCGTCGAAGGATCGATGACAACCAGGACATCACCCTTTTTCACATGATCACCAGGCCTTACATTGATCCGGCTCAACACCCCGGTATCCAAAGTCTGAACCACCTTGATCTCACCGTCGGGCACCATTTTGCCGCGTGCCGATACCACGATATCAACCTTGCCCCAGTACAGCCAGATTGTAAAAAAGATGATGATTCCTATGAGCAGCCAGAAGATAAACCTCCCCATTGGGTTCAAGGGCCGTGTTTCGATCTCGACCAAAATGGGCTTGAATTCATGTTCGTCACCCGTTTCCTTGAAAAACTTCGATATCACGTCAACTCTCCTTATGATGTTTCCGTCATGAATTGGGAACAGCTCACTCGCCCTGAAGGGTGCACAGGTGATGATAATATCCTTTTTTATCGAGCAACTCTTGATGTGTTCCTGCTTCCACCACCCTCCCCTTGTCCATGGCGACGATGACGTGGCAGTCTTTGACGATGGACAGTTTATGGGAAATGATGAAGACTGTCCTGTCTTTGGCGATCACATCCAGATTTTTCCGGATGACCATCTCAGACTCGTAATCCAGGGCCGATGTCGCCTCATCGAAAATCAGGATTTTCGGATCCGTGATAAGGGCCCGTGCAATGGCGATGCGCTGCCGCTGCCCCCCGGAAAGGGTGCTTCCCCGTTCCCCCACCACCGTGTCGTAACCGTCGGGCATCTGGGAAATGAATTCATGTGCACCGGCCATTTCAGCCGCATGTATGATCATCTCGATCCGGGCGTCCGGTTTGGGCATGGCGATATTCTCACGGATCGTCCCGCTGAACAGGTAGTTATCCTGAAGAACCACCCCGATATTGTTTCTTAACCAGAACGGATTGATATGTCGGATGTCGATGTTGTCGAAATAAACCGAACCCTCATTGGCCACATACAACCTCTGGACCAGTTTGGTCAGCGTGCTTTTGCCGCTTCCGCTGCGGCCAACAATCCCCAGCCGCGTTCCGGGCCTTACGCCGAAATTGATGTTTTCAAGAACGTTAGGTCCACCCGGAGCGTATTTAAAAACGATGTTCGAAAACCGGACATCCCCGGCAAGGCGCGGCAGGGTAATGGCATTGGAACTCTGAAGTTCCACGGGGTGATTGAGGATATCCCCTAATCGGTCCACAGACAGCAACGCCTGCTGAAACTCATTCCATAAATTGACAAGCCGGAGAATGGGTCCGGTGAACTGGCCGGCAAACATCTGAAAAGCGATCAGCTGGCCGATGGTCATGCGGTTATCGATCACCAGGGTTACCCCCACGTAGAGTACGGCGATGGTCATCAGTTTCTGGAGAAGTCCCGCAAGGGCACCGGCCGCATTGGACATGTTCATCAGTTTGAATCCCGAATCCACGTAACGACCCAGATGGTTTTCCCAGTTTTTCTGCATGGAACCTTCAATAGCCAGGGATTTCACCGTCTGGATACCGGTCACCGATTCCACCAGATAAGAATTGGATTTGGCCCCCATCTGAAACTTTTTTTCAAGCCGTTTACGGAGCTCCGGCGTTATAAAAAGGTAAAGCAGCGAAATCAGAAAAACGAACGTGCAGACGATGAGAACAAGCTTCACACTGTAGACGGCCATCATCACAACGAAAACAAAGGAAAAAATCAGATCGATGATGACGCTCACCGATTTGTCCGTGATGAAATTCCGGATGGTGTCGAGTTCTCTCACCCTGGCCGCGATATTCCCCACCTGACGGCTCTCGAAATAGACAAAGGGCAGCATCAGAAGATGTTTGAACAGTTTGGCCCCGAGCCGGGCGTCGATTTTGCTCGCGGTATGGACGAAAATATATTTCCGGGCCACGTTGAGAAGACATTCGAAAAAAGCCACCACCACAAAGGCCACGGCAAGGATGTCAAGAGTACTCATGCTGTGATGAACGATCACCTTATCCAGAATCACCTGGGTGAAAAGGGGAGTGATCAGTCCGAACAGCTGAACCACAAAGGAACCGATGAGTATTTCATAGATGATGCGTCTGTATTTGACGATCTCTCTGTAAAACCATAAAAACCCGAATCTGGCGTTGGACGACATTTCCCGGTGTTTGAGAATGATGAACTCCCCGGCTGTTTTTTGCTGAAAATCATCGAATCCGATTTTTTCAGCTCCCTTGGAGCCTGGGACAAAAACAAGGGCCTCACGCTCCTTCACGTTCACATCAAGGAGAACCCCGAAACTCGCGTCGTTGAACAGGATAATCGCGGGCATCGGGTATCTTTCAGCTACCGTCGTCACTCCCATCCGTTTAAGTTTCGCCCTAAATTTCTGGTGCCGGGCGATCCGGATCAGTTCATCAGTACTGACCTCGGACCCGTCCAATCCGTTTTCCCTGACAATGGCGCGTGTGTCGATATCGATCCCGCCGATCCTGGCGACAACTTCCAGTGAAATGAGCCCCGTCTGCATCACATGACCCCTTCCGTTTGAATCAAGATATGTCTCAACGCCGTCATCCTTTCAACAATTTTTTTTTCAAGTTCAAGTTCTTGCTGTAACAAGGAAGACTCCTGTTCCAGCCCTTTTTCCTGATCCATCAACTTTGCGTCAGTCAAACGTTTTATCATCTGTGATTTTTCCCGGACCAGACTCAGGAGTTCCTTCTTGTTGTCCAGATCCTTCACATAAAACGCGTAGCGTGTCTCCAGTTTTCCAAACGTGGTTTTCAATTCATCGTATTTTTCCTCCATAGCCTCCTTTGCCTTCATCATTTCCGACCTGATCCTCGAAAGTGTATGCCGCCTTTTCAGGTTTTCCATCAACGGAATCGACGTATAGATTCCCGCCGTAAAATTTTTTTCCCGCACTTCCTCAAAGGATTTGAAATAATCGTGGTCGTCCATACCATAAAAGGAATACCTCAAGTAAAGACCAACACCAGGATAGAAGCGTTTTTTTTCAATTGCAGCTTCCGCGTCCTTGATACGGACCTGGTATTCGTAATACCGGTATTCTGGATTTTTACGATAATCGATCTCTTTCATGCCCCCGAAATCGAACGCAAGAGGTGATACTTCGAGAGAATCCGGATCATAGCTGACCCCTGTATAAAATGTCAGGTCTTTGAGCCGTAACGACAATTCAAAACGAAACTCGCACATCCGGTCCAGAAGCCCGGCTCGTTCGATATCCCTGTCCAAAACCGACAGCCGGTCCGATATCCCTGCGGCTCCGGTCCGTTTCCTCATGGTGTTCATCCTGTCTGTAAGATCCAGAACCCTTTGTCCGTAGCGGATGTCCAGGTAAAGAGATAAAATGGAACTGTAAAGATCGAGAACGGCCGTTTCCACATCCATTCCCGCCTGATCCACCAGAGCGGCGGCCGCCGTTTCATCCATCTCGGCTATGGCGATCTGTTTTCCGGCGATTCCGTAATCCACCAGATTGTAATTCACATCCGCATAGGCGGTGTTCTGGAATTTTGAATCTTCCGAAAAAACCGTCCCGCCCACGGAAGTCAGACCCGAATCATCCGAAAGATCGTTCACCTGTTCGGAGTAAAATTTGAAGCTGAGTTCCGGATACCGTAAATAGCGCGATTCCCTGACCACAAACCCTTTGATTTCCTGATCAAGCCTTGCTCCAGCCAGCTTTCTGGACCGATTCATGGCGTCGGAAAGCACCTTGTCGTAGGAAAGAGCCTCTGAAAACGAGGCTTTCGGGCTTAAGAAAAGGCAAAAAACAATAACCACAGCAAATATCGATTTCATGAACATCTTCACTTTTCAGTCCACATGATCCAATCCTCCGAACGTAAAAACAGGCCTCCCGAACGGGAAGCCTGTTTTTGTGTTTCAGAGGTTTTTCTGTTTAAGCCTGTTTAAAGGACGAGACGATGATGTTCATCAGGTCCTGGTTGTTCCTCACATCGTCGACGCTGGTGACGGTAAGGCCGTGATCCGTGGAGAACGCTGTCATCTGCTGGATGATAAGGTTGATAT
>DYJE01000019.1 GCA_020723285.1 Desulforapulum autotrophicum | reverse complement strand
TGGCTTCCTCTTCGGCTTTTAAGCGGGCTTCTTCCTCGGCCTTGATTCTGGCTTCCTCTTCGGCTTTTAAGCGGGCTTCTTCCTCGGCCTTGATTCTGGCTTCCTCTTCGGCTTTTAAGCGGGCTTCTTCCTCGGCCTTGATTCTGGCTTCCTCTTCGGCTTTTAAGCGGGCTTCTTCCTCGGCCTTGATTCTGGCTTCTTCTTCCGCTTTTATCGCAGCGTCATCACCTGACTGTTCGGCCGGAGCTTCGGTTTTGGGTGCTGACGCTTTACCGGTTTTTTTGGGCGCTGCTTTTTTGGGGGTGCTTTCCTTCTTCGTTGATTTGCCTTTCTTTTCCTTTGCCATGTGAATCCCCTTTGAACTTATATTGAAAGTAGCATAAGATGCTTGTCACTTAACGGTTTCGGGCCTTGGATAATCAGGCAACACTTATATAATGTTGACGGTGAATTGTAAACTGTTTTTGAAGGGACTTTCGCCTAACGTATGAATAACAAACACCTTTCCGACAAAATCAGGCGGCTGGGCCAGGCTTTGGAGTCTTTCGGGTCCCTGGCCGTGGCGTTTTCCGGCGGGGTGGACAGCAGTTTTCTCCTGGCCTTCGCCCACACCCTCCTTAAAAACAATGTCCAGGCTCTCGTGGCCAAAAGCCCTGTATTTTCTGAACACGAAGAAAACCAGGCTTTGGGTTTCACCCGGAACACGGGCATCATCTGTCATACGGTGGAAACGGATCTCATGAATGTTCACGGCTTTGTTTCTAACGACAAAGACCGGTGCTATCATTGTAAAAAAGCATTGTTCGGGCTCCTTGATAAGAAACGGCGGGATCTTGGACTTGAGGCGCTGGCCCATGGAGTGAACACCGACGACCTGGGGGATTATCGGCCCGGTCTTCTGGCCGCAGAAGAACTGGGGGTTGTCAGCCCTCTGGCTCTTGCCGGATTCAGCAAAGCCGATATCCGCGAGGCCTCCCGCATGATGGGTCTTGAGACAGCGGACAGGCCCCAGATGGCCTGTCTCGCCACACGCATTCCCTATGGATCTCCGGTCACTCTTGAAAAACTGAAGGCCGTCGAAGATTCCGAGGCGTTTCTGAGGAGACTGGGCTTCAAAGGATGCAGGGTCCGTCACCATGGGGATGTGGCGCGGATCGAAACAGGGAAGGATGATATTCCCAGGTTCATTCAGGATGATTGCAGGACAGCTGTTTCCGAGAGGCTGAAGGAACTGGGCTTTCAATTTGTGGCCCTTGATCTGGACGGGTTCACGTCAGGGAGCATGAACAGGGTCTTTCAGTCCGCGTGAAGAACCACCGCAAAACAGGAAAAGAGAATCCATGCCGAATCACCCACCGCAAAATCCAGGTGTTTAACCCCTTCCGTGGCCACGATGGAGCACATTTCCGTTCCGTCGTTAAGGCGGGCTGCGTATTCGGTGTTGATTTTTCCCATGCTGATCCGCGTGATCACACCTTTTAATATATTGTCGGCACTGCACCGGGGCTTTTCGTCACCTTTTTGAAGGATCACCCAGGGGGCCTTGATTTCCGCTGACAGCAGGCTTCCGGTTTTGATGCAAAGGCGTGAAAGGCTGTCGTTGGTGATGATGGTGGCGATGCGGTCTCCGTAAAGGGTCGTCAGGATCACACGGCTCTGGATATCACCCTGATCTATTCCGCTGACTTTCCCGAAAAAGGAATTCCGGGCGCTGGTTTTTCTGGAAGACTCCCGGTCCATGAAAAGACGGGTCATTTTGCGGATCTCGTCTTTGGAAAATGACACATAGGCCGATGTGAGGTTGGGTGTGGAATGACCCAGCATCATCTGGACCGCCGGAAGGGGCATGCTGTTTCTCATCAGTTCCACGGCCCTGGCGCGGCGGATCATTTCAGGCCCCCCCAGATTTTTCTGAAAACCGCAGGCTTCGGCCCGTTCATAGAATTTTCGTCTCACAAACCCTGGGTCCACACCCAAAGACCCTGAGACGTTGTCCTGAAACGAGGGGGTATTTACAGTTTCAAGGATTTCCCTGTGCAGCGGTTCGGGGATTTCGACTTTACGCGGTTCTCCGCCCGTTTGCTGGTCGGTGCTTCGGAAGTGAAGGGTCATGTTCGGGGTATCGATGTCGTTAATGAGGTCCAGGGCGAGAACCTCGTTCAGTTTTGCTCCGGTGTAGCGGATGATGAGAAAGATCAGGAGGATTCGTGTTCGTGAGACACGGGTGTCTTTTCGGGTCGCATCATCGGCCCAGGCTCTGAAACTTTGCTCCAGGCGGTTCAGTTCCAGAGTGTCGAGACAGGGGCCGTCTTCCGGAATGTCCAGAATTCGGCTCTGACTCATGATTTTAGGCGTCTGGGACGGATCGTGGGACGATGGCTGTGTCATAATCACCTTCATGCTGCTGTGACGGTATGATTCCGGTTTCCTGATTGAAACCAACGAACATGCTGTTTTTTTAACAGATCGGGAGGCTCAGCGCAAGACATGCAAAAGAAGATTCAGGCCACAGGCACCATGCCCTCAAGGGGCTTGACACAGACACGGCCCTCATGATAAATAGACACGAAAATATATTAAATCGTGTTTATTATGACATGGGATGATAACTGGCCGGAGGTGCTGTATGGAAAGACAGGTGACTACGGAAAAACCAAAAAACCGCTACGACCGGCTGGAATGGGCCGGGGCTTTCGGGGATCTTGGGACGCTGATTCCCTTTGCCGTGGCGTATATCTCCATTGTCAAGGTTCCGCCTTTTGGGCTGCTTTTCATGTTCGGCCTGAGTCTCATTGTCGCGGGGATTTATTACAGAACCCCCATTCCCATCCAGCCCATGAAGGCCATCGGGGCAGCTGCCATTGCCGGCGGCGTAAGTCCTTCGGTGCTGTACGGGGCGGGACTCACCACCGGGCTTTTCTGGCTTGTCGCCGGACTGTCCGGCGCTCTCAAACCCATATCGAAACTGGCCACAAAGCCTGTGGTCCGGGGCATCATGCTGGGTCTCGGGCTGACATTCATGACCGACGGTCTCAAGCGGATGCGGACCATGCCCCTGCTGGCGGGATTTGCACTGATCGTCACCTGGGCTTTGATCTCCAACCCGAAAATTCCCGCCATGTTCATGCTTCTGATCATCGGCATGGTGGCCGCCCTGGTCATGGATCCCGGACTCTTCGCTCAATTTGCCGCCGTAAAGCCGTCGTTTAGAATGCCGGAGTTCGCTCTTGGCATGATATCCTGGAACGATGTGGTGACAGGAACCCTTCTTTTCACGATTCCACAGATTCCGCTGACGCTGGGCAATGCCGTGATCGCCATCACGGCGGAGAACAACCATCTGTTTCCGGACAGGTCTGTGACGGAAAAGAAGATCGCCATTTCCCAGGGCATCATGAATCTCGTGTCCCCCGTTTTAGGCGGAATACCCATGTGTCACGGGGCTGGAGGCATGGCGGGTCATGTCCGGTTCGGTGCCAAGACCGGCGGATCACTGGTGATCCTGGGCGTCATTCTGGTTGTAAAGGCGCTTTTTTTCAGCGATTCGGTGGCGTTGTTTTTCACTGTTTTTCCCGAAGCCGTATTGGGAGTCATTCTGTTTTTTGCGGGTTCCGAGCTGGCGCTCACCGTCAGGGACATCGGCGATAAAAAGCCGGATGTTTACGTCATGGTCATTGTCGCCGGGTTTGCCATGTGGAACATGGGAGCCGCGTTTCTTGTCGGGGTTATGCTCGATATCTGCCTGCGGCGGGGATGGCTGAAGATCTGATGGGATGGGGTGGTTGAAACATGGAGGCCGAAACAAGATGGCGTCGTAAAAAATCCCATATGCGGCGTTATAGTGTTTGGCCAGACACTCGACATGCTATATGTATGACTTCGCGCCTGGCCAAACACTATGCCTTGCCTCTGGGCCTTTTTCCATAGCCATCGGGCGACTTTTTACGAGTCCATCAAACAAGGGTGTTTCGGCCTCCATGTTTTTATCGTGATGTACGGCGAAGTTCTTCGATTTTATTCCTCTTCACCCGGTTCAGCCATCTCGCCGTCATCGCCCGGTGCAGGGGCATCCGGTTCGGGGGCGGGCTCCAGGTCAGAATCATCGTCCATTCCATCGGTTACGGGCTCTTCATCCGAGCCGTCTTCGTAGGCGTATTGTTCAAAATCGAAATCGTTACTGTCCGCCGTTATGGCGTCATCATCGGCCAGGCTGTCGCCGGCCGGCGCGACACACGGGCTTGTTTGGGTATGACCGGCTATGCATGTGGCGGAGGAAACAAGGCTCAGCAAAAACAAGAGGCAGACCGCTAAAAGAGAGTGTTTAACCGTTTTCATTTCAAATCCCCTTACTTATTAATGATCAAACTGTTATGCCTTGAAATCTTGACCCATGGTATCAAGGCTTGATGAGAACCGGGCATGGACTGATGCTTTTGTGCAGCAAAACATGTGCCATGAGAGATTGATGAATAAAATCAAAAGGCCCTTGAAAGACCTGGAACAGAAATAGGAAATCGCAGTTCCGGTTTGTTTTCCGAAGGAAGCCAGTCATGATGTGGCCGGTGATTGTAGGTTTGAAATTATGAATAGTATTTACAGCTAAGTAGTCTTTGGATGGAGACGGTACAACCTGAATAACGGTGGAAACTGGACAGGAACTTCTGTGACCGGTTTTTAAAATGCAGAACTTTGGGTTCTTGTTTTTGCAAGGTCTGAACAGGTGTGTTCCATGCTAAAAAAAACATGAGACAATTGAAGGCCAGGACGGTGTGAAAAAAAGTCGCCACACCTGTTACACCCATGTGACAATGCCCTCATTTGTAGTTGTTTTTTTCAAGGTTGTATTTGGTGATGAGTTTGAGCAGCTGCCGGGGCGTTATGCCCGCTTTTTCGGCGGACAGTTTCATGCGTCCTTTGTAATAGGACAGAAGTTCGACAAGGTACTGGCGCTCGATGTTGTCCACGGCTTTTTTCCGGACTTCGGATATGGGCATGGAGATGGCGAGGGGCAGCTGGACAAGAGCCGCTCCCTGGTTTTTGAAAAGCTCGGCCGGGAAGCTTTTGGGCGAAAGGGTGTCGCCGCTTTCAAGGATATAGGCCCGTTCGATGAGATTCTCCAGTTCACGGATGTTGCCCGGCCAGTGATAGGCCATGAACGCCTCCATCACCAGGTCGTCGACATCGGTGATGCCTTTCTGATACTGGGAATTCAGCCGGCTGATGAATGAGCGTGAAAGCCCTCCGATGTCCTCGATCCGTTCACGCAAGGGAGGAATGACAATGGGAAACACGTTGAACCGGTAATACAGGTCTTTTCTGAAGTCCCCGTGCTTCACCATGGACAGGAGGTCGTCGTTGGTGGCGGCGATGATGCGGACGTCGGTCTGGATGTCCACTTCCCCGCCCACTTTCTGAAATGTCTTGTCCTGAAGCACTTTGAGCAGCTTGATCTGTACCGTGGGGGAGATGGTGCCGATTTCATCGAGAAAAATCGTCCCCTGGTTGGCGATTTCGAATTTCCCCATTTTACGGCGGAAAGCGCCGGTGAAAGCCCCTTTTTCATGGCCGAACAGTTCGCTTTCGATGAGGCTGTCGGGCATGGCCCCGCAGTGAACGTTGATGAACTGCTTGTGTTTCCGCGAGCTGCTCTGGTGGATGAGCCCGGCGATGAGGGTCTTCCCCGTGCCTGTTTCCCCGTGGAGCATCACCGTGGTCTGGGTTTTGGCCACGCTCCTGATTTTCTGGTTCACTTCCTTCATCAAAGGGCTTTTCGACTGTTCCATGACCACGGACCGGGTGTCGGAAAGCTTGCCTCTCAAATAATCCAGCTCCACTTTTTCCCGGTTCCGTTCATAAACACGTTCGGTGATGAAGGTGATTTCAGAGGGGTTCACAGGATAGGCCAGAAAATCGCTGGCTCCGGCCTTGACCAGGTACACGGCGTCCCTGATCCGTTCAGGCGGTGTCATGATGATCAGGTCGGCTGTGGGGAAAATGCGGTAGAAGGGTTCGAGGTAGGCGGAATAATGGTTCTCGGGCGCGACCTCCCCGTTGCCCATGATCAGCCGGATGTCGATAAAGGAAAAATCATAACGCGACCGTGAAAAAGCGTCCATGCATTCCATGCGGGACCGTGCGAAATCCGTGTGGACATGGCCGTTGAGGCACAAGGACACCGGACGGACTTCGTCCGAATCCGCGGCTGCGATCAGCACTTTTTTCATGGGGATCATGGAAAATGTTTCCTTTTGACGTCTGTTCGTGGTGAAATACGGGTCATTCTGGACGTTTTATATAGGAAATCAGCGGATTGCAATAAAAATGTCAGGTGCCGCCGATGGACGGTGAAGCGGCCGGAGGTGAACCGGCGACCATAACCTATGAATTCATGAAGTCAGGTGATGAAGATGAACGATGTCAGAGGCGCGGCCCTGATCCCCGAACAGGAAATCCACATGGAGTTCGTCAGGTCCCAGGGGCCAGGCGGACAGAATGTCAACAAAGTGTCCACCGCCGTGCATCTCAGATTCGATGTTGAAAACTCCCCGAGCCTTACAGAGCACGTTAAAAAAAGGCTGATCCGTATTGCCGGGCACCGGGTGGATTCCAAGGGGATTCTCCACATTCAGGCCTTTTCATTCAGGACCCAGCACCTGAACCGGGAAGACGCCTTGAATCGGCTCAACGATCTGGTGAAGCAGGCGTCCGTCGTCCCCAAAAAACGGATCAGGACCGCACCCACGCTGGCGTCGAAGGAACGGACCCTTGAGGCCAAGCGCATCGCGAGCCGCATCAAGACGCTGAGAAAACCCGTGAAAGACCATGATGACTGAACCCTTCGATCCATCCCATGTTCAGACAATCAGCATGGAATCCCCGTAACTGTAAAACCGGTATTCGTTTTCAATGGCCATGCGGTAAGCCTCCTTGACATGGTCCATGCCCGCGAAGGCTGAAACCAGCATCAGGAGTGTGGACTGGGGGATGTGGAAATTGGTGATCATGGCGTCGACGATCCGGAAATCGTAGCCGGGGTAGATGAACAGGTCGCAGGTGCCGTGTCCTGGCGTTACCGAGCCTGTTCTTGCGGCGGCATACTCCAGAGTCCGGACCGAGGTGGTGCCCACGGCGATGATCCGCCGTTTTTCAGCTCGGGCCGTGTTGATAGCGTGGGCCGTGGCATCGGGGATATGGAACCGTTCATGGTGGATGGCGTGGTCCCGGATGTCCTTGACCCGCACGGGCACGAAGGTGCCGTACCCCACATGGAGGGTCAGGGCCGTTGTTTCAACGCCTTTGGCCCGGAGGGTTTCAAGGAGGTCCTCCGTGAAATGGAGTCCGGCGGTGGGCGCGGCCACGGCTCCTTTTTCCCTGGCGTAAACCGTCTGATAGGTCTGCTGGTCCATGGCGCCGAGCGGATCATTCATGGCTCTCTTGATATACGGCGGCAGGGGCATCACGCCATTTTCAGACAAGGCCGTTTCAAAATCCCCGTCCGTGTGGAACCGCAGTAACGTGATCCCATCGTCAAAACCCAGGACCTGCGCCTGAAAACCGTCGCAAAAACGGATGACTGAGCCGGGTTTCGGCCGCTTGGACGACCGGACAAGGCATTCACATTCAAAATGACCGGTTTCGGAAAGCCGGGCCATGCCGCCGGGATAGTCGAGGATCAGGACTTCCGCCTGGCCACCGCTTTCCTTGAAACCGAAAATCCGGGCAGGCACCACGCGGGTGTTGTTCATCACCAGGAGGTCACCGTCCCTGAGATAACCGGCTATATCCCTGAAAATGCCATGGGTCACCCTGCCGCTATGCCGGTCCAGGCAGAGCAGCCGGGATTCGTCCCGCCGTTCTCTGGGGGTGCTGGCGATCAGATGGGGGGGGAGGTGAAAATCGTAATCGTCGATGCTGTACATGTCAGTGTTTCCCCAGGAAGACAAGAAGGATTCCCAGGATCATCATCGCGAACCCCAGCCGCCGGAGAAGGGACTCCTCCTGGGTCACCATGGTGCGCATCACCTGTTTCATTTTTTCAGGCCATGCGAACCAGGGCGTCCCTTCAATGACCAGCACCATGCCTATCACACACAGAAAAAATTTCATCCCGCCGACGTCCATCCGTTCTCCGTTCATTTTATTGTGTTCAAACTACAGGTTATGCTATATATCACCCTTGTTCAATTTCCAAAAAGGAAATGTCGTCTTTACCATCATCAACCATCGACCGAGGTTTTTTTCATGAAATACGAAGTGGTCATCGGCCTTGAAATCCATGCCCAGCTTAAAACCGAATCCAAAATCTTCTGCGGGTGTTCCACCCGTTTCGGGGCGTCCCCAAACGCCCAGACCTGCCCGGTGTGTCTGGGTATGCCCGGCGTTCTCCCGGTGGTCAACAAAAAAGCGGTGGAATACGCCATGAAAGCAGGCATAGCCACAAACTGCCGGATCGTAAGGGACAACCGTTTTGCCCGGAAAAACTACTTCTATCCCGATCTTCCCATGGGTTACCAGATCACCCAGTTCGAACTGCCCATCGCCGTTGAGGGATATCTGGACGTGCCCCTTTCGGACGGCAGCCTGAAACGGGTGGGCATCACCCGCATCCACATGGAAAACGACGCGGGAAAATCAAGCCACGACCCCTACCGTCCCGTGAGCTTCGTGGATCTCAACCGGGCCGGAACACCCCTTATCGAAATCGTGTCCGAGCCGGACATGCGGTCGGCGGAGGAGGCGGGAGCCTTCATGCGCCAGATGCACACCCTTTTGCAGTTCATGAATGTGTGCGACGGCAACATGGAGGAAGGCAGCCTTCGCTGTGACGCCAACGTGTCTTTACGGCTCAAGGGGGCCAAGGAATTCGGAACCCGCACGGAAATGAAGAACCTGAACTCCTTCAGGAACATCGAACGGGCGATCCACTCGGAAATCCGGCGTCAGGCGGACATTCTGGACGACGGCGGCGTCATTGTCCAGGAAACACGGCTCTGGAACGCCGATGAAGGCAAATCCGTGTCTATGAGGAGCAAGGAAGACGCCCATGATTATAGGTATTTCCCCGATCCTGATCTTCTGCCCATCATCATCGACGATGAATTCTACAACCGGGTGAAGGACAGCCTGCCCGAGCTGCCGGAAGCCAAGAAGGACCGGTACATGAAAGTCATGGGCCTTTCCGCAGCCGACGCCGCGGTGCTCACCTCGTCGCCGGAAATCGCCGCGTATTTCGAGAACTGCCTGACCCTGATGAACAAGCCCAAAACCGTGGCCAACTGGATTATGGGCTCGGTCCTTGCCCTGGTGAACGTGAAAGGCCTGTCCATCGCCCAAAGCCCTGTGCCGGAAAAAGCCCTGACCGAACTGCTGGAACTTGTGGAAAGCGCCGTCATCAGTGGAACCATGGCGAAAACCGTGTTCGAGGCCATGGCGGAAACGGGAAAACCGGCCAGGGTCATCGTGGATGAAAAGGGGCTGGCCCAGGTGTCCGACACCTCGGAGATCGAGGGCATCGTGGATAAAATCCTGGCGGACAACCCCAAGGAAGTGGGAGAGTACCGGGGCGGCAAGACCAAGCTCATGGGTTTCTTCGTGGGGCAGATCATGCGGGCGTCCAAAGGCAAGGCCAATCCGGCACTGGTCAACGATATTCTTGTGAAAAAACTGGAGGGATGAACGTGAAAAAACGGATTATGAAAACGGCATGTCTCACGGTGTTGCTGATGATCACGGGCGCGGTGCCGGTGTTCGCCAAACCCGCGGTCATAGGGATCGTCCCCTTCTCCATCAAGCCCGAGTCAAACCGTCAGGTGATGGAGTCGGCTCTGACGGATCTGTTCATGTCGCGTCTTGCCGTGAAAAATTCTGTGAAGATCGTCGATCCCCAGACCACGGCCAAGGCGTATGCCAACACGGCCAAAGATCCCCTGGCCCGGTTGATGGAAACGGGAAAAACACTCAAGGCCGACTACATCCTTACAGGGTCCCTGGACTGTACTGAAACAGGCGCGACCCTCAACGCCTACATGCTGGACATGGCCACTGGCAAGCCCGTGGCCGAGGTGGCCGCCAAAAGTAAACCCGGCGATGTCAAAAACGACATCATCCCCCTGGTGAACCAGGCTGCGGACCAGATCAACGCCAAGGTGTTTGCCCGCACTCTTCCGGAAACATTGGCCCCGGCCCCTGCGGCCACGTCGGTGGACATCCACGCCCACCCGGACAAACTCATCGAAACCATTCCCCCGAAGAAATGATGGTTTATTCCAACCCACTTTCACGATGATACGCCGCCATGCTGGTATTGTGCCAGAGGGCGAAGCACAAACGGTCATGGATTCCGGGTCGGGAAAAAACCCCCGCCCGGAATGACAAAAACGAAATTGATAGCAACTTTAAGTTCATCCCGGTCCGGTTGTATTAAAAGGCCGCGGCCTTCTTCTTTTTTCACCAAAATGTTCCATTCCTTTTCGTGACTTAATTTTTACACACCGGCTCATCATAGAGTTCCTTATTGCTCACATCCTGATACTCAAGGCTTTACGGCGAAAAAGGGTGGGGAAGGGCAGATTGTGCCGCAAAAATAACAGATTGCATGGTTAGGGGTCTGATGGTATGTAAGCCAATTCTTTTGCAGGCTGCGTGGAACCGGCGTATTTGATTTCAAAAATATATTTAAATTAACGATGGAAAACGGATTCTGACGAATCCATTCAGCTCAGCACAGTCTGACTGTTTGGGGAACTCCATCGGGCCATGCCGCTTCCATGTCGCAGGGTTCGTATGCCCAACGAAAACATGTGATTCTCGGAGTTTGTTGTCATGATGAAGAAATGGCCCTTATTGGCTCTGGCGCTGACCTGTCTTTTTATACCGGGAGTTTCCGGGGCGGAAGTCTCCCTCTCCGAACCCGCAAAAACCCCGGCGGTTCAATCCCCCCGCGCACTTGATTACAGCGCGTGTGTCAGCATCGCCATAGAGAACAACCGCACGCGGACCATCTCGGCGCTGGCCGTGGACATGGCGGAACTACAGCACAAGCAGGCCCTTTCTTCCTACTGGCCCGGCCTGATGCTCAACGCATCCATGTCGCGGTTTGACGAAGGACCCGATTTCATTTTTTCAAGTCCCGGTTTCAACGGGCTGAAAGTCAATCTGATGGAAAAGGACATGCGTTCGGCGTCTCTGGATCTCAGCTGGCCGCTGTACACCGGAGGCCAGCGGTCCGTCGCGGCCCGTCAGGCGGAAATCGGTGTCAGTCTTTCGAGGGAGGACGCAAGACGGACGGACCTTCAGATGATGTATGACGTTAAACGCATGTACTACGGCGCGGTTCTCGCCAGGAAACTGCGGGATCTGGGCAGGGAAATCCAGGACCATTTCAACGCCCTCCTTCTTGTCACGGAAAATTTTTACACCGCCGGTTCCCTCACGGTCAGCAAGTGCGACTACCTCAGCATCAAGACCCTGTGCGAAGGGGTTAGGTCGTACATGATTTCCCTTGAAAGCCAGGTGGAACTTTCGGATGCCGCTCTTCTGAACACCCTGGGGATTCCTTACGATACGGCGCTGACCGTGGCTGACACCACCATCCCTTGCGAGGCTGTGAAGGCCGAACTCCCGGCGCTGGTGGGCAAGGCCTATGCATTCAATCCTGATTACCGGAAAGCCGACGCGGCACTCGAAGCCCTGGAGCTGTCCATCGAGGACCGGAAAAGCGGTTACCTGCCGACATTGACCTTCGCCGGCAAACTGTACGCCATGGGCTCGTCCGAGGACAGCGGGCTGATGACCGACACCAACCAGAACGGATATACCCTGGGCCTTTACATGCAGCTTCCTGTGTTCAGCGGCTTTCTCACCAAGAACAGGATCAAGGAGGCGCGGACCCGGCTCAAGGCGGGGGAAGAACAAAAAATCCTTCTCAAAGACGGGCTGGCCATCCAGGTCAAACATGCCTTTATCGAGCTTTCCCGTTACGGCCGAGAGGTGGATTCCGGCAAGAAGGCTGCGGACACCGCTGAAGAGAACAGGCAGCTCAACGTCAAAGCCTACGACCACGGCCTCACCGAATTGAAGAACGTCACCGAAGCCCTGATTCTGGAGACCTTTTTTAAAATGCACTATGAGACGGCACGATATCGTCACCTTGAAACCCTGGCCCGGCTGGAGTGGATAGTGGGCAGGGAACTCCACCAGATCCTCGAACCGTGACGGAAAGGATGAACGCATGACGCTGTCAGCTCCCAGGCGAACAAACGGTCAGAAACCCTCCGGCCTCCGGTTTATTCCGGTCTTGTGCTTTGCCGTTTTGTGTCTGGCAGGGTCCGCCGTGTGCGATGCTGTTGAGACCCCGCCCTCCAGCGCCCCGGTCACGCTCCGGGTGGGGTACGTTCTCGATTCCTTTTCCGGCGTTTCCCTGGAAGACGCCCGGATCGCCGTCCGCTTGCTTTACGGAGCCCGGTTTAAGCACCGGTATCCCCAACACCGGGGAGAAGTGACCCTTTTCCCCGACATGCGCAGCGCCGTTGACGCCATACGGAAGAAACAGATCAACGGCCTGGGGCTTTCCACTCTGGATTATCTGAAAACACGGGATGTGAACAACCTGGTTCCGGTTCGGAAAGCAACCAGGGGAAACAGCGCGCGAACCCGGTTTGTTGTTTTGACCAGAAAAGACCCGGCCGGAGGTCTTCCCGCCCTGCGAAACACGACTCTTTTGATTGAAGCCTCGGGCCAGGGGCATGTGGCGTCCATGTGGCTGGACACCCTGCTTTTTGAGCGAAAGCTGCCGGAAAGCCGAAAGTTTTTCAAAACCGTTGAAACCATGGATAAAGAATCCCAGGCTGCCATGAAAGTGTTTTTCAGGAAAGCCGACGTCTGTGTGATCCAGAAAAGCACCTATCTCGTCATGAACGAGCTGAACCCCCAGATCGGAGAAAAGCTTCAGGTCCTGTTTGAGTCCCCGGACTACATGATGGGCCTTTTCGCCGTGGTGAAGGATATTGACGAAGATACGAAAAGGGTCCTTCTGGATTATGCCGACGGTCTTTCTCAGGACCGGGAGGGCGACAGAATCCTTTCCATGTTCAGGGCCAACGGCATTTCGGAGTACAGCCCGGAGAGCATCGAATCCCTTGAGAATCTTTACAGAACGTATCTCAGGCTGAAACATGGAGGGAGATAGGACGCCATGGGCAAAAAATGTGGCGGCTCCCTGTTTCCCCAGGCCGGGAAAACGATTTTTTTCCGTTTTTTCATGCTGAACTGCCTGATCTCCATTGCGACGGTGACCCTGTTCGGTTTTTCCATCATCCCTGATCAGGAAAGGAAAATCATCTCCGGGCTTAAAAGCTATGCCAAGGTGATCTATTCGGGCCTTTATCCCGTGGTTTCCTCTTCGGTGTTTCTCGAAGATTACGGAGAGGCCATCGAAAACAGTCTGGCGGTCATTGGCGACAACCCCATGGTAAGGTATGTGGTGCTGGGAAGAAATGACGGGCTTTCCATCGTCAATCTGCGGAAGAAATGGTATCAGGCTGTGGATGCGGCCATTCCCCGGCTGAGTTTTCAAAACCACCGGATCATTCAAAGCGGGCTGGTAGCAGAGGAGGTCTTCAACGCCGCTTTCCCGGTCAACTACGCAGGAATCGACTGGGGCCATATCTACATCGGCCTTTCCACCGACGAATACCACAGGGAACTTCGAACCTTGTATTCCAGGACATTCATGACCGCTTTCTTTTCGGTGCTGGTGAGTCTCATCGCCTCCTTTTTTCTGGCCAAACGGTTGACCCTGCCCATCAAGCAGCTGGCGGCAACCACCAGCCGCATCGGCGCTGGCGATCTTTCGGTACGGTCCGAGATCCGCACCGGCGATGAAATCGAAGTCCTGAGCATGGCCATCGATCAGATGGTCACCGCCCTCCAGAATTCCAGAGATGAGGTGAAAAGGAAACATGAGACGCTCCTCGATATCGCCCATCGGGCGGGCATGGCCGAAGTGGCCATCGATGTGCTTCACAACGTGGGCAATGGTCTGAACAGCATCCATGTGATTTCATCGGACATCAGCAGGCGGCTGAAGGAATCCCGGGTTTACAACGTCGGCCGTCTGGCGGATGATCTTGAAGCGAACAGACATCGTCTGGCCGATTATATCGGGGAGCATGGGCGGGCGGACAAGATGATTCCCTTTTTATCGGGACTCGCTCATCATCTCGAAAACGAAAACAGTGCCATGACAAGGGATATGGAAGACATGGACCGTCATGTCAGCTACATCACGAACATCGTGAAATGCCAGCAGCTGTACAGCAAATCCGGCGGTGTCATGGAACCGGTGTGCATCGACGAACTGATCCGCATGGCCATCCAGATCTCAGGAAGCACCCTTTTAAAATACGGCATCCGGCTTGAGTTCGAAGATTCGGAATTCCCCGCCATGGTGCTGAACCGTCATAAAATCATCCAGATTCTCAACAACCTTATCACCAACGCCATCGACGCCGTGCTCACGGTAGAAGAGGATGAACGGACCATCGACATCTCGGCGGGGCGATGCTCGGACGGGGGGCTTGTGGTTCGGGTCAGAGACAACGGGAACGGCATTCCGGAGGAAAACCTTGTCCGGATTTTCCACCATGGGTTTACCACAAAAAAAGGGGGGCACGGGTTCGGGCTTCACAGTTGCGCCCTTTTCGCCCAGGAAATGAAAGGCCGTTTGAATGTTTACAGTTCAGGCATGAATCAGGGTGCTTTGTTCGAGCTGATTCTGCCGGTTGAAACCAGGATAGAGCACACATGACACGAAAAAAACCAGGACCACGGCGAATCCTCGTCATCGACGACAACCCCAATATCCACGAGGATTTCAGACGGATACTGAAACATGACCCCAACGCATACCGGGCGGTGGATCGGCTGGCCAGCGACTATTTCGACAACACGCCTTCCGGGCCGGCAGCTTCGGTGCGTCATCCGTACCGGATCGATTTCGCCGTGCAGGGACGCGAGGGGGTGATCAAGGTGGAAACCGCCCTGGCTGAACAAGACCCGTACATGGTTGTCTTTGTGGATATGCGCATTCCGCCGGGCATGAACGGCATCGAAACCATCAAGGAGATCATCCAAAGAGACCCGTACATCCAGATCGTGCTGTGCACGGCCTATTCCGATTATTCGTTTTCCGAAATCCAGAAATCCATCGGCGTCACGTCCAATTTTCTGATTCTCAAAAAACCTTTCGACACCTGCGAGGTGGAGCAGCTGGCCAGCACCCTGTCGGAAAAATGGATTCTTGCCCGGCAAAGCAGGCGGAGAAAGGAAGAACTGAACCGCCTCATCGAAAAACGGACCGAAACCCTGACCCAGGTGAACAAGGCCCTGGAACAGGAAATCGCTGAACGAAGGCGGGCTGAGGACAGCATCAAGATTCTCACCCAGGAAAACATCCGCATCCAGGAAAAAGAACGGCAGAGGATCGCCTGCGATCTCCACGACAGCGTGGCCCAGGATCTGGCGGCCCTTCTCATCAAACAGGAACTGGTCCTCGAACACCTTGCGGCAGGCTCCGTCACCGAGGCGGCGGACGAGGTGGAAACGTCCATCCGCATTCTCCGGTCCACCATCCAGAACATCAGGAACATATCCTACAACCTGAGACCGCCCAGTCTGAACGAATTCGGCATGGTCCACGCCATGAGCCGCCTTTGCGAGAATTTTTTCATGGACGACGGCATTCATGTGTCCTTTTTTTCCTCGGGCATGAAGAACAAACGGTTCGACTACACCACGGAAATCAACCTTTACCGGATTTTTCAGGAAGCCATGAACAACATAAGGAATCACGCCGCGCCCAAAAACGTAATGGTGAGCCTGGTGGCCACGGAAGACCACACCACCCTGTCCATTCGTGACGACGGGGTGGGGTTCAACGCCGCCAGCAGGCTCCAAAACGCCATCCAGGAAAGGCGCATGGGCCTCAAGGGCATCGAGGAACGGGTCAACCTGATCAACGGGGCGTTCGAGCTGACGTCCACGCCCGATCATGGCACGGAAATCGTCGTGCGTATCGCCAACGTAGAAACAGAAATGGCGGATGACGTGTAGACGGGATATTTTTCAGCGATCTTAACCGGTTGTTTGACATTTTCCATCCTGAAAATTATACTGGCATTCATCAGTTAACAATACCGGACGCCTTCACTAAAAAACGACAAACCACCGCAACAATCGATCATACCGCCGTGTTTCACGTTCGGCGGGTATCTTTCTTTTTTTAATGCCTGGAAGGCAAGGATGCTTTATGACGGATAACGGCCCGACGCAATCCAACGAACGTTCAGTCAAGGACCTGCTTGAAAAGATTCGTGCGCTGGAATGCGAGCGGGATTTTCATAAAGAACGGGAAGAACGTTACAAAGCCATTCTCGAAGGCATCGAGGACGGTTACTACGAAGTGGATTTCAAGGGCAACGCCACGTTTTTCAACAAATCCTACTCACGCCTCGTGGGTTATTCCGAAGAGGAGCTGATGGGGATGCATTACCGGAATTACGTGAGTGAGGACACGGCAAAGCGCCTTCACGACATCTTCCATCATGTGTTCAATACCGGCATTTCCACCACGGCCATGGACTGGCCCCTCAGGCGGAAAGACGGGAAACTCTGTTATGTTGAAATCAGCGTGTCGCTCATGCGGAACCGGGACGGAAAACGTTGCGGGTTCCGGGGCATCATGCGGGACATCACCCAGAGAAAACTGGCCGAAGAGGAACTGACCCAGGCCAAGATCAAGGCCGAAGCGGCCAGCGTGGCCAAAAGCGAATTTCTGGCCAACATGAGCCACGAGATCCGAACTCCCATGAACGCGGTGATCGGTTTCTGCGACATCCTTTTAGACACTTCGCTCACCGAGGAACAGGCGGATTACGCCGATGCCATCCGTAAAAACGGCGATGCCCTTCTGGTTCTGATCAACGACATCCTCGATTTTTCAAAAATCGAGTCCGGTGAACTGGAATTCGAGCATATCGATTTCGATCCCGAACTGGTGGTCTACGATGTGTTCGACGCGGTTCGGCCCAGGATCGGCAGCAAGCCCATCGAGCTGCTTTGCCGCATCGACGACGATCTTCCGGCGCGGGTCAACGGCGACCCCGGCCGGCTGCGGCAGATTCTGACCAATCTGGTGGGCAACGCCTCCAAGTTCACGTTTCAGGGGGAGATCGAGGTGTCGGTGGACATAACATCCATGGATGAGCGTGCCCTTGCCGTGCATTTCCGTGTCCGGGACACCGGGATCGGCATGAGCGCGGAACAGCTCCCCATCATCTTCGAACCGTTCCGGCAGGCGGACGGTTCCACCACGCGGAAATACGGGGGAACGGGGCTCGGGCTCTCCATTTGCCGGAAACTGGCCACTCTCATGGGCGGGGACATCCGGGTGGAAAGCGCATTGGGCGTGGGCACCGTGTTCCATCTGACCCTGCCCCTCACACATGCGAAAGACACGACCATCAGGAAGCCGCGTTTTGTGTCCATCCGGAACAAACGTGTGCTTGTGGTGGACGACAACGAAACAAACCTGGTCATCGTGCGGTATATCCTTGAACGGGAAGGCATGGCCGTGACCAGTCTGAACGACGGAGCCTCGGTCATGGCCGCCGTTCTTGACGCCCGGAACCAGGGAAACCCATATGATCTTGCCGTTATCGACATCCAGATGCCGGGAATGAGCGGCTATCAGGTGGCCGAGAGCATCCGTGCAGCGGAAGAGGGTGGAGCGCCTCTTCCCCTTCTGGCCTTTTCATCGCTGTTGGAACGTGATGCGGCCGCCTGCCGGAAAGCGGGTTTTGACGGGTTCCTCAACAAGCCGGTCAATCGGCGGAAACTTTGCAGGATGATCGAAGGCCTTCTGGGAGAATGTTCCGATCACCACAGGGAGGAGTCTTCAGACAAGAACAAAATCGTCACCCAGTATTCCATCCGTGAAGACCTTAAACGCTCCATCCGCATTCTTCTGGCCGAAGACAACCCGGTCAACCAGAAAATGACGGTGATCCTTCTTGGCAAGGCCGGATATCACGTGGATGTCGCCGGAACAGGCCAGGAGGCTGTGGACATGATCAGCGCCGATCCTACGATGTACGATGTGGTCTTTATGGATGTGCAGATGCCGGTCATGGACGGCCTCAAGGCGTCCCGGATGATTCGTGACAGAGGGTTTGCCGGGCTACCCATCATCGCCATGACCGCCAATGCCGTGAAAGGCGACCGGGAAAAATGCCTGGAAGCGGGGATGAACGATTACATCTCAAAGCCAATCAGACGGGAAAAAGTGTTTGAGATGCTTGAAAAATGGTGCTTTTAAGCTGGAGAGGCCCTGGTCATTCCGATGAAGCAGTGACGGAAGAATTGGCCTCGTGAAAGTGAATCAGGAGAATCGAAGGGTTTCGACACCTTTAAAGGGCAGAATCCGGACAAGATCGCAGCGGATATGATCTGCCGGTTCAATCCGTCCGTCGTTTTCATTCAGCGCCAACCCCTGGGGCAGCGAAGTGTAAAACCCGGTTTCCGTAAGAACGTTCGGCATCACCTGGTTCACCTGGCAAAGATCGAGGGTCGTTCCTTCATTGTCCTTTCGGATAACGGCTAATTGACTGACGACGATCTGGCGGAGCGATCTCAGGGCGTCCGGCAGAAACACAAAACCACCCGCCTCCGCGCCTTTTATCAGGAAATCGGCCCATCGGTCGACCACGCCGATGTTTTGCAGAGGGTCCCTTGAAAGGATGTTGGCCCAGTGAAGGGGAAGCACCGGGTGATCGAAAGGGAACACCGGATCTGCGGCGACGGTGTCCCATGAAACAGGGGCGACGCCCCGTTCGACCAGAACCACGCCGCTGTCTTCGGTCACGGTGGGGAACATCGGGGCTCTGTATGCCCTGGCTTTTTCGAATACGGTGATAACGAACCGGATGTCGAATTGACCGAGAATCTTCTGAAATCCTTGCTCCCCGTTTCCGTAGCTGTGCTTCAGGGCCGGCGGGATGAAAATCCGGATGGGTTCCAGGCAAAGGCCCGTGGATTCGTAAATACTGAAAAAAGCCTGAAGATGGCTTACCGCCTCGGTTTTGCAGCGCATCATGCCTTCGGCCGTGTGAAACTCGGTCCGGTCCGCTTTTCCGTTCAGCCAGTATTCATGACCCACCCCGTGAACGGCCGGGCATATGAATTCTATGTTCTCATTGAGAATGGCCACGACCCTTTCCTGGTATTCCATGCCCGTGCGGCAGCCTTTCCAATTCTTGCCCATCCAGGTGGATGACGGAATTCCGGCCAGAAAGCCCTGCCGGTCCCATTCGCAAAGTACCAGGCCCGTCACGATCTGGGTTCCGAGTTTTCGGGCAAGTCGCACCAGGGCTTCGTAGTCTTCCGGCCCATGATTTCTTGCCATTCCTGTCCGGAACGGCTCTCCTGATGCTGCTCCGTTAAAACCGCTCCACCAGCCCACGTCCTCGACCACCACCAGCAGCGGCGGGGGGATCACTATCCCTTTGTAAGAGCCGGTGTTTTCAGAGTTCATCATGATCGTCATAGGCCTCTGTGAAGGTTGTTAAATATCGTTCTGACACAATCAAGTCAGTAGGTCGGGTTCTTCAAACCCGACAAATGACCCGATCATCAGAATATTCGAACTGCCGTTTTACGGAGATGCTCACCATGAGATGGCGGTTGGTCTGCCTGGCTCATATGTGAGAGCTCCCCATCACAAGGATGGGGCCATGTGTCGGCTTTCGTGCCTCAAGCCGACCTACGGGAACGTTCTGACACAATCAAGAAAATTGAAAACAGGTGCGAAGCTGTCCAAAACCTCTGATTGGATGACGATAAAATCGTACTGATCATTCTAAAATGAAATGGCCACGGCGGCGATATCATCGTGGGGTTTGAAGCGGGGGAAGGTTTTGCAGTCCGGATCGCTCAGTTCCATGCCCCGGACATGGTCCCTCAAGGATTTAAGGCCGCCTTCAAGGAAAAGGTCCACAAAGGTGTCGAAATCCGGCTCCCTTTCGGGATCGTCGGAGGGCAGAAAAAGGCCGTCGGTGAAAAGAAGGATGTGTTTGATCCCTCTTTTTTCGGTTTTCCCGGTGTTCAGAAACCGCTCGAATGCGTCTTCGCCGTTTAAAACACCGTAGTTTACATTCATTCCGACCCTGGTTTCAAGGATCTTGTCTTTCAGAATTTCGTAGATTTTTTTCTCTCCGGCCGATTGCGCCAGGTTTTTCCACATGGATAGGGTTTCCCGGTCATGGTCGTAATCGGTGACGGGGATGTGGTAGGTTCCGTCGTCATAGATCAGAAGCAGGAGAGAGTCGCCGGTCTGGACCCATTCGATATGGTCTTCACCGATCCGGACCACGGCGCAGCTGGTGCTCCACAACGAGGCCTTGTCCGTCACGTTGACCCCGTGCTCCAGCATCTTGTCGAAAATCGCATTGTTCGCCATCCGGGCGAGACCGGCAAGGGGGGCGTCGTTTTTCAGGAAAGTGTCACGGGCGAGTCTTGAGGCCAGGTACCCTCCCGTTTTGCCGTCCTCGTAGACAGCCCGGGTCAGGCTCGTGGCACCGTCGAAAACGCCGAAAAGGGTTCCGTTCAGTGAAACCGCGTCTTCGTTGATCCGGCCCGACCCTTTTTCATGGATCACGTCTGTTTTCATACCTAAAACCGCCCCTGAATCGTTCATCATAAGGCCTTGAATTTAATCGTGGTCGTAAGGGCGGTCAAATTGTTTGTTCAGATAGATGGAATGGGGTTCATCGAAAAAATCCATGGCGCGTTTACTCGCCCTTCTTCCCCCTCCTTTCCCTGTTTCACCCGTCAGCTTGTCATTCCGGGCGGGGGCTTTTTCCCGACCCGGAATCCATGTCTGTTTTTTGTGCAACCTCTGTCTTCATAACACCATGGATTCCGGGTCGGCTTGCTTCTCGACCTGAAAAGTACGATTGAGCCATTCACGACGCAAACATCGTCTCACCAACACCCGCCGCCCGGAATGACAAAAACGGGACGATGTATTCCAGTTCTTTTTCACGATGGCTGTTTGCAGGGTTTTGGCATCATCCGGCTTATAATTCGGAATAAACCGCTTCCACGTTGCGGAAAACGGAGTCCCAGCTGAAATGTTCCGAGAGAGACCCATAGGAAATAGGTGTAACCTGTCTGTTTTCAAGAACATTCACAATCTCGCCTTCAAGGGCTTCGGCCAGGTTCGCGCGAATCCGGGGGAGATCTTCGGGGTAAGGGGCATCCACGGTTTCAAGGTCGGGCAGATGGAAAAGCCGCCCAAAGTGGCCGGTGAGGCCTGCGACCAGTTCCCGGATTCCCGGAAGGTCCGAGGCCACGATACGGCAGCCCGAGGCCAGGGCTTCGATGAGCACCAGGGGGACCCCTTCGAAATAGGACGGCAGCACGAACACATGGGCTTTTCTCATCATGGTTCCCAGATCTCCCGGTGTCAGGCTGCCGCAGAATGTGACCCTGCCGTCGTGATGTCTGGCAAGATCCCGGCAGATTTCGGCATCTTTGCCCACGCCGGACCCGGCCAGGTAAAGATGGATGGGCAGGCGCTTCAGGCGTTCATCGGACAGGGTTTCGAGAAGGAGGTGAACGCCCTTGGACCGGGACAGTTTTCCGGCATAAAGGATGTTTACAGGGGGCTTTTGAGACCGTTCAACGCCGGGATGAAAATGCTCCGGATCAAAGCCGTTGGAAACGGTGTGGATCTTTTCGGCATCCACGCCGTAGATCGCCTGTATTTCTGCCTTCTGGCTCTGGCTCAGGGCGAAAACCCTGTCCACATGCGGCAGGTGTTCGAGGAGGTTTTTCCGTAAATGGGGGCAGTTTTTGAACTGCCGGAGGTCCGTGCCGTGGCAGCTCACGGCCATGGGGATCTTCGGAAAATGTTTCCGGATCAGGGCGCTCATGATCCACAGATGGTTGCTGTGGATGATATCGGGTTTCACGGCGGATACCGTATCCGTCACCGCCGTTTCGAAGGCTTTTTCATAAGCTGCAAGCTGCTGCGGGTCAAGGTCCATGAACCGGCTGCTGGGATAAGGCATCTCATCGCTCATGCCGGGGATGGGATACGAAAGGGGGGCCGCATCAAAATTCACCAGCCGCACAGGGTGCGCCCGGATGCCCTGGATGTCCGGCGGGTTTTTCGCCGAACACGCCGCCACCAGAGCGCAGCGGTGACCCGCCTTGGCGGCCCTTGCGATAATTTCCCGTGTGTAAATCCCGCTTCCCGTGCGTTCCGGGAGCTGGCTCAGAAGGTACAGTATGTTCATTCCGATCCTTATGTGCATTGTTTTCGATGGTCACGTCATTGCAAATGGTACGTCATCGGGCAACAGCCGGTCAAGCGGTATCCCTTTATGGATGACGGTGTGGATGATTGTGCGATAGATAAATTCTATTGACAATGCCAAGTTATTTTAATAGGTGATTTTACATCAACGTTGCAATATCAACCCATCAACCCTCACAAAAGGAAAGCAGCATGACGATCTTCTCACGAAGACACTGAGCAAATTCCTGTCATCCGTCAGGCTTGACGGAGAAGGAATCTGCCCGGAGGGATCAGGCTGTTTTTTCATGTCTCACGCCCTGATCACTCAAAAGTAAAATCATATTTTTCTCAGGGGCAATGGTGCTGGGCGCCCCGCGGTCTTCAAAACCGTCGGCTTTGCCTGAAACGCAAAGAGGAGGTTCGATTCCCCTTGCCCCTTCCATTGATGCCACTATAACGGATGGTTATTGAACGATATGACGCAATATATCACCATCGGTGTCGCCGGGCATGTGGATCATGGGAAAACCACCCTGGTCCGGTGCCTTACCGGCGTTGACACAGACCGGATGAAAGAAGAACAGCGGCGCGGCATGTCCATGGAGTCGGGCATCGCATCCTGGCTTTCCGAAAACGGGATCAGTCTGGCCCTGGTGGATGTCCCCGGCCATACGGATTTTCTTCGGAATACGGTGCGCGGACTGAGCGGCGTGGATCTGGCCCTGCTGATCGTGGCCGCGGACGACGGGGTGATGCCTCAGACCGTGGAACATCTTGAAATACTGAAATTTTTCAGCGCCAAAGGCGGACTGGTGGTCCTGACCAAATCCGATCTTGTGGACGATGAAACGCTGGAGCTGGCTGAACTGGAAATCCGTGAGCTGATCCATGGTAGTTTTCTTGAGGGAAAGGAGGTCGTGGCCTTTTCCGCCATGGACCTTTCAGGGTCCGCTCAGATCCGGGACAGCATCATGAAAGAGGCCTGCCGCATGGCATGCCGGAGCCATCTCCGGCCGTTCCGTCTGTGGATCGACCGGATCACCGGAATCAGTGGATTTGGAACGGTGGTCAGCGGAACGGTGCTGTCAGGAACGCTGAACCGGGACGAGCAGGTGGAGATCATGCCTTCGGGCCTGAAAACACGGGCGCGGTTTCTTGAATCCCATGGCGTCCGGGTGGATCATGCCGCAGCGGGGCAGCGCATAGGGATCAATCTCAACAAAACCACCCTCACGGATGTATGCCGGGGCATGAGTCTCAGGCAACCCGGCACCGGGGTCGTATCCTCGCTGGCCAACGCCGATGTGCGTGTTCTTGCTTCGGCCGGAACCCCGCTGAACAACCGGATGCGGGTCAAACTGTACATCGGAACCCTGTGTGTGAACGCTGTGGCTGTGGTGATGAAACAGCAGGGGATACACCCCGGAAACCGCGCGTTTGTTCAGTTCCGGTTTTCCGAGCCTGTGAGCATTGATCCCCGAGACCGCTTTGTCGTGGCCCTGATGAACCGGAACCGGATCATCGGAGGCGGTGTCATTCTTGAAATTCCGGTGGAAAAATACACGGAAAACCGCGCCGGGCGGATACTCCCCGTTCTCGATGCACTTCAGTCCGATGATGCCGAAGGTTTTGTCGACGCCGTTCTTGTTCAGTCGGTGAACGCACCGGTTTTCGCACAGGACCTTGCGGCGCGGTCCGGTTTTTCCCTTGAACGGATCCGCGAAGCGTTCAACAGAAAACAGGCGGACAGAACGGTCATGAAAACCGGCGATGGTGGCGTGTACCTGTCCGATTATGTCCCGGAGCTCGTGGAGCGGGTGTATCACGCCGCACGGCGGACAGTGGAGCAGGGATCCCTGAAAAGTCAGGTGAATTCAAACGAGATCCGCGACGCGCTGGACCGCCCCGTTTCCATGGACCTGATTCAGGAGGCGGTCCGGGCGCTCTGCGGAAAAGGCCGCCTGATCCGCAGCCAGGGCGGGTATACTGTTCCGGGGTTTTCCATCACCCTCACCGATGACGAAGAACGCCTGAAGGCGCGGCTTCTGGGTTATGCGGAACAGTCGGGTTCCGTTCCGTTCAGTGTCAGCCGGTTCTGCCGGGAGACCGAGGGACCCTGGAACGAAGACAAGGTCAGGCGGATGAGCTATTTTCTCCACAGCCTGAATCTGCTGGTCAAGCTGAACAACAACCGGTTCATCAGCGTAAGGACGATGGAACGCATCAAAACACGGGTTAAAGGCCACATCCTGAATCACGGGAGTGTCTGCCTGGCCGATTGTCAAGAGATTACGGGAAACAGCCGCAGCACGTCCGTCCCTGTTTTCGAATACCTGGATTCTGTGGGATTCACGGTACGGAACGGGGATTTACGGATTCTTGCGGAGGTTTGTCACACATAAACCCCAATATTCGTTGAGCAGGAGAACCGATCCATGAGCGAAAACCTGTTGGTGATCAACGGCCGGGACGTGGTGTTCAGTCCGGGTCAGACCATACTTGAAGCCGCCCGCAACGCGGGTATAGACATCCCTACGGTTTGCCACCTGAAAGACACCACACCCACGGGGGCCTGCCGGATCTGCGTGGTGGAGGTCGAGGGCGCGCGAAGTCTGATGACGGCCTGCACTGTTCCGGCGGCCAAAGGTATGGTGGTCCGTACCGACTCCCCGGTGGTCATCCAGTCCCGAAAGACCATCGTCGAACTGATGCTTTCATCAGGCAGACACGACGACTGTCTCGTCTGCCCGGCGTCCGGAGGCTGCCGGCTTCAGGAGCTGGCTTACCGCTATCAGGTCAAGGGCGGAAGATACCCGGACACCCGCACGTCCTACCCCATGGAAGCGGTAAACCCCCTGATCGTTCGCAATTTCGCCAAATGCATTCTCTGCGGCCGGTGTGTCCAGGCCTGCCGGGGAATCCAGGTGAACGACGCCATCGACTTCGGATACCGTGGGGCGAAAACGAAAATCATCGCCAAGGGCGACATGGCCCTCAAGGATTCGGACTGTGTGTTCTGCGGCCAGTGCATCCAGGCCTGTCCCGTCGGCGCTCTGGTCCCGAAAGACGCTTTTCAGAAGCCCCGGCTGTGCGAGACCCAAAGCGTCAGAACCACCTGCCCGTACTGCGGGGTGGGCTGCCAGCAGATGCTTCATGTGAAGAATGGAAAAATCGTTCATATTTCAGCCGTGGAAAATGCCGAACCCAACCAGGGCCGCCTGTGTGTCAAAGGGCGTTTCGGCTATGATTTCATCAGTTCCCCAGACCGCCTGAAAACCCCGCTGATCCGGACAAACGGCGTGCTTGAACCCGCGTCCTGGGACGAGGCCCTTGATCTTGTGGCGTCCACCTTCTCACGGATCATTGCCGAGCATGGGCCGGATGCCGTGGCCGGGGTCAGCTGCGCCCGGAGCATCAACGAAGATTCCTACCAGATGCAGAAGCTGTTCAGGGCCGTGTTCAAGACCAACAACATCGACCACTGCGCCAGGGTCTGCCACGCGCCCACCGTGGCCGGGCTCGCCACCACCTTCGGATCCGGGGCCATGACCAACAGCCTGAAGGAAGTGAAAAACGCCAAGATGTTCTTTGTCATCGGAGCCAACATGACCGAGGCCCATCCCGTGGCGTCGACGTTTGTCAAGAACGCTGTGCGTCAGGGTGCGAAACTGATTGTGGTCGATCCGAGAAAACACACCCTGGCCCGGTTTGCCGACCTGTTCGTCCAGATCAAAGTGGGCACGGACATCGCGTTTCTGAACGGCGTGATGCGCGTCCTCATCACGGAAAACCTGTACGACAAGGCATTCATCGAAAACCACACGGTGAACTTTGAAAAACTCAGGGAAACCGTCATGGATTACACGCCGGAAAAAGCGGCTGAAATCTGTGGCATTCCCAGCGATCTGATTGTCAGGACAGCCCGTATGGCCGCATCGGTGAAACCCATGATGCTGATGTACACCCTGGGCCTCACCGAACACACCTGCGGCCGCGACAACGTGGCGTCGGTGGCCAATCTCCAGATGCTTCTGGGGAACCTGGGCGTGGAATGCGGCGGGGTGAATCCCTTACGCGGGCAGAACAACGTGCAGGGAGCCTGTGACATGGGGGCGCTGCCCAACGTGTTTCCCGGATACCAGAGCGTGACCGACGCAGCAGCCCGGAAAAAATTCGAAGACGCATGGAACGTTCAGGACCTTCCGGATAAAAACGGCCTGATGATCCCCCAGATGCTCGAAGGGCTGGTGACGAAGAAGATCCGGGCGCTGTACATTTTCGGCGAAAACCTGGCCAGCGCGGAACCCCATATCGCCAAGGTGGAACATGAACTCTCCAGCGCGGAATTCCTGGTTTGCCAGGATATCTTCGAAACGGAAACCACACGGTTCGCCCATGTGGTGTTTCCGTCTGCGGCCTGGAGCGAGGATGACGGCACGTTCACCAACTGCGAGCGCAGGGTGAGCCGCGTTAGGGCAGCCTGTCCCGCGCCGGGCCAGGCTCGGCCCAACTGGTGGATATTCCGGGAGATTGCAAGACGCATGGGCCACACCTGGACCTCCGCCAGTTCCAAGGACATCTGGGACAGGGAGATCGCCGCGCTCTGCCCGATTTTCGCCGGAATCACGTTTGGGCGGATCGAGGGAGACGGCCTCCAGTGGCCCTGTCCGACCAAAGAACACCCCGGTACGGCCATTCTCCACCTGAACGGGAATTTCACCTGCGGCAAAGGCAACATCACCCCGGCAGTGTGGACCCCGCCTGCGGAAGTGCCGGACACGGAATACCCCTTGGTTCTCTCCACAGGCCGACGCCTGTACCATTACCACACCCGGACCCAGACCGGCAGAACCCAAGGGCTGAACGAGCTTCTCGGTGAGGAGACCGCCGACATCTCGGCCGATGATGCCCGTCGCATGGGCATCGCCGACGGGGAGGTCATCAGGGTTTCCTCACGGCGCGGCGCTGTTTCGGTCAAAGCCCGGATCACCGACGAAGTTCCGGCCGGCATGGTGTGGATGGCGTTTCATTTCAGGGAAGGTAACTGCTGGGAATCGTGAAAACTTTTCGTTGTAGCCGTGCAAACTGCTCTTTCCCGGATCGTGCAAATCCGATTATCAAAAAAATCTGTGATCGTAAAAGCTTAATTTTCGAATCACGCTTTGTGTGAAATTTACCACCGGAATCGTGAAAACTCCTATCCCGAATCACGCTTTGTGTGAAAAGTTCATTTGAAATACAATAAATTTAGCGAACCAGAACCAACTCCTCTTCACGAGAAACCCCTGAGTATTTGCTTATACGGCGCATATTTACATCTTTCAATTGGGTTCCATTAAAAATTTAGGGCAAAATCACTCTATGGAGTGAAGAACTCCACAGGATATTGACTTGGCTTGTTTAATAATATAAATGAATATTTATATGTTTATATCAAGCTGATATCAACCTTATGATTTTTTTGATCAAGAAAGCAAAAATGCTAAATGACGATTATCTTCAATGCGTTTCTCTGTTGGCTAAATCCCTTTCCGATCCAAACCGACTACGTATTTTGCTTTACGTTGGCCAAGGCAAGAAATCCGTGGGTCAGATCGTGGAAGAAATTGGTATTTCACAGCCTCTTGTGTCGCATCATCTCAAGGAATTGAAACGGTCGATTCTATTAAATGTAGAACGAAGCGGCCCTTTTGTTTTTTACGAGCTGGCAGACAAAAAAATACTGGACGTGATCCGGTCGCTGAACACCGTGGCGGAAGATCTGTTGAAAGCACGGAAGACGTTTTAAACAAGGAAGTCAAACAAAAATGAAAAATATTCTGAACATCGTCGAAAACATGGACCCGGAACAGGCGCTGAAGGACATCGGAAGTACGCTGAAAAAGCTTTTCTCAGTGATGGACAAAGACGCGGCAACTCGGTTTTTCATGAATCTTCTGGACGATTCTGGCGATGACAAGATGTCCGGAATGGTCCACCTCTGAATCGCTGAATGCATGGGCGAAGGTATCGACCCAACAAAGATGTGCCAGAGTCTGGTGGACAAAGTGGCCCAATCCAGGCAGTTGTCGGCCATAACCGACCCGGACCTGCTTGTCCTGTTCGAGGACTGGTTCGAGGAACTTGAGGACGAAGTCCTTTCGCTCAGGCGAGAGAAGGGTTCGCTGGATGTGAAAACCCTGGCCGAAACCCTGGGGCTGTCCCAAAGAGGCGCGACGTTTATGATATCGAAGCTTGAGCGGGAAGGACGACGGGACGAATCATGCTGAAAAAATACCAGGAGATCACGGAAGCGCGGACGATCCTTGGTCTTCCTGAAACAGCCAGCCTGAAAACCGTCAAATCGGCGTACCGGGCCATGCTGGCGAAATGGCATCCGGACCGATGTCGGGACAACCCGGAAACTTGTGCGGACATGACCAGAAAGATCGTGGCCGCGTACAAGACCATCACGGAGTACTGCGCCAATTATCGTTTTTCTTTTTCCGAAGTGTCCGTGGGTGAAAACCTGACTCCCGAAGAACTTTGGCAAGAACGGTTCGGTGACGATCCGCTCTGGGGACGGGGGTAATCGTGGAATCGTGCGGCATGTCGATTTGGAACAACCCTTTTGACGATTTTGCGGAAGAATACGACCACTGGTTTGACTCTGAAAAAGGGTCTTTCATTTTTTCACAGGAACGTGAAGCCCTGAATCAGATCCTCGGGGTCCCGACGGGAAAATGGCTGGAGGTGGGTTCGGGTTCAGGACGTTTCGCTCAGGCATTCGGCATCGGCCATAGTGTGGAGCCTTCGCGATCCATGGCAATGATCGCGTCCAGTAGGGGCATTATGACCTGCCAGGCCATGGGAGAACACCTGCCGTTCAAAGATACTTCTTTTGACGGACTGCTGATGGTGTGCACCCTCTGCTTTCTCCATGATCCTTTACGGGTGCTTCGTGAATGCAGCCGTGTGCTCAAAAGGCGGGGACGCCTTATCATCGGCTTTGTTCCGTCAAACAGCGCCTGGGGGCTGTACCATTCCGCAAGAGGCAAGAAAGGGCATGTTATTTACAGACACGCCAGATTCTATCAAAGGGATGAGGTCAAAGCCATGGCAGAGGAAGCCGGTTTCTTGTTCAGAAAGGAACAATCCAGCATTCTACCGCCCCCAGAAGGCATGAATGAACTTGGAAAAGAATCGCTGGACGAAGGTTTTGTGACTCTTTTGTTTGAAAATACACTTAGGAGATGATCGATGAAAGTTGGAATTATCAGGTGTCAACAGACCGAGGATATGTGCCCCGGTACGACGGATTTTAAAGTCGCTTCCACTGGGAAAATGGCGTTTGAAGCCACCGGACCGGTTGAAATCATAGGTTTTGTCAGTTGTGGCGGATGTCCAGGCAAACGATCCATTCAAAGGGCAAAACTCATGGTTGATCGTGGGGCCGAAGCTATTGTTTTTGCATCATGCATTTCAAAGGGAAACCCAATCGGTATGCCTTGCCCACATTTTTCAATGATCCGGGATGCTGTTCAAAAAAAACTGGGTGAAGATTTCAAGATCATGGACTGGACTCACTAAAAAAAACAATCCGGAGGCCGAATGAAATGAAAAAAACATCCTTTTTACTGACGTTACTCGCAGTGGCCGTTGCGGTGGCTTCCGTCTGGTCTATCCAGCGCCCGGCCACACCGAAACAGGCCACATGGGACGATGTGCTCGCCGAGGCGGCAAGGGGCGGCTACACGATCCTTAAAACCGACGAACTCATTCAAAAATACCGGGAGAATCCGTCCGGTTTGCTTCTGGTGGACACTCGCCAGGAATGGGAATTCCGGACCGGCCACATGAAGGGCGCGGTGAATTTCCCCATGGAACCCACCGGGTGGGCCAGGTGGCGTAAGTCTGAATCCCTCGGGAAATTTCTGGGTCCGGACAAAAACCGGGGCATTGTGTTCTACTGAGCGGGCCTTACATGAGTCCGCAGCGACTCGGCGGCCCGTGTGGCCGTTAAACTCGGTTACCGTCACGTTTACCGCGATCCCTATGGTTTCCCAGAATGGCAGCAGCGTGGCATGCCCTATGGAACAACCCCCGTGGATCTTGCCCTGTCACCGAAAGATGCATCGGGATCGTATTCCGGAAGGTCTGTCAAAGGCTGGGGCCTTTTTCTCACGCTTCTGGGCATCTTTTTCGGCGGTCTCGCCCTGAATTTAACCCCGTGTGTCTATCCCATGATCCCCATCACTGTGTCGTTTTTTGGAGGCAAAACAGCCGACAGCAGGCCAGGTCAGTTTGTCCTTGTTCTCCACGGCCTCTGCTACCTTTTGGGCCTCGCCCTCACCAATTCCATCCTTGGGGTGGCTGCGGCCCTGACCGGCGGCCTGATGGGGTCAATGCTCCAGAATCCCCTGGTGCTTTCTTTTGTCGCTGGTTTTCTCATCCTGTTCTCCACCAGTCTTTTCGGATTCTGGGAACTTCGCCTGCCCGGAGCCATGACCCGGATGGCCGGTCGCTCGTACAGCGGCTATTTCGGAAGCCTGTTCATGGGGCTGACCATCGGCGTTGTTGCCGCCCCCTGCATCGGTCCCTTTGTGCTGGGACTTCTGACCTGGGTGGCAGGTATGGGCAGCGCCTTCATGGGTTTTCTTGTATTTTTCACATTGAGCCTTGGACTAGGGCTTCCCCTTTTCATCCTTGCCCTCTTCTCCGGTCAGCTTCAACGACTTCCCCGCGCAGGCGGCTGGATGATCTGGGTCCGAAAACTCATGGGCTGGGTTCTTGTGGGCATGGCGGCCCATTTCATCCGACCAGTCCTCCCCGAAGGGCTGAAAGTTCTTCTGCCTGCGGCCCTCGCATTATCCGCTGGCATTCACCTGGGCTGGCTGGAAAAAACAGAAACAGGGTCGAAGGTGTTCTCAATTGTCAAAGCCGCCACTGGTTGTGTGTGTCTTATCACCGCTTCGATGTGGATCACCGCATGGATGATGAAAGGACCAGGTGTAGCCTGGCAGCCATACTCCGAGGCTGTTCTTCAAAAAGCCGCAGCAGAAAAACGCCCTGTCATCATTGATTTTTACGCCGACTGGTGCACCCCGTGCCGCGAACTTGACACGGTGACGTTCCACCACCCCGACGTGGTCAGAAAAACAAAAGACACGTTCACCATGGTCAAAGTTGATGTAACCCAGGGTGGCGATCCGAATCACGAACAGTTGCTTAAACAGTACGGCATCAAGGGCGTCCCCACCCTGGTGTTCCTCGATTCTGCCGGTGAGGAACGAAATGATCTGAGGCTGGTGGATTATTTACCCCCTGAAAAATTCCTGGTCCACATGAACCGCATTTCGAAAGAAAGCACAAAACCATAAAAGGAGAACACCATGCTGAATATCCGTTTTTTTCTGAATGAACCCAACGGAAGACCTTGAAAGAACTTCAAAAAGATGATGCCCAGGCTGGGCGGAAAGTATGACGTTGACATCACCGTGACATCCAAACCCAAGGATGAGTACCAGACTGACGAATACTTCGATCTGGATCTTCCGGTAGCCCCGGCGGTCATGGTGGGGGACGAAGTCGTTGTCGAAGGGGCCGACATCTCCGAACACGAGGTCGAAGTCTGCATCTGCCGACATCTCGGGCTTCCCGAACCCCATCTCGAAAAAAAAGGGCTTTTGAACCGAATTCTTGGAAAATAAAGGCGGCCCATAATGCCTGATCTCAATGTGAAACAAAGGGCCAAACGGCCATGGATCAAAGCGGCGCTTCTCGTTTGCTTTATGATCGCGGCGGTGACGCTGCTCCGTTTTTCACCCCTTAAAAACCATGTGACGGCAGAACGGCTCGCCCTTCTTCTTGACTCTGCCGGGTTGTGGGCTCCCCTTGTTTATGTCCTGATTTATGCGGCGGGGGTCTGCCTTTTTCTTCCGGGCACCCTGCTCGCCGCCATCGGGGCTGCCGTGTTCGGCCCTTATTGGGGGTTCCTCTGGGTCTGGACCGGGGCCATGATCGGCGCAAGCCTCGCCTTTTTCATCGGGCGTTACCTGGGCCGGGATTTCGCGGAAAGCCTCATCGGCGGAAAACTGAAACAGTACGACGACGCCATTGAACGCAACGGTTTTGCCACGGTTCTTTACCTTCGTCTGGTGTATTTCCCTTTCACGCCCATGAACTTCGGCATGGGCCTCACAAAAGTCCGTTTCAGGGATTACACTGCGGGAACGGCTCTGGGGATTATCGTGGGGACTTTTGTGTTCACTTTTTTCGTGGGGACGGTTAAAAACGTTTTAGCCAGCGGTGACCTGAGCGGCCTTTTGAACTGGAACGTCTTCTTATCGGTATTTCTTTTTATCGGTTCTTTTTTTATTCCAAAGGTATTGAAAATAATATTCAACCATCATTAGTTTTTAGCCATTATGAACCAAGACCTATTTAAACTCGCATTCTATTTGCAATAACTGTATTCAGCTTCAGAGTGTTCCCTGACTGATTCTTCCCCAAATTGATTTAAGTCAAATACAATACAAGCTAATGCGACACTGATTCTTCCCCAAATTGATTTAAGTCAAATACAATACAAGCTAATGCGACTATGATCTACCGTGCATTATTGTTGAATTATGACGCTTCTACTAAAAAAACCAAACTCCAAATTGGAAAAAACTTAAAAAGGATAAACATGGATTCAGAAAAAACGTTCAAACAATCCTCTATTGATATTTCAGAGGCGGATATTCTTGAAGCCATGTCCGCGATTGACGGATATATTGATATTACACCAGCAGACTTCATCGAAATATACAAAGTATCCTATCATCATGCGCTGAATCGTTTGGCAAATAAACGCACAGCCAAAGATGTCATGAGTCGGCCGGTGATTTACACCCGGATCGATGCCCTTCTTGGCGACGCGGCGGGAACCATGGCTGAAAACAATATCACCGGTCTGCCGGTGATGGATGTTTTTTCCAAGGTGGTGGGGGTTCTTTCTGAGAAAGATATTTTACGCGAAGCCGGTATCTCTGTTAACCAGTCGTTCATGGCCATCTTATCCCGGTGCATGAATCACAGCGGCTGCATGATCTCTTCGTTAAACACCCGCAAGGTCGGCGATATCATGACAACTCCAGCCATCACGGTAAATGAAAACACCCCGCTTTCCGAAATAGCGGCCATTTTTAACTGCCAGAAAATCAACCGTGTTCCGGTCCTTGATAAAAATTCAGACCTCTGCGGCATCGTAACCCGTTCGGATATCGTGCAATCCTTCGGCCTAGATAATGTTTGAAAGGAATCAGCCATGCAGTACTTCTCGAAAATGAAGGGAACGACCCAAAGCCCGCCGGGTGTTAAAGTCTCTGAAATATTCTGGTCATGGATCGGCGCTTTTTTGGGAATCATCCCCATGGCGTATCTGGATGACAAACTGTTCTACACAAGTGACCTTGTTATGATCATCGGATCGTTCGGGGCAAGTGCCGTGCTTGTCTATGGTGCGATTCGAAGCCCCCTGGCCCAGCCGAGAAACGTTATCGGCGGCCATATTATTTCCGCGATAGTCGGAGTCACCGCATTCAAATTGTTTCATAACCACCTGTGGTTTGCCTCTCCCCTTGCCGTGGCAACGGCCATCGCGTTTATGCATGCCACAAAAACCCTCCATCCGCCGGGTGGTGCAACAGCGCTGATCGCCGTCACCGGAAGTTCAAAAATTCACGCACTGGGGTATCTCTACGCCGTGGTTCCCGTGGGGATGGGTGCGGTCATTATGGTTCTCGTGGCCCTTCTGGTGAACAATCTGCCGAAAAGCAGGCGGTATCCGGAGTTCTGGCTTTAACGGTTAAAATCTATGGAACGAATGAAATAACGGTCAAAAGGATATTGACATGGACGTCATGGGTATCTCCGATAAAAAAAATCAACCTTTGAATCGTGGCCGGATAAAGACCTTAAGTCTATTGTTTCATCGACACCGCGTCCGGTCATGGGTCCAGACGGGTGTTTTTATCGCGACTCTTGCAACAGGCGTTCAATTCGCCTTGTATGTCCATCAAGCCGCGCAAGCAGTGCCCATCACCATTCCAAAACCCCATGGCGTTGAGGGTTTCCTGCCCATTGGTGCGTTGCTGGGCTGGAAATATTTTATCACCACCGCTCAGTGGGACAGTATTCATCCGGCGGCAATGGTAATATTCGGATTCGCATTGGTGGCTTCTTTTCTGCTCAGCAAATCGTTTTGCGGATGGTTCTGCCCTGTAGGCACCTTGTCGGAATGGATATTCAGGCTTGGCCATCATTGGGGTATGCCCTCTTTCATTTTTCCACGGTGGGTAGATCTGCCGTTAAGAAGCGTCAAATATATTTTTCTGGGGTTTTTTCTATGGATTATTGTACAAATGAATACTGTTGAAACCAATGCGTTTCTCAATAGTTTTTACTATAAAACGTCCGATGTGCGAATGCTGTTGTTTTTTACCCACATGTCGGGAACAACTCTCATCTGCCTTAGCCTTCTCGTCTGTTTCTCCCTGTTTGTTCGGAATTTCTGGTGCCGATATCTTTGCCCCTATGGGGCACTGGCCGGGATTGTTTCATATGCCGGCCCGACACATATTTCAAGGGATAACGGATCATGTATCGCATGCGGTAAATGTACGGCCATCTGCCCGAATCATATCCTTGTGGGGCAAATCCCAAAAGTTAGAACACCGGAATGCACCGGCTGTATGGATTGTGTGGACAGTTGCCCGGTTGACGGAACGTTAATGTTGAAAACAACCGGGTTGAAAATGAGGTGGACGGAAAAAAAACTGGGGCTTATGATTATCGCTTTATACCTGATCCTGGTCTATACCGCCATCATTACCGGGCATTGGAAAAGCAGCGTTCCCGACCAGCAATACCGGATGTTTATTGCCCATATGGGAAAGAACCGTTAAAAAAGTGGCGCGTGCTTAATCTGAAAAAGTGTGAAGAACATCAAATTTCAAACAGGGTGGGGTATCCATGCCAGTCCAGAGACTCAAAAAAATCCTTAACGACTATTCAATTTATTTTATATGCTTTTTTTATATCATTTTTATTATGTCTCTTGATGCCATCATTCCTCTTGGTGTTGCTGTTGGAGTACTCTATATTGTGGCTGTCTTGTTTTCTCTGTGGGCACCCCGAAAAGAGTTTACAATTTTTGTTACTGTAATTTCATCCCTTTTTACCATTGGCATGTGTTTTTACAAACCCCAGGTCTCAGACATGTGGAAAGTCATTTTCAACAGGGCCATTTCTTTATTGGCAATATGGGTAACGGCCTCCATAGGACTTCATAGAAAAACGATTGAACAAAAAAGGGAGATAGAAGTTCTTCAGAGGGAAAAGGCCCTGGAAGATATCAAAATTTTGAGCGGGCTATTATCGATTTGCTCATCATGCAAACGCATAAAGGATGAAGAGGGGCATTGGAGCCGAATGGAAGGGTATATTAAAAAACACTCCGAAGCCGATTTTAGCCATGGGCTTTGTCGCGAGTGTGCGATGAAACTTTACCCTGATTTATACCGAAAAAAAGTGTAAATATGATATACATGGGCACGAAAGCTTCGGTGGACTCATGAACATATTCAGCCAAACCATTAAAACATATGAAAGGAATTCGATATGCGTGTCCATCATCTGCAACACGTTCCCTTTGAAGACCTTGGGAGTATGGAACCATTTTTTTTATCAGGCCACCATGAGATGACATCGAGCCATATGTACCGAGGCGACCGCCTGCCGGATATGGATGCGTTTGATTTTCTCATCATCATGGGTGGCCCCATGGGGGTATACGACGAAAAAGAATACCCCTTTTTGCATGATGAAAAAATCTTCATCAAACACGCCATTGCTCGCGGGAAAATGATTCTGGGCATCTGTCTTGGAGCCCAGTTGATCGCAGAGGTGATGGGCGCATCCGTCACTAAAAACAAACACCGGGAAATTGGATGGTTTCCACTATCCATCGATCCCAGGATCTCCAATACGGTACTGGCGGGATGCTTTCCTGAAAAGCTCAATGTGTTTCACTGGCATGGAGACCGGTTTGAAATCCCCCAAGGAGCCACGCCGCTTGCGTCGAGCATGGCCTGTGACCATCAGGGGTTTATCAAAGATAACCGAATTGTGGGGTTACAGTTTCATCTGGAAACGACCATGGAATCGGCAAGGGCTTTGATAAACCATTGCGGGTCCGATCTGGATGGGAGTTATTTTGTCCAGGCTGAACATGAAATACTTTCAGAGCCTGAACGGTTTGAACGTATCAACCGGGTGATGCACGATGTTCTTTGCGGGCTTATGCTCCCGCACTAAGATTCAAGGTGTTATAGCAGTTGGTGGTTGTTTGGTTGTATTTCGTAGGAATCCTGATTGTTTCAAACAAAACAAAGGAGGCTCCATGGCATTATCATGGAAGAAAATGAAGGGAGAAAAGGCCTGGCTTTTGATTCTGTTGCCGTTTGCGGCAGGTGCTGTGATCACCTTGTGTTCAGCCCGCGCCATGACAGCAACGGACCAGGCGGCATTCTGCGGCGGATGCCACTCCATGGCGGAAGCCGCATTGTCCCACAGCAAATCTGTTCACAGTAAACAGGCCTGCAACGAATGTCATGCGCCACATGATATAATCCGGAAAATCCCTTTTAAAACCAAAGAAGGTGCAAGGGACATGTTTGTGACAGCCACAAAACAGGTTCCCGATTACATTCATCCCGGAAAAAACACGATGGAGGTTGTTCAGGAAAACTGCCTCCGGTGCCATTCCACCGTGGTCAAAGAAGTGAATATGCAGTCTAAAGCACATTGTACGGATTGCCACCGTCATGTTCCACACAGTCCTAAAATCCCCATTGCGAAAAGGAGCGCTGCTGATGTGTAATCTTCGAATGATCGTTTTGTTCTTATGTGTTTTGCTGATGGCGACCCTGGGAGGTTGTTCAAAAGCCAATGAACCCATTCCCCCAACCTACAGCACCAATTTGAATACAGATGAAATCAGAAATTCAGCCTTTCAGGCCCTTTTCCCTTTTCAGTATGAAACGTATCTAAGGAATAACGAATCAGAGATCATGACCGAGTATAAGGGTTCGGTTCCATACAACAAACATGACAATGTCAATCCTCTCCCCGAAGGGTATAAACACGCTCAGCCTTATTTAAAAAACCTCTGGCTTGGGTATCCGTTCAGTTATGAATACCGTGAAGCGCGAGGCCACACCCATGCCATGAAAGATATTTTAAGCATTGACCGGGTCAATAGATATAGCGAAAAAGCGGGCCTTCCGGCTACGTGCATGAACTGCAAGACCGCCAAAATGAACACTTTTCTCAAAGAAGAGGGCGATGATTTCTGGGCGAAAGATTTCAATCAGTTCCGGGAAAAAGTCGATCTGGACGACGACACCATCGGTTGCGCCAACTGTCATGATCCAAAGACCATGGCCCTTAATCTGTACAGTGTGCCGTTGAAGGATTATTTGAAAAGCCAGAACAAGGAATTTGAAAAACTCCCAAGAAATGAACAACGGGCCTTGGTTTGTGGTCAGTGCCATGTGGAATACTATTTTCAGGACAAGAGTTTCGGACCGTACAAAAAGGTTGTGTTCCCGTGGAAAGACGGAATGGACCCTGAAGACATGTATAACTACTATTCTGATAAGGGAGACAATAAAACACCGGGATTTGAAGGGTACTTCGTCGATTGGGTACATCCGGTGTCACAGACTCCCATGCTGAAAGCCCAGCACCCGGAATACGAAACGTGGTCTAACGGTGTTCATGGCTCAGCAGGTGTAACCTGCGCCGATTGTCATATGAGCTACACACGCCTTGACGGAAAAAAGAAAATATCCAATCACCACTGGACGTCTCCATTGAAAGATCCTGAAATGAACGCATGCCGTCAGTGTCATACGGACAAAACCCCTGAATTTTTGAAACAACGTGTACTCTATACCCAGAACAAGGTATGGAATCAACTTCTGGCGGCCCAGGAGATTTCTGTCAAAGCCCATGAAGCCATTCGCATGGCATCAGAATACAAAGGACCAAGGCCTGATAATTACAACGAGTTGATGACAAATGCGAGAAAATGGTGCCGTAAAGGCCAATTTTTCTGGGATCTTGTATCCGCTGAAAACAGTGTGGGGTTCCACAATCCCTCAAAAGCACTTGATACCCTGGCCTCATCGCAGCGTTTCAGCCAGAATGCCGTGGACACGGCGGTTAAAGCCACATCGTTCACCATAGCCAAGTCCATCAGTGAAGATATCAAAACCCGGGTGCCCCCGATTCTGAAACACAGCCGGGAACTCCAGATGGATCCGAAACACATGACGACACATCCCTGGTTCAAGTATATTCCGCTATCGCCCAAGACACCTTTGATGTGGGATCTGAACAAGAAGATCGGAAAGGCCTCTGTCAAATCAGTGCCGGACGGTCATGAAACAGCGTCCAAATCCGCAACACCCATAAACACGCAGACTCATTAGTTGCGGCATGCCATGGAAGGTCCTGTAAAGTGGCCTCCCATGGCTTTGTATTACAATCTTCCAACCCTTTAGAACTCTTCGATCATATCTGTTTTCTGAAAAAACTAAACCAGACAGCCCGGGCAAGAAACGCGAAAAGCAAAAATGCCCCCGCAGCAAAAATCATGTCCGGAACCATGCGGCACCAGCTTAAGGTCCGGATCACCGGGCCTGAAGCGATTTCAGGACTGCGAGCAAACCACAGGCCGTATTTGACGGCGTAATAAAGCTGATAGAATCCTGATGGAATCAGACTGAAAACCAGCATACAGGCCAGTCCGCCGTTCAAGCCCCAGAAACTCCATTTGAGAAGTGTGTCCGACCAGGAGGCCCTGGTTACGATATGGCGGACGGAAAAAAGAAGCAGGGAAATGGCCAAAAGACCGTATACTCCGAACAGGGCGGCATGGGAATGGATGGGCGTGGTGTTGATGCCCTGGGCATAGTACAGAACCACGGGCGGGTTGATGAGAAAACCGAAAACCCCGGCCCCCAAAAGGTTCCAGAACGACACGGACACAAAAAAGTAGATGGGCCATTTATAAGCGTAGCCTTTCCCACCCTCTTGGATCACCCGAAGGTTGTGGGCAGCCTCGAACCCCAGAAGGGAAAGCGGGACCACTTCGAGAGCGGAAAACACCGCGCCCAGGGCGATGATGGCTGTGGGTGCGCCGGTCCAGTAAAGATGATGGAACGTGCCGAGAACGCCGCTTCCAAGATAAAGGAACACAGTAAAATAAATGGTGGTCAGTGCGAATTTTTTACTGACCGCTCCGATGTGGGACAGGAGGAACGCCATGATTACGGTGGCGAACACTTCAAAAAAACCTTCCACCCACAGATGAACCACCCACCAGCGCCAGTATTCCGCATCTGACAGGTGACTCCCTTTGCCGTACAATAATCCGGCCATGTAGAAAAGCGGGATAGTGACGGAACTGTAAAGCAGCATGTGTGTGAGCCCGCCGCTGTCCGCTTCCCCGGCAATGGCCGGTCGGATGGCCCTGAACACCAGAATCAGCCAGATGATCATGCCCACGATGAGGAGCAACTGCCAGACCCTCCCCAATTCGATGAATTCATAACCTTGATGACCAAGATAAAATCCCTGGTCTCCGAATGATCCGGTAACCGACAACCAGGTCCCGCCCAGAGTCCCCAAAACCACCACGACAACGGCGGCAAAAAGGATCACCACCCAGGTTCCCTGCCCCTTGGGCTCTTTGCCTACAAACGGCCCGATAAAAAGGCCTGCGGCCAGAAAACAGGTGGCGATGAAGAAAAGCCCCAGTTGCAGATGCCAGGTCCTTACCGCCGCATAGGGCAGAATACCGCCAAGGGGAATCCCGTAAAAATGGGTGCCTTCCACTGTGTAATGGGCAGTTGCGGCACCCAGTCCGATCTGAAGAAGGAAAAGGGCGATGGCGGTGATAAAGTAGAAAAGGGTGGCTTTCTGGCTGGGTGTGGGTGTGGGTTCAGGAAAATCCCTGACCAGGACGGTTTTTTCATCGTCCCTTCCGATGTAACGGACATAGACGAAAAGCGAAGCCGCAATGCCTAGAATCAAAAGGACAACGCTCACGATGGACCAGATTACGAAGTCCGGAAGGGGTTCGTTGCCCACCAGGGGATCATAGGGCCAGTTGGTGGTATAGGTATGGTCCGTCCCTTGTCTGAGGGTTCCGGCGGCCCAGGCCAGCCAGGCAAAGAAAGAAGACACGCGCCGTCCCTCTTCATCGCTGCGGACGATGCCCGGTTGCAGGCCCATTCGCTCGTTTCCTTCACGGAACAGCGCTGTGTAGTAAGCTGTCAGCGCATTCATGGCTTCCGCCTGAAACGGCGTGAAGGTCAGGACCTCTTTTTGCCCGTCATAACGATTGGTCTTGATTTCGGATATCACCTGAGCCTTGAGCCGCGCCTGTTCAACCGGATCAAGGGCTTCAAAATCAGACTGGGAAAATGTTCCGGCCTGTTCAGGTGATAGACCGTGATAACGACCCGCCAGAAAAATTCCCATCCGGTGGAGAAAGTCCGCGGACCAGTCAGGAGCCAGATAGGAACCGTGGCCCCAGATGGTCCCGATATGCTGACCGCCCCGGCTGAAATAATAGTTCTGTCCGTTGATGATGTCTTCGCCTGTAAACAGCACCGTGCCGTCAGACGATACCACCGTTTGGGGAATGGGGGGTTTTTCCTTGTTGATCAGATAACCTCCGAAAATCAAGACCCCGAAGGTCAGAACGAGGACAAAAAGAAAAAAAGCCCTGAAACGTGGATTTGCCATGGCAAATACCTCCTTGAAAATGTGGCGTTTTTATAGATCGTTTTAAGGGTCATCGATGACCGTAAAAAAACTCAGGAAGAGCGGGTCGGTTGATCCGGAGGGTGATGTTTTCGCCACGTGTTGGCTAAACAAACTTTTTTCACTGTGTGATCCGCAGGTGAAGGGTCATAATCCTGGTTTCACCTGCGGACTATTTTATTTCAATATGTTTGGGTTATTTTCCCGCCATCATGGCCGCGATATCTTCTTCCACGGTTCCGATGGGTTTGATGTTGAACTTTTCCACAAGAACACCAGCCACCGTGGGAGACAGGAAAGCCGGAAGTGTGGGACCCAGCCGGATGCCTTTCACCCCGAGAAACAGAAGGGCCAGAAGGACCGCCACGGCTTTCTGTTCGTACCAGGCAATATCAAAGGAAATCGGCAGTTCGTTGATGTCGGCGAGACCGAACACTTCCTTGAGTTTCAGGGCGATCACGGCCAGGGAATAGCTGTCGTTGCACTGCCCGGCATCCAGAACACGGGGAATTCCGCCAATGTCACCCAGGGCCAGTTTGTTGTAACGGTATTTGGCGCAGCCTGCGGTGAGGATCACTGTGTCTTTGGGAAGGTTTTCCGCGACTTCCGTAAAATAACTCCGGGTTTTGTGTCGTCCGTCACATCCGGCCATAACCACGAATCGTTTGATGGCACCGGATTTGACCGCGTCAACCACCTTGTCGGCCAGGGCCAGCACCTGGTTGTGGGCAAAACCGCCGGTGATGCTTCCTGTTTCAAGCTCTGTGGGAGCTGCACAGCTTTTGGCTTTGCTGATCAGAGCTGAAAAATCTTTGGTCCCTCCGGCCGGGCGGTCAGCCACATGGGCGGCTCCGTCGTAACCCACAATACCGGTGGTATACAGACGGTCCAGATAGGTGTTTGTTTTTTTCAAGGGAATAAGACAGTTGGTGGTCAGGAGAATCGGCCCGTTGAACGATTCAAATTCCTCGTTCTGATGCCACCAAGACCCTCCGTAATTGCCCACAAAATGATCGTATGCTTTGAACGCCGGATAATAGTTGGCCGGAAGCATTTCTCCGTGGGTGTACACGTCCACACCCGTCCCTTGGGTCTGCCGGAGCAGCTCGTCCATATCCTTGAGATCATGGCCGGAGATCAGGATGCCCGGGTTTTTTCTCACCCCGATGTTGACCTCGGTGATTTCGGGATGGCCGTAGGTGCTGGTGTTTGCCTCATCCAGCAGAGCCATGGTGGTTACGGCTGTTTCGCCGCATTTCATCACCAGGGAAATCATGTCATCCACGGAGAGGTCTTTGGTGGTGGATGCCAGTGCCTGCATGATGAAATCATTGATTTCCGGTTTCTGATAACCCAGAACAGCGGCATGTTCCGCATAAGCGGCAACGCCTTTGAGTCCGATGGTTAAAAGTTCACGTAATGAACGCACATCGTCGTTTTCCGTGGCCAGGATTCCCACCTGTTTCGCCTTTTCCGCGAACGCCGCCGCATCCCCGGTCCAGACGGCCGCTTCCGGAAGCGCCCCGTCAAAATCCTTGCCGTTTTTGGCTTTATGCGCCGCGAAAAAATCGGCTCTGGCCTTGTCCCGGCGATTCAAACCCTCTTCGATCAGTTCGACGAACCGTGCGTCAGCCCAGTTGGCGTTGGTGATGGTGGCAAACAGGCCCTGGGCAACGAACAAGTCGTTGCTGCGATCTGCTGCCCCCAGTTCGTTCAATTTCTCGGAATAAACCGCGATGCCTTTCATGACAAAAATCAGCAGATCCTGAAGATTGGCGGTTTCTTCCGGTTTTCCACACATACCTTTAGATGTGCAACCGGTGTTTTTCATGGTTTCCTGACATTGAAAACAAAACATGTCGTGCCTCCTTGTTTAATAGGGTTGAATGCCGTTATCTTCTGCTTTGGTGTTGGATAAATTTACATCAATATCTAAATCGGAAACGAGTTTATCAAAAATTTTAATTTTATACATATAAACCCGGTCAAATAAATACTTTGACGTAAATCAAAAAACGTAAAAATTAATTAAAAATATCACAAATGCGGTTATTTTTTTTGCTGAACCTATCAAGCGAAACGCAGAAGAAGTTTGTCGTTGCTATAACCATTAGCAACCATACAATTATATTGTAGTTTCAGTATAATATAAAGTATAAATTACAATCAGGGGTGATAAATAACTTATAATTATTGATTTTGAACTCATCAGCCAATGTTGGTTATTGACTTTAAAAATTTTTCTCCTTCTTCATTAACAGGTACATTGAAATAATTCCATTGATACGCTCCTTGATGTAATGGGCCACATTAAGTGTTTGGAAGTGTAAAATATAGGTAACGCCAACTGGCTGACCCATCCGGCGGTGGACCCCTACACCATGACCCCGGAATTCAAGGCCTGTGCGGTGAGGATTGAAAAACTGACCCCGTAAAGGACGGTCATGCCTGCGATGACGGACGCTGTTTTCGTGGGCATTCACCATTCTTTTCAAGTATTTCGTCATTCGTGTCTGATGAAGAATTCGCAGGCCTCCCGGATGGTTTCCCGCACACCGGGAAACCAGAGATTCACATTTTGATACATCAGATCCAGTTTTTTTTCCGCGGATGCGCCGATGCTTGATAGAACAGGGGATGCGCTGTTCGTTTCAGGATTGATGGTTGTGATGAAAAAGCGCCGGGTGATCACATCGCCAAGATGGATCAGCGTGAGCAGCTCGGGGTTTGCAGCACTTCGGTTGGGCGCGTGGTGATATTTCAGGGCGTCGCAGACCGAAGAAGGCAGCTGCCATTTTTTGGCAAGAATTTCGCCGATTTTGTTGTGGCGGATGGGGAGAACTTCTTTTTCAATGTCATACAGGGAAACGTTCCGCTCTTTGATTTTTCGCAGGATATTCACCAGGCTTTCAGGAAAACACCGGGCAATGACGATGAGGCCGATATCATGGAGAAGGCCTGCCACGAAACAGTCGTCGGGGTCTTGTAAACCTGTTTTTTCTGAAAGATACCGGCTGGTGACGGCCACAGCGATGGAATGCTCCCAGAATTCCACCAGGCTGAAACCCAGGTCTTCGGGGTGGGCAAGGGTCAGGGATTCGAAAATGCTGACGGACACCACCACGTTCCTCACGGAGTTGAATCCAAGCCGGACCACCGCTTCCTCTACCGATGAAACCTTGGACCTCACTCCGAAAAACGACGAGTTCACCAGTTTGAGAAGTTTCGATACAATGGCCTGATCTTTTGCGATGATCCGGCTCAGGTTGTTTACGCTTGTCGTGTCGCTGGCCAGCAGTCTGTTGATTTCGAGGGCGATGACCGGAAGGGTGGGAAGATCCTTGAACGATGTAAGGGTGTGCATCATGTTATCTGCGTCCATGTCGTACATAGAAACCTCTCTTTGCGCTTGATTCAGGGTAGCCACCTGGCATTAAAAATCCGCTTTTCCGTTGTCTCGGGAAACGGGAAGGATGATGGTGAATTCGGTTCCTAAGCCCGCTTCACTCCAGAGATCAATGCTTCCATGATGTTTTTTAATGATGTTGTAAACCACATTCATTCCAAGCCCGGTTCCCTTACCCACGGGCTTGGTTGTAAAAAACGGATCGAAAATTCTTGACTGGTTCTTTTTTTCAATACCGCTTCCGTTGTCTTTGATGCGGATGCGGATGCCTTGGGGGACGACATCCGTGGTGATGACGATTTCACCCATAGGAACCGTCATAGCATGGACCGAATTGATGACCATGTTCAGGAACACCTGGTTAAGCTGCTGGGGATAACAGACCAGGGGGGGGAGTTCTCCAAAGTTTTTGATGACGACAGCCTTGTACTTGATTTCATTTTTGATCACATTCAGCGTGGATTCGATACAGGCGTTGACATCCGCCTCCTGCATGGTGTCTTCACCGGGATGGGCGAAGTCTTTCAGGTCCGAGACGATCTTTTTGATCCGTTCAAGCCCCTCGCTGGATTCCTTCATCAGATCTTCGGTATCGGTTATCAGGTAGTCCAGGTCGATGTCTTTTTCAAACGTGGTGATCTCCAGATAAGCGTCCCACGCCGGGTCGTTTTTTTCCATTTGAAGCCTGGGCTTGACCTGTTCAGAAAATTGTTTGTATATACGGATCAAAGCCATGAAGTCTTTCTGATATCCGGAAAGGGTTTTCAGATTGCTGCTCACAAATCCGGCGGGGTTGTTGATTTCATGGGCAACGCCCGCAGCAAGCTGCCCCACGGACGCCATTTTTTCAGCATGGAGAAGCTGGACGCTGGCCTTCTTGTACTGGTCTTCCAGTTTGATGATTCGCATTCCCGTCCGCAACCGGGCCTTCAGCTCTCCCACATCCAGAGGCTTGACGAGAAAGTCGTCGGCCCCGGCTTTCAGCCCTTCGATACTGGCCTCTGTCTTGGCTTTGGCAGCCACGAGAATGATGTAAACATAGGAATCCACAGATTCCGATCGGATTTTCCGGCACAGATCCAGGCCTGAAAGGCCGGGCATTTCCCAGTCGGTCACCAGAATCCGGGCACCCGAGGCCTTGAGGAGCTTCCATGCTTCAACACCGTTTTCAGCGATGAGAACATTGAAATCCAGATCGGATAATAATTTCAAAACCAGTTTTCGTGCGCTGCTGTCGTCATCTGCAAAAACGATTTTTATCGTATTCATGGCTTTTTACCGCTGAGGTTATGGTTTTTTCGTCGTCAACCCCGAGGATTTCGGGCCTGTTTTTTCCCCTGATTTCAGGGGGATTCGTCCGTGTCGAGAACTGTCCTGATTTTTGTTGCAAGTTCAAATGTCGTGAACGGTTTTTCAATGAAATCGGCTTCATGGGGGAGCACCCCGCGCTGAGCGATGACGTTGTGGGTGTAACCGGACATGAACACGGTCCGGATGCCGGGCCGTTTCCGTTCCACATGGATTCGGAGTTCATCGCCGTTCATGCCGGGCATCACCACGTCGCTGAGGAGAAGGGCAAAAGGTACGGGGTGGTTTTCAAGGTAACGCACCGCTTTGCCGGGGGATGAAAAACAGAAGACACGGTAGCCCAGATCACGGAGAAGGTGTTTGCAGAGCTTCAGGATCTTTTTTTCATCCTCCACCACCAGGAGCGTCTCATGCCCCCGGGGATAAAGGCTGGTGATTTCATCTTCCGTGTCGTCCTTCAGGGAATCCCTGTGCTGCGGAAGGTACAGACGGAAGGTGGTTCCATGGCCCGGTTCGCTGTACACGTTGATCATGCCGTGGTTCTGCTTGATGATCCCGAAAACGGTGGACAGGCCCAGTCCTGTGCCTTCGCCCAGGGGTTTGGTGGTGAAAAAAGGCTCGAAAACACGGGACCGTGTTTCTTCATCCATGCCCTTTCCGTTGTCGCTGAACCGGATCATCACATACAGTCCGGGTTTGGCATAGACATGGGTTTTGCAGTAAGCTCCATCGATGAGGATATTCCGGGTTTCGATGACGATCGTTCCTGGGCCGGTGATGGCATCCCGGGCGTTTACAGCCAGGTTGGTGAGAATCTGGTCCACCTGGGAGGGGTCCATGAAAACGGTCCACACGGTGTCGGAGGGAACGAAACGGATGTCGATATCCTCCCCCACCAGACGCTGAAGCATTTTCCGGCTGTTCTCGATGACCAGGTTCAGGTCGAGAATTTTGGGTGCCACAGGCTGCTTGCGCGCGAAGGCCAGGAGATGACGGGTGAGATCCGCGGAACGCCGGGCAGCGTAAAGGATTTCGTTGATGTTTTCCGTCAGGGGATTTCCGGTATCCATGCAGCCCCGGGACAGTTCGGCGAAACCGATGATGATGCTGAGCATGTTGTTGAAATCGTGGGCCACGCCACCGGCCAGACGTCCCACGGCATCCATTTTCTGGGAATGGTGGAGCTGTTCCTCGATGGAGATTTTTTCCGTGATGTCTTCACGGACTTCCACCATGCTGGTGATGCGACCGTCCTGGTCACGCACCGGGCATCCGATGACGTTCCAGATCCGACCGTCGTCGGTTTTTTTGGTTTTCATCACCGCCCGTCCCTCGGCAAGGGCCTGGTTCACGGCGCATTCGTCGCAGCGTTCGCTCTGACCCTCCCAGAAATCGAAACAGTTCCGCTCTGTGAGGACGTCGCGGGTATGGCGGGTGAAATCGCAAAAGGCCTGATTGGCCCAGATGATCCGGTGGTCAAGGCCGATGAACACGATCTGAAGGGTCAGGGCGTCCAGTATGGTCCGCAGTTTGAGTTCCGAATTCTTGAGCGCTTCTTCCGCCAGTTTCCGTTCGGTGATGTTGGCATGGGACACCACCACACAGGGCGGACCCGGTTTGGGAAACGGGGTGATGCGGCAGAAAAACCAGCGTTTTTCGAAAGGGCTGTGGCAGGGGTATTCAAGGGAAAAACTCTCGGTCTCTCCTGCCAGCACCGACCGCATCCCTTCAAGGAATTCGGCGACCCGCATGGATTCATCGCCATGGATTTCGGAACAGGCGGCGAAATAGTTGGCTCCCGCACAGACTTTGGACAGGTCCGCCTGGTTGTCCCGTGCGAAGTTTTCCCAGGCTTTGTTCACGGCCAGAATGGTTCCCCGGTCGTCGATGATGGCGATATGGGAGGTCAGAGCGTCCAGGGTGGAACGGAGGAACATCTCCGATTCCTTCAAACGCCGCTCGGAGGCCTGCCGCTCCATGGCGTAATCGATGACTCGGATCAGGACAAAACCGGGGACCCTGCCTTTCACCAGAAAATCCTGAGCCCCGTGTTTGACGGCATCGATACCCAGCTGCTCGTCCTCGTCCCCTGTAACCACCACCAGGGCGACATCCGGCGCTTTTTCCTTGACGGCGTGAACGGTTTCCATGCCCTGGCTGTCCGGCAGGTTCATGTCCAGGATGATCAGGTCCACCATTTCTTTTTCAAGAAGGAAAAGGCCGTCGTCGAGACGTTCCGACGACACAAGCCGAAAGCTACCGGGCCTGTATCGATGGATGATTTCCTTGAACAGGTAGACATCCCCCGGGTTGTCCTCCACCATCAGGATGGTTTTTATATTGTCGCTCATTTCGGGCCTCCTTGTCCTTCAAATCCCTTTGCGCAGATTCTAAGCGTGAAAAAAAACTCGGTCCCTTCACCCGGTTTGGATTCGAACCAGATGTGTCCCCCATGCCGCTCGACGATACGGCGGCACAGGGCCAGGCCGATGCCCGTTCCAGGGTATTTATCCCGGCTGTGGAGCCGGTGGAAAATATTGAAGATGCGGTCCCTGTGTCTGGGATCGATGCCGATGCCGTTGTCTTTCACGGAAAACCGGCACAGGTTTTCTTGTGTTACGGCGGAGACGTGAATGCGGGGCGGACCTTCTGAAAACGTGATGGCGTTGGCCAGAAGATTCTGGAAAATCTGGACAAGCTGTATGCTGTCCGCATAGACCTTGGGCATGGGATCGCTGGTGATCCGGGCCGAAGATTCCAGGATGGCGATCTGAAGGTTCATTTTTGCCGTTTCAAGGGCTTCTTCAGCGGAAACCCATGGCAGGTCCACGCCGTGTGACCCCACTTTTGAAAAGCTTAACAGATCTCCGATCATTTGTTCCATGCGCACCGCTCCGTCCATGGCAAAACGGATACAGGTTTCAAGGGGTTCGTCAAGGGGCGGTGAAAGGGTTTCCCGGAGGAGTTCCAGATAGCTTTTCACCATGCGTAACGGCTCCTTGAGATCGTGGGACGCCACATGGGCGAATTGTTCCAGGTCCCTGTTGGAACGTTCCAGGTCGGTTCGCACGGCGTTCAGTTTTTGTTCTGTTTTTTTCCGTTCAACGATTTCCTGCTCAAGGGATTCTTTGGACACCATGATGGTTTTCAGGTCAAAGGCCATCCGGGCAAAAGCCCGTGCCAGTTTTCCGATTTCGTCTTTCGTGGTTTGTTCCACAGGGATGTCAAGGTGACCCTGGCCCATGCGCTGGATGGACCGGCTGAGACGTTCAAGGGGCCGTGTGAGGGATCTGGAGGCCAGCCAGCTGATGCCGATGACCGCCGCCATCACCGCAAGGCAGACCGAAGCCATGCTTGCCTGAAGGGCTCTGATGGGTTCGAACGCTTCATGCTGGTCCATTTCCGTGATCAGGGCCAGCTGCCGTTCAGGGAGCCATGTGTACACCCCGATGACCGGAACCCCTCTGTAATTCGGATAGAAAGCGGTGCCCGACTGTCCGGAAAGGGCGCGGGTTACACCCAGTGTGTAGGTGGATTTACGAAGGGCGTATCCTTTTTTGAACCGGGGCTCGGTGACGAAGTAATTGAAGGAATTGACGAGATAGGTGTCCTCGCTGCGGATGAGGCCTGTGGTTTTTTCCATGATGGTGCACAAGCGGTCCAGGTTGACCCGGCCTGCAAGAACGGCCGCAGGTTTTTCCTGCTGATCTTTGAGGGGTGTGCTGACCACCATGGTGGACTGTTGCAGAGTTAGGGAGTAGTGGATATTCTGGATGAATGTTCCTTTCATGCCTTCGATGAAAAACGGCCTGTTCTCAAAATACTTCCCCAGCTGCGACGGGTCGCTGGCCACGAGGACCAGGCCGTCAGGGACACGGATGACGAACAGTTCCGTGAAGATCTTGTTTTGAAGCACAGGGTTGAAATACCCGGTGCAGATGCAGGCGTGCTGTCGGGCATGGATTGAACCGCCGCAGCTATGATGGTCCATCATGTGTGTGAAATGTGTTTTGAAGTAGGGGTTGTTCGCCAGAATTTCAAGGGTGTTTCTGTTTTCGTCGATCCAGGTTTCGATGGCTGTTTTTTTCATCTGGTTCACGGCAGTGAGATGGCTGATGCTGGAAAATTCCATGGCGGCCCGGCTGTTGCGGTACGCCAGATAAGCCAAGGCCAGGACCGGGACAAGGGACACGGCCATGAGAACGGTCAGGAATTTGCTCATGAGGCTCATGGTTTTGTTCCTTTGTATATCTGTTCCAGGAAACGCAGGGTGTACACCTGTTTCGGATCGGCGATGGCTTTTTTAAGAACCTTCTGTTTTTCAAGCAAGCGGATAAAGTCGGTCCAGTCTTTTTCACGCATCCAGCCGATGTGGTCTTCTCCGGTGTGCACCAGGGGGGCTAAGGCCTCCATCATCTCGGCCTGGAACGACCGGTCCTTGTTTCTGACATAGGCCATGGTGATATCCACCGCTTCATCGGGGTTGCCCAGGGCGTATCGCCAGCCCCTTAACGACGCTTTCAGGAAGCGGTAGACCAGGTCGGGGTTTTTTTCAAGAACGTCCGGCATGGCGGCCAGAGTGTCGGAAAAACAGTGAACCCCGTAGTCGTCGGGCCAGATCATCTGAAGCTTCAGTCCCTTGCGTTTCAGTTTGATGGCACCGTTGATGGAATACGTTGGGGTCACGTCGACAGACGTGTCGATAAATCCCTGGTGATCGTATTCAAAAGGAACCATGCGCACTGTGTTGAGGGGCAGTTTAAGGATGTTCATCATGGCAAAAAACTGGAATTCGAAATCTTTCACCGATCCCGCCACATCCCGGCACGCCACGGTTTTCCCAAGGAAATCCGAAGGCCGGACGATGCCTGAACCGGCATGGGCCACGTACACCACCGCGCTTTTCCGGAAGATCACCGAAATGGCGGTAAGTGAGATGTTTTCCGTGTGTCCGATCAGGATCTGCTCGGGGGCAAGCACCGCGAACTGAGCCTTGCCGGACTGAAGCGCTGCTGTGCTGTCCACACCGGCCCCGCCTTCCAGGAAAACAGGGTCGATGCCCTCCTCGCGGTAAAACCCTTTGGCGCTGGCTGTGTAAAAACCGGCGAACTGGGCCTGATGGCTCCATTTGAGCTGGAGAACGACCCGGTCTGCGGGAGCCCGCTGTTCCACGTTTCCTGAACACCCGGCAACACACAAACCCGCCCATCCGGCAACGAGCATCAAAAAAGGTCTGAAATCGGATAAGGTCAAGGTTCCTTTTTTCATGGCGGTTTCACCTCATTCCAGAAAGTGAAAATATTTTTTATCCTCGATGATCAGATGTTCGAGAATCACGTCCACTGCGATGTATTTGATCAGGTCTTCGATTTTCAGTTCATCGCTGTTGAATGCGTCAATCAGGCGATGAGCTCCGGTCAGAAGTTTTCCATGAATATGCCGGTGCTCTTCCGTAAGGGGATAGCGGACGCTGTCGAGAAGGGTTTCTTCGTCCTGGAAATGACGCTGGATATCGTGCAGCAGGTTTTTCAACAGCGTGGAGCACTGGGTTTTTTCTTTTCCGTTGCTGATGAAATAGATCAGTCTGTTGGACAGTTTATAGAGGTTTTCATGCTGGCTGTCGATGATGGGGTTTCCGCACTTGTTGCTGTTGTGCCACACAAGGTTCATGAAGCCCTGGTCTTCAGAGGACGCGTTAGTTTCATAACCCCCCACGGCGTAGCGGTTTCGCCCGTTTTTTTTCGCTTCGTACAGGGCCTTGTCCGCGCGGAGGACCAGGCTTTCCGGAGTCGATAAGTGATCCGGACGGGCAGTGGCGATTCCAAGGCTCACCGTGACGCATGCCGCGTGATCCGAATGTTCATGGGGAATGTTCAGAGCCACGACATCCTTGAGGATACGGTCTGCGATGACTTGGGCGCCTTCACCGTCCGTATCCGGCAGGAGCGCCACAAATTCTTCTCCGCCGTATCGGGCGGAAAAATCCGAGGGCCTGAACACGGCGGATTTGATGGCTGTGGCCACACGGAACAGGCACTCGTCTCCCGCAAGGTGTCCGTAAAAATCGTTGTATTTTTTAAAATGGTCGATGTCGATGATGATCAGCGACAGCAAACCGCCGGTTCGCTTGATCCTGAAAAATTCCCGGGCCAGCCGCTCGTCGAAATGTCGGCGGTTCGGAATGCGGGTCAGGCTGTCTGTTAAGGAATTTTTTTCGGCGAAATCCTTATCCACGGCAAGCTTGTGGATCAATTCCTTGATCCGCTCATCGGCCCTTTTCCGCTCGGTAATGTCCGTGGAAATGCCTATCACACCAATAATTTTTCCGTGATCATCAACAAAAGGGATTTTACTGGTGCAAACCCAGCGCAATCCGTTCCGGGTATTCCAGGGTTCTTCGATGTTCAGTTTTGCAATACCCTTTTCCATGACCTCCAGATCATCCCTATGGTATTTTTCCGCTTCTTCCCGGGATGTGAGATCAAAGAGGCTGACGCCTTTGAGATCATGCTTCGGCCGATTGTATGCATCGGCAACATATTGGTTGACATGGATAAACCGGTTTTCCCTGTCTTTGTAGAAAACAAGGGCAGGCAGATGATCCAGGATGGATTCAAATTGATCGGATAGCAGTTTATAATCCATGTTCATGATAAATTTACCTTTTGATTGCAACATGGAATGATGGCCTGGCAGAGTTTTTCCGGGGTGAACGGTTTAAGTAGATAACCCTCTATAGCCAGGTTCATGAATTCCTTTAGTCTTTCGCGGCTTCCTTCGGCCGTGACAACGATAACGGGAATGGCATTTAACGATGAATCAGCTTTCATCCAGGTCACCAGTTCAAGGCCCTTCATCCTGGGCATGTTGTGACCGGTTATCAGCATGTCAATCTTTTGGGTCTTGAGGATGTTCATAGCTTCTGAACCGTTGGCAGCCTCAGCAAAGGTTGCACTTGAAAATCCTGCGGCCACGGTTGTTTTTTTAATGACTTTCCGCATAGGTAATGAATCGTCAACAATCAGGATGAACATCGGTAACATAACTCCTTTGGGGCTTCACGAACGTACTATATCGTTTTTTTTATTTTAAGGGGCAACCCGCAGATCTGGCTGATTTTTTCAAGCAGCGAAGCCCGGTCAAACGGCTTGACGATAAAATGATCGCATCCCGCCTGAACACTTCCGATGACGCGGTTGTGGTCCGAAAACGAGCTGACCATGATGACCCTGGAACCGCGATCCCGGCTGACCGTCCTGGCTTTTTCAACGGCCCGGATGGTTTTGAGCACGTCGATGCCGGATGCGTCGGGCAGACTGATATCCAGGGAGATCAGATCAAAGGGTGAACCGATATCGTAGGCATGGTTGAATTCCGCCATGGCTTCTTCGCCGGAGCTGGCGGCCACGCACTCGCCAAATTCACACAGTGTTTTCATCATGACGGTCTGGCTGGTCACGTCATCGTCAACGACAAGAATTCTCATGTTTTTTTCCTCGATCATTTTCGTTTTCGCCCATCGGGAACGATGTCGATCCCGCGTCGTCAGAGTTTAGGATATCCCTTTACTTTTAAAAAAAGGGGCGTATTTCCGGTCCGTTCCCTGGATGTGGTTCACAAGCCAGTCTTTGAGAAAATCCATGAGATCCATGGTCAGCATGGCATTGCCGCTGTCGAAACGGGTCTTGAAATCCACGACCTTTTCAAGCAGGTCCTTGTGTTTGTGACGGTGGTCCGCAAGGCCCTCGTACTGGTGTTCCTGCATGATTTTTTCTTCGAAGGCGAAATGGGTGGTGGTGTAATTGGCCAGTTCTTCCAGGATGGCGGCGGCCCGTGTGTGTCCCATCTTCAGTTTCATGATCCGGTGAAGCTGGTTGATGAGGTTCACAAGTTTTTCATGCTGTTTGTCGATGTCGCCAAGGCCCAGCCGGATGCTGCTGTCAAAAACGATCAGCGGCGGGACGTCCTTCAGGTCCTGGTCGCCGCCGGACACGGCGGTCCCAGGATCAGGAAGCTTGATGATACCCACCATGTCCTTGACTTTCCGTGCAAAGTCGGACAGTTCCCCTGCGTTTTCCTTGACATTCCGGCTTCCGGATTTGATGGTGTTGGCGATGCCGTTGACATGGGCGATATCCCTCGCGATTTCAGAAGCCACCAGGGAGCACTGGCTTACGTTTTCATTGACTTCCTGAATGCCCGTGGCGGCCTGGGACACGTTGCCCGCGATTTCACGGGTGGCTTTGGCCTGTTCATCCACCGAGGTGGCGATGGTGGCCACGATATCGTTCACATCGTGGATGACCTGGGTGATTTCCTTGATTTCATCGGAGGTCTGGGCCGTGTTGTCCTGGATGCCCTTGACCTTGTCCTTGATGTCCTGGGTGGCCAGGGAGGTCTGCCGGGCCAGTTCCTTGATTTCATTGGCCACCACCGCGAAACCTTTTCCGGCCTCACCGGCCCTGGCCGCCTCGATGGTGGCGTTCAGGGCCAGAAGGTTGGTCTGTTCGGAAATTTCCGTGATGACTTCCGTGACCTTGCTGATCTCGGCGGCGGCTCCGCCGAGATCGTTGACTTTTTCCGAGGCTGTTCCCGATTTGGACACCGCTTTCAGGGCCACGGACCGTGCCCTGGCCAGGTGTTCCGCGATGTCGGTGACCGACGAGGACATTTCCTCCGTGGCCGCTGCCACCAGGGTGATGCTGGTGGAGGATTCCTCGCTGGCGGCGGCCACGGTGTTCATGTTGCTGCTCATTTCCTCGGCGGCGGCGGCCACGGTGAAAGACCGGTCGGTCATCTCGACCACCCCTTTTTCAAGCTGGCCGGAAATGGTGAACATGGTGTTGGACGATGAAGAAAGGCTGATGACTTCGGACGTGATGACGGAAAACATCCGGCCCAGTTTGTCCGACGTGACGTTCAGTGAATCTGCCAGTTCACCGAATTCATCCTTTTGGCCCCATGTGAGGGTGTGGGTGAAATCCCCGCCGGACATTTTTTTTGCGTAGTCCTTCAGCAAGATGATCCGGGAAAGGATATAACGGGACATGAAAATGCTGATGAGGATCACGGCGAACAACACGGCACATGATACGGCGATCACGGTTCTTCGTGTGCTTTGAAGGATTCGGTCGATGGTTTCGTTGGCCAGCTTCTGCCTGCCCTCGATTTTTGCAAGGAGGGCGTCCATGGTGCTCTCGACCTGACGGAGGGCCGGGACCGTTTCGGACGTGATGACCGGGTTGACCTGGGTCATGATGTCGGCGTTTGTTTCCGGTGTTCTTCCGCCGATCAGGGCGTTGATTTTTATCGCCGATTCATGGAGCGCGAGGTGGGAGGTTTCAAGGGATTTCAAGGCTTCCGCCTCGTTTGGCAACTCGGCCTCCAGTTTCTCATGCTCTTTGCCGTACAACCATTGCCCCAGCCTGCAGCGGTGGTCGTCGGTTTCAACATCCAGCTGTGTTTTCGTGGTATCCATCAGGGCTGAATACACCGCGTTGACCCAGATGTGGTGATCGGCAATTTTTTGGGTCAGTTCCTTTTCCACGCTGACCGAACGCGCCAGGGCTTTTCTGGTGCTGTTGAGGTTTGAAAGCCCGGTTACGGTCACCAGGGAGCTGATGACCATTAAAACAACAAGCAAACCGAAACCCGCCATCAGTTTGACTCTGAATGAAAGATCCTTCCATGCCATAAATTGTCCTCCAGGTGAATGATGATATCGAATAAACGGTGAATCAGACCGGGTTTATGCGATGACGCCCGGTTTATGTTTGCGCTGCAACAGGGTTCCGGACTAAGGTTTGTCCGGATCGGCGATATGACTCAGGACGGTTTTCAGCTCGTCCGGCTCAAACGGTTTCGACAGATAGTAGATGATGCCTAAACTTCGTATCAGGGTTTCGGATTCGGGGGAAGTAAGGGCCGTGAGGGTGATGATTTTGACCTCCGGCCTGAGGTGCTTCAGTTCGGAGACCGTATGGCACGACAGAAAAACCGGAAATTCAATGTCCATCAGAACCACGGCGTAATCGGTTTTCTGCATCAGGCCGTGCATCTGGCTGCCGGGCTGAACCACATCAACGTCATGCCCCCACAGACGGATCATGTCCGCTACGCCTTCCGCCTCGACGATGTCGTTTTGTACCATAAGGATGTTCACGGTTGCGCCTGTTGTGGTGATGTGTAAGGTATGGGTCAGTGAGCTGTCCGGTCATGATGAGTGCAAGTTGTGAGCCAGTCACGGTGTTTGACGCTGATCAGGGCTCGTGGCGGGACGGCCTGGATCAGGCGGAACCGTTTTGTCCCATGATACCATAAAAAGCAGCGATGATTTTTTATAATATTCTGAAATAATATCAAATAATGCCCGGAATCCAAATGTCCTTTTTGGGAGCGTTCGGATTCCCTCGGCAAGAAGGGCTCAGGGGCGCAGGCCCAATGCTGTCGGCTTAAGCGATGGGCACGGCTTTGCCTTTGCCCATCCTACGGCAACAGCCCTGTAGGATGGGCAAAGCGTCAGCGTGCCCATCAATCAGCGCCCATCAATCAACGTACCCATCAGAAACAAACACCCTTAAACCAACAACATTGGGGCTCAGGCCAGACCGAACCGCCGCATCTTCCGGGCCAGGGTTTTGGGGTGAATGCCCAGAACACCCGCCGCATTTCCCTGATGCCAGTGCTCTTTTTCAAGAACCTGCCGGATGTGGTCCATTTCATGTTGTTCAAGGACTCCGTTCAGGGCCTGGGTTTTTTGTGGCAGGGGCGAGGATTCACTCACACCGGAGTCCGTGTTGTCGGACAGTTCAAGAAGGGGGATCATCTGTCCTTCCGGGGTCTTGTTCGCAAGGGCCACAAACCGCTGGACCACATTTTTCAACTCCCGGACGTTGCCGGGCCAGCTGTGAGTTTCCATGGCTTTCAGCACATGGGCTGGAATGGCGATGGAATCTCCATGGGTAAAATGGTGTAGAAAATGCCGGGCCAGAAGCCCTACATCCCCCTCACGTTTTCTCAAGGGGGGCATCTGGATGGAGAGAATGTGAATTCTGTAAAAAAAATCCTCACGGAAAAGTCCTTGCCGGATTTTTTGCCTCAAATCCTTGTTTGTGGCTGAAATGATCCGAAGGTCCGGGCGTTTGATGTCTTTTCCGCCGATCGGAGTGTATCCGCCTTCATCCAGGGCGCGAAGAAGCTTGACCTGCATGTTTTGGGAAATGTCGCCGATTTCGTCGAGAAACAGGGTGCCTCCGTCCGCGCAGTCGAGATATCCCATTTTATCGGCAAAAGCTCCGGTGAACGCCCCTTTGCGGTGACCGAAAAATTCGCTCTCGATCAGATCCTGGGGAATGGCCCCGCAGTTCACGGTGATGAAGGGCTTGTCCTTCCGGTCGCTCAAATCATGAATGGCCCGGGCCGCCAGTTCTTTTCCCGTCCCCGATTCCCCGTAGAGAATCACGCTGACATCCGACATGGATGCTTTAAGGAGGGTCGCGTAAACATCGAGCATGGCCTGACTTTGGCCGATGATGTCTCCGAAACGAGACGTTTTCAGGATGGAACTGCGGAAACGAATGTCCTCCATCTTCATACGTTCCGAGATGTCTTTGACCAGCCCACACACGATTGTCCGGTTCTGATAAGGAATGGCCGTGGGAATGACTTCCACCGGGAAAACCGTGCCATCCTTTTTTTTATGGTAGCGAAAGGGAATCTCGTCAAGATCACCGGCCACCGTCTGGCGGAAGCATCGGCGAGTGGCGTCCCCTTCAATGGAGATGTCAAGGGCCGTCAAGTTGAGCATTTCCTCACGGCTGTACCCGTAGAGTTTGAGGGCCGCGTCATTGACGTCGATGACGGCCATGCTTTTCTCTTCAAAAATCATCACCGGCTTGGGCAGGGATGAAAACCACCTTCGGAAGAAATCTTCGGGAAGGGTGGGTGAGCGAAGGCTTTCCGAAACGGTCTTGTCATCATGGATACAGGTCATGGAATCGCCTTATTTGAGAATGAAATTCACCCGGCTGTCTTTGAGTTTTTCATTTTTTTCAGGAGCCAGGGTCTGGGGTTCCACCACGAAAAGACGTCCTCCGTCCACCTGCCCGGATTTGAGGAACAGTTCCTTCACCGCTTCGGCTCTCCGGGCGGCCAGCTGGCGGAGGTCGCTTTCACCCACGTCGATGTTTGCCAGCATCAGTTTTTCCATTTCTTCCCGGGTCAGGATTTTCACTTTGCCGTCGGCTGTCCGGGGTTTGGGGAAGTTTTCGGCGTTGTAGGCCTGGGTGAGGAAGCCCAGGTATTCCTCGTCGGAGACCGACACCTGATCCAGGGAAAGGGCGGGACCGCCTTTGGCGAGGGTCGCTTTCAGTTTCCGGGCTTTGACCCGGTTGAGCATTTCAACGTCTTTCAGGCCTTCCTTGTCTTTTTCCAGATCCACATGGGGCTCGATGTCCATGTTGAGGTTGGGCCTGTCGTACAGGGCTTTGGATACGGCTTCGACCTTTTTGAGGGCCGATTCGGGAGCGGTGGCGCTGCCGTAATCGAATTCCACGAACGAGGTTTCCTCATCGGCCCCCAGGGAGGCGAGGAGGGCGAAGGGCGCGGTCACGGCTTTCATGATGAGGTTTTTAAGAACCTGCCACACCACAGGCCAGATCTTGAATTTCGGATCGTCCAGGCTTCCGGTGATGGGCACGTCCAGGTTGATCTGGCCGTTCCGGTCCGTCAGAAGGGCCACCGCCAGCTTCACCGGGGCGTTGATGGCTTTTTCGCTTTCCACCTTGTCGCCGAAGGTCAGCTGGTTGAACTGGATTTTGTTTTCAGCCTTGAGGTTGCGCTTGTCGATGAGGTAGCTGACGTTGAGGTCCAGCTTCCCTTTGGAAACGGGATAGCCGATGAAGGTGCTGGTGTAGGGTGTGGCCGGGCTCAGCTCGATATCCTTGAATTTCACCATCAAATCCAGGAACAGGTCGGTGGTGAGGGGGTTGATTCGCCCGGCGATGAGCACCGGTGATCCATACCCCAGGTTGCCCCGCAGATCCACTTTCGCCCGTGAGATTTCCTGGGAGGAAAGCCCGGTGACGCTGCCGGTGAGTTTTTTCAGGGTCACCGAGTAGTGCGGTTCGATTTTGTTGTCGGCGAAATCCACCGTGCCGCCCTGGAAACTGACCTTGCCGATGCGGATGTCTTTCAGGGCGTCGGGCGAGGTGCCTTTCTTTTTCGGTGCGGGGTCCGGTTTCGGCGCGGGTTTCTTTTTACCGCTGCCTTTGGGATCGCCGAAAATATCCGACACGTTCATGCTGCCGTCGTTGTTCACCACCAGCTTGGCGTAGTAGTCGGTGAGGGAAATGCCCTTGATGTCGAGGAAAAAGGGATTGAAACCGGTTCTTATGCGGTCGAAGAACAGTTGCCGCCATTTGATGAAATCGTTGGACCGGGCCTTGTCGATGGTGGCGAGGTTGGACACGGCGATCTGGCCGTCGTAGGTGACCGTGGGCTTTCCGGCCTTGTCCATGGCAAGGCTGAACGATCCTTGGGTCCCCACGGCTCCCTTGGTCACGTCGATTTTGATCTGGTCGGTGAAATAGGGCTGGAACGCCCGGATGGCGATGTCTTTCACATCGAGGTCCAGATTGGCCTTGAGCGGGTCAAGACCCACGGGGCCTTTGACGCTGACCCGGCCTTTCTTGTTCAGGGTGATGTCCACAGCCACCTCGGCTCTGGACTCTTTTTGGTTGGAGAAACCGGTGACTTTCACCGTGAGGGGTGAGACCCTGAGGCTGGCTTTTTCCCTGGGCACGGCGTCGGTGAAAGCGATATCCGCATCTTCGAGGATGCATTCATCGATTTTAAGGTTCAGGGGCTGTTTGTCTTTGCCGGACGGTTTTTCGTCGGCTTTCTTTTCCGGCGATTTATTTCCGGTCTGTTTGGGAAGAAGACCCAGGAGGTTCAGCTCCCCTTTTTTGGTGCGGTCCACCACCACCACGGGGCGGGAGAGGGCGATTTTCGAAAAGTGGAGATCGGATTTCAGGGGTTCGCTTTCGGCCAGGGCCACGCTGAGGGAGGGCAGGGCGAACACGGTGTTTTTCCGGCTGTCCTTGATCACCGTGTCACGGAGGCCCACATCACCCGAAAGAGTCAACGCCGGGGATTTGTCGTTTTCCATGACAAAGTCCAGTTTGAGCTGAAGATCCAGCCGGGCCGACGCCAGTTCGCCGTTCAGCTTTACGGGGACGTATTTCATGTACGAGGGGATGTCCACGTCTTTCAAACTGACGGCGAGCGACGTGGTTTTGGAGTTGGCAAAGGGTTTGGTCTTGCCTTCCAGGGCGAAATCATGGCCGTTCACCGTGGCGGAAAAGGCGGGCTGCACGTAGCTCTGCACGTCGTGGTCGATGTTGGACACGAAGGGAACGGAAAGGAGGATGTTCTTGATTTCATGCTTTTTCCCCACAGTCTCGTCTCTGAAATCCAGGGCCCCGTGGGTCAGGCTGATGTTGCTCACGGAAAAATGGAACGGTTCCTCGTTGGGGTCGGGCTCTTTCTTTTCTTTGATCAGGTCTGAAAAGTTGAAGGTTTTGTCCGGGTTCATGGTGATCCCCGCGTAGAGGCCGTCCAGGCTGACGGCTTCGAGAATCAGGGCCCGTTTGGCCAGAGAGTAGCTGCCGTTGATGTTGACGAACAGCTCCTTGAAAGACACGAAGGTCTCTTTGCCCGACGGTTCGCTCAATGAAAATCCGGTGATTTTCACCGTCAGGGTGTAGGGGTTGATGTCGATTTTTTCAACGGTCAGTTTCCGGTTCAGGGCTTCGGACCCCTTGGACATGACGATGGCTTTGAGGGCGTAGGGAAAAATGAAAAAACCCACGACGCCGGTGAGGACGAAAAGAACGGCAAAAGTGATGGCCAGACGTTTGAGTATGCGCATAACGGAATCTCCTCCGGGATTGAATATTTTTAGATACGTCCGGCGATTCTACTCTGATCGGCGGAATATTTGAAGCGGTTTTTTCATGGCATGACTCTCGTAGGTCGGGTTCTTCAAACCCGACAAAAGATCCGATCCTTAAATTAATCAGGCGGACGTTTTTCAACGTTGGTATTGTTATCATGACCGTTGAATAACGGATGGACGAGCGTCGCATGATAAGGATGGGGTCATTTGTCGGCTTTCGTGCCGAGAAGCCGACCTACGATGGGCTGAACCAGGGGCGGGGGAACGTCAAGCCCTCAAAAAGGATCACCCACCAGCTTTGTCTTGGCGGTGATCCTTCAAACATTCGACGTTTGTTGTTCAACGCATGTCCACGCCTTTACAGAATCCGCCCCACCAGAGACACTCCCGCATCGGCCCAGATGTCCTGGGGACTGATGAATCCTCTGGGGTTGTAGGTGAAAGGCCGTCCCGCGCTGGCGAAGCATTCGTGAACCAGTTCGGAGCAGATGTATTCCCGGTCTTTTTCCTTTTTGCCGATCCCTAAGGTGACACGGGCCAGGATTTTTGCGATTTCATCCTTGTCGTAGGGCTGGGTGAGCTCGCTGATGCCGAATTTCGAAAGCCCTTTTACGATGTCGTCGCTCATGTCCCTGCACCGGGCAAGGACGATGAGCCCCTTGTAGGGTTTGCCCTTGTCGTAGTCGTTCAGGTATTTGGACAGGGGCGCGAAACGGACGCCCATGTCCTCCACGCTTTCCAGCAGCAACAGACGGTCGATGGACTCGATTTTGAAAACGATGCCCACATGGCTCCAGGGGCTGTTCGTCACTTTCTGAATGGCCTTGGAAATGATGTGTTCGCCCGAGGTAAACATCAGGTCTCCGGATTTCAGGGTGGATCTCAGCTGGTCATAGGACATGACTGGAAGGGCTTTGATGCCGTTACGTTCGAGGGGGGTTGCCATGTTTGAATCCTTTCTTTTGGGGTTGGCGTTATCCGGAAACTAACGGATCTTTATGTCTCCGGAGGCCTGCCGGGCATAGCCGTCAGGTTAAAGCTTTAAATAGTATACAATCCGCATCGAATCCCAGCGGGATTCCGTATCATAGCCCAGGGTTGCGGCAACGCCGCTACCCTGGGATCACCGACGAACCACCTCAACCCCAGAGGGGTTGTGTCTGGATATGGGCAATTCAAGGGAATGTTACGCAACCCCTTTGGGGTTGAAAATTATCATCTGAAATGTCCCAGGGTAGCGGCTTTCGCCGCAACCCTGGGCTTTATGATGCAGCCCCGTCGGGGCAATTATTCTCTTTAGCCCGTAGCCCGATGGGCAAAGGCAAAGCCGTGCCCATCTTTTAAGTCAACAGCATTGGCCCTGCCGGGGGCAACGAATATGAATAGGACGAACGGCGGGTCATCCTCCAAAACCCATTTGTCCAGATTTTTAAAGCTTGTCCCAGCCAGGAGGATCTAACCCCCGGAAGGGCCGCCGGAGGAAAAGATCACACATTCATAATAAGACAGCGCCTTTCATGGCCGCCGTTCAAGTAAACCGGCCTTGGCCAGTATTATTCGCCCTTTGGCGGTGAGCCGGTATTTCTGGCGGCTGCTTGTGGGCTTGTCCGGGGCGGTCATTTCAATCCTTCCGGCTTCAAGGGCAGGCCGCAGATACGCTTTTCGGAAATGTTCATCGTCTTTCAGGCCCAGGGCATTTTTGAGCTGGCCGCGTGTCATCTCGCCTCTGCATGCGGCGAGCAGTCGGACTTCCGGGGTGGCCTCCGGGGTGACTTCCGGGGTCGGTCCCTTGACGGCTTCGAGGAACATCCGCAGCATGAATGAGATGAAAGGGGATGAATCAGCACTGTCCGTGCTCGTTTGCAAAACCTTGTAATATTCGGCCTGATGTTTGTAGATCAGGCTAAGACAGACCCGGCCGGGCATAGACCCTGTCCAGGAATATCACCCCTTGGTTTTGACTCGCCCCGATATTCTTTTCTTCAATGCGTCAAGACCAATGGTCGGTGCGTCACGTTCTGCGTCTTTGGCCTCTCTGAGGCATCGAAGGTCATCGTATGATGCCAGTTCTTCCTGTATTTTCTGGAATTCATCGTAAGACAGAACGACAAATTCATTCTTTCCGTTCTTCTTGATGATTTGGGCGTTCAAGTCCATGATGTTTCCTCGCAGATCATTTTAGCTTTTTTATCAGCATGACCAGCAATGATCAATCTTCATGTGGGCTTAGTGGAAAATTTTATGGAAGGGAAGCCCCCGGCGGAACGGAATGGCCGGAGGCAGTGTTTGTAGGTATCAGTTTTTTGCAGGGTTGTTCCGTCCGGCTTTTTCCCAGTCTTCCACGTCCACGCCTTTTTCGATGTCTTCCCAGCCGGTGATCATGGCTTTGATGTGGGCGAAGACCGTGTGGCCTGTGGTGGTCATGTACACATGGATGATGACGAACTGGAGAATGGCGAAGGCGAAAATCAGGTGGAGCGTGGCTACAAACCCCAGAGACAGGAAGGACAGGCCCCAGGCGTCCCAGGAATTGAAGAACCAGTAAAAAAATCCGGTGGCCATCTGGAGGGGCAGAAGGATGGCTGCAAGGAGAAGGTAAGTCAGACGCTGAAGGGGGTTGTGTTTGGCGTCTTTCTTCTTGGGAACCGGATGGCTTTCACCTTTGAAAATTCCGATGGCGTAATACCGGGCCACCTGAATCATTTTCCGCGTGGTGGGGATGTACTGCCGCCACTCGCCGGTGGTAAACACCCAGAATATAAAAAGAAAAAATGAGCAGAGCCAGGTGAGGCCCGTGATGTTGTGGATTTTGACGGCGGTCTGAAAGCCGAGGACGCTGTACACGCCTTTGATTTCGAACCCGGTGAAGAGAAGGATCATGATCATCAGCATCTGGGCCCAGTGCCAGAGCCGTTCGTAGCGGGTATAGAGATACGTGGTGGTCATTGAATCTCCTGCATGGTTCATGGTCAATCCTCCTTTTTGGCGGTCCGGGTCACGATACGTCCAAGGGCGTGGAGAAGCACGCCAGCCAGGGTGAGACTCAAAATGCCCCAACCCAAAACGTCGATCAGCCGGTTGTGATCCCGTCCCGGCATATAGAATCCGGAAAGGTGCATCAGGCGGCCGTCGGTCCGGGTATGGCATTCCCGGCAGGACACCACCTGGGACGCGGGGGCCACCATGTGGGTGGTGGGGTAGACGTAAGTGGTTTCCACAAAATCGTATTCCCCCGAATAGGGAATGCCGGCATAGGCCATGCCCGTTTCAATGGCCTTGGGCCAGTCGAAACCTTTCCAGTACGCGGCTTTGTCATCGGGATTCCGTGGGAACAGGTGGGCCACCAGCAGATTTTTGTTGACCTTGTCATAAGGTTGTTTGCCCTGGTGGACCTTGAAAGGAAAGATCCGCGACCGTTTGTCATCCATGCTGCCCAGGGGTTCGTTGACGTTCACCACGGAGGTGGGGTCGATGGTGTCTCGGACCGTCAGATGCTTGATGGATCCGTTGTACCAGAAATATTGGGGTTTCACGTTCTTTTCCCAGACCATTTCCCCTTTTTTCGAGATGTAGACCGGTTTACCCAGCGAACCGATTTCCTCGTAGGGTTTTCCGTCTTTCAGCTTGCCGCCCTTGCTCCAGTCCCAGCGCATCTTGGTGGGATTCACCCTGGCGAAGGTCGGGATATGGCAGCTCTGGCAGGCCACTTTGTCCGTATGGTCGTTGGCCTTCTTGTTGTCCATGTGGGGCGTGCTGGTGTGGCAGGATTCGCAGGTGATTTTCGACGCCAGGTCGTTTTCCACCAGGCTTTCCCGGTCCTGGGCCGCCGGTGTGGAGTAGACGCGCCCCGCGATGTTGTGAAGGCTTGTGGAATGGCAGCGCACGCAGGGAAAATCCCGGCCGTCGAGGCCCATATGGACATCCAGGGATTTGGTCGGTTTGAACAGCGAGGAATCCAGATCTCCGTGCTTTACGCCGTCGCCTCCGCCGCCGAAGAAATGGCAGGTTCCGCAGTTTTTCCGTCCGGGAAGGCCCACACTCTGGGCCACCTTGTTGTAATCCGGGGGCATGAACGTCACGTTGTTTTCAGGGAAAAGGGTGGGTTTGTCCACCGGGTAACCGGCTCCGGCGGGGAATTTTTTGTACGTCCCTGTCTGTTCATGACAGACCAGGCAGTCCACCCTGCTTTGGTCCTTGAAATCGAAGGTCTTGTCCTTCCATCCGTATCCGGCGTGACAGGACGTGCACCGGGGTTCGTTGCTCAGCATGTTGATGCAGAAGTTGTTGATGGCGTACCCGCCTTTGCCCCGTTTTTCTTTTTCCGTGGAGTTGGGGTCCATCCAGGTCCAGTGAATGGTCTTGTGAAACTGGAGAGAGGCCTCGGTGTGGCAGGTGAGGCAGGCTTTTGTCACCTCCGGCCCGGATTTGAAGGCCTGCTGAAGAACTTTGTGCTTGGAATGGTCCGTGGTGTTCCAGTGAGCCTTGTCTTCCACTTTTTTCCGGGCCGATTCTCTGCCGGGGGCGGTTTCATCGGCGAATCCCAGGGGCGGCCCTGTGACATGTGCGGCGAACATCCATGACAAGAGAAACAGAACGAACATGAACAGCGAGCGTTTCATATCTTTCCTCCGATGTGTGATGATGTGACGGGTGTGAACCGCCTCCGGAGGGTTCCGGAGGCTGACAAGACATGCGTTGTGACTTGATTGTTCACATTAACATAATTTTTATGCAGGGTTAACTGTTTTTTCAAAGGGCCAGCACACAAGGCCTCCGTCCATGTACTTCACATGCTCGAACCCTTCGCCCTGAAGGATTCTCTGGGCTTCGTAGCCTCGAAGGGAAATTTTGCAGAAGGGGACGATCTCCTTGTCTTTCGGGAGCTTGTCAAGGCTTGACCGGAGTTTTCCCAGAGGAATGTTCAGAATTCGCGGGTCGTCGATCCGCATGGCTTCCAGTTCCTGAGGAGACCGGACATCGAGAAATACGAAATCTTCTCCACGATCGATTTTCGCTTTGACTTCAAGGGGGTTATACGCGAGGCCAATGCCCTTGAGTTTGTTTTCCGCGATATTCGCCGCTGTGATGATGTTGTCCATGGCCGGAGAAAAGGGCGGAGCGTAAGCCAGGTCCAGGTGGGCGATGTCCGTGACAGGCCGTCCGGCGGTGATTGTGGTGACGGCGACGTCCATGCGTTTCGCCACATCGCCGGGGCCCACAATCTGGACGCCGAGGAGCCGGGCCGTCAGTTTTTCAACCACCATCTTGATGATGATCATTTTTGCGTCCTTGAGGAAATGGGCTTTGTCCGGCGAGGGGTTCAGCACGGTGAGGCAGTCGTAACCGAGGCTTTTTGCCTGTTTTTCAGATAGGCCGGTTTTGGCGATGTTGAGGTTGAACAGCTTGCAGATGGCTGTTCCGGCCACACCCCTGAACGGCGTCTCGATGCCGCAGATGTGGTCGGCCATGACCCTGCCGTGCTTGTTGGCCGTGGACCCCATGGGGGCGTAGACGGGTTTGCCGGAAACCAGACTGACGCTTTCCACGCAGTCGCCCCCGGCGTAAATGGACGGGTCTGAGGTCTGCATGAAGTGATTTACCTTGATGGCACCGGTTTCGCCGATTTCAAGGCCCATGTCTCTGGCCAGGCCCACGTTGGGCCGGACCCCCACGGCCACCAGCACCATGTCCGCCTGGACATCGCCGGATGATGTTTTCACCATCACGGCATTGCCCTGGTCGTCACCCAGTATGGCCTCAACACTTTCATTCAGCTTGAGATTCACTCCGTTGGCCTTGAGTTCCTGGTGAACATGGAAGGCGATTTCCGTGTCGAGCAGTTCGGGCAGCACGGTGTCCGCTTTTTCGATCACTGTCACGGTCATGCCCTGTTTTTTGAAGGATTCGGTGACTTCGATGCCGATGAGGCCAGCGCCGATGATCACAGCGTGTTTTCCTGTGAGATCGCCGCTTTTGTTCCTGATTTTCTGGGCGTCTTCCACGGTCTGGAGAAAGTGGACGCCTTTGAGGTCAAGGCCCGGAACATTGGGTTTGAATGTCTGGCCGCCGATGGCCAGAATAAGCACATCGTAGGGCAGTTCGGTGCATTCGCCGGTGTCTATTTTCACGGCGCAGACGTTTTTGTTTTCACGGTCCACGGATTTGGCCAGGGTGTGGTTCAAAACCTTGATGTCCTTGACCATATTGAAAAACTGGGTATCCCGCACCACGCCGGTGGGGGTGGCCATGAGTTCGTTGTGGTCGTGGACTTCGCCGGAGATGTAGAAGGGCAGGCCGCAGCCCGCATAGGAGAGGAGCTCTCCTTTTTCAACGAGGGTCACGTCAGCCGAAGGATTGAGCCGTTTGATGCGTGCGGCGGCTTTGGGCCCACAGGCCACGCCGCCGATGATGACGATTTTCCGGTTTTTTTTCATGGATCCTCTTTCTTTTGTTTTAACGGGTTATGTGTCTGGGGCCGACGGGTGTGAATCCGGCCCCGTTTTGACGCTTGATTTTCTCGTTCCACCGGGCTGGGGGAGGTTATTCCGGCCCCTTGCCATCCATGTCCCTGCCGCCACGCCTGATCAGAAACCAGGTCATGCAGGACGGGCGGTGCCGGCAGTGGATCTTGGGGTCCCGACAGGCCAGGCAGTGTTCACAAAGATCGATTTCATGTTTCATGCAACGGTATGTTCCCGGTGTGTCCGGGTGGTTGATACAATGGCCCATACGTCCCCTTGTTTGTCATGTCTTGTTCTCTCCGTTTCAATGGGTCTTAAAAAACATCAGGAGCGATGTTACAAAAGGCGTACCAGAATTGTAAACGGTGGTGGATTGATGAAAATGGATAATGATAACAGTCATATGGTGATGGTTGTGCCTTCGTGTGAAAGAATTCTTGATTTTACGGGTTGCGCAACATAGGATGGGGTAGCGTTATGGTAACGTTACCAGTGAGCTCATTCATTGCCGGACAGCGAAGGAACAAGGACCCCATGGAAAACATTCATCTTGGGCCCGACTGGGCCGATCTTCTTCTGGAATCCCTGGCTGACGGGGTGTTCACCCTGGACCACAGCGGGCGGTTTACCTCCTGGAACCGGTCCATGGAAAGGATTTCAGGCTATTCAGCCGGAGAAGCCCTTGGAAAATCCTGCATCATGCTGGGTTTCAACAGTTGCATGGGCCGAAGGTGTCCGTCCAGTGTCATCGAGTGCGATATTTTCAGGCATGGGGCCGTGGACGGCAGGGAGTGCATGCTCCGCCACAAGGATGGACACGACGTGCCGGTGTTGAAAAGCGCCCGGCTGATCAGGGATGCAAAAGGCGGAATTCTGGGCGTGGTGGAGACGGTGACGGATCTTTCCGAACTTTACGAAGAACGGAAAAAAGCCGAATCCGCCATCCTTCGCCTGGGGGAAATGAGCCGGCTTGACAGCATCGTCGGCAAGAGCCACGACATGCAGTTGGTGTTTGCCGCAGTCCGGGCCGCGGCCCTCAGTGACGCCACGGTCCTGATTCAGGGTGAAAGCGGCACGGGCAAGGAGCTGATCGCCCGGGCCATCCATCACACCGGTTCACGGTCCAGCGGACCCATGGTGACGGTGAATTGCAGCGCACTGTCGGAATTTCTTCTTGAAAGCGAGCTGTTCGGTCATGTGAAGGGGGCCTACACCGGAGCCCTGAAAGACCGTGCCGGGCGGTTCGAGGAAGGGGAAGGCGGCACTGTTTTTCTCGATGAAATCGGGGAACTCCCGCCCTATATCCAGGTGAAGCTTCTGCGGGTGCTTCAGGAACGTGAAGTCGAACGGGTGGGGGATTCGAAGAAACGGAAAATCGACATCCGGGTCATTGCCGCCACCAACCGGAATCTGATGGATCAGGTCAGGGCCGGGTATTTCAGGGAAGACCTGTACTACCGCCTCAAGGTGTTTCCCATCGCACTTCCGCCCTTGCGGAAACGGAAAGAAGATCTCCCGCTTCTGGCTGATCATTTTATCGAAAAACTGAACCGGAAAACGGGAAAGACCATCCGGGGCCTGACAGAGCATGCTCTGCGGGTGATGATGGACCATCCCTTTCCCGGCAATGTCCGTGAACTGGAAAACGCCGTCGAACATGCGTTCGTTCTTTGCTCGTCAGGCCTTATCGATGTGCCGGACCTGCCCGTCGAACTCAGAACCCCCCATGGACTTCCGGACCATCAGCCCCATGCGGGCAAGGACGGTGCAACCGGCATCGATCGTTCGCCCCTTTCCAGGGAAAGTCTGGTTCATCTTCTGGAACAGTCGGGCTGGAACAAGGCCGAGGCGGCGAGGCGACGGGGGATCAGTCGGACGGCCATATGGAAGTATATGAAAAAATTCGAAATTCCTCTTGATGGGCTGTAAGGGGCGGCATATCCGGGGTTGACAAAAAACGGTGTTTCTGATTTGAACAGATTTCAAGGAAGCGGAAGGACGTCGTCAATTATCCAGGCCTTTCAATGAAAAAACCTGGTCAACCTTCCATCAAAACGGTGAAGACCGCATCACGGCACGCGACCGGCGTGACATGAAACACATAAAGGAGCCATCATGAAATGGATGACCCCCCTGACACTAATGCTCATTCTGGCCTGTTTTATGGCCGACAGTCGTGACGCCGCCGCCCGGCCTGAGCAGGGCAAGACAGAGTACGTTCTCATTCTCCACGGCCTGGGCCGCACCCGGTTCAGCATGCGGAAAGTGGCCAAATACCTGGAAGAACGCGGGTACAAAACCATGAACATCAGCTATCCCTCCACCGCCGAGCCCATTCCCGTCATCGCCGACACCCATGTGAAACAGGCCATCGAAACCTGTATCAAGCAGGGGGCGGTCAAAGTCCATGTGGTGACCCATTCCCTGGGCGGCATCGTGATCCGGCAATATCTCCAGAACAACAGTCTTCCAGCCGGAAGCCGGGTGGTAATGCTGGGCCCCCCGAACAAAGGGAGTGAGGTGGCCGATTTTCTGATGGATTTCTTTCTTTATAGATGGGTCATGGGTGACGCCGGGCAAAGTCTGGGAACGTCCGAGGACAGTTACGTCAACATGCTGGGTCCCGTGGACGAAGAGATCGGGGTCATCGCCGGAACGCGAACGGTGGATCCCATCAGCTCCCTGCTGATCCCCGGCCCGGACGACGGGAAAGTGTCCGTGGAAAGCACCATGCTCGACGAGATGACCGATTTCATCTGTATCCCCAAAAGCCATCCCTTCATGGCCTCAAGCCGGTCCATCATGCATCAGATCGAATATTTCCTTGAAAACGGGAAGTTTGACAAAGCGGATATGGTGAATCCGGATTTGTCTTAGTCTGAATACCTGATACGGCCAGCTGATTCACAGTCATAGCCAAGGGATATCCCCGAAAGGATTGATAACTTTTATTCCGCGGAATACCTGGCCGGTGTTTAAATATTCTGAAAGCACGAACTCGCAACTGGCTTTTTCAGCAGCGGCGATGATCAGAGAATCCCAGAATGAAATTTTTGACATGACACTGATGTCTATTGCCTGTTCAGTCAAGCCAATATCGTTATCCACAACTTCCATGTTTCTGAAATTATGAACAATGCTCTTGATTATCATGGGATTCGCTTTTAATTTCAACGTGGTTGCCACATAAAATTCCTGAATGACCTGAGTGGAAATGACGGGGAAATGGTTGTTGACGATAGTATTGATGGTTTGTCTTGCTAAAAGCTGCTTTCCAAGGTCCTTATTATCCATTGTATAAACAAGAATGTTTGTATCGATGAAGACCTTAGGCACGATGCAGGTCCTCTCGTGTCCATTTTTCATTTGCTGACGATACGTTCAGTCTGTCCATTAAAGCATACGTGTCGTCGAGCCATTGGGTGGAATCTGACCTGACCGTCTGCTGGATCAGTTTTCTGACCATGGCGTTAAATGACATGTTGTGTTTTTTTGCGTATTCCCGGCCGACTTTCAATGTGTCATCATCGATGGCTAATGTTATATTTTTCATGAATGCTCCCCTTTTTACACAGTATATGTGTGCACAGGGTCATTGTCAATCCTTGGCCTTGCTCACGAAAAAAACCGCCATCGAGAAAAACGTGAGGCCCACACCGGCCAGGACGGCGAAAGAGACAGCCGCCGGCGTCTGGCCGTAGGACGCGGCCCGTATGGCTTTGGAGGCGTGGGTCAGCGGCAGGAAGTACAGAGTCTTCTGGGCCCACACCGGAAGGGAATGCAGGGGGAAGAACGTTCCGCCCAGAAAGGCCATGGGGGTGATGACAAAGTTGCTCACCAGGCTCTGGTCCGCGTGGGATTTCACAAGCATGGCCATGGCCACGGCCAGGGACGCGAACACGAAGCTGTTCATGAGAATCGCCACGAAAAAAAGCGGGGGGTAACTCTGTTTCACCCCGAAAAGAAACCCGAAAACCAGGATGATGCACACGGCGAGAAAAGCCCGTGTCATGCCGGCCAGCACTTCGCCGGCCACGTAGGCCGTATCGCTCACCGGGGCCGCCTGGATCTCCTCGAAGATATGCCAGTAGAACCTTGCGATGTTGATTTCGCTGGAGATGCCGTAGGCCTGGACCATGCTGGCCATGGCCACGAGACCGGGAATCAGGAATTCCATGTACGTGTGGCCGTCCACCGCCACATGGCGTCCCATGGCGTAGCCGAAGGCCACCAGGTAAAGAAGGGGCGACACGGACCAGGAGGGAATCTGGCGGGTCAGGCGCCGTCTCAAAATCATCATTTCCCGTGAATAAACCGCGAGCATGCCGTGAATCATGAATGGTCCTTTCCGACTTTTTTTCCGGTGAGTGAGAGAAAGGCGTCTTCCAGGTTGACGCGCCGTAAGGTGAAACTCTCGCTCTGGGTGGCGATGAAATCGTTGGCCTCTTTTCGGCTGGCGAAATACTGGGGTTTCATGTCGTCGTCCACGAAACGGTCGATGGCCCAGCTTCCGATGCTTTCCATCAGGTTCCGTGGCGTGTCCACGGTGATGATTTTGCCCTTGTCGATAAAGGCCACCCGGTCTGCCAGAAACTCGGCCTCCTCGATGTAGTGGGTGGTTAAAAACACCGTGGTGCCCCGTTGCTGGATCTTCTTGATCAAAGCCCAGATCTTCCGCCTGATGGCCGGATCAAGGCCCACGGTGGGTTCGTCCAGAAAAAGAATGGCCGGAGAATGCAAAAGAGCACGGGCGATCATCACCCGCCGTTTCATGCCGCCGGACAGGTTTTTGATGAGGCTCTCTTTCCGGTCCCCCATTTCCACGTAGTCCAGCAGCTCGTCGATCCGCTGTTTCCTTTCGATCCGGCCCATGCGGAACAGACGTCCGTGGATCGTAAGGTTTTCATACACCGAAAGCTCCCGGTCCAGGTTGATGGCCTGAGGCACAAGGCCGCACTGTTTCCGCGCCGCCACGCTTTTCGGCCCCACCTCGATGCCGTTCAGCGAAACCGATCCTGCGGTCCTGCGGGTGAGCCCGGTCATGATGCGGATGGTGGTGGTTTTCCCCGCCCCGTTGGGCCCGAGGAACGCGAACAGTTCGCCCGGCTTCACATGGAGGGACAGCCCGTCCACGGCTTTCAAGGATTTGTAGTATTTGCTCAGGTTTTCTATTTTGATCATGGCGGTCCTTGTGTTTCGTTCTGCCTGTCGTATATCATATTTTTTTAATGATCGGACCCACATTATGCATCCTCTAAAATTGATTAGGAAGCCTTCACATGGTTTTTCTCCGGATTCATACCGTGCCGTTGGCATGACACAACCCCGTTGGGGTTGGATGCATGGTTATTTATGATTCCCAGGGTAGCGGCTATGCCGCAACCCTGGGCTATACGACGATGCCCCGTTGGGGCATTCGAGCCGGCACGGTGGGATTTTATAAACGCCCAATTCCCCGTTTTATGTTTTTTCACAAAACATCACACAACGCGGAATGGCATTCACGTCGGGATTGGATCAACGCCCGTTTTCCCGTTTCGTGTTTTTCACAAACGTCACCACACAGAATCCCAACGGGATTCAATATCACAGCCCAGGGTTGCGGCATCGCCGCTACCCTGGGTAAACGGTGCACACGGCAACAACCCCAACGGGGTTGCGTCATTCCCACACATACCGTTCGTCCCAAACCATAGTGTGCATACGAAGAAACGCCCTGTACTCATCCTGAAATGTCTGTTTTTTATGATGCTCGCGCTGGCCGTTTATGTATCGGATCGTTTTGTCTATGGCCGATGCGCTGACTGAAAACGCGCCGTATCCTCCTTGCCATGAAAACGATGACAATAAGGGTTCCCGTTGTTTTATCCACGCGCTGGACACCCTCTTGATTTCTTTTACCCAGTCGGCCTGTGAAATGGTTCGGGACACCCGGCATAAAAGATGGGCATGGTCTTCCGTTCCTCCGACAACGACAGGCGGGCAATCCAATTTTTTAGAAATACCGCCAAGATAGGCGTGCATTTCTTTTTGAATGATTTCATCCCGCAAAAAAGGTTCGCGGTTTTTCGTTGAAAACACCAGATGGATATGAACGGACGATAATGATTGGGGCATATCGTTTTCCTGTCATCGACACAACCCCGTTGGGGTTGGATGCATGGTTATTCATGATTCCCAGGGTAGAGGCGTTGCCGCAACCCTGGGCTATACGACGATGCCCCGTTGGGGCATTCGAGCCGGCACGGTGGGATTTTATAAACGCCCAATTCCCCGTTTCATGTTTTTTCACAAAACATCACACAACGCGGAATGGCATTCACGTCGGGATTGAACCAACGCCCGTTTTCCCGTTTCGTGTTTTTCACAAACGTCACCACGCAGAATCCCAACGGGATTCCATATCACAGCCCAGGGTTGCGGCATCGCCGCTACCCTGGGTAAATGCGCCGCGAATCATCAACCCCAACGGGGTTGCGTCATTCCCACAGATCCCATTCCCCGGCTTAAAAATCAAACCGTCCGCCTATACCATGTTTTTACCCTGCCGCACACCTTTTATGTCCACCACAACATCCTGCAAAGGCTGGCGGCGGACGCGATGGGGGAGGACCAGTTCGGCGGCCCGGTCGACGTCTCCCGCCGTCACCTCGGCCCTTCCGTTATAGGCGGCCAGGGTCCTTGCGGTCTTCAGGATGATGATGTCGCCACGGTGGCCGTCCACGCCCACGTCCAGGCAGTATCCGGCGATGTCGTAGAGAAGCGGCCGGGGACAGGTCACGGATGGATAAAGAATCATGGCCTGACGAATCGCATCGGCCAGGTCAGCCGACGGTTTTTTCCATTCTGCCGCGAATCCGTCCGGGTCTTCGTCAAAGGCGATGCGTCGTTCCATAATCCTCACCCGGGCCTCGGGATCGGTGATGCCGGAGACGGTGACGCAGAGTCCGAAGCGGTCCAGAAGCTGGGGCCGGAGTTCCCCTTCTTCGGGGTTCATGGTCCCCACCAGGGTGAACCGGGCCGGATGGGAAAAAGAGATCCCTTCCCGTTCGATGGTGTTCACCCCCATGGCCGCCGAATCGAGCAGCACGTCCACCACGTGGTCGTCCAGGAGGTTCACCTCGTCCACATAGAGAATCCCCCGGTGGGCCGCGGCCAGAAGGCCCGGTTCGATGCGCTTTTCACCTTTCTTCAAGGCCTCTTCCAGGTCCATGGTTCCCACGACCCGGTCTTCGGTGGCCCCCACGGGAAGATCCACCACACGGACACCCCGGGACAGGGTTTCGGGTTTGCCGCCCGCGAGAACATGGTCCCGGCAGGCCGCTTTCCCGCAGTCCGCGCAAACGGCCGTACTGCCGTCCGGATTCCGCTGGAACGGGCAGTCTTTCACCACAACAATCTCAGGCAGGATATCGGCCAGGGCCCGGACCGCCGTGGATTTGGCCGTGCCTTTTTCACCCCGGATCAGGACACCGGAAAGGCCGGGGTTGATCACATTGAGGATCAGGGCGAGTTTCATGTCGTCCTGGCCTTCGATGGCCAGGAAAGGGTAGCGTTGTTTCTTTTTCACGGTTCCTCCGATTATGAGGTTTTCATTGACCTGTTCCGAATGCGCGAATCCATGAACATCGAACAAAAATGGATCGGGGCATTTGTCGGATTTCGTTCCGAGAAGCCGACCTACGATGGGCTTCCGCACATTTCCCCATTCAAGTTTTCAACTGTCGGAACGGCCGATTGCGACTCCGCCCTCCGCACTGCAACCCATTCGATGTTGGACGTTGAGCGTTGGGTGTTGGACGTTCATCTTTTATCATTTCCTTGTCTTGACTCACGGCATCACAAATCACGCGTATTCCTCCCGCCTCCGTTTCACCACCTCCACCAGCCGTTCGGCCTTGAGGTCGTCGATACGAAAACAGGCGGCGGAAAGGGCGTCGGCCAGCTTCCGGGCCAGGCCGAAACGGACCGGGCCCTGGCTTTCCGTGTCCACCACGATGGAGCAAAGGCGCGGTTCCCCGGCGATTTTTTCCGCAATGCCCAGAACTTCACCCAAGGGTTTAGCGCCCGTCAAGGGCACATTGGCCCTGCCGTCGGTGATGACGATCATCATGGGTCGGGCGTCGGGCTCCCGAAGCAGGTGGTTTTTGACCAGCTCGAACCCCTTGACCAGCCCGGCAGCCAGGGGCGTCTTGCCGCCCACGGGCATGTCGGAAAGGAGCCTTGCGGCCAGTTCCACGGAAGACGTGGGCGGCAGGTTGACCCAGGCCCCGTCTTTCCTGAACGTCACCAGGGCCACCTTGTCCCGTTTCTGGTAGGCGTCCAGGAGAAGGGACATCACGGCCCCCTTGGACGCGGTCATGCGCCCCCTGGCCCCCATGGAGCCGCTGCCGTCCACCACGAACAGGAGAAAGTTGCCCATGCGTTTTTCACGGATCTTTTCACGGATGTCCTGGTTTTTCAGCACCACGGCGAGGCCCTGGCCTTCTCCGCCGCATTTCCGGGACAGCTGGTAAGGGGCCGCGGCCCTGAGCGTGGCGTCAAAGGCGATGTCGTGCCCGTCTTTTCCGTTTCCGCTTTTCACATAACGCCCCTGTTTCATGGCGGTCCTGGTGCGGGACCGTTTTCCCGATCCATTCCTGACAACGCGGTCCTTGGGCGGCGCGATCTTTTTCACCTTGAACGTCTCGCCCACATCGAACAGGGAGTCGGTGACCTTATTCCGTTCCTGGTCCCTGTCGCCGTCAGCGTCCGGTTCCGGGGCGGGGTGTTCGGAGCCCTGTTCCTTTCTTTCCTCCTCCTGCCCCTGGGGTGAAGGGCTGTCCTGGGACTGAGGCTCGGGCCGGTCGTCTTTGTTTTCTTCCGGATTTTCAGTGTCAGGTTCGTGAGGGCTGTGGTCGTGTTCATGATTTTTGGAAGACGGCGGAGGCGGCGGGGATGCGTCCCGTTTCCGGTGCATCAGGGCGAAACCGGCCACGTTCCTCACATCCTCCACCGTCACCTCCTTCCGGCCCTCGAAGGCGGAAAGGGCTTTCGCCGCCTGTTCGATCACCAGGTCCGCCCTGTGCCCGGCGGCGTTGTTTTCCATGACCAGCTCGGAAACCAGGGTCCGCAGGTATCCGGGGAAGACAACGGAAGGCAGAAGCCCTCGGGCTGACACGATGCGCTCGGCCAGTTCTCTGGTTTGGAGACTGTGACGGATGGCGAATGCCGAGGGATCATGGTCGAAATCGTCCCGGGCCGTCATCAGGTTCACCCGTCTGTCAGGGTCCTTCTCGGACGACACGTCCACGCAGAGGCCGAAACGGTCGAGAAGCTGGGGCCGGATTTCGCCCTCCTCGGGGTTCATGGTGCCCACCAGGATGAACCGGGACGGATGGACAAAGGCCATGCCCTCCCGTTCCACGGTGTTTTCACCCGATGCCGCGGCGTCGAGGATGATATCCACGATATGGTCGTCAAGAAGATTCACCTCGTCCACGTAGAGAATACCCCGGTGGGCGTCGGCCAAAAGGCCGGGTGAAAGAACCCGCCGCCCGCTTTGGACGGCCAGGTTAAAGTCGAGGCCGCCTGCCACCCGGTCTTCGGTGGCGGAAAGGGGCAGGGTGACCACGGGGATTTTCGTTTTGACCACAACGGGAGCGTGGTCCTTCCTGCGGCAGAACGGGCACCATTCCGAGGGTTTTTTCGGATCGCAGGCAAAGGCACATCCCAGATGGCGTTCCATGTCCGGAAGAACCGCAGAGAGCGCCCGGACCGCCGTGGATTTGGCCGTGCCTTTTTCACCCCGGATCAGCACACCGCCGGTTTTCGGGTTCACCGCGTTGAGGATCAGGGCGGTTTTCAGGTCGTCCTGGCCGATGATGGCGGTGAAGGGGAAGATATTGATAAAATGGTTCATGGTTTGCCTTTTAAATGGATGAATAAACGTTCAACGCCCAACATCCAACGTCGAATATAAGGATCGGGGCATTTGTCGGATTTCGTTCCTCAATCCGACCTACGATGGGCTTCCGTGAATTCTTCATCATTTCCCATTCAGGCATTCGAACCACGGGACAGCCGTTTTCAACATCACCCTCCGCTGTGCAACCCATTCGATGTTGGACGTTGGGCGTTCGATGTTGGACGTTCATCTTTTCAACATTCCCCATTCCGTCGCCCACGCCTCCACATCCTCCATGCTCATCATGTCCACGGCTCCGCCCTGGAAATCGCCGTGGACGTCGCCCATGCGGTCTTCCAGCAGGGACTCGGTGTCGAGGTAGGCTTCTTTCAGGCGTGAAAGGAGCACTTCCGAAGGTTTCCAGACGCCGCGGCCCTCGGCCTCCAGAAGCCTGCGGCCGATTTCCTCCATGGCCCAGGGATTCACCTCGCCGAACCATTGCCGCATGGCCTCGTCCAGCACAAAGGTTTCGGCGATCTCGTCGAAGATCCAGTCGTCCACCTCGCCGGTGGTGGCTCCGAATCCGTATACCCTGCCGATGCGTTTGGAGAGATCCCCCGCGCCTTTGTAGCCGTGCTGTTTCATGCCCTCGATGTACTTGGGGTTCAGGAGCTTGGCCCTCACCACCCGCCTGAGTTCGTCGGCGAAATCGGTGACGGACACCTGGGCCGGATCCCTTGTGTCGCCGTAATAGGTCTTGGGTTTCTTGCCGGAAAGAGTTTTGGCCGCCACGGTCATGCCGCCGTAGTTTCCGAAGAAACCGCAGCAGTTGAGGAAATCCGCCTCGTCGGAGATGTGCTTGTCAAAAGTGACCCGGACCCGCTTCAGGTTTTCCATGAGTTCCCCGTGGGCCGGAACGCCGAAATCGTCCATGCCCTCGCCGTAGGCGAAACCGTTCCAGTAAAGGTATACATCGGTCAGATCGTTTTCTGTTTTCCAGGCCGACGCCTGGACAGCCAGGTTCACTCCGGCTTTGTACACGCCTGGCTTGGCCGAAAACACCCGGTAGGACAGACGACGGAACTGGGCCGGGTCGTCCATGGACACGTTGTCCCGGGCCGCGTGGTCCATGATGTGCTTGCGGATAAAGTTGCTCTCCGGCTTCTCTTTCAACAGGGCCACGGCCGTGACCGCCTGGTCGATGTACCTGACCGCGTCGGGAAAGCAGTCCCGTGTGATGCCGGACACCCGCACGTTCACATCCACCCTGGGGCGGCCCAGCTCTTCCGATGGAATCACGGTGAACCCGTCCACCTGGCCGTTGGCTTTCCAGCGGGGTTTCACTCCCAAAAGGTGGAGGATCTGGCCGATCTGTTCCCCGTCGGCCCGCATGATGTCCGAGGCCAGCCACACCATGCCCACCGACTCGGGGTATCCGCCCTCTTCCCGGAGATAGCGGGAAAGAAGGGCCTCGGCCAGCCGCACGCCCACACGCCAGGCCGCCTCGGTGGGAATCCGCGTGGGGTCCACGTTATACATGTTCCGGCCCGTGGGCAGGATGTCGTAGCGGCCCCTTGAAATAAACCCGGAAGGCCCGGCGGGAACGTGTCCGCCGTCCATGGCATGGAGAAGGGCGGGAATTTCACGACTGCTTTCGATGCGCCGTGCCACATGAATCACCAGATCGGCGAATCCGTGAAACCGGGCTGTGAAGCTTTCTGGAAAGGGCCCGTCTCCGAACTCCTCCCGGATCAGGCGGTCCCCGTCCCAGCCGTCTATGATCCGTTCGATCAGATCCACGGCCTTTCGGTCCGCGTCGAAGAGACGCTCGCCGTATGTTTTTCCGTTTGCCGCCGCCTTGCCCGGTTGAGCGAGGGCTAAGGATAAGTTTTCGTTCCAGAAATCGAACACGAGCCGCCGGGTGTTGAACTCGGCGGCGCTGTCGAAGCGGAGGATGGTGTTGATGACCTCGTAAAGATTGCCGTTTTCAGGGATCTCGCCGAACACGTGCATGCCGATGCGGGTCTGGCTGTTTTTCACCTGCGAAAGGATCTCGTGGCAGCGTTCGGCCAGAGCCTTGAAATCGCCGTGGTCCACATCGTCCAGTTCGTTTTCAAGATGATTTTCGGCCATTTTTTCCCGGATCAGGTGTTCGAGCTGGTGGGCCCGGGCCGGGTCGTCCGCCGCCTTGCGGTAGTCGGCAAGGAGGTCTTCAAGGTCTTTCAGGCCCTCGTAGGTGTCGGACACGGTCATCATGGCCTGGAGGTGGTTCACCAGGGTGGCGTGGCCGCGCCGTTTGGCCACCACGCCTTCGGCCGGGTTGTCCGAGTTGTAGATGTAAAGATGGGGCATGGACCCGATGGCGATGTCCGGCCAGCAGGATGCGGAAAGTCCGGCCCCCTTTCCCGGCATCCATTCCAGATTGCCATGGGTGCCCACATGGATCACCACGTCGGCTCCGAGAACCCGGTCCATGGCCATGTAGGTGGCGATGTACTGATGGGGCGGCGGGATGTCCGGGTCGTGGAGGATCTTGCAGACCTGTCCGTCGCAGCGCGCCCCGGCGCAGCCGCGTTTGGGCTGCATCATCACGAACACGTTTCCGAAGGCAAGGCCGGTGATCACCAGTTTTCCCTGGTAAACCATGCTGGGGGGCACGCCGTTCAGTTCCTCGCCCGGCGGGTGTCCCCAGGACTCCACCAGCTCTCGTTTCGCCTTTTCGGGGAGTGCGTCGAACCAAGACTGGTAGACGCTGTTTTCGAGAAGCATCAGGTGCCCCTTTTTCTCCACGATCTCGTCCACCGTGGTCCAGCGGAATTCGGCGATGGCTTTTCTTTCAAGGATCAGCTGCATCAGGTCTTCGCCGGTTTCGGGGATATTTTCCAGACGGTAGCCTTCATCGCGAAGGGCCCGCATGATCCTGACCACGCTTTCCCCGGTGTCCAGGCCCCCGGCTCCGCCCACGCTGGCTTCGAGGCCCGCGCATTCGTTTTTGTGGAGCACGAGGACCGCTTTCCTGTCTTCTGGTTTTTTACCGGAAAGCCGGACCCATCGGGCGATACGCTCCGCGATCCGGTGGACACGTTCTTCAATGATATCCCGGATTTCGTAAACCGAGCCGCTGACCGTATCCTCGACTTTCCGGCTGCACGCCATGATCAGGGGTTCGATGTTGCCTTCGAATTCGGGCATGGCGATGCCGAAACACACATCGGCCGTGACGCCCTGGGGATCTTCCTCCCATTCCGCCGCCGATTTGCTGTACGACACGAAGGGCTTGAACACCGGCACGTCCAGTTTTTTGAAAAGGGCCACGCTCTGGGCCGCCACCCCGGTTTCCGACGTGTCCTCACCACGTTCCCGTCCCAGGAAAAAGAAATGGAGGTTCACCAGGGCCGAAATCCGGCATTTTCCCTTGTCGTCGAAAAAGAACCGTTCCGCCGTTCCGATGGGGCCCAGGGACCCGGCCTCGATGTCCGGCGTGCCGTTGCAGAAAACCGGCAGGACGGCAAGGCCCTGTTTTTGAAGGGCCTCGATCAGGGCCGACTCAAGGCCCGCGTCGCTGTTGGTGAAACTGTGCCGTGAAAAGAGAAGGCCCACGGTGGGGCCGCCGTTTGACGGAAAGGCCGTCCTGTAGCTCGTAACCGACTCATACACCTCTTTCCCAGGAGGATGGAGGATGCCCTGCCAGGGCAGAGGAACCGGGTCTTCGGCCGTGATGTCCGGATTCACCGTTCCGGCGAGATACGAAAGAAGACGTCTGTAGTTCTCAAGGCCCCCGTCGTTCATGTAAGCGTAGGCTTTGGCGCAGGTTTCCATGGGCACCGTGGACAAGCGGCCCCAGTGGGTGGGGTCGAAGGACGCGGTGACCACGGTTTTTCCGGCCGCCATGTCGGGAAGGCGCTGTTCCACCTCGGCCCAGAACTCGTCGTTCGTCCAGTAGAAAAAGAGGACGTCGGCCTTTTCCGCCGCCTTGAAAAACGCGTCGAGCATGTCGGCGTTCGAAACGATCTCCTTCTGGGAAAACATGGCAAGGCGCACGTGGTGATGGTTTTCGGCGGCCTCGAAAAATGTGGGAAGATAGGATGCCCACATGATGGAGGCGATGGTGACGGGTTTGTCGGTCATGGCTTGTTTCCTCCGAATTTCAAAGCATTTCGTTACATTGCACACGGCTGTGACCCAACCCCTTTGGGGTTGAGGGTCTCACCGACACCTGACCCAGGGTAGCGGCTTTCGCCGCAACCCTGGGCTGACAGATTATTGCCCCTTTGGGGCAAAGCCGTCAGGCTATGGTTTTTAATGTTTCAATCCAAACGAATCCCAACGGGATTCCGCATCACAGCCCAGGGTTGCGGCAGCACCGCTACCCTGGGTTTCCCGGCGGACATCCACATCGAATCCCAACGGGATTCCGTATCACAGCCCAGGGTTGGGGCAGCGCGGCTACCCTGGGTTTTCCGGCGGACATCCAAACGAATCCCAATGGGATTCCGTATCACAGCCCAGGGTTGCGGCAACGCCGATACCCTGGGGGCCATTCACGGGAATGTCACACAACCCCGTCATCAAATCGGTCCACGGCCGTAATTCCGGCAATCACACCGGTCCTCCGTTCCTGTCTCCCGGATATGGAATCACGAACCGTGTCCCCCCGGCTTCGGCGATCACGGCATCCACACCGTAGACATCTTTGATACTCCCCTCGTGGATCACGTCCCAGGGTTTTCCCAGGCCGTGGACTTTTCCCCGGTGCAGCAGGAGAACCCGGTCCGAGAAACGGGCCGCCAGGTTCAGGTCGTGCATGGCCATGAACACGCCCACGTTATGCCGGTCCGCCAGTTTGCGGACCAGTTCCATGACCTCCACCTGGTGTTTAAGGTCCAGGCTGCTGGTGGGCTCGTCGAGAATCAGGAAATCCGCCTCCTGGGCCAGTGCCCGGGCCAGGAGGACTTTCTGCTTCTGGCCGCCGCTCAGCCGTTCGAAATCGGTGACGGCCAGGTCGGCGAGACCAAGTTCCGACAGAATCCGGGACACGGTGTCCATGTCGTTCCGGGACGGACGCCAGCCCATGTGGGGACGGCGTCCCATGAGCACCGTGTCGAACACGGTCATGGGGAAACGGGAATGGGTGTTCTGGGGCACGTATCCCAGATGCCGGGCCAGATCGGTCCGTTTCATCCCCCGCGTGTCCTTTCCGTGAAGGGTGATCCGGCCCGAACGGACGGGATTGATCCGGGTGACGCACTTGAGGAGGCTGGATTTCCCCGTGCCGTTGGGACCGGCCACGGTGACGATTTCACCCGGCGCGAGGGTGAAGCCGATGCCTGTGAGAACGGCGCGTCCGTTGTAGCCGAAGGTCAGGTTTTCGATGGAGAGGGTCACATCATCTCCTTTCTCCGCATGAGCAGATAAAAAAAGAACGGCACCCCGGTAAACGCGGTGACGATGCCCAGGGGGATCACCTGGGGAGCCCAGACCGTGCGTCCCAGAGTGTCGGCAATAAGAACAAGGGCCGCGCCGCACAAGGCCGAAGCCGGAAGCAGGAACCGGTGGTCGGCCCCCAGGAGCATGCGGGCGATATGGGGGGCCACCAGCCCCACGAACCCGATAACGCCGGTAAAGCAAATCGATCCGGCGGTGGCCAGGGAGGCCAGAATCACGGCTTCCATCCTCAATCGCGGCACGTTCACCCCCAGCCCTTTGGCCGCGTCGTCGCCGGTCAGAATCAGGTTGAAATCCGGGGCGAGACGGAGGATCAGGGGAAAGGGGCCGAGAACCATCACGGCGGCCAGGGCGATTTCATTCCAGCCCGCCTTGGACAGGCTCCCGAAAAACCAGAACACGATTTCCGACACCTGTTCCATGGCCCCCATGTACTGAAAGAAAGACGTGAGGGAGGAAAACAGAAACATCAGGGCGATGCCGCACAAGATCATGGTTTCCGACCCGGCGTTTTTAAGCCGGGTCACGGCGAGGATCACGACCGCCGAAATCATGGTGAAGGCGAATGCGCCCCCGGCGATCCACAGATCCCGGGCAAAGGCCGCGGGAAGGAAAATGATGGGAAGAACCGCTCCGAAACCGGCGGCGGACCCCATGCCCAGGGTGTAGGGCGAGGCCAGGGGATTCCGGAGGATGGCCTGGAACACCACGCCGGAAAAGGCGAGGCCGGAGCCGGTGAGGACTGCCATGGCCACCCTGGGAAGCCGCAAAGAGACCACGATGCCGTGGGCCGGATGGCCGGGATTCAGGATGGCGGGAATCAGGTCGGCAAGCCCCACCCCCGATGCCCCCGAAGCCAGGGACCCGATGGCGGCCGCTGCAAACACCGCAATGATCCCGGCCATGGCCAGCCATTTTTTCCGGACAAGATGCCGGTACTCTGCGAATGCCGCGCCGTGTCCGTTCGTGTTTATGTGAAACTCCGGGGTTTTCACCGTTTCACGCCTTCCACCGCGAACACCCCGCCGTAAGGGACTTTCTGGAAGAGTTCAATGTAGTCCCGGTGGACCTTTTCCGGGTCGATGTCACCGAACAGATCCGGGTGGAAGAGCCGGGCGAGGTACAAAATGCCCACCACGGCCCTGGGGCCGGTCCAGACGCTGCTGTCCATCACCATCACCCGGCCCGATTTCACGGCGGCGATGCCGGGAAAGGCGGGCCGGGCCATGATCTTGTCCCGCACCCGACCGAGGTGATCGGCTCCGCTTTTTTCATAGCCGTTGGCCCAGGACGCGGCCTTGACGATGATCCGGGGATTTTGGGACACCACCCATTCGGGACTGACCTCCGGGTAGGGAATAGAAAAATTTCCCGCGAGGTTTCGCCCCCCGGCCAGGGCGCACATCTCGTCCGCCCCGGAGGATGGCCCGGTGCTGTGGTAATCGCTGTAGCTCTCAATATAAACGGAAGGCCGGTGTTTCGCGGTTTTCAGCCGCCCGGCGACACGTCCCAGCTGCCTGTCGTACCAGCCGCACAGCTCAGCGGCCTGTTTTTCCCTGCCGAGAATCCGGCCCAGATCCCGGATCTCCCGGTTCAGGGTTTTAATCTTGTAGAAATTGAGGCGGATCACCTGGATTCCCAAAGGGTTCAGCCGTTTTTCCAGTTCCGGGCCGGGGTTCCGTTCATAGGCAATCACCAGGTCCGGTTTGATTTTGGCGATGGCCTCAAAGTCGGCTTCACGCCAGCTTCCCAGTTTGGGTCTGTCGGCCAGCTTTCCCCAGAACGCCCGTTCCCGGACGATTTCCGCGAACACGCAGGAAACCATGTCCCCGGCGTCCAGAGCCCGCAGGATCTCCAGCGCGTCGGAGTTCATGGCTCCCACGGTTCTGACCGGCAAGCCAACCTGCACCTGCCGCCCCAAGGCGTCGGTGACAGTGATCCGGTTTCCGGCGAAAGCAGGCTGGCTGAAGACGACCATGATCAACAAAATGGGTAAAAAAAAGACTATTTTACTCTGCCTCCGGCGGCCCTGCCGGGGGCCAAACTTTTGAAAAGTTTGACAAACATGTTTTTCAGGGTTCATAAGATTCATCGCAACCACCCCATGGTGCCGGGATCAATTCAAATCCCGGCATGTTCACAGCCTATCGTAGGTCGGGTTGAGGCACGAAACCCGACAAATGACCCGATCCTTTAAATTCGACAACGGATGAGCAACCGCTTAGACCGCCAAGTTCACCATCCCCCGTGCCGAATTCTGCGAAGGCCCGTCGGCTTTCGTTCCGAGAAGCCGACCTACGATGGCCTTCCGCATGGTCGTTCGATGTTGGACATTCATCTTTTCATCACCATTCCACCCCCGCCTCGAAAAACCAGGTCCGTCCGTCCAGCTTGTAGTACTGGTAGCCGTCCTCATCCAGGATGTTGTCCACGGAAAGGCTGACGTTCAGCCATGTCACCGGCGTCACCGTGACTTTGGCGTCCATGAAAAACGCGTTTTCGTAGCTTCCGTAAACCCCTTCTTCGGTGTCGCCGTTGTCCGTTTCATTGTAAATCTTGCTGAAATAACGGCCGGAAACACCGCATTTCACCCATCGGGACGTGAGATCTGCTCCCAGGCTCCAGGCGTTTTCCGGAATACCGGTGACGGTTTTTCCTTCGCTGTCCGGGTCTGTTTCGTTTTTCGTGATCTTGGCGTCGGTGTACGTGTAGTTGCCCCAGACCGAAACCATGCGGCCGATCTTTTGTGACACCTCGGCCTCCAGGCCGTATGTCCTGGCTTCACCGGCGTTGATCCTGGCCTTGGTGGTGTTGCCTCCGTCGACGGTGGTTCTGTAGTAGATCATATCCTCGATTTCATTGCGGAATCCTGTGAGGGCAAAACGGGTGGTTTTGTCGAAAAGGGTCTGCTCCACGCCGAGATCGTAGCAAACCGCCGTTTCGGGCTTGAGGTTCGGATTGCTCTGGTAAGTGGTGGAACCCGAGACCCAGGTTCTGTAGAGCTCGTAAAGGGTGGGCGCGCGGAAAGCCGTTCCGGCGGAACCTTTCACAGCCATGCCCGAAAGGGGTTTGTAAACGAACGCCGCCTTGGGGCTTACCTGGGAGTCGTCGTTGCTGTCATAAGATGTCAGCGCAGAAGGATCTCCTGATTTTCCATCGGACACTTTCCAGGCGTCGTAACGTGCGCCCAGGTAAATGGAAAACGGTTCTGCCACGGTCCACTCGTCCTGGGCAAACACGGCCCAGACCCTGTCTTTACCACCGGCGTAGTAGGTGCTGGGCCCCGCGTTGTCGAAGCTCCTGTAAAAAGGGATGGCGTATGAGTGGGTGTCCGAATCGTCCACGCGGTGGGACAGCCCCGCCGTCAGCACATGGGACGACCCCAGGGGAATGTCGGCCCGGATTTCTGAAAACCAGGCGTCGCATTCGGTTTTGCTTTTCGTTCCGGCGGCGTTGTCGTAGTCATCCACGGCCCCTGCGGTTGACGCTGTGGTGTACATGTCGTCGGTCCGGACGGTTCCGGTGAGGGCCGTGACCTTGATTTTGCCGAACACGTCGGTGTAGGACAGGGAAAACACTCCCGTCTCGTTCAGGCTGATGCCTGTCATGGACATGAAATCGTAAGGCTGGAAGCGGGCGCGCTGGTTGTCACCGGCGATGGCGTATGTGTTGGCGTCCCCGAAGGTCCCCATAAGAGTGTGTGGCGCTCCGTAATCGTACTTGTGGCGGCCGAAAATCCCGGAAAGGCTGAGTTTTCCCGTATCGGAAACGTCGTAGACGCCTTTCAGGTCGAAACTCTGCTTTTCCGCGCCGTTGTCACCCTTGTCACCCACCACCCAGCGGCCCGCAGAGCCGTCGGTGTTGTTCATGGCGTAACCGCCTTCGGTGGTTCCCGCCCCGGCGGATACGGTTCTCACCACCGGCGTGGTGGGGTAGCCGTCGGTGCTTTCGTTTTCATAGCCCAGACGCAGGCTGAACCTGTCCATCAGCCGTTCGCCTGCCGACGCTTTGTACCGGTATGTCCCGTTGCTTCCGTAGCCCGCGGCGAGTTTTGCTTCCAGTTTTTTCGGAGTTCGCGTGATGATGTTGATCACGCCACCCATGGCGTTGCCGCCGTAAAGGGCCGAGCCCACACCCCGGACCACCTCGATGCGCTCGATGTTATCCACCGGCAGCATGCCCCATTCCACCCCGGCGGTGTAGGCGTCGTTCACAGGGATACCGTCCAGGAGGATCAGGGTGTAATGGTCGTTGTTGTATCCCCTCATGCGAACCGACGAGGTGGAGTCCATCAGCCCTTTGGTCCGTTTCACATAAACCCCGGACAGGGCGTTTAGGGCCTCGTCCACGGTTTTCACGTTCCTCAAGTCGATATCCTCTTTTCCGATGATCGAGACGCTGGCCGGAGCGTCCTCCAGGTGTTTTTCCGTCTTGGTGGCCGATACCACCAGGTCTTCGAGTTTCACCGTGTCGTCATCCGAAGATGACGCGGATGTCGCAAAAAGCAGCAGGACAAACAGGGCGATAAACGGCTGGATTTTTGTTTTTACCATGGGTTTCAATGTTATTTCATCTCCATTTAAATGTGTTATCTGTTATGTCAGCTCAAACGCGATGGTGATTTCCATTTTGAGCGGCTTTTTGAACAAGGAACCGGGCGGTCTGGCGAAAGGGCTGGAATCGTTCACCGCTTTCAGGGCGGCCTGATCGAGCAGGCGGTTGCCGGAGCTTGCGGCCACGGAAAGGGACGATACCTGACCGTCCAGGGTCACCGAAAACCGTACCGTGACCTTGCCTTCGATCATGCGGGTCCGGGCGGATTCGGGGTAGATTTTGGCAGATTCGATGCGCATGCGGACCATGTCGTAATAGTCGTTTTTCGAAAACAGGCCTTTGTTGTCCGCAGCGTACAGGCCGGAAAGTCCTTCCACGGTCCCGGCGTTGGCCGGGGGGGCGGACACGGTTTCCATGAGTTCACGGGACGCCGAAGCGTTTTCCGGCTCCATGGCGAACTGGGGGATTGTCATCTGCGGAAGGGCCACATCGGTGGTTTCCGGGGCTTTGGGCCGGAGGCGGGGTCGGGGAATGGCGCGGGTTTTGGGCCTGAATTCGTCTTCCACCGTCATTTCGATGACCGAAAGGGATGTGACGCGATAGATTCCGGACACATGTATCATGACAACGGCATGAATCACGACGGAAAGCACGATCATGATCCTGAAAAGTCCGTTGGTATTTCGTTTTCTCAAGGCGGTGCTCCGGGGCATCTTGCGTATCCTCATTCTTTTTCCGTGGCGAGGCAGAGCCTTTCCGCTCCGGCAGCCTTGGCCAGATCCATGGCCTTGACGGCCTTGCTCACTTCGGTCAGGCGGTCGGCCTTCACCATTACCAGGGCGTCGGTCTGGCTGCCGATCAGGGTCTTGAGCTGTGAGAACAGACGGTCTTCGGCCACCTGTTCATTTTTGATGAAAAACCGTCCCTCCTGATCCACGTACACGGTAATCTCCTCCTGGGTGATGGACGCCGAAGCCCGGGCCTGGGGCAGTTTGATTTTGATGCCTTCGTCCACCATGAAGTTGGTGGTGAGAAGGAAATAAATGAGGAGCATGAACACGATGTCGATGAGGGAGGTCAACGGTGTCTGGATCGGATACCAGGGCCGTTTTTTCTTGTGGACAAGCATGGTTCTCCTTTATTTATTCCCGCTGAAAAGGGCTTTCATGAAGGTGACGGAACCGTCCTGAAGACGGGCTTCGTAGGATTCGATCCGCCCGATGAGGTAGCTGTGGGCCACCATGACCGGAAGGGCCACGGCAAGTCCGAACGCCGTGGTGAGCATGGCTTCCCAGATACCGCCTGCCAGAACGGCGGAGTTGACTTTGCCGCCCATGTTCTGGATGACCATGAAAGCCTTGATCATGCCGAGCACGGTGCCGAGAAGGCCCAGAAGCGGAGCGATATTGCCGATGGTGGCCAGGGTCTGGATGTACGTGGACATGTCCCTCACTTCTTCTTCGGTGGCGTTCACGATGACGGTTTCAAGCATTTCACGGTCCAGGCCTTTCACGTCCATGGCTTTCACCAGGATTCGGCCCATGGGCGATCCGCTTTTTTCAGCTTCTTCTAAGGCGTCCTTTTCTTTGCCGTCCATCCAGAGGAGAGCCACTTTTTCAGAAAGCCCCGCCCCCCGTTTCTTCATCCGGGCGAAACTCACCATGCGCTCCATGAAAATCGCAAGCCCCACCGCCGAGCAGAACAGGATCGGCCACATCAGTATTCCGCCTTTGATAAAAAAATCAGTCATTCATCGTTTCCTTTCTTAATTCGCTTTAACTGTCTCCTGTTTGCCATCGGCCAGCAGCCGCCGTGTGCCGTCCTTGCTTTTCACCACATCGGCCACGCCGTCGAAATCCAGGTCTTTTTTCACACTGACCACGGTCTCGGCCTCGTCATAGGTTTCCCACACATCGGGCTTGCCGTCTCTGTTCGTGTCTTCGGTGACGGCGGAAAGGCGTCCCTGTTTGTAGTAAAACACCGTTTCCATGCGGCCGTCACCGTCGGCGTCCTGGGTGGCCCGGACCGGTTTTTCATGGGCGTCGTAATACCAGACCAGCGCTCGTTTCCCGGTCTTAACGTCAAATTCCTCACTTTTTTCGATGTTGCCCTTCCGGGTGTAATACTCCCTGACATCCACTTTTCCGTCCTCGTTCTCGTCCACGTCCATCCGAAGAAGAACGCCGCCTTTGTAAAAATAGGCGGTCTCATGATTCCGGGTTTTGTTGAGGTCGGTGCGGATCACCAGGTCCCATGCCGAACCGCCGAATTCCTGAACGGTTTCAAAATAGCCGTCGCCGTTGCTGTCTTTTTCCGACCGTTGTTTTTTTCCGTTTTTGAAATGCAGTCTGTAATCCACAACCCCTTTGAAGCGGGTGTCCGATTCCATCCGGAGTTTCTCCTCTTGCCTGGAAAAATAAATCCAGGTGTCGGGGCGGCCGTCGTTGTTATCGTCCCGTGTCTGGGTTACAAGACGTCCGTTTTCGTAAAGGCAGGCACTTTCAAGGACCCCGTCGCCGTCGGAATCCCACGATGTTTTCAGGGGTTTTCCATCACGGAAAAGCCGGATTCGTTCGAGTTTTCCCGTGGCAAGGCTGTTTTCCCGGCTTTCACAGACATGCCCCTTTTCATCGAAAGACAGACGGGAGTCCATGATCCCGTCCGTGTTCCGGTCTTTCTTTTCTTCCTTTGGAACGCCTTTTACATAAACGGTGACGCTTTCCGGTTTTCCGTCGGAATTCGCGTCTTTTTCCTGTCTGACGATGTCGCCGTTCACATAATGGCGGACTGTTTCTATGCGGCCGTCACGGTCCATGTCGTGGCGGCTTTTTTCGGGCTGGCCCTTGGCATTGTATGCCACTTCCGTTTCCGGACGGCCGTCCCCGTTGTCATCCACGGTTTTAAGGGAGGGCTGATGGCCGTCGTAGGAGATCCGGGTGTTTATGATCCCGTCGCCATCCGGGTCCTGGGTGAGCTCTGCGAGGACCCCTTTTTCAAAAGTGTAGACCTGATCGAAGAAACCCCGTTCGCGGCTGTCTTTTTTCAGCGTTTTCGGGGCTTCGTCGGCATCGAAGGTGGCAAGAACGATGGTTTTTCCTTTGGCGTTTCTTCGTTCCTGGCGGATGCGTTTCCCGTTTTCGAAAAAATCGATGACGTCCGGTTTTCCGTTGCCATCCGGGTCACGCTCCACCCGGATGAGCTGGTCTTTTTCATAAAACTGGAAAAGATCCGGGCGTCCGTTTCTGTCGCTGTCCGACTCCACACGGAGAAGCTCGCCTTTGGGACCCAGAATCCGGACCTGGTCGATCCGTCCGTCTTTGTCCGTGTCCCGTTCGATCCTCTCTTCAGTGCCTGCGGATAGACAAAGACCGGGTGGAATGCACAGTAAAAAGACCGAAGCAAGAATGAAAAACAGTATCACGTCAGAGGCGTTTTTTTTTATTCGATGTTGGATGTTGATGCCCATGTAAAAAGTCAGGAGCTCAACAAAGGACA
>DYJE01000018.1 GCA_020723285.1 Desulforapulum autotrophicum | reverse complement strand
CTGGGCCTTTTTCCATAGCCATCGGGCGACTTTTTACGAGTCCATCAACATCGAACATTCAACATCCAACATCGAATGAAGAATGCCGTTGATATTTTCGGCTTATGAATCCGGCGGAGGTGAGAATGGACATCATTGAACATTCGATGGTCAATGTTCCCCTTCATGCTTACTCCCAGATTTCCTTCTGGTCTTTTCCAAGATAGGCCCGTTTCACTTCCTGGTTCGATTTCAAGGACTTGGCATCCTCTTCGAGAACGATGCGGCCGGTTTCCATGACATAGCCCCGGTCGGCGATGTCGAGGGCCGCGTTGGCATTCTGTTCGATGAGAAGCACCGTCATCTTACGCTCTTTCTGGAACTCGCCGATGAGCCGGAAGATGTCCTTGATGATCAGCGGTGCAAGCCCCATGGAAGGCTCGTCAAGAAGGAGAAGCCTGGGCCGGGTCAGGAGCGCCATGGCAATGGCCAGCATCTGCTGTTCGCCGCCGCTCATGGTTCCGGCGTACTGTTTTTTCCGCGACTCCAGAATGGGAAAGCGCTCGAACATCTCCTCGATGTCCGTTTTCAATTGTTTTTTTCCGAACTGCCGGTAGATGATGTGCCCGCCCAGCTCCAGGTTTTCGTAAACCGACATGGGCCTGAAAATCTGCCGCCCTTCGGGAACATGGGCCATGCCCATGCCAACCAGTTTTTCCGGGGGGATGCCCCGGATATCCCTGCCGTTGAAAAGGATGCTGCCGCCTTTCAGGGGATGGAGGCCGCTGATGGTCCGCAAAGTCGTTGTCTTCCCGGCCCCGTTGGCACCCAGGATGGTGACGATTTCCCCTTCGTCGATGTGCATGGACACGTTCTTGAGCACATGGACCAGGCCGTAATAGCTGTTGATGTTCACCAGTCGAAGCATGATCAGGCCCCCAGATAAGCGTTGATGACGTCGGGGTTCGCCTGGATGTCCTTGGGTGTCCCCTCGGCGATGAGACTGCCGAAATTCACCACCGCCACGTTGTCCGAAATATCCATGACCAGCTCCATGTCGTGTTCCACAAGGATGATGGTGATGCCCATGGCCTTGATTTTCACGATAAGGTCGCCCATACCCGCCGTTTCCCGGGCGTTCAGGCCTGAAGCCGGTTCGTCGAGAAAAAGCACCGACGGTTCCAGGGCCATGGCCCGTGCGATTTCCAGCATGCGCTGACTGCCCAGGGGCAGGCTTCCCGCGGTTCGGTCCGCCTGATCTTTCAGCCCCACGGCTTCGAGCCAGACCATGGACGCCTCACGGATCCGTTTTTCCTCCGGCCGAAGGGCCTGGGGAAGAAGGCAGGACACGGCCATGCCGCAGCGGGACCGAAGATGGCGGCCCACCATGACGTTTTCGAGAACGGTCATGGCCGGAAAAACCTGGACATTCTGAAATGTCCGGCCCACGCCCATGGACGCGATGCGGTGGGGTTTCTTTCCGGACAGATTCACGCCGTTCAGCGTGATGGAGCCTGACGTGGGCGGAAGAAAACCGGTGATCAGGTTGAACACCGTGGTCTTGCCCGCTCCGTTGGGTCCGATGAGGGCGCTGATCTGTCCTTTGGCGAAATTCAGGCTGAGATCGTTCACCGCCACCACGCCGCCGAATTCCTTGCGAAGCCTGTCAAGCACGATGAATGACCGGGTCGGGTTATCCGTCATTGGCCCCTCTCCGTTTCAGTGTTTGTCTTTGAAAAAAAGGAAAAGGAACGCCGGATGCCGTCAAACAGGCCTTCAGGCAGAAACAGCATGATGGACAGCAGAATGGCTCCGTAGATCAGGGTGTCGTAGTCTGTTTTGTACTGGATGTTGAACTGTGCAAGACCCTCGGACAGAAACGACAGCCCTTCGGGAAGCAGTGAAAGCAGAACGGCTCCGGTCACGGCACCCCAGATGGAATGGATGCCGCCCACGGCCACCATGGTGATCAGAAGCACGGAATGCATGACGTCGAAGGGACCGGGATCGATGTACAGCACGTAATGGGAGTAGAGGCTGCCGCTCACGGATGCGAACACGGCGCTCAGGGCGAAGATCCTGATTTTATCCACGGTGATGTTGACCCCCAGGGACGACGCGGCGTCCTCGCTGCCGTGAATGGCCTGAAGCCCCCGGCCCACCCTGGAATGAATGAGGTTCACGGCAAAATACAGGGCCACGAGGACCAGGGCCCAGCAGAAATAAAAAATCCGGGTGTCGGTGTCCAGGGCCAGGCCGAAAAGCTCAAGCCGAGGAATGCCGCTGACCCCTGACGGTCCGCCGGTGATGTCCACCGCCGCCACCAGAACCACATGGACGATGGACGCGAAACCCAGGGTGGCCATGGCCAGGTAATGGCCTTTCAGTTTCAGGGTGGGAATCCCCACCAGCACGGCAGTGACCAGTGAAATCACGATGCCCGCGCCCATGGCGGCCCAGGGGTTCCAGCCCAGTTTTGTGGTGAGAAGGGCCGAAGCATAGGCCCCGATGGCCACGAAGGCGCTGTGCCCCAGGGAAATCTGCCCGGCGTAGCCCAGGAGCAGGCAGAGGCCGATGCAGGTCAGGCAGTTCAAAGCCGTGAACACCAGGACGCCCAGGTAATAATCGTTGCCCACTGCAAAAGGCATGACGGCGACGATAAGGGCAAGGACGCCGATGCCGATGTAATCTTTCATATTCATGTCAGAACTCTTTCAACCTCATGGCCGCGGAACTTCCGAAAATGCCGCTGGGCCGCACAAACAGAACGAGAAGAAGAATAAAAAGGGCAATGGCGTCCATGTAGTGGGACGAAATGAGCCCAGCGGAGGCTGCTTCAAGAACGCCTAAAAGGATTCCCGCGATGATGGCCCCCATGCTGTTCCCCAGGCCGCCCAGAACCGCCGCGCCGAATCCCTTGATGCCCAGCAGGGCACCCCTTGCGTAATCCATCTGGATGATGGGGGTGATGATGATTCCGGCAATGGCTCCGATCCCTGCGGAAAGGGCGAAGGACAGCATCACCATGCGACGGTCGTTGATGCCGGAAAGCCGGGCCGCATCGCGGTTGATGGCGCAGGCCCGCATGCATTTCCCGGTCATGGTGTGATTGAAAAAATAGATGTACGCGGCGACGATGAGCACGAGGGTCCCGACGATCCAGAGCGTCTGGGGCAGAAGGGAAGCCCCCAGGAAATCCAGGGGTTCGGAGCCGGAGAAATGCCGCATGAAATAGGAATTCTTACCCCAGATGCCCATGGCCGCACCTTTGACGATGATGGACACCGCGATGGTGATGATGATCAGCCGGAGCACCGTGGGATTTTTTACGGGGTTGATGGTGAAGCGCTCCATGGCCACACCTGCCGCCGTGACAGCCAGGGTGGTGGCGGCAAAAGAAAGGGGGATGGGCAGGTTGAGCGTCATGGTGAGGGACACCATGAGAAGTCCGCCCAGCACCACGAATTCGCCCTGGGCGAAATTGATGATGCCCGTGGCGTTGTAGATCATGTTGAATCCCATGGCCACCAGAGCGTAAATACAGCCGCTCTGCACACCCATGATGATGTATTGAAGGATATCCGAAAACGATACGGACGACGGTTCCATCATGTATTTCTTCCCCCCCTGGCAGGTGTATTAAAACCGGCCGATAAAACATGTCCGCTGCCGGTGGGCGCATGACGCCAACGGCAGCGGACAGAACAGACAGATGGTGGTTCTTTTTTACTTCAGAACAACAAACTTCCCGTTTTTCACGGTCAGAAGTTCGAAGGCGGTTTTGTCCAGGCCGCAATGGTCTGCGGCGGAGAATTTGAATACGCCCGCTGTGCCGACAAATTTGGTTTTTTCGATTTCATCCCGGATTTTTGCGGGATCGTTGCCCGCCTTTTTCATGGCGTTCACGAGAATCCAGAGCGCGTCATAGGCATGGCCGCCGAAGGTGCTGACCTTGTCTTTGGGAAACGCTTTTTCATAACTGTCACGATAACCTGCGAGGACCTTTTTCTGGGGATGGTTGGCCGCCACAGTGTCCACGGCCAGCAGACGTCCCGCAGGGAAAATGATCCCTTCAGCCGCATCACCGGCCGCCGCCGCGTATTTGAGGTTCCCGAAACCATGGCTCTGGTAAAGGGGCATGGCAAGTTTGAGCTGTTTCATGTTCTGGGGCACGATACTCTGGGCCGGTTCAATACTCCAGTTCACCAGGGCTTTGGCACCGGCGGCTTTGATTTTCAGAAGCTGGGCGGTCATGTCCGTGGCCGCAGGATCGTAGGTTTCATCGGCCACGATGTCCATTTTGTATTCGGCAGCGATTTTTTTCAGCTGATCCCGGCCAGCCGCTCCAAACCCTGAGGTGGAGGTGATGATGCCGATTTGGGTGATTTTTTTCGTCTTCAGGTGGTCGTAAATGCGTTTCACGCAGTCACTGTCTTTCTGAGGACTTTTGAACACCCATTTCCGCTCGGCCACCGGTTCCACGATGACGGCGGCTCCGGCGCAGGAGATCATGGGGATTTTCGCGGCCTGGACCACGGGAACGATGGCCATGCTGGTGCCGCTGGTGGACGGCCCGATGATGGCGCAGACTTTGTCTTTCTTGATCAGCTTGTTGGCGGCGTTCACGGCCTGGGTGTTGTCGCCCTGATCATCCTCGATGTGAAGCACCAGTTTTTTGCCGTTGATTCCGCCTGCCGCGTTGACCTGCTTGGCGATCATTTCAACGGTGTTGCGTTCCGGCTCACCGAGCCATGACGCTTTACCGGTGATGGACAAAATGCAGCCCACATGGAGCTCTTCCGCCGCCATCACTGCGGCTGCCGAGGTCAAACACAGCGCGGACGCTGCAACCATAGCCGTAAGAACATGTCTGATTTTCACGTTTCGTTCCCTCCCGTTTTTGTATTGTTTGAATTAGACAGACGTTTTTCCCAGCACGAAATCTTCACCAAGCACATCGAATCCTTTCTCGATAAGAACATCAAGGGCCCTGTCCTGGTTGTCGAAGCGGAAAATGAGCACCGCCTGATCGTCTGTATGGTGGTTGAGCATGTACACGTATTCGAGATTCAGGCCCGCATTTTCAAGCACGGTGAGAAGTTCCCCCAGCGAGCCGGGATGGTCGCCCATCCGGACGGCAAGCACATCGGTCACCCGCACCGTGTATCCCTTATCCTTGAGAACGGCGACACCCGTGTCCGTGTCCGTGAGAACGAGGCGGAGAATGCCGAAATCCGAGGTATCCGCAAGAGCCATGGCCCGGATGCTCACACCGAATTCACCCAGGGTGGTGGTGATTTTAGCCATACGCCCGGATCTGTTTTCCAGAAATACGGAAACTTGCCTTATCTTTAAAGGTTCCATGGAATTACACCTTTGCTGATTCAATGTGGACTGTGTTTCGTTTTTTGAAAGCCATCCATATCAGGCCACTGGAAGAGTGTCAATACCTAAACGTTTAAGGATCTTACCATGAAGTGTCCATGGACTTCCCGTTTCTTGCGCGCCGTTCCGAAGGCGTATGTGAGACGTTCAGTTCCTTTGGGAAAGTGGTGCACCGGTATCGGACAGACGGGCGATGCGGAATCCGTTCACGGCGTCTCCGGGGTTCAGGGTGGTGAAGTCCGGCACCATGGAAAAATCGGGGATGCGGACCCCTTTCCGGATTTTGACACCGGTTCCGATAACACAGCATTTGCCGATCTTGACGCCGTCTTCCACCAGAACCCGGTGGGTCAGGGTGGTCATGGCTCCGATGTTGCAGTTGTTGCCGATGTTGCAGTAAACCCCGGTGACCACGCCGTAGCCGACGATGTTGTTGTCTCCGATGCGGGTACCGCAGCCGATGTTGGACCGTCCGCCGATGATGTTGGAATCCCCGATGGAGACCGGGGCGAGGATCAGTGTGCCGGGTTCGGATTCCACATGGCCGTAAATCACGGCCCAGCCGCCCACCAGGGTGTTTTTCCCAAAGGATAACAGACCGAAATCACTGATGTAAGAGCTTGAAATCACGCTGGAGTAATGGAGTTTCACCCCGAAAAGCCGGAGGCAGAGATAACGCATGTAGTCGTTGGTGAAAATGATGCGGTTGAAGGGCAGAAGAACGTACTCGGTGATGGTACGGTTCAGGAACCAGGTGTAGACATGTTTGTCCTTGGAAAATTTATACGTTCCCGGTTTCAGTTTCGGAATAAAAAGGGATTTCACCATTCCTGCCACGAGAATCAGGGAAAAGATGAACAGGTAGAACCCCGCAGGGTAGGCGAACACCACGTAAGGGAACCCCAGGCCGTGCGCCCAGCGGATCAGCGCAAAGGCCGGAATCAGGGCAAGCCCGTAAATCAGGATGCCGACTAACATCACCGCACATTCGTACATCATCTCCAGAAACCGCACGATCAGTCCTCCATGGATTGCTTCCGGCTGTTTTTCAGGCTTGAGGCCGGTCCTTGACGGAAAAGCCGTTAACTCTTCCGCCGTTTTTCTGTATAGTGATCATGTTTCCCGGCACTTTTTATCCGGGCATTTTTTTCAAGGAATGGCAGATATGTATATGCTTTCAGAAGGATAGACAAGGATTTTTATCGCACGGTAAGGTCCATGATCCGGCGCGGGATGCTCGTCCGCCCGTTATCTGTGACGGAACACCCTCAAAAAGGAGAAGGTATGAACGCATCGCTCAAGAAATGGCTGGGGGAAAAACAGGGGGAAATCTGCGTGTCCCACCTGATCAAACACCGGTTCGACGCCCATTTTGTCCAGAACGTCCGGCAGGCCACGGAACTCATCGTCAAAATGGCGGCCGCCTACGAGACGTTCGGATTCGGCGGTTCAGCCACCCTGGATCAGATCGGCATCAAGGATATCTTAAGGGACATGGGAAAAACCCTCTACGATCACAACCAGGAAGACCTGCCTATGGAAACCCGGCTCGAGTACCGGAAAAAACAGGGCGACTGTGACTGTTTCATGGCAAGTGCCAACGCCTTGTCTCTCACCGGGGAAATCGTGAACATCGACGGCATCGGCAACCGGGTGAACGCCATGACCTTCGGGCCTTCGAAAGTCATCGTGGTGGCCGGAGTGAACAAGATCGCCCCGGATGTGGACGCGGCCATCCGCAGGATCAAGGAGATCGCGGCCCCCATGCGTGCCAAAAGCCTGAACGCCGACACACCCTGCGCCCTCACCGGCCGATGCACCGACTGCAACAGCCCCATGCGGATCTGCAGCGTCACGTCCATCATGCACCGGAAACCCATGCTCACCGACATGTCCGTGATAGTGGTGAACGAAGACCTGGGATTTTAAAATGAAAAAAGCCGGTGGAGTCCACCGGCTTTTCCGTCATGCCGTTAAAAGAGTTTCAAAGGCATCAGAAGTAGAACTTCACGAACAGGTTGGTGTTGGCTTTGAACTCTTCCTCCTTGGTTTCAACGCTCGGAACAGGGTAAGATGGTTCAGTACCCTCTATACGTGTGTAACGATAGTCCACGAAACCACCGATGGTGATGTGAGAGTTCACATTGTACTCAACACCAACGGTGGGGGCAATGGAGAATCCATCCAAATCAATCGTGTGAGTTTTTTCATACGCAACATAGGCTACCCGACCGCCCATTAGAAAATCAATGTTTTTTGTTACTGGCCTACCCCAAAACAGGCCCACACCGTATTCCGACTCGCGGATGTTTCCGTTTATAATGCCATATAGACCATCTGCGTTTTTTGAATATGACAAGGAGGGTTCCAAAAGGATAAAATTTCCGTTCAATGGCACTTGAATGGGGATATACACTGTGGAACCGTTTTCTGTAGCACCTGCACCGATTCCGACTTTTATGCCTCCAGCAATTACTGGGGCAGATGCGAGTGATAAAACTAACACGAATAACGTGATTTTAATTTTTGCCTTCATACATCTTCCTTATCATTAAAAAAATATAGGCTGTTGTCACCGGCTTTTCCACTTGCAGTCATATGTGCAGTAAACTGATCAGAAATAAAACTTCACAAACAGATTGGTGTTGGGTTTGATTATTTCCCTCTCGGTATCATCAGTCGACCCTGTGTATGTTTCCTCGGTACCTTCCAATCGCGAGTAAGTATAGTCCACGAATCCACCGATGGTTATGTGCGGGTTCACGTTGTACTCAATGCCAAGGGTGGGGGCGATGGCAAAACCGTCCAGACTGTCTTTGCCGTAAGAATCTTTCCTCTCATAATCAACATAGGATACCCGGCCTCCGATCAAAAGGTCGATATTTTCCGTCAACGGCCGACCGAAAAAAAGCCCTATACCGTAATCCGATCTTTGGAAGTCACTGACTTCGACGCCGTTATCCTCATCCGTATACTTCATCATAGACAGTGAGGGCTCTAAAAGGATGAAATTCCCGTCCATGGGAACCTTGATGGGAATATACACCGTGGAACCGCTTTCCGTGGCACCTGCCCCGATGCCGATTTTGATGTCACCGGCGAAAACCGGAGCGGATAAACAGGATGCAACAAACATGATCATGGCGATTTTAATGCTTTTTTTCATACGACCTTCCTTTCTATTGAGGAACATGGTTTTAATATAATTAGCCGGTGGCTGGCCACCGGCTTTTCCGTCATGCCGTTAATGGAGCGTCAAAGGCATCAGAAGTAGAACTTCACGAACAGGTTGGTGTTGGGTTTGAAACTTTCCGTTTCCGTTTTGGTTTCAACACCCGGAGCGGCGGACGATGTTTCGGTACCGTCCACATTGGTGTAGGTGTAGTCCACGAAACCGCCGATGGCGATGTGCGGATTCACGTTGTACTCGATACCCAGGGTGGGGGCGATGGCGAAGCCGTCAAGCTCGTTCTCCGTGGTGCTGCCCGTGTTCAAGGTTTCCTTCTGATCCACATAGGACACGCGACCACCGATCAGGATGTCGATGTTTTCCGTCACCGGGCGGCCGAAAAACAGGCCCACGCCCAATTCCGTTTCGCTGGCGTCACGGACTTCGACACCGGCTTCATCTTCCGTGATTTTGGAAAGGGACAGCGCGGGTTCCACAAGGAGGAAATTACCGGCCATCGGAACCTTGATGGGAATATACACGGTGGAACCGCTTTCCGTTGCCCCTGCCCCGATACCGACTTTGATGTCTCCGGCGAAAACCGGAACGGATAAACAGGATACGACAAACATGATCATGGCGATTTTAATGGTTGTTTTCATACGGCCTTCCTTTTCATTGATGTTTAAATCTTCTTTCAAAATTCCGCCGGGCTTTTTTTCCTGGCGCCTTTTGATTCCATGAATAGAGGAAAACGCCGGATAGGGGAATTCAATCCGGTTGAATTGACGGAGTTCCCTTTCGAAATGTGGAAATGTGACGGCGAATGAGCGAAAGGGGAAGATGAAGGATTCTTTCAGGGTGGGTTTATGGTTGATATAGCCGTAATCAGGTGAAAGACCAACTATTTAGTGTATTTTATTGCCGTGTTAATAGCACGGAGCCCCCATTTTTTATAACAAACGGTTTCTCCATTTTTGGGGGTCGCGAGATGTGTGAAAGATACCGTAAACAAGAATTTTTCCCTCGAAATACTCGTAAAACAACGCATACGGAAATCGCCTCACCAAAGCCCGCCGATAATTCTCGTGGATGACCGGATGAATTTCTGGAATACGATTTATGTTTTGAACACTGGCGTCAACACAAGCAAGAAATTCTTCTCCCAAACCGGGTCTTCGATCCTCGTACCAGCTGTAAGCCTCTGCGATATCCTCCTGGGCTTCGGGAGCGAATATCAGTTCAACGGCCATAGCGACTTCTGATATTTCTTTTCACGTCATCCCACATAAGTCCAGAAACTGACTTGCTCATCAAATTGGCTTTCCGTCGAGATAGTTCTTTTATTTGCCATTCATGGACTGGAATTTCTGATGCAGTGGCTGCAAGATCATCCCACAGGTCTTCCACCAATTGCAATTTTTCTGCAGGACTTAAGTCAAATATTGAAATATCACTAATATTCATCATCATCACCTTAACAACTTTCATTAACAACTTTCATTTTTATATAAAAAATTTCATATGATGGATGGCTTGTCAACCTGCAAAAATGATGATCTCGTAAAAAAGTCTCATGATAATTGTGATGGGGAATAGCACAATCCCGCATCTTTACATCAAGAGCCGTCTGTGCCAGAATCTCCTGACACACATCGAATCCCCAAAAAGGAGCCGCCCATGGACATCAAACGCGCCGATTTTGCAGGCAGCTGGTATCCCGGAACCTCTTTTGAATGCGAAAGAGACATCCGGGCTTTTCTTTCCGACCCCGTGTTTCGGGATGTTCCCGGCGACACATTTCAGGCAGGCATCGTACCCCATGCGGGGTGGTACTTTTCAGGAGCCCTGGCCTGCCGCGTGATCAGCCATCTGGTCCGGGGGCCTAAACCCGATGTCATCGTCCTTTTCGGCCGTCACATGCGGTCCGGTGACCGGGCTGTTTTGCTGGCATGTGACGGGTTTGAAACGCCTCTGGGCGTCATCGGCATCCGTAAAGACCTGGCCTTTGCCCTGTCACACGCCCTCGATCTTCGGGAAGAACGGGGCCCGAATGCCGTGCCGGAAAACACCATCGAACTCCAGCTTCCGTTCATCCGCCACTTTTTCCCGGAAACCCCGGTGGTGGCCATCGGCGTTCCCCCCAACGAGGATGCCATCCGAATCGGCCGCAAAACCGTGGAAACCGCCAAAGACATGGGGCTTTCAGCCCGGATCATCGGCAGCACGGATCTTACCCATTACGGACCCAATTACGGTTTTTCTCCGATGGGCGGCGGAAATGACGCGGTGCGATGGGTCAAGGACGTCAACGACCGGCGGATGATCGATCTGATGCTGGCCCTTGACGCCAAATCGGTGATCGCCGAAGCCCGGTCATCGTCCAACGCCTGCTGCGGCGGAGCCGTGGCGGCCACTCTTTCGGCGGCGCATACCCTTGGCTCTGAAAAAGGCGAGCTGGTGGGATACACCACCAGTTACGACAAAAGCCCCGGCCACAGTCTGGTGGGATACGGCGGGGTGGTGTTTTGAATAGAAAAGGAGGAACTATGGTTGTGGCTGTCGCCCGGATGGTGTTCCGTATCCACGAGTGCCATTCGCTGAAAGAAAAACGAAAGGTAGTGAAATCGTTGATTGCAAGACTCCAGAACGCCTTCAATGCCTCAATCGCCGAAGTGGCGGCAAACGATATCCATCAGCGGGCCGAAATCGGTGTGGCCATGGTGGGCAACGATCATCAGGTGATCAACTCCAAAATCGACAAACTTCTGGACATGGCTGAAAACCTGGGTCTTGCGGATATGATCGATTCAGAGATCGACATCGTTCATTATTAACAAAAAAACCGCCGGTCCTTTGTGAGGCCCGGCGGGTTTTTTATTCTGACGCTATTGTCACACTTAAATCGCGCTGGTCATCTTGAGGGCATTCACCACGATTTTCTGCATGAGTTTTTCTTTGTTGTTTTCAGGCTTGTCGAGTTTCATGCGTTCCAGGTATTTTACAGCGTTTTCAGGTGCCGGCTTGAACCACGAAGACGCCAGGGCTTTCACCACGGTGAGCTTGCTTTCCTGAGCCACGGCTTTGAAGGTGCGGAGGGCTTTTCCCAGAACGATTTCGTCCGGAGTAAAATCCGACCCGAAAGGAAACGCCGGGAAAAGGCCTTTGGCCCGAACCGGAGCCAGGATCTTTTCAAGTTTTTCCGGTGTGTTGTTTCTGAAACGGTCGGGAATGACGTAGGATTCCGGAACCTTACCGGCGGCTTTAGCCTTGGCCAGAAGCCCTTCCTGGAACCTGGAATCGGCGATGTTGATCATACGTGCCGCGATTTCCTTGTCGCTCTTGCCACGGATGTCGGCGATGCCGTATTCAGTCACGATGATGTCCCTCAAATGACGGGGCACGGTGGTATGACCGTAGTTGAAAACGATGTTCGACACAGCGCCCTTGCCTTCACCGCGTGTGCTGCGGATCATCAGGATGCCGCGACCGTCATCAAGAATCTGGGAGTGGGCCACGAAGTTGTACTGTCCGCCAACGCCGCTCACCACTTTGCCGTTTTCAAGGGCATCGGACACCACGGCTCCGGTGAGGGTCGCCATAAGGCCGGCGTTGATGAATCGGCCGTTCTTTCTGTGAAGAATCTTCAGATCCTGGCTGATGTATTTGTTGTTGGCGTAAAGCTGGTTGACGTTGAGCACACTGGTCATGTTGATCAGGCGGCGCTCTTCGTCGGACATGGCCCTGACGCTTTCGTAGAAATCTTCGGGACCGACGTAGAAACCGGCATGAATCCAGTATCCATGTTTGAGTTTCGATCCCATGCAGTTGGCCGCCACGGCTTTGATGTTGGCACTGTCGTTGAAGTCTGCGGAATAGCGATTGTCTCCGTCCAGGATAAAGCCGTTGTCGTAAACCAGGCCGTCTTTGAGCACCCCGAATTCCACCAGCATGTCGAATTCATGCTTTTTCATCTTCCTGTGGATGGATTTGTTGGCAAGAAGGGCGTCGAGGGCTTCGGCGGTGACCACTCCGTTTTTGATCACATCGTCGTTAACCAGCCTCTGGATGTGGATGTTGTCGTAGCAGCGTCTCCGCATGATGTCTTTCTTGTAAAGCTGGAGGAATCCGTCAACGAACATTTCCGTGGAGCCGTAGAGGCCTTTGTCAAAAGGTTCCAGACCACCCCACTCCTCAATCAATTCTTTTGAATAACCAAGGACTCCTGAATTTTCCACCACGCTTTTGTATTCCTGGTTGTTGTGATGGCGGCAGATAAGGCCGTAGGCCACGGCGTCACCCAGTGAACCGATACCCACCTGGAGGGTGCCGTCGTCTTTAAGAAGGGTGCTGGCGTTGACGCCGATCATGTAATCGGCGGTGACCACGGGTTCCCTGGGAACATTGAACAGCCGGCTTTCAATTTCGGGATTTTCAAGAACCGCGTCAAGAAGGGAGGGATCGCCTACGGCGTCGCCATACATGAACGGGAGGTTGCTGTTGATCTCACCCAGGGTCAGGGTGGGTTTGCCGTCTTTCTGTTCCCGCAGTTTCATCAGGTCGATGGCATCCATGGCGGTGTCGCCGTTGCAGCCCATGCTGTATTTCAGCTGGCCGTCGATGACCTGCTGGCCGAGAAGGGCACCGGCCACGTTCATGCCGTTGTCCACAACATCCCTGGCGGCCATGGTGTAGTTGGTGCTGATGTAGTTCTGCTGCATGTGGGCGTTGTTCATGAACGCCCCGGCTTTGTAAAAGAACTCGCTGACTTCCACATTGGGGGGCAGGGTCTGCTTCCGTGCATCGGCGGCGTATTCCAGCTCCACGTAACCGCCCCAGAGCCGTTCCCGGATCGGTTCGAGCATCCGGCGTTCAAGGTCGCTGGACCATGTGGGGGGTTCCAGGGAAAGGGCGGTGATGATCCGCAGTTTGACACTGGGGTCCTGTTTGGCTCTCCGGTAAAGCGCGTTCATGATGTTGTTGGGCTTGCCCAGTCCGAGCTGGGTCCCGAAGGTGATGTCCTTGCCTACTTTTTCGATGACAAAGTCTATGAGTTTGTCAGGATCTTTGAAAATCACGGGTTGTTTGTTTTCTGCCATGTTTCCCCTGCCATAAAATGTTAATAATGTTAATGTTGTTATAAAATCATGTCACAACGCTATTTTTCGATCCCTGCCGGAACCCAGCCTTGGATCTTACTTTCCCGAACACGGTTCACCAGTACATACTCTAACTCATCCCAAAATAAAAGAAACAATCACAAGGGTCCGGTTAAAAGAAGCGAACATTGTCCACTGTACTGATATTCAAAACTATTTTGACAATTTTAATACAAAAAAACGAACTCCGCGATCATGGAATACCCCTCGCCTCAGCCTGCCGGCTGACCGTATCATGACCTTGGCGGAGGGTAGAATCACAGATCAGGTCCCTTGAACAAGCGCCATGAAACAGACACGTTTTTTCTGTGACGTATTATCAGATCATACGACATAACAAAAAAACGTTTCAAAATTCAACATGAATCGAACGCGGGTTCTATATTTTTTTCACAAGATCCTTCAAAAACCGCCCGGTATGGCTTTCCGCAACATCCGCCACGGTCTCGGGTGTGCCTTCGGCGATGATGTAACCGCCGCCGTTGCCGCCTTCGGGACCCAGGTCGATGATCCAGTCCGCGGTTTTCACCACATCCAGGTTGTGTTCGATGACAAGGACGGTGTTGCCTGCGTCGACGAGTCTTCGAAGAACCCCAAGGAGTTTTTTCACGTCGTCGAAATGAAGCCCGGTGGTGGGTTCGTCGAGGATGTACAGGGTTTTCCCCGTGCCCCGCTTGGAAAGCTCACGGGACAGTTTGATGCGCTGGGCTTCGCCGCCGGAAAGGGTTGTGGCGGCCTGGCCAAGCTTGATGTAGGAAAGGCCCACATCCATCAGGGTGTCCAGGATGGATTTGATTCTGGGGTGGGATTTGAAAAGATCCACGGCCTCGCGCACGGACAGGTCCAGAACGTCGGCGATGGAATGACCTTTATAGAAAATGGACAATGTGGCGTCGTTGAAACGTTTGCCGCTGCACACCTCGCAGGGCACAAACACGTCGGCTAAGAAATGCATCTCCACCTTGATGTAGCCGTCGCCCGAGCAGGCTTCACAGCGTCCGCCCTTGACGTTGAACGAGTACCGGCCTTTGGCGTAGCCCCTGGCCCGGGACTCGGGGAGAAGAGCGAAAAGATCTCTTATGGGGTCAAAAACTTTGGTGTAGGTGGCGGGGTTGCTCCGGGGCGTCCGCCCGATGGGTTTCTGGTCGATGTTGATCACCTTGTCGATGAAATCAAGGCCGAGAATCCCGTCGTGAGCACCGACCTCCGCCGTGGCCGAGTGGAGTTTTTTCGCCAGGGCCGGATACAGAATCTGGTTGATGAGGCTGGATTTTCCGGCACCGGAGACACCGGTGATGGTCACCAAAAGGCCTAAGGGAATGTTCACATCGATGCCCTTGAGATTGTTCTCCCGTGCGTTTTGGATGGTGAGCCAGCGGTTGCCCCGGTCTTCGGGGCGTATGACGCGATCCGGCACGGGAATATAATCCTTCCCTGAAAGATAGCGGCCCGTGAGGGAAAGTTCGTTGGACTTCACTGTTTCCGGCGGCCCTTCCGCCACCACCTGCCCGCCCAGATGGCCTGCCCCCGGCCCCATGTCCACAATCCAGTCCGCCGTTTCCATGGTTTCCTGGTCGTGCTCCACCACCACCAGGGTGTTGCCGATGTCCCTCAAATGGCAGAGGGTTTTGAGGAGCTTGACATTGTCACGCTGGTGCAGGCCGATGGACGGTTCGTCAAGAATGTAGAGAACGCCGGTGAGCTCGGACCCCACCTGGGACGCCAGACGGATGCGCTGGGATTCGCCGCCGGACAGTGTGGGACCGCTTCGGTTCAGGGTCAGGTAGTCCAGGCCCACGTTGATGAGAAAACCCAGCCGATCCGAAATTTCCTTGACCAGTTCGGCGGCGATGAGGGTGCGGTTGCCGGTGAGTTTCAGGTTTTTAAAAAAATCAAAGGCTTCCCGGATGGTCATCTCCGTCACATCCACGATGGAAAAGCCGTCGATCTTTACGTGCAGGGTTTCAGGTTTCAGCCGTTTCCCCTCGCAGGTCCGGCAGAGCCGGGACGACATGAACTGGGCGTACCACTGTTTCTGACTTTCGCTTTCGGTCTGGAGGTAGCGCCGCATCATGCTGTGAACCAGCCCTTCCACTTTGGTCTTCACCGTGCCTTTGACCTTGGCGGAATTCCAGTCCACCACGATTTCCTTGCCGCCGGAGCCATACAGACAGAGATCTTTCTGTTTTTTGGGCAGATCTTTCCAGGGCGTGTCAAAGTCAAGCCCCAGCTGTTCCTCCATGGCCTTGAGCTGTCCCAGTCCCCAGGAATTCCAGCTGTCCTGATCGCCTTTGACAAAGTAGTTCCGCCACGGCACCACCGCCCCCTCACGGATGGTCAGGCTCCCGTCAGGCACGATCTTGTCTTCGTCCATGGTGAGAAGACTGCCGATGCCGTTGCAGTCCGGACACATGCCGATGGGGGAATTGAAGGAAAAAAGCTGGGGCCGGAGCTCGGGATAGGCCCTACCGCAGCAGGACCTGGCCTCGCTCATGATCAGATCTTCCCGGTCTACGATATGGATGATCAGATTGCCATGGCCGAATTTCAATGCCGTTTCCACGGAATCGGCCAGGCGTTTGCGGAATTCGGGATCTTCCTTGATGGCCAGTCTGTCCACCACCACTTCGATGTTGTGCTTTTTGTTTTTCGCAAGGGTCTGGACATCGGTGAGCTCCCGGACCACGCCGTCAATGCGGACCCTGGCGAAACCGTCCTGTTTCAGGGTTTCGAGCTGTTCCCGGTGCTCGCCCTTCCTGTTTTCCACGATGGGTGCGAGGATCAGGATTTTCGTGCCGGGCGGCAAGGTGAGGATCTGGGAGACCATGCTTTCCGAATCGCCCCGGCCCACGTTTTTACCGCAGGTTATGCAGGTCTGCACGCCGGTCCGGGCGAAAAGAACCCGCAGGTAGTCGTAGATTTCCGTGATGGTGCCCACGGTGGACCTGGGATTTTTACTGGCGGATTTCTGCTCGATGGAAATGGAGGGCGAAAGTCCCCGGATGGTTTCGTATTTCGGTTTCTCCATCTGGCCGATGAACTGCCGGGCGTAGGCCGACAAGGATTCCACGTACCGTCTCTGGCCTTCGGCGTAAAGGGTGTCAAACGCCAGACTGGATTTGCCTGACCCGGACACGCCGGTGATCACGATGAGTTTTTTCTTGGGCAACGTCACATCGATGTTTTTGAGGTTGTGCTCCCGGGCCCCCCGGATCTCGATGGCGTCGAGTTCCTTGCTTTTCAGGGTTTTCAATATTTTCAGCTCATCGTCGTTATTTTTTGTTTTCATGCTGTTTTTATCATGGCCGGCAGGATCTCCCTCCCCCCACCCATTGGGTCTTGCGCGGAGTCCGCCTTTTCTGATACCTTTCAAAATAATGTCAATATCATCTGTTAAATTAGGACAAAGATAATGCCGATCATTCATATTTCAATTGCCAAAGGCCGGAGCCTTGATCAAAAACGGGACCTTGCCCGTAAACTCACCGAAGTCACGGCTGAAACCCTGGGTGTGGCCCCTGAAAAAATCTGGATCCGGATTGACGAGTTCGACAAAGAAAATTTTGCGGTCAACGGCGAGCTGATGTGCGACCGGCAATAAGGGCCTATGGAAAATCTCAATTCCCATCAGATCATGATTTTTCTCCTCAGCCTGGGCATTCTCCTTGGAACGGCCCGGATTCTTGGAGAAATCGCACAGAAACTCCGTCAGCCTGACGTTCTGGGGGAAATCCTCGCCGGGGTCATACTCGGCCCCACCATTTTCGGGCGCATCGCACCGGGTATCTATGCGGCAATCTTTCCGGCCGAAGGTCCGAACGCCGTTGCCCTTGACACCATTTCCAATATCGCCATCGTCCTTTTTCTCATGGTCGCAGGGATAGAAGTCGATCTCTCGACCATGCTGCGCCAGGGGCGGCTGGGCCTTAAAGTGGGCATTTCCAGTATTGTGGTTCCATTCACCATCGGTTTTGCACTGACGATGGCATTTCCTTCTCTGTTCAATCCCAGCGGTTCCGTGTCCCATCTGGTCTTTTCATCATTCGTCGCCGTGGCCCTTGCCATTTCAGCCCTGCCTGTCATCGCCAAAATCCTCATGGACATGGATCTTTATAGGAGCGACCTTGGAATGGTGGTGGTCAGCGCGGCCATTTTCAACGATCTCGTGGGCTGGATGCTTTTTGCCGTCCTTCTTGGCTTCTCTGAAAAAACAGGGGATTCCGGGTCCACCGTGGCCATGACCCTGTTGCTCGTTCTGGGTTTTTCCGGATTTATGCTTACGGCGGGACGGGCCCTGATCCACCGGATGCTTCCCATTATCCAGGCCCACAGCCGCTGGCCCGGCGGTGAACTCAGTTTTGCCATAGTCCTTTCCATCTTGGGTGCGTCCTTCACGGAATGGATAGGCATCCACGCCATATTCGGCGCGCTGCTTGTTGGCGCGGCCGTCGGCGACTCGGCTCATCTGCGGGAGCGTACACGGTTCACCATCGCGCATTTCGTGTCGTTCATCTTTGCTCCGGTCTTTTTTGCCGGAATCGGCCTTAAAGTGGACTTCCTCAGTCACTTCAACCCCTCTCTCGTCGTCACGGTCCTTCTCATCGGGTGTTTTTGCAAGATGGCAGGAGGTGTCCTCGGAGCGATCTGGAGCGGCCTGCCCCGGCGCGAAGTCTGGGCCGTGGGTTTTGCCATGAATTCCGGCGGAGCCATGGAAATCATCATCGGCCTTCTGGCCCTTCAAGCCGGAATCATCACTCACGAACTGTTCGTGGCCCTGGTGATCATGGCCATCGTCACGTCCATGATCAGCGGCCCGCTCATGCGGATGGTCCTTAAACCCGAAAAAGTCTGGAAACTCCAGGACGCCCTGTCGTCCAAACTTTTCCTGCGTGAACTTCAGGCTGTTTCACGAAAGGAGGCCATTTTCGAGCTGACGGAAGCGGCCTGTTACCAGGCCGGCCTGCCTGCCGGAACCGTTGCCGCTTCGGTCTGGGCCAGGGAAGAAGCCATGAGCACAGGCATCGGAAACGGCGTTGCCCTGCCCCATGCACGGATCGAAGGACTCAAAGAGCCTCTGGTGGTGATGGGCGTCTCCGATTCCGGCATCGACTTCGACGCTCCGGACGACCGGCTGGCCCATGTCCTTTTCCTCATCCTGACCCCATTGACCGATCCCGGTATCCAGCTCACCATCGCTTCGGAACTGGCCCGTGTGTTCAAAAAGCCCCATATGCTGGATCGGGTCATGAGGGTGAAAAATTTCACGGATTTCATAGCTTTCCTGAAATCGTCCGCCCCTGTCTGATCCAATGAAGATTATAAGTGTCTCCTGACCTTCGTTTCATCTTTTTTTTACATCCCTTCGAATTGACAGAAACGCCGGGTTCCATTATAGTGTCCGCCAAATTAGGTAGAAAATCCCGATAGTTTAACGATATAAACCGAACAAGGCACTTACGCATACAAGGAGAACCCGACCGATGATCCGAATCAACGACAATTACCTGAAACTCAAAGCCTCGTATCTGTTTTCCGATATCGCCAAACGGGTGTCGGCTTTCCAGCAGGCAAATCCGGATAGGGACATCATCCGGCTCGGCATCGGCGACGTGACCCGGGCGCTTCCCCAGGCGTGCGTCGAAGCCTTCCACAAGGCCGTCGACGAAATGGCCAGCGAAAGCACCTTCAGAGGTTACGGCCCGGAACAGGGCTATGATTTCCTTCGGGAAGCCATCGCGGCCAACGACTTCAAAGCCCGGGGAGCGGACATCCACGCCGACGAAATCTTTATCAGCGACGGGGCCAAATGCGACACCGGCAACATCCAGGAAATTTTCGCCAAGGACATCAACATCGCCATCCCCGATCCGGTGTACCCCGTATACCTCGACACCAACGTCATGGCCGGGCGTACCGGGGCCTTCAAAGACGGAAAATACGAAGGCATCACCTACCTCAACTGCACCTGGGACAACGGTTTCAACCCCGAACTCCCCCAAACACCGGTGGACCTGATCTACCTCTGCTTCCCCAACAACCCCACCGGGGCCACCATCACCAAGGCCGCCCTTAAAACCTGGGTGGATTACGCCAAAGACAACAAGGCCATCATCCTTTACGACGCGGCCTATGAAGCGTTCATCACCGATGACAGCCTTCCCCGCTCCATATATGAAGTCGAAGGGGCCAGGGACGTGGCCATCGAATTCCGCAGTTTTTCGAAAACCGCCGGTTTTACCGGAACCCGCTGCGCGTTCACGGTGGTTCCCAAAAGCCTCATGGCCTATGACGCCGACGGCGGCAGCCACGCCCTCCACGCCCTCTGGAACCGCCGCCACACCACCAAGTTCAACGGCGTGTCCTATCCGGTCCAGCGGGCCACGGAAGCCGTGTACAGCGAAGAAGGCAAAATACAGGTCAAGCAGCTTGTGAGTGATTACCTGAAAAACGCGGCTCTGATTCGTAAGGAAATGAGCGACCTGGGTTACGATCTGGTGGGCGGCGACAACTCGCCTTACATCTGGATCAACGGGAAAACCGACAGCTGGGAATTTTTCGACACCCTTCTGAACAAGGCCGGCGTGGTGGTCACGCCCGGTGCGGGATTCGGAAAATGCGGCGAAGGTTACATCCGCATCAGCTCGTTCAACAGCTATGAAAACGTGGAAAAAGCCATGGCCCGTATCAAGGCGGCCTTATAAAAAATCGAAAAGGGGCGGGCTTCCGCCCCTTTGGATTCATCCTTCCATGCTTCCATGGTATTTTTTGAGAAGTGAAGCCCACCACACACCCGAAGCCACGATCATCAGAGCCCCTATTATGATGGCCAGCCGTGAAAAAAACGTGTCGTAAGACAAAAGCCCCGTTTCTGTGAGAATGTACTCCCAGTCATGAAAACCGTAAGGCGATGATGACCCCACATTTCCGCCGAGCAAAGGAAGGGTCAGGCTTCGGGCATCCCCGATATACGGTGCGATATCCAGAAAATTGACGCCCAGCCACCAGAGACAGAAACCTGCGGCAAACGGATCTCTTTTTTTAAGAAGGAAAACGGCCATACAGACCAGCGGCATGGCAAGCTGGCCCAAAGTCCCGCCAAGAGACATGATCAGATGACCGAAAGGACGGGTGAAGATGTGCCCCGCTTCATGAAAGGGGAGATTGACAAGATGCCAGAAACCAAACCCGCCGCCTTCGCCGCTGCGGGCAGCGAAAGCAAGAACTACTCCCCACACCATCATGCATACGGCAAAAGCGGTCCTCAGGGAAAAATCCACCGAATCCGAACCCGGTTTAACATGGAAAAAAATCGCTGAGATCAGGGACTCTGAATCGTTAACATCGTCCGAAGAGCAGATCGGAACAACCTCTTTATGGCTATCAGCCGGTCTTTTTTTATACCGTGACAGAATAAGTCCACACCTCGGACATTCTTTCTGATCAGAACCGAACGAAAAACCGCATGCCGGACAATCCATGCTTCACCCTCCTTGCGTCCCACACCCTGAACAAGCCCCATACCAACCGTATATTTATCATTTATAACAGCGTGTTATTCAATCGTCCAGTGAAAGATCACCGGTGTGGAACAGTGTGAAAGGATTTGACTTGATCGTCTTTATAAACTATGTTCGTAAATTACAGGGGATAAGGGGAGCGGAATATCAATCACGTTTGGAAACAGTTGTAGAATGATGGCCGCAAGATTGTCAAACAGCTTCGGGCAGGTAAAATATGTCGGAAAAAATTGGAATTGTCGCGGACAGTACAGCGGATTTCCCGCGCAACATGATGGAAGAGCTGAAAGTCACAAGCGCTCCCATACACGTCATCGTGGATGGTGAGGATTTTCTCGATGGGCTGAACATCACAAAAAAAGAGGTGATCGATTGTCTCAAACGTGGCAGCCATGTCCGAACGGCCCCACCGTCACCTCATGAATATGCGGAAATATTCGACCGTATGCTCAAACAATACGATCAGGTCGTGTCCTTCCATGTTTCAAGCAGTTTTTCAGACTGCTATAAAAGCGCGAAAAACGCCTTGAACCTTCTTTATCAAGACCAGCTCGACCGTGTGGAAGTCATTGACACCGGTTCCGTTTCCGGAGGCCAGGCTTTGCTTGTCAAAAAAGCGAGCGAACTCCTTTCACAGAAAATCTCTCCGGGCAAACTGTACAAGCATCTGATGCCCTACATGAAAAACAGCCCCTTATGTTTTACGGTGGATGATCTCAAGTGGCTTAAAAAAGGCGGCAGGATAGGCACATTATCCGCCATGATCGGAACACTGTTCAATATCAAGCCGGTGATCGGCCTGATCAAGGCGGAACTGAAACCCGTGGGACGATACAAAGGCAAAGACATGGCCATCGAGGGCATGATCCGTAAAGCCGTGGAAATCAGCCGCCAGCTCACGGGATCGTACGATATCTGGGTGTCGCATATCGATGACCCGGATTCTGCGGAATTCATGAGAAAACAAATTTCAGAACAACTGGAAAAACCCGTAAGCACAATCCGTATGGTTGAAATCGGTTCAACCATCGCGGCCCATGCAGGCCCCGGGAGCTGCGGTTGGGCCATCATGCCGGGATAAAAAAGGCACACCCGTTCCAATCGGATTTCAAAGATGACACCCTGCCGTTTTTAAACGTCCGCAGGTCGGGCTCACGCCCGACTTCTTGTGCAGGGTGCGCACCCGACCCTCTGAAAACCGTTGGTATTATCTTGATTGCAGCATGGTATAAACAAGCGGATTTTTTTAAAAAAATCCGCTTTTACACAACCGTTTTCACGGCGTGACAGCCCCGCCGACGTGGACGACATTGTGGCTGAGGCTATGCGTCATGTGGGCATTCTCAGGGATATCCTCCATTCCGGCCATCCGTTGCCTGAAAATTTCTGAATCTCCCCGAAAAATCGTAACGTCAAAGGCTGCGGCTCGATACGAAAGTTGCTGTTTTATAATATCACCGCCACACACTGAAACGTCCGTGACGTACTCGTTGCCGTTAAGCCGGACAGAAAGAAGACCTTCCTGATTTTTCAGGATCTCCATAGCCCAAAGAGGCATGTCATCCTTGTCGCCTTCCTTCTCCATAATCCGGGTCCTGATCAAAGGAATTCCGGAGTCGCCCGCATCATCACCCGTCAGAATCGAAAAATCAGAGGTGAACTCCTTTGGCAGATCCGATGCGCACACCGTCACTGGCATCCCCGCTTCATTGGATCCCTCACAGGAATAGGGGTAGAACGCCTCCACAGCAAGACGAGATGCCACCAGCTGTTCGATATATGATGTTACGGCAGCCACAGGGGGCTGGTATGTTCCAAGAAAAATGAGGTCGCTCACATCCCCGTCGCCCTTCACAACGCTGAGGCCTGCAGGCTGAAATGTATAGTTTTGAAATATGGGCGCGACAGTGTATACACCCGCCTTCACCCTTTCAAACACAAAACTTCCGTCCGATAGTGTTTTCACGGTTTTTGAATCGGCCCCGCCCAGAACCACCGTAACGCCTTCCATGGGCCGGTTGTTGTCATCCACAACACGGCCACTGATTTTGCAACCTGTAATCATAAGGCACAAAAAAACAACAAAAGCCCTCAACCGTGATGCACTCATCGGCCCCTCCCGCTGATTGTGAGATAAACGATAAACGACGAAGGTGCGGCAAAGACACCGCACCGCTGATTAAGGCAGGTCAAAAGGCATGGTTTTAAAACCGAACGGGACTACGACCCGTCTGCGGCCAGTAATTTTTCATCCAATGATTTCACGATTTCGCCGGGATTTTCGCACATGACCATCAGGCTCCTGAATTTTTTCAAGGCATTGACTCTGATGTCGTTTTTTTCTTCACCCACAGGCCCCAAAGACGAGAGATACGCGACCGCACTTTCCTTGCATAAACCGGCATAAGCTGTGAAGCACGCCTTGGAATCCGCTTCCATTCCGCCTGCGCTGAAGACAGAGGCGTAAAAAAGAAGGGCATCGAAAACCGCATAAGCGTCCTGCCACGTGTCGCCGGCAGTCTGTTCGACCAGTTGCCGGGCATCGTCCGCCATGTCCGAAAGATCAACTTTTGAGCATTCCCATTCTCCAAGCCTGTAGATGCTGGCTTTCAGTATGTTTTCGCGGAATGCCTGCTTTGACGGAATATGACCGGCTTTGAGGACCAGACATCGGTCGGATCCCTCAGAACCTTCAGGGAAAACAACTGTCAGCGTGGCGGTTTCAAGGAGATCCACCGCGGGTTCCACTTTGATTGAAAGGCTTGCGTACAAACCTGATCCAGCTGATTTTGCCTGAGTCTTTTCCATGCTGCCCGTGGCGTCCACGGTAAGCGTCAGCTCGGTTTGGGTTTCCAGGGCACCTTCCGGGATTTCCAGGGTCACCAGGGTTCCATCGGGAACGGTCACGCTGACAGCTCCGCCGGTGGACGAAGACAGGTTTGCCTTCTCTGAAACACGTGCGCCACTATCACCCGAAGTTCCTGAGCCGGAACGACTGCACCCGGTCCAGGTCATTATCATCAGAAGAACAAGCAGAAACATACCCGCCGTGCTTCGTGCGTATCTCATGTCAACCATCCTGCAATCTCCTTGTTTCATCGATGCAACCTCTGTCTTCACCCGATTCGTACATCATCATTCAGTATCGTCATACGGGATTTCACCGAACAGGGTGTTCGAGAACGTCACGTTCCTTGTGGTCCCGTCACTTCCGGACGCATAGACAAATCCCACGGCCATGGGGTCGTTGAACGACATCGTCAGTTCGAGAGACGTAACCCAGGTCAAACCATCCGCGCTGTATCCCGTAGTAAACTTATTCGATTTCCGGTCGTAATGCATCCTGACGTAGTACGAATTGCCAGCTCCAAGGGTAATGGCCGAAGGACTTGACGGGTAGGACGTTGTCCCGATTCCGGTTCCGGGCCTGTAGCGCGTCACGGCGTTCCAGGCATTGTTCGATGCGTTACGAGTCACCATCATCGTCACATGGGCCGCATTGGCAGGCAGCGTTCCGTTGGCCAGAGCCTGCCGGATTTGAATTCCCGCCTGGGTGTTTGCGGTGTATGTATCAAAAGACATCTTCGTGATAAAATCGAAGCCGTCTGTTTCATTGGCGAAAACGAAATAACCGTTGTCCGAGGTGCCGGTGAAACCCGGCGTTCCGTCCGCCGTCAGCGTAATGGCGTTTGACGTTGCCGAAAACGTGCCCGCACCGTTACCGAAACCGATGCTCCCCGTTCCGGAACAGATGAGATTCAGCGTAACATTCCCGCTTGTCCCGGCCGTGTTCGAAATCCGGATGTAATGGATTCCTCTGTCAAGGTTCCGTGCGTAGATCGGTGAGGTCACGGCAATGTTTTCGTATCCTGAAATCACCTGACCTTTTCCGTTCATCAGGGTGAAACGCAATGTATCTGCGGCCAGACCACCTGCCGCAGTAACGCTGGCGGTCAGATAAGAACCTTCCGCCGGAGCCTCGAAACCGAAATATCTGATTCCACTGGCCGTCATGTCCAGGGTGGTGGTGCTCACCGGATCCACCGACGCACCGTTTGAAAGCACATGAAGATCGTAGGTACCGACCTGGCTGTCGTTGTAGCTCTTCACCACACCATAATAAGTACGGGGGACGCAGTCAGCCCCCGAACAGGACGGTGTATACTGAATCCTGAAGTTATCACCATCGGCAACTCCGCTGCCGTTGTCGTTCAATGCAAGGGTGCCGCACATCTCGTCTTTCAGATAGCCGAATGAATCGATGGCGGTGTCGCCATCGGTGGTGTAGAGCGTCACAGTACCATGGTTTTCCCCGTCCGGACCTGCCACAATCCTGAAGTAGTCCCTGTCCCCGGTGATACCGATATGGCCTTCATCGATCGTCAGGTGACCGTTTTGAACCACCGTATGGGTCGCCGCCGGGCATTCGTCCCCATGGTCATCGGTTCCCGGAGTGAATCGGATGAAAAGCTGGTAATCTCCTGTTTCGTGGGGTGCGTACCCCCTGATCTTGACATAGAATCGTCTTACCTGGCCCACAGTGGAACTGACGTAATAATCCATGCCGCAGTTGTAGCCGTCGGTTTTATCGTAGTCCGAATCGTCGTTGCTGACCACCAGATGGTACATCCCGTCTTTGTTAAGGAACAGATAGCCGTAAGTGTCCGTTGTTCCGGTGGTGTAGACCCTGAGAATGCCTGGGCCGGTCACGTCGAAATAGTAATAGTCGTCATCATTTTCAAGATCAACGCCACCCGTGGTAAAGGAGGCAGTATTGCCTGAAAAGGTCAGCTGCCGGGCCGTGTCATAACCGTTGCCCTGGGAGTCGTTGAGACCGTCGTTGTCCCTGTTGGTGGGTTGGGCAATGGCGTACGAAAGGGTGTAGGTGCCGGTGTTCATGGCAAACTGGGGCTTGGCTGAAACGTAATAGACGTTACCCGCCGTCACATCGTATTCCACAGCTCCGGAACTGCTGTAAACGAGCCGGTTGTCCGAAGTATCCCCTAAACGAAGCATGATATCGATACTGCCGGTCACAGCCACCCGCACACGGCCGCTGGACGCCGCCGTGAATCTGAAGTAGTCGATATCACCCGGTTCTTCGATGACCCCCTTATATTCGGCCGGCAGACTTCCTACCCTGGCACCGGTATGAATATCACTCCAGTCGTCGATCTGATCGATGTGAAGGGTGTAATCTCCGGGTTTCGTGGTGTCCTGCATGCACATCGCAATATAGTAGGTGCCAGGTGCAAGTGCTATGCTGTAGCTGAAATTGCGGCCCTCTCCGCTGTCCGCATCCTGGGCGAGGGTATTTCCAGCACTGTCTTTCAAAACACCGTATGTATCCGCCGTGCCTTCGGTATAAATGGTGTAATTGCCGCTGGCCGTCACCACCAGTTTGAAGGCATCGGCATCGTAGCTCCACTGGAAAGCCTGACTTTTCACCGTTTCAAAATGGCCGTTGAAGCTGTTGTACTCATAATGGGTTCGCGCTTCACTGGCGTCTGCCACGTCATTGCCGAAATCGTCCAGATCCACCGAAAGCAGGTAATTCGTTCCGGCGGCACCGGTGACTTTCAGGTAATATGTCCCCGGGCTCAACGTTCGTGAGATGATGCCGTCGATGTTCGCAGGCGGCGTTGCAACCTCCGCCCAATGGGTCAAATCGGGCTGATTGGTGTTCTCGATGATGCATTTGTAATATTTGCCATCCGTGTACCTTACAATTTCACCCACAATGTAGTGGGCTGCCGCGTCCCATTCGGGAAAGTTGGCAAGAGATTGGGGATAGTGGGGATTGGCGGCCCGGACATCCGTTTTCGTGGAAAGGACGTTGCCCAGGGAATCGATGAGCTGCACATTCACCGGCAGGTTGGATTCCGCCCAGTCCGACATCACTTTCAACGTCCCCTGGTACGGCAGATCCACACGGAAATAGTCCGTATCGTTCGCCGCCACGATAGTTCCCGATTCTTTTTTGAAATACAGCAACGGGGCAGTGGGAACAGTCTCGGTCCATTTCCGCAATATCGTGGCGTTCTGCTTGTAATTCCCGTGATCATCGGAGACATCCTGGGTGAACGTCATGGTCACACCATATTCAAAGGGTGTGGTATGTCCGTTCAATGCGGTGACTCTCAGATAGTACCGTCCGGGTGAAACCCTGAAAGGTGCCGGTGTCAGGGTCGGTGCATCGTCCGACGCCGTCACGAGGGCCTCGGTAATCCGGTAATTTCCTGTGCCGGTGATTGTCCCACCGTTGTCGAGGATCTTTTCCCCCAGGAAATTGTAAATGCTGATCTTGGCTTCCTGACCAGCAGCGCAACCCGTGGTCTGGGCGGTGATGGTCCCGAATGAATCGGCCACGAACTCAAAGACATCGCTGTCACCCGGCACAGTGATATGGCCTGTTTCCGTGCCCACGCCGCCGATGAACACGATGTCCCGTGTATCGAGACTGACGCCCGTGAATTGAGCGGACGCATACTGTCCTGTTTCGTAAAGCGTCGCATTGGCCCAGTTGGTCACATAGGTTCCGTTCGTGGCGGTATATGCTGTGGCGGCCCAGTAATCCAGCCAGCTGATGCTGTAGTCCGTACCGGCGGTCCAGGTGCAGGTGTACGAGGAACAGTCACCTGAACTCAGGGAACCGCAGTCACACGAGGTCGCGTCACTGTCAAGTCTCCAGTAAGGTTTCCATGCAGAGCTGTAAACCCGACCCACTGCCCAGTCGTCCTGGGATGTGGCTGCGGTTCCGGCAACCCGCCAGTAAGGCGTCCAGTCGCTGCCGTTGGGAGGGCCGTAGTACGTCGATGAATTCCACTCCTGCTTGTCGCCCGCGGAAACAACATTGTAATCATTTTCTGTAATAACGGTCCAATAGGTGGTGTTGTTCTGGCCCAGCCAGTTGTATGGTGTTTCGTCATAATTATTTCTTATACAGCGGTAATATCTGGTCCCAAGAACTCCGTTGCTGTAGGACACGTAATGATACGCTCTGGGCCTGTTGCTTTCGCTTGAGGTATGGGGACCGATACACTCGAAATCCTTGGTTCCCACTTTCACATTGGCCAGTCTTGGGCGATTGTCCGTGTCGTTCGGGAAATTGTCCACAGCCGTATGGTCTTTCTGACAGATGTAGTATTTCGTCCCGAGCCCTGAATAAGCCATGGACACCACCAGGTCACGCGGTCGTGTGGCCTGGCTGGATGTGTGGTCGATCTTGCACCGGTAGGTGTAGTTGTTGTGACCGGGGATATTCGTCATGTCACGGGTGGGATCGTTGGATGTCACCGCCAGCATGGCATAGGTTTTATGGGCCAGGGTTTCGTCGAGGGCCATGAATTGTTTTTCATACACACCGGTTCCCGAACCTGCATTGCCGTAACCGAACCAGTCGGTGCCATTGTTACTGTAAAACGCCGTGACGGTGTTATCTTCCCTCTGAATCCTCAGCCATTCGGGTACGCTTTCGGATGCATTGGTACCGAGAGTCGTGCCAGTGCTATCATACTGGCTTCTGAGATTGAACTTGAAGCCGTTGGACGCCGTGATGCTCGAAAGGCCGCACCTGGAGCTTTTATCGAGGATTTCCCGTAACATGACACCGGCTTTGGCTTCAGGGCTCAAAGTCACGCCGCTGGCCTGGGCCAGCTGAACCACATTGGCCGTGAGAACAAAATCACCCGCCACCTGTTTGCCCACATAATAAAATTCATCGAATGTATCGGAGCCGATGTCTATGCCGTTGCCTTTCAATGTAAAAAGACCTTCAAGGGGCGATGATGAAACGACAGATCCGCCTGTGGCCACACCGCCGTCAGTCCAGCTTTCCGGCGTGATGGCGCTTGTCACTTCATTGACTCTGTCATCCAGCGGATAATACCTGACGGTAAAACCGTAGGACAGCGTTCCGCTGAAACTGTAATCCCTGTTTTTTTCGACGGCCAGATAGTATGTCGTGCCGTCTCGGTTGTCATGCTCAATAATGATGGAATCGGTGCCCACATTCGTTGCGACGTCCAGGCAGTTTTCGTCTTTGAGTGTGGCCAGAACCTGATCGGGTTCCGTCCCGGTTTTTGACGTGATCATCAGGGTGCCGGGCTGAGTCAGAGCGATTTTGAAATGGTCGATGTCGTCTTCAAAATCAAGTACGCCGTCTGCGCTTTTTTCCTTTTCACCCGCCGGAGCGTTAAAATAGGTTTGCGGAAACGACATTTCAGTGGCGGAAACGCTGTTGGAGCAGATGTTGTCCAGGCCATCCGTCTCAATGCGGACATACAGATCAAAAGTCCCTTGCGTCGACGATTTGTTGGTGACCGCGAGATAGTAATACATTCCCGCTTCGGCACCGGTGTAATCAATTTTGAAATTCGATCCGTCCCCACCGTTGTCATCGTTTCCACGGACGACCGTCCCGTTGCAGTCTTCGACAAGCATACCCTTCAGGTCAAGATCTCCGGCGTTGTCAGACCAGATTCTCAGTACACCCGAAGCGGGGGCCAGAATCCGGTAAAACCTGATTTTTCCGGTCTGAACCGTTGTCCGGATGGCCCGTGCAGTGTCCACCCGATAGGGTGAGGCCTGGGATGCCGTCACATTGAACCAGTTGGTTCCTGCGGCTTCATGATCCACCAGATAGCAGAAATTGAATTCGTCCGCACCGACGTCCGTTCCGGAACCGAGATAATACGGACGAGGCTGCCGATCCATGTCGGCCGAACTTCCGTTTCCACCGGCGTCGATGCACGACGAGGCCATGGTCAGATGGTAATCACCGGAACCGCTGTTAAAGAATCCCACGTTGAAACCCGATGTGCCGGGGGTGTAGATATTTCCACTGGACGCGGAATTGACATCGTAATTTCCGCTGATGTACGTGTTGTTTATCGTGGGATCAGGGAAGGGATCACCCGTTCCCAGAAGACCTTCGAGAAACGCCTGAACAAACCAGGACAGCCCGGAAACGAGGGATTCCACAGCCTCGTCGGATGTGGACGATGCGATGACGATGGTGTTGGTCAGAATCATAGGCATCACGGAATCGTACTGGTATATCAGGGTATTACTTGAATTATTACCCACCACGGTACAGTTGATCAAATAGGCGGTGGCCGGATGGATGGCGTCTGAGGACATGCCCACGGCACCCTGAACGTAGATGACGTCTCCGTTGGCCCCTGAACCGGTGGCGTCGTTCTGCGTGAAAACGCAGTTGCTGAAAACAGTCACGCTGTCATGGTAAACATAGGCAGCTCCACCATCACCACTCACCGAACGGTTGTTGATAAATTTACAGTTTTCAAATTTCGGTCTGCATCCGGTGACGTAAACCCCGCCGCCGTCTTTTGCGTACGAGTTGCTTATGACACAGTTTTTCACTGTAATCCCGGCGTTGACATACATGGCACCGCCGCTGAGCCTGAAATCCGCATCACCGCGGATTGTCAGACCGTCAATGACCGAGGCGGGAGAGTCGTCCGCCTGGATCCAGAATGTCGACTGGTCGTTGATATTGCTCTGCACGATACAGGTAGACGCCACGCCATCCGACGATGTGATTGTCAGGGTTTTGCTCTGAAGGTCTATGTTGGATTCATTGTACGTGTCCGGGGTGATGCTGATGGTATCCCCATTGTTACTTGCAGTTATCGCAGCCTTAATGCTGGTGTACGGACCTGAAGTCTTTGATACTGTTCGGATCGTTGCCTCTGAGGTTGCGGCGCAGATCAGGACAAGACACAAAACACGCAGGGCCATGCTGAACCTGCTGTTAAAAATAAACATACGACTCCCCCTTGAAAACTATCTTCAGCAGGACAATATGGACCATTCATTCGCACCCGGTCTCACGACCACTGTCACAGGTTTGATCGCATAACTGTGGCAACCGTCTGTTTCTTGATCGTGAAGCCCAAAAAAACCAGCGGAATAGGGTACGTGCAGGCATTCATTTATACAATCGTCCAATCCGCTGGCACAAAAAAAACACAAATTTATAAACAATGTTTACGTTAAATAAACATATTTAGGCCCAATGGCCAATCGTCAAATTTGTGATTTTTTTGTTCCGAAAATATGATTTTTAACTTACGTACAATATCTCCTTACACCGCACGGGTTCCGGGTCGGGAAAAATCGTTCGCCAGCTCATGTTCCGCCACCATGATTTTCTGCTGAAGCAGCTTGGCATCATCGCTGTCGATTTTAATGATGGACCTGAAAATATCGATAATGTTTTTTTCATCCCGCAGCATCAACTCTCTGACAATGGCTTCACGGTCTTCAAAATAAAAATAGATGTTGCCTGCAGACATCCCGGCTTCCATGGCGATGTCACGCATGCTGATTTTGAAAATCGATTTTTTTTTAAATAATTTAGCCGTAGCGTCCAGAATGATTTCTTTTCGGGCTTCCCTGGCCTCTTCGCGCAGCTCGTCGAAGGTCTTTTTTGACATGTTTCCCCCAAAAATTGATCGTCGGTTCATTCTTTATAATACGTATCGGCCCCCCCTGGGCCTCACTGAATAATCCGATAAAAATTATGTTATTATAGTTTATCCAATGGACAATAATCAAGCTTAATAAACAATGATAGCAAACTAATATAATCTTTTATACGATCGAAAAAATAATTGCCGGCGTCAAAAAAAAGTAACATATCCGTGATTTACAGCCCTCTCCCAAAGTTCTCCATGCCCTGCCAACAGGTCGTTTACACGAATGTTCAACTGTGATAGGAAACGATGTGCAGGCTTCAATAAACATCATCCTTAACCAGTGCAGGATATAACCATGACCCAAGAACGTATCAGTGTTATCCTGGCCGATGATCAGACCATCACCCGCTCAGGCCTCAAAGCACTGTTCGAAAAAGACGAACGAATTTTTATAACCGGCGAAGCATCCACAGGTCGCGAGGCGCTAAAAGCTGCCCAGGATCTCAGACCTCGAATCGTCATTATGGAGGTGAATCTTCCTGAATTAAACGGGGTGGACGCGGCCAGACAGATCGTCGCACTGAATCTGGGCATCGATGTTATCGCGCTGACCATGAGCACCCATCGCCAGTTTGTTGCCGGGATGCTCAAATCCGGAGCCAAAGGTTATCTGCTGAAAAGCTGTTCTGTCGATGAGTTACGACACGCCATCGTAACCGTTGCAGAAGATAAAACATACCTGAGCCCGCTGATCGCTCATACCGTGGTCCAGGACTATCTCCACGCCTCTGCCTCACGCTCCGCCGTCACTGCCACGCCGGAACTCACAGGCCGGGAGCGGGAAGTTCTCCAGCTCATCGCAGAAGGGGTTTCTTCCCGTGATATCGGCCAGCGTCTTTTCGTCAGTGAGTCCACCGTCAACACCCATCGCCGCCAGATCATGGAAAAGCTGAACATACACAGCATTGCAAAACTGACAAAATTCGCTGTTCAGGAAGGATTGACCACGCTTGACCGATAACAGACCAACCCTGTGGATTGAATGTCATGAAGGGTGATGAATACCGAAAAAAATCCCCCGGATTCAACGCTCTGAATTCGGGGGATTTTTTAATCAGTTGTTTATGAAATGAGGATTTCCCGCCGTATCCACTTTCGTTCGATCAGTCTGGCCGTTGATGCTGGCATACTTGCCCTTGGCTTTGTTTTTGGCTCCGCCCACGATGGTTGAAAATTCACCCCCTGCCGAGTTGGTGTGGCCACCAACCACCGAAGCGTAACGCCCGGTGATATCGTTTGCCGTTCCTGAAACAATTCCGCCAAACGAGGAATAATTGTTTCGACTGCCAACGATGATGTTATGCGAACCGTTTCGGACATCGCCACCGCCCCTGTATTCATTGTAGCCCACAATGAGATTCCCTTTTCCGTTTATCTCGCCCGTTGCCCCTTTGCCGTTGACAATCTGGAGATTCACGTTGCTGAACGTGATGGTGCCGTTGCTTCGAGTGACTCCGTTCAGCAGGTCATTCACAGCGGCCAGTTTGCGTTCAAGCTGATCGATTTTACGTTCAAGACCCGCCACGTATGATTTCATCATATCTCCCACTTCCTTGTCCCGGGCGATGCTGTCATCGACCCTGGTTTCCGGAAGAATTCCCGAAACCAGGGTGGACACATCATGAGTATGATTGATATCCGCCTTGCCAAGCAGCGCTTTTTCAAGACCAGATCTCTCGAAACCCGGTTTGCAGTCCTCAATTCCCATTTCCTGGTAACTTTTATAGAGACCGGCCATGTCCATCGCACTGAAAATTTTCAGATCGTTTGCCCCGACCCAATGGAGATACGTCGTATTTGGAAACGCAACAGGATTATCACCGCTCGTTTCAAACAAAAGGGCAAAGACAGAAGGTTTGGCCGGCATTATCTGAACATCGAATGCCACGGAGATATATTTCTCATTCATGACGTCGACCGACACTGGTTTCATGAAGCGTATGGTCCGCCGTTTTCTTAACATCTGCCTTTCTGCCACGAGCTTCTGTGCGTTTTCGACAACAGCCCTGTTCATGTCGGAGTGGGCCGCCCCCCCAGGGAAAAGGGCGTACATTTCTTCGTAATTGCTGATTTTCTTGGCTTGAGCCGACTGGATGACCAGCAGCGAAATCCCAACTAAACATAGAATACCGATAAACACGTTCTGTTTCATACCACTTCACCTCATTAAAATGTCAGAAGTAATCCATCACGGCCTGTTTGTAGTACTTGGGATTCCCTGCCTGCTTGGCGAGGCCTTTGAGTGTGTCAAAGGGAACTGTCGCTGTCTGAATATCCGCAACTCCCGATGGAACGATACCACCAGGATCGATCATGGTGACAAAAACAACCTCTGTCCTGTTTCTGTCAATGTATTTAAAATCAAATCGCGCGAAAAAAGCGTTAAGCCGGACAAGTCCTTCAGGAACCGGTATGTTGTGCTGATCGGTGGCCTGCAGAACGACGGATACATGATCGTTATCCCAGTCATGATCCGAATTGACCGCCACGACCAGATCACGGTTTTTTACCGGCCATATGGCGTCCCAGACAAAATGGATGATAAAATTCCCTTTGATGGGATCATCATGGACCATTTTGACGATGGACGATGACCGGCAACCCGGCATCCATCCGGAGTAACCGGGAACGTCGAGCAGCACCTCAAAAAGAACTTCCCAGGGTCTTTCAATGATGCTCTGAGCTTTATACGTCCTGAAATCCGAACCCGGAGTTCTGCTGGAATACACGTCAATTCCGTCTTTTTTCTTGATCAGTTCCCACTGATAGCCCGTTTCACCGCACCACGCCGAGGCGGAAATCAATAATAACACCACCCCCCATATGATAATCCGCATGCCCCCCCCTTTAACCCGAACCCTCGTTCACCGCATACAGGGAAAAAATGATGCTGCCTGGCCAGGCGTTTAGATCCACCCGGCACTTTTTTTCCTGATGTACAATTTTTGTGTACTATGGCGGACTGACATAGTCAAGAATTTAGATTCATTGTTCGCATGAATAAAAAATGTTTATGCGTGACGTGAGGCACAGCCCGCGTCCGGTCAGAGAACCGGCGGTGGAATTGGCATAAATGGCCTTCAAAAGTAATCTTTTGCAGCCGCTTTCCGATATCGGGGGTCAGAAGCCATACGGTTCAGCCCTGCAAGCGTTCCGAACGGAACACTTTTCGTCTGGATGGCGGCCATGAAAGACGGAATCATCCCCCCCACATCCACATACGTGGTCATGGTCACCATGGTTTTATCCCGTGAGATGATTTCAAGTTTGAATTCCGACATAAAATCAGCGATCCGAACCAATCCCGGCTGTTGAGGCAACACACCGTCATCGAGTTTTTTCAGCCGAATCACTGAAACACCGCCCTCCCAGTCGGTTTTCGGTAACGACTCAATGACGAGATCCCTGTTGTCAGCCGGCCATATTCCGTTCATTTTCAAGTAAATGTAATAGTTTCCCCTTTCGAGGCCTTTTTTGAATTCCCTCAGTATACGGGCCTCCATGCAGTCCGGCATCCACTGGGGATAAGACGGGACATCGATGAGCACTTCAAGAAGGGTTTCGATGGAATGATTCATCACTGAAACAGATCGGTATTCCCTGATTCCGGAATCCTCAACGGCCCTTTCGTAGCATTTCACTCCCCCTTTGTCTCCGGTCTGTCTCCATGAGTTCTCTGCAGCCGAACCTTGGTATTGTAATACAAGAAAAAAAATAACGGTAGCCCACAACGATCTGTTATTCATCATTTCCTCCCGGTTTTTCAGAAGAATGTCATTAAAAAAAGTCGACGGATGGGTTTCTTTAATATGAACATCATGAAGTTGTCAATCACCAATCCCGCCATCTTTTTTTTCAAATTATCTTTATTGATTTTGGTTTTTTAGAGATTCTGGCAATAGCCTATCCCCGGCCATGCACACCACCGTTCCCATACCATTTAAGGATTTCTTATATTTCTCATTGGTTCGATCATCAAACCTGACACGAGTAATTTTTATCTCGACAATTATCTATTATTCTATTAGTATCTATTCCGTTTTACGGAAATAGACCACTGAAGAGACAGCCGTTATTTAATTCTTCAAAAAGTTTCACGAATACAAGAACTATACTTTTTAGAGGAGGACTCAATGAAACGAGGAAAATTGCGATGGTCTTTGTATTTTCTTTGCCTTCTGGCGCTTTTAAATGTGTGGGGGTGCAGCGATGACGACGATCCGCCCAAGCCGGTATCAACGACACTTTCAGGAACCGTTTCCGAAGGCCCTGTGGCCGGAGCCACAATCAGTATCTATAAAATTGAAAACGGTATCAAAGGAACGCTCATCACAACGGCAACCACAGACAGCAACGGGGATTACACGGCCAATGTGGGAACTTACACGGGTGCCATTCTTATCGAGGCCACAGGCGGAACATACATCGACGAGGCCACAGGCGAGACGCGGACTTTGACCGAAGTCCGCCGGGCTGCCTTACCCTCCTCTGTGGGTGGGGAAGTGTCCGTCTGCGTAACGCCGCTCACGGAACTGGCTGTCAGAAAAGCCGGTTCGTACCTCGATCCTGCAGCCATCGATGCAGCAAACAAGATGATTTCCCAGCTCCTCGGCCCCGATGGGGATATCCTGAAAGACCGTCCCTTCGATCCGACAGTAGCAGGAGCTGACGACGGCGCAACGGAATCTGAAGTCATTTATACCCTTCTTCTCGCCGCACTGTCCCAGGCCGGTGATAACGGCAACATGACACCTGAAGAAGTGCTTGACCTTCTGGAAGATGATCTTGAAGACAATGAACTCGATGATCAGGGTGCCATGATAAACGATGCCATCACCGACTTCATCGGCAATGAGAACAACGAAAACGGGCTATCCGACAATTTCGGCCATCTTGACGATATCATCGATGGCGGATTTGCTGCCACGGGAGATCTCGCCGAACTCAAAAACAGACTGCTCACCCTTCTTAACGACCCCACAACCGCCAACCTGGCCGCCTTTGTGGCGTATCTCACCTTCACACCGGACACTCCCGAAGAAAATCTGTTCAGGGGTGTTGCAGAACTGGCTTTCATCTACAACAGTGAGGCCGGTGAATTCTTCAAGGATCTGGGAATCGACTTTGACACCGATTTCGACAATGAAACCATCATGAACGGCATCACTGAGAGCATCGTCAATCTTTCAACATCTGCCCAGGAAGACGCCATCATCGGAACATTTTCAGAACTTCGCGGGCGACTTCAGACAGCCAACACCTATTTCGCCAAGGCCGAAGGGGCGCACACCACCATCTCCCTGGCCGGCTTCGACACCATCCACATGGACGACATCGACGTCAAGGTTCTTGAAACCATGACCAACCTCATGATCGCCGCATGCGCCTTTGTTGAATCCGTCGATTACACCGTCAGCGACTGGACCGTCACTTCCGGCGGCAACCAGGTGGATATCCGCACCATTGACGATGTCACCGAAGACCAGGAAGAGGAATTCATCACCAGCAATCCGGGCCTTCTGGGCGTGGGCAGCACAACCAAGCTGGAAATTTTCCGTTCGGCCCTGAAAAACGCGGCCACCACTTACGGCAAAGCATGCACCGCCCTGGCCGCCTTGTCTGATGCCGCGAAAAAAGCCCGAGTCCGGAACGCCTTTTCCATGGACGACGCCTTTGACGCCCAGATAGCCAGCGCACTGAACACCCACACCATCGCGTCCATCATCGCAGCCCTGGACACCAAAAACACTCCGATCAAAAGTGTGGATTCCGATGAAGCGGATCCTGAAATATATGTCCCCGGCGATGGTTTTGCTTACGAGAAAATCACACACACCATTTTCTATTACACCTACACCATCAATCCGGACTACGCGAATTACACCCTGTTCGACTTCGCCAACGGCGATAAATCGGTCAGAAACTGGTTGGATGTTGCGGACCAGACAGAAGACGACATCGAACTCTACATCAGGGGAAGCAGAACAAATGTCGCTACGGGCGTCGTTGAAATCGACTGGGATGAGCCCATCCCAGCCCCTGAAGTACCCAGTGCGTCAATAACCATTGACGGCAGTATAAGTGACTGGGCCTCCGTACCCTACTTCATCAACACAAACGAACTGAAAGCCAAACTGGCCATCAATGGCAGTGGCAAAATGTGCGCTCTGATCGAAAAAAGCGGATCGCCGTATTATGTTTATTTTGGCCTTGCCTCAGGCTACTGGGATGACTATTGGACATCGCTGCATGGAATCCAAATTTATTTCAACAGCTACGATACGCCAAACTGGAGTGCAAGATATGACGGAAGCACCAGCGGGGTCACTTCCCAAACGGTCAACAGCGGTGCGGGTATTGAGGTCTCACTCCCATCGGATGCTGCCAGTGAGTTGATTGACGATAATCTGCTTAACGGTTTCAGTTATTCTGTTGATTATTCCGGCGCATACTACGGCAACTCGGGCGCAGTCAAACTCACCAACTAACGTCTAAAAAAATTCGGGCGGAGCACCTTCTCCGGTGCTCCGCTGAAACTAATCCATGAAAAAAAAAATCCTCGTCGCCTTTTATTCCGTCATCATCCTGTCCATTGGACTTTTCGGCTATTATACCCTGACACGCCATGGCCAGAACGAACCAGCCGGATTTGATGGCTTTTCAGACAAAAGCCCCTTGTCCCTCCTTAGAAACGGCCCCTACGGCAAACATGTCACATTCACGGTCAACGAAGGCCGTTGCCGCTACACTCTGGAAGCGGACAAGCTCTATCTCAAAAAGACCAAATTCGGCTCTTTCAACAATGCCCTTTTCAAAAAAATAGTCGCTGAAAATTTCACAATCTCCGTCTACATCAACAACAGCCTCCGTCTGAAAGCCACCAAGGCCAAGGCCGAATTCTCCATGGGCATGAAAAAAATCTCCATCAAAGACCCGGTGGTGGTTTTCCCTGAAAACATGAAGCCCCTTGCACGCCTTGACATCGACAAGGACAAAGGGGAAATCGTTCTGGGCAGCCCCAGAGGGAGAAAAGAGGTCTGGCATCTTAAAACTCTTTAGAAGTTCAGGATATAACAAGATCGAATCCCACGCCACCCGATCATCAATAATCTTTCGTAGCTATAATAGTCCGCCAATCCACGGCCGGTCATCAGTGATGATCACAATGATCACTTTTCCGGAAACAAAAACCCGCTGATGCCAATGTCTTTTTCAAAAAATTCGATGATTGCACACCCGTGCTAAAAAAAATTTTATTGGTAGAAACTGCAGGGCAAAATTTTAAGAAATATCCTGATTTCATTACGTTGTAAAAATGACCGCAGTTGTTTTTTTATTCGCGTGAAATAATTTTTATACAATGGTTTAATTCATGTTGAAATATCGTAGCCGTTCGATTAAGGTGCAGATCAACAACTACGAGTTCCGTTGAAATACTTCATATTCATAAACGAATAACGTTTCTGATACGTTCAACCCTAATACGTTGTCATCACCTGTATCACCCAAATTAGCAGAGCATCTTTGATACGCACACCGTATGTACGGTTAGATTTATTGCTTTAAATGTTCCAAAAACCCATCATCTTTTTTTAATTATGGAGGTTCATTGTGAAAAAGTTTATTGCTCTGCTCATGCTGTGTATTCTGGTTCTGGCCATCGCATCCTGCGACACCGACGATTCCGATGTGGACAACGACGGAATCGCCACAGCATCCGACAACTGCCCGAATGTTTACAATCCCGACCAGCTTGATGGTGACAACGACGGAGTCGGCGATACCTGTGACGATTGCAAACAAATGTATAATCCCGCCCAGGAGGATCTGGACAAAGACGGAATCGGGGACACCTGTGACACGGACATCGACGGTGACGGCGTCGACAACGCAAGTGACTGCGATGAGCTGGATTCTCTGGTTTACGCAGGAGCGCCCGAAATCAGCAACGATTCAAAAGACAACAACTGCAACGGAACGGTGGATGAAGAAGAAATCGTTAAATTCGGTCCCGGTGATTTTGAAACAGTGATCCGGTCCGCGCTGGGCATCGCCACGCCTACACCCGTAACCAACCGGGACATGATTAAGCTGACATCACTCAGCATTCCCGATCTTAATGAATACAAATACTTTGAATATTCAGGCATCGAGTATGCCGCCGACCTGAAGGAATTGAGTCTGAGTGGATTTCACACATTTGATTCAAATTTGTTCAACGACCCCATGGGTCTTGCGAGCGAATCCGTCAGCTATCATGGAAAAGTGCATAATATTTCTTTTGTAAAAAAATTAAAAAAACTGGAAACCCTTGACCTTTCGTTCAACTCACTGTCGGACATATCTGCTCTCGCTGTGCTTTCCCGCTTGAAATCCCTCAATCTCGGCTGGAATAATATTTCAGATGTTTCCTCCATTTCAGGTCTTGTCAGTTTGACAACGTTAGAGCTGAACCACAACCAGATCACAGACATCGGACCTCTTGCCAGTCTGCAGTATTTATCCAGATTAAATCTGTATGGAAACATGCTGATCAATGATTATTCACCGATCCAGAAACTGCCAAAAATTGTTCAATTAGGAGTTTTCGCAAAAAATTCAACCGACATGTCACTCTTATCTCAATGCACAAATCTCGACAAACTCGATCTTGATCTCAGCTCTGACGTGCGGAGCATCTCAGGCCTGTCGAAGTTAGTCAAACTCCAAAAATTTGCCCTTAGAGGATATGAAATAACCAGCGTTTCCGCACTTTCGAAACTTGTCAATCTCAAGGACCTGACCCTCAATTGTTCAAAGGTAACCGACCTGACCCCGATCTCATCTTTGACGGGTATCACCGAACTGAAAATCATCTGCCCGGCCCTGGTATCATTATCGCCCTTGTCTAAACTAACCAACCTTCAGGGTCTCAAAATCAAGAGTGCTGCATTAACCGACATCACTCCGCTGGCCGGACTGACCCGGCTCAAGACCCTCGACCTTTCAGGATATTATAATGAAGCCGGAAAACTAACGGATATCATGAAGCTATCAGGCCTTGTCAACTTGGAGCAGCTCGATTTAAGTCAAAATAAAATCAACGATGTCAGCCCGTTGGCCGGCATGGTCAACCTGAAATGGCTGGATTTATCCCACAACTATGCCATCAGCCGCATTTCAGCTCTTTCCCGGATGGCTCAACTCACAACACTCAATATCTCTCGAAATCTGATCGAAGATATTTCCCCTCTGGCTGGTCTGAGTAATCTTCAAAACCTCGCCTTACGCGGTTACACTTATGAAAATGGCAGCAGTGACAATCCGATCAGCGACATTGCGCCTCTTTCAAACCTTACAAAACTGACCCACCTGGATTTAAGTGATTGCCAAGTCTCAGATATCTCCCCCTTGTCCGGTCTTGTCAATCTCCGCCATCTCAGCCTGTTCAACCAGACCCATAGAATTTCCAACACTGCGCCACTTTCGGGCCTTGTAAATCTGATAAGCCTGAATTTACAGGGAGTTCTTCTTACAGGCAACATCTCTCCCCTTGCCACACTAACCAAGCTCAGGACTCTTGACCTGGGATCCAACTTCCAAGTCAACGACGTTTCAGCCCTTACGAACCTGACAAATCTGAGGGATATTTATCTTGATGACGATTTCATCGACGACATAGCCCCCCTTGCCGCGAACTCTAACGCCGGAGGCATCGGCATCAAAGATCCCGATCAAACAGGCGCAGGTTTACCCGACACCATTACTCTGGATCACAATCCTCTTACCAGAGCAAACTGCGAAGATATTTTCACACTGGTCGATAACGGGGTGACCGTTTATTATGAAGGGTACAAATACGATTCCTGGCAATTGATGTGCAGATAGCCACGCCCTTGGCGCATTGCATGTTTTTGGGAGTTCATCCCGATACCGCAATGCGCCTCCCCCTCCTTGCGTCGACACCCGGACCAATTTTGAAAACATCTTTTTTTTTATTTTCTACATCGGTTGACTGATAATGTTATAAACTTAAAACCCATTGAATCAACGCTAAATGTTATGCCTTGTCCGTCCGATATTATACCCACAAGGAAAGGAAACGCCAAAATGAACTTGTCGGCGTTTACAAGGTGAAAACCATGAATATCTCACAGATATCTTCAGCGGCGTATACCGTACAGACAGCAACGCCCATGCAGGCTCCGCCGCCTGAAACGGAAACCCCGGCACCCCGGCCCGTTCCGGCGGAAGAATCCCGGCCTGCGGATTCCCTCAGTGAAATAACGGCCCCGCCCCCCCCGGTTGACGACGGCGGATCGGGCAGCCAGGGAAACGCCAATCTCGCGTCGGGCTCCGGGGGCGTACCCCTCAAGATGGCCGCTTCAATTTACGTCCTGAACCACAGCTTCGACGAACAGAAAAGCGCCCTTCAACTTATCGCGTAATGGAAAACCATGCCTTCCCTGATTGTGGACAGGAACCAAAGGGGCTACAAGGTCGTCCGCTTCGACGGTGAAATAACCATCGGAAGGGGGGCTGAAAGCGACATCCTTATCGAGGACTCGTCCATTTCGCGGAACCACGCGACGATCAGGAAAACGACTGACGGATACAGACTGTTCGATTCTAGCAGCAACGGAACCTTCGTCAACGAAGACAGGGTGACGGAGTACAGGCTTTCCCACGGAGACGTGTTTCACATCACGAACTACAACTTCTCTTTCGTGGACGACGGGGATTCCGACAGCGTCATCGTTCGGGCCGAGGCAGACGGCAGGAAGCAGGTCTGTTTCACCGAACAGTCCCTGGACAAGACGTCCACCCTGATCATGTCCAAGCTGCCGGACGAAGCGGAAAAAGAGAGGAAAGAATTCCGGGACGCCATGAAACTCCATGGAATCGTGATCCGGAACGACGCCATGGTGGCCCTTTACATGGATATCATGGAACTGGCCCGGATCAACGTACCGGTGATGATCACTGGCGAACCGGGAACGGGCAAGGAAAAAGTCGCCGACGCCCTTCACCGGTTCTCGGGGACCGGGGGGGAACTTGTGGCCCTGAACTGTTCAGCCATCCCCGAAGGTATATTCGAAAGCGAGCTTTTCGGTTCGGTCAAGGGTGCGTTCCACCAGGCCCAGGACAAGCCCGGAAAACTGGAACAGGCCGACAACGGGACCATTTTCCTCGATGAAATCGGTGACATGGCCCTGACTGTCCAGCCGAAACTTTTGAGATTCCTGGAGGACAGAAAGATCACACGGCTCGGGGACACACGCCCAAGGACCTTGAACGTCCGCGTCGTTGCGGCGACGAACCAGGACCTCAACGCCATGATCGTCCAGAAACGGTTCAGGGACGATCTGTTCCAGAGACTGGCCTGCATCAAGCTCACCATTCCGCCGTTAAGGGACAGGAAGGAGGATATCGTCCCCATGGCCGAATTCTTCCTGAAACAGTTCGTGAAAGACCATAACATCAAAAAACAGAAACTTTCCGACAACGCCAGGAAGGTTCTTTTGAGCTACCCATGGCCGGGAAACGTGAGGGAACTGCGGAACGTTCTTCTGCGGGCGGCGATCAGGAATTCGAAGGAAACGATCGAACCCACCCACCTGATGGACATGACCGGCCCAATTGAAAAAGTGAAACCGGCCGCGCCGCTTTCGGACGACAGTTTCCCGTCTCTTGAGGAAATGGAGAAAAAACATATCGCCACAGCCCTTGAAAAATCCGGCGGCAACAAGGTCATGGCCGCAAAGCTTCTGGGCATTTCACGGGACACGCTCTACAAGAAGATGGAAAAGTACGCGATCTGAGTTCATACCCGTACTCCAATTCCTTTTTTCAGGTATCAATGCGCAGCGTTCCGGACGGCCGTTTCCCCGTTTCCGTGTTCAACACCCAGGATGACGGTCCTCGTCGTCCTGAACACGATGAAAAGGTCCATGAACACCGTTGAATTCTTGATGTAGTACAGGTCATAGTTCAGCTTTTCCAGGGCGTCTTCGTCCGTCGAACCGTATCCGTAGTTGATCTGCGCCCAGCCCGTAATTCCCGGTTTCACCGTGAACCGCACCCCGTAAAACGGGATGTCTCTTTCAAGCCTCTTCACAAAGAAATCCCTTTCCGGCCTCGGCCCCACAAAACTCATATCCCCTTTGAGCACGTTGACAAGCTGGGGGATTTCGTCGATCCGCCAGTTCCTGATAAAATTCCCGATCCGGGTGACTCGGGTGTCGCCGCTTTTGGACCATGCGGGGCCGCCGTTTTTTTCAGCATCAACCACCATGGATCGGAACTTGTATATTTTATAGGGTTTCTTGTTTTTCCCCAGGCGTTCCTGGCTGTAGAAAACAGGGCCGCTGGAATCGAGCTTGATCAGGACGGCTGTGAGAAGAATGCCCGGGGACAGGAGAAAAAGAAGAAAACCGGACACCGCGTAGTCGAACAGGAGTTTGAATGCGTGATGGAGAACCGAGCGGTGGAATCCGCCGGAAAAGATAATCCAGCCCGCCTTAAGCTTTTCGGCATGGAGCTTCCCGGTGAGCATTTCGAAAAAGGCCTGGGCGTCCATGACGCGAATGCCGTCTGTCCGGCAGGCGAGAAGCTCGTTTTCGATGGTTTCGTCCCAGCCGTCCATGGCGTCGTCCGCGACGATCATCCGGATGGCGTGTTCGCGGCAGTACGACGAAAGCCCTTGAATTCCGCTGAAACCGTTTTCCCCGTCAGCGATGCTTCCAGGACCGGTCGCGGCAGTTGAAATAAGATGGGTCAGGGCAAAGCCGCAGTCCCTCTGGGCCGAAGCCGAGCGAATGATCGAACGGATAAGGGGGCTGTCGCCCAGGATGAGAACCGTCTTGTCCAGAAAATGCCGGGAAAGGGCCTGGGAATAGATGAAACGCCAGACCAGGACGAGGACGGCCATGGTAACGAGCCCGGTGATGAAGATCTTCGATGGGATGATCTCATGCCCGATCCACAGGTGGATTCCTCCAAGGATCACCGTGGTAAAACCCAGGGCCTGGAGAAGCCTTGCGGCGTGGTCGGCCATGCTGTTCAGCGCGTTGATGTCGTACATCCCGTGGTAGAAGAGAAAGACCTGGCAGATCAGCGTGACAAGGACGGTTTCCATGAAAAATGAGAATCCTGAAGGGACGGACGCCCAGAAACGGAAGACCGAAGCCGCGGCCAGGATGGAGGCGAAGATGAGGGCACCTTCACCGATGACGAAAAACACGTTTCTTACCGGATAATGCCGGTTGAACAGTCGGATCATGTCATGCCGCCTTCAGTCGTTGACCGTATTTTTTATAGATGGAGGCAAGGTTCTGCCTTTCTTTGAAATGGTTGTAAACCACTCCGAAAACCTTTTTTTGTTCGAACATATCCACCAGCTTCCGCACATCGTCACGGTGGGTCTTCTGGTGACTGACCACGAGGGTCACGGTATCCGCGAACTGTGAAATCACGCTCCCTTCGGCCATCAGGGTGGGAGGTGCCGCATCGAGAATGACGATCATCTCTTTGGACGCTTTTTTCAGGCCTTCGACGAGCCGGGCCATTTTAGGAGATGAGAGCAGCTGGAGAGGGTTGGGCACGGACGGGCCGGCCGCCATCAGGAAGAGGTTGTCGATTTCCGTCTGCCGGACGCAGTCCGAAAAACTGAAGCGGTCGTCTCCAAGGTAACGGCTGAGGCCGGTCAGGTTGTCCGACTTGAAATACGTGTGGATGGACGGAGCCCTGAGGTCACAGTCGATGACAAGGACCTGCCTGCCGGAGTTCCTGGCGATGCTCGCGGCGGCGTTCACCGTTACAAAACTTTTTCCATCCCCCGAACTGGGGCTCGTGAACATCAGCACAGGGTTTCCCTTGAAAACACCCGCTTTAATCATGTCCGCCGTGAGCTTGTCGAACCTGTCCGATTCAGCGGAGCCCGGTTTTTTAATAAGAAAAGGGCCCTCTTCCACAGTGGACGCTGTTAAAACACGGCGGTCGGCCGATCGAGAATTTTCCGTTCTGTCTTTTTCCATAGCGTCAACGGCCGAAAAAACAGGGTGGACCGTTTTTCTTTTCCGGATGGACCCCAGGAGCTTCGCCTTTCCGGGAAATGTGTAAGGTGAATCGCCTCCTAAGTCTGTGATGACGGATTCGTCGATCACCGAAACAAAGCCGTCCACATGCCGGGCGAAAGAAGGCGCTGTTTTCGACAGCGTTTCGAAGTCCGTGTTGATGATAAGGACAAGGTCCTGGCAGCGTTTTTTCAGGACTTCGACAAAGCGGTCCATTTTTTTCGAACAGAGGAGCTCAGCGGCTGAACGGTTCTGACGACCGGCGGGAAGAAGCTGAAGGGAATCGTTCGCCGTTCCTCTTACAAGCTCGGCCAGCGTCTTTTTGTCGGCAAGGTATTCCGAAAGACCCTGGATTTCGGGATATCCGAAAGCATTGTGGAGGGTGGGTGAAGTGAAATCCGCGTCGATAAGGAGAACGTTCTGGCCGGGCATGCCCGAAACGGCCATGGCCAGATGTGCCGCGACGATTCCTTTGTTTTTCCTGGGCGCGGCGTTCGCCACGACGATCACGGAAGGAAACCGGTGGGGCTCGATGGCACAGACGGTCCGCGTAAGGATTTCAAGCTTTTGCCTGTCGAAACCGGACGACCCGGCCTGAGTTCCGCTTGTTTTCATATCCGTGTTTCCGCATTCGCCATCCCCATGCAGCGGGTGGGTATTGGGGATCATGGATTTCAGAAGGTTAAATCGGTGCGCCATGTCCTATTCTCCTTGTTTTAAGCATGATTCCAGTATGTTTTTTTCATTCTTATCAAGGCTGAACGGTTCTCACTCTTTTTTTCCGTGACACGGCTCCGATGCCGATAAGGCCTGACCCGAGGAGAAAAAGGGTGCCGGGTTCGGGTGTGGGGGTGGCCTGGGTCGGCTGATATTCGATGATTTCATTGATTTTGGCCTGGGTGAAATCCGCTGTGAATTCCGATGGATGTTCTCTCAGGTAATTCAGGTCGAACAGGCCGATGTAGTCGCCTTTCCTGAAGGCCGCGTCATCCCAGAACGTGTTGAAACAGGAACTTGTGATCACGTTGAGAAGAATGTCGCTGTCGTTCATTTTGTCGTTGAGTGCCAGCTCGCCCCTCTTGCCGTTGTAGGAATACGTGTCCCCCATATCGACGTCCTCGTCGGTGATAAGGACCATGACTTTGGCGTAGTCTCCGCCTGTCCATGAAAAATTGTCCGCAGCCCAGGACGCTGCATGGTAGCTTCTCTCAATGCCGCCATAGACGTTACGGGCGGCCCAGTCCGCTTCGGCGATGACCCCATCGATTTCGGCCGGGACGTCGGCCCAGGCGTTTTTCTCTCCGAAAAAGCCTCTCTGGGTTCCGGAGAAAAACTCGTATCCGGCGATTCCGTAATTGGCCGTTATCCCCTTTGACTTGACGATGGCGTCAATATAGCGGAGGCTGTTGCTGATCCATCTGAACTCGTCGTACATACTTCCCGACTGGTCGACCACGAACACCATGTCAGCGAAGGACGCGGCGTGAAGACGTGCGGGTAAAATAAACACCAAGGACAGGATGATTGCGGTTGCGGCTTTTTTCATGTTTCCCCCTTTTATTTTCTATGCATTTGTTTTCGGATTAAAAGTCCGGGATTCGCCTTTCACTATCGCAAGGGGTGTGCCGATGTTTTCAAGACTCAGTGATCCACATGCTTAAATGAGTGTAATGACTTGTATTTACAGAGATTTTTCCAGATTAAATTTTATGGTGGGCTGCGGAGTCAAGGCTCCGATGGTGATAAAAGACATGATCGTTTCTGTACGATAATCTGACAACGTTAGCGGTTGTTTTGATTAATATCCCGGAATAAAAGATAAAAAACCGTGACTTGACCGTGTGTCGGAAAATCGGTCACAGTCAGACCTGTCCGATTTCCGGTCACATGGGCCGAATAATGCATCCAGCCCACCAAACCTATCGGAATCATTCTGACTGCGACCTGAAATACGCACACGGATCATCACAGGGTCGAGGTCTCTGCAATCCCTTTAACGTCAATCCAGCGTCTGTCTGTCATGCAGCAGCCGGAGGAGTTTCGACAAAAGCGCCTTTTCTTCCGATGTGACCGACGCCTGGTGTTCCACGCTGAGTTTCAGAATGTGGCAGGCCACCAGCCTGTCTTCCGGGGAGGTGATCAGGGTGGGAATCGCGTCGATGGCCCTTTCGTAATCGGCTTTCAGAATGGCGGCCTGCTCGTTGATGAGTTTTTTCACGGCCTGCTTGTCGAGGTTCACCAGATGCTGGCTGGAATCCACCAGTTTCTTGATGAAGATCAGCTGGTTCTTATAACTGGTTTTCTTCTTGAAACTCATGGCCGTGAGACAGCGGATCAGGCCTTCGGCCATGCTTCCCTCGCCGATCTTTCCGATGAGCTCCGGACGGTGGCCGCGCATCCTGACCCCGGCTCCGGCTTCCCTTTCCTTTCGTTCATCACCACCGAAAATCAGCGCCATGGCCGGATTACCATAAAGCAGGTAAAACATCTGATAATGGGTGAGATCACGCATGTCCCGGTAGTAATCCAATATGGACGCGATGCTCACGGACAGGGCCCGCTCGACGTTTCTGAACATGTTGTCAGCGGCAACCGGCATCCGTGTCTTGCGAATGTAGGGGGCAAAGGCCTTGACGGGAATGAACAGCGGATTCATGTCAGAAAACAGGTAGCGTTCCATGCGCAGGGGATGCAAGCGGCGGAGAAGTTCTGCACTGAATTCCGTGGTCAGCATCCGGAGCCAGGGGCTGACCAGAGTCCGGTAGGCATGGTCGTTGAGTTCGGATATCCGGCTGACGTACTTGAATTCAAGCTCACCTCTGGTTTCGTTGAGATCGCGGATATCCTCGAACTCACGGGCTTCAAACCGGACATCGAATTCCCCGTCTTCCCGATCTTCGATGATCATTTCGTACAGACCCGGTGCCAGATAGTCCACCAGGTCCACATGGCCGATCATCTCATGATGTTCCCGGTTGATCACCTTGCTGGACACGAAGATTCCCAAATGCCCGATGTCCTTGTGAAGCAGGTAGATGATCACCTGCCCGTTCCGTTTGATTTCATCCACCGAACCCCAGACCCGCATCACCCAGTTCAGGGCCTGCTGGGGGGCCGTGATATTGTCCCCGTCGGAAGCGAACACGAAAATGGGGTCCCTCATCTGCTTCAGGTCCACATTCCGGCCGTCCCTGAACGTGATGTCACCCGTTTCCAGTTTGTTGCCCACGAACAGGTCCCGGGTGATGAAGCGGATCTCCTCCTTGGATAAAAAGAAAAAACCGTTCCACCATTTTTCGAAACGGAGAAAGCGCTCGGCTTCGTCATCCACATGGGCGTAAAGGTTGTATCTCTTCTTCCACCAGGTGTTGGCGGGGTTCAAGTCCTCGAAATTTTTCACCAGATTGGCGCCGTCGAAATAGCCGTTGCCCAGATCGGCGCTGAGCGAGGCGGGCCAGATCCCGCCCAGAAGTCCGCCTTTGTAGCGGATGGGGTTTCGAACATCCTTTCCCGCCCAGTAGGACAGAGGCGACCCGTTCAGAAACAGGGGGCCGGTGATGTCCGGCCGGTCGGCGGCAATGAGGGCCGCAGCCCACCCGGCCTGACAGTTGCCGATGACTGCCGGTTTCTCCGCTTTGGGATGAAAACGACGAACCACCTCGATGAACTGAACCTCTGCTTCGGCCACGTCTTCCAGCGTCTGCCCCGGAACGGGAAACTGGGAAAAGATCATGAAGTACACCGGGTGCTTTTTCTTCATGGCCAGCCCCACTTCCGATTCCTTTTTAAGTCCGCCCACACCGGGACCGTGTCCGGCCCTGGGATCGATGATGATGATGGGCCGGGACTCCTCGGGAATGTCCCAGTCGTCTTCGGGCATGATCCGGGCCAGGGAATAGTTCACGGGCCGGTCCAGATCCCTGCCGTCAAAAATGACCTGGTAATCGAAATCCAGGACCGGGGGAAGCCCCTTGTCGTTTTCCTCGATAAAATCCGTGCCCTGCTGGCGGATCACATCGGTGTACAGCATAAGGCGCTGAAAAGTGTCCACGCTGTATTCCAGGGCCTCTTCCATCCAGCCCCATAAAGGATATATCTCTTTCACATTGAATGACGTTTCCATGGTTTGTCTCCTTTCATCGTTTCAAGTGCTCAAACGATGATGGCACCGTCAGGGCCTTCCTTCGGTCCTTCCGACGCTGATGGCCAGCCGCTCGCTGATCAGGGCGGCCTTGTTGCTCTCCACATAGGCCAGGATTTTTCCCGCCGCGTCACCTTTCATGTTCATCAGGATTTTTTCGGCAATGACGATATCCATGCTGTTGAATATCAATCCGGCCTGCTTGGGTTTCATGGTTGAATACATTTTTACGAGCTGCTTGATTTTCTTGTCCTGAACTTCCTTGCTCACCACTTCTTTTTCAGAACGTTTCCTCTCGATCTTCTGAAGGCTTTCCTCGATCTTCCGGTGCATGGCTTCAAGTTCCGAAACCTTTTCCGTCATTTCCTGCTTCAAGGCCTTGAGCCGTTCCTGCTCCGCCTTCAGTTTTTCCTCCTGTTTCTTGATGTACAGCCGCTTTTCCTCAAGCCCCATCAGTTCACGCCTTGATTCCGCAGCCTCCCGTCTCCGTCTTTCCGCTTCGGCCTTGGGGTCGGGGCCTTCGGCGGCTTTCCCCCCCTCACCACCGTCATGGCCGCCTTCCGCTTTTTTCTCTCCCTGGCCTTCCTCAGCCTTCTTCTCGCCATGGCCCTCGGTTTCGGCTTTCTTCTCTTCTCCCCCGCCGTGAGCCGTGTTCTCAGCGCTGGCGGACTCAAGGCCGATGGACAAATCGTTCCGGCCCTGAAATTTCAAAACAAGGAACGACACAGCGGCAAACAGCACAAGACCCCATACGGCCGCCTTCACCATTTTCTTTGCTTTCAGCGTCTTTTTTTCATTTGTTTCATGATTCATGATGTCACAGTCCCGGCATCGCTATCCGACTTTTTCACGAACGCCCCCGACAGCAAAACCATTTCATCGGAATCGCTCTGCTGCTGCTTCAGGGTTTCGTCCACATACTCTTTCCGCCGCTTGTCCTTCAGATTCTGGATGATCTTCCGTTCGATGGACCGGGTGTTGAGAGCCACACGTTTTTTCTCCAGAATCGCCATCAACGTCTCCAGAACCGTCTTTGCTTCAAAGGTTCGCTGCTCAAGGCCGTTCAGGTAATCGATATACCGCCCCAGCTGTTCCGACGTGATTCCTTTTTCCGATTCCAGCTCCAGATCATTTCTGGCTTTCCTGAACTCCGCTTCAAGCTCTTCGATATATTCCGTCACCTGGTTCACGTCGGACTGGGATTTGGCCAGCTCCTGCATGGCGATCTGCTCCTGGTGTTCCCGATAGCTCAACAAGGCTTTCAGACTGAACTGGAATTTCTTCATCTATGAAAAATACACCGCTTTGAGTTTGTTCAAAGAAACAGCACAATTCTCCCGACGGTCCATGGGCTGGCGCAACAGATCGTCCAGCTTGGGTTTGAGGGCGATGGCCTGGTCGATCAGGGGATTCGATCCCCTGGCATAGGCTCCGATGGAAATCATGTCTTCCGCTGCAGCATAGGCCGACAGAATCTGGATGGTCCTGCCCCTTAGCTCGATATGCTCGGACGCTGAAACATCACGGGCCACTCGGCTCACACTTTCCAGCACTTCGATGGCCGGGTAGTGGCCCCGGTTGGCCAGTTTCCGCGAAAGCACGATATGCCCGTCCACAATGGACCTGACCGTGTCCCCCACCGGATCGTTCAGGTCGTCCCCTTCAACAAGAACCGTGTAAATCCCCGTGATACTGCCTTTGCCTTCAATATTCCCCGCCCGCTCCAGCAAGATGGGAATCCTGACAAAAAACGACGAGGTGTACCCCCTGTTCGTCGGAGGTTCCCCTGCGGAAAGCCCCACATCCCTTGACGACATGGCGAAACGGGTGATGGAGTCGATGATCAGGAGCACATGCTTGCCCTGGTCCCTGAAATATTCGGCGATGGTGGTGGCGAGGTACGCCCCCCGCATACGCACCAGGGGCGGGGTATCCGACGTGGCGGCCACCACCACGGACTTTTTGAGGCCTTCGACACCCAGGTTGTGTTCCACGAAATCCTTGACTTCGCGTCCGCGTTCACCCACAAGCCCGATCACCGTCACGTCAGCCTCGGTATGTTTGGCCATCATGCCCATGAGCACGCTTTTTCCCACCCCCGAGCCCGCCATGATAGCCACGCGCTGGCCCCGGCCCAGGGGAATCATGGTGTTGATGGCCGAAACCCCCACATCCATCATCTCGGTGATGGGCTTGCGCTGAAGGGGGTTTACGGGTTTGCCGTAAAGCGAATAACGAACAGTGTCCCCAGGCGGGGCTTTGCCGTCAATAGGCTGTCCCATGCCGTCCACCACCCGCCCAAGAAGACTGTCGCCCACCTCGGCTTCCGGACCTTTCTCCAGGAGAGTGATCCGGCTCCCGGCCCGGATGCCCCGGACGTCGCCGTAGGGCATGAGCAGAACACGGTCTTCCCTGAACCCCACCACTTCCGCCAGAATCACCTCCCCGGTGTCGGCGAAGACCGAGCAGAGGGACCCCACCCCCATGTTGAGGCCCGTGGCCTCCACGATCAGGCCCACCACCTTCACCACACGGCCCGACAGCTCGACGCTGATGCACCGGTCCACGGCTTTCATGTATCTGTCGAAATCGATGTTGTAATCCATGGCCTGTGTCATGCGACCTTCTTTTGATCTGTCAACGCGTGCGCCCCAGTTCCATGATGCTCCGCTTCACCGCGTCCAGTCGCTCTTCGATGGACGTACTCACTTCGCCGGAAGGCGTTTCGATCCGGCATCCGCCAGGTGTTACCAAATGATCGGAAATAAGAGTCACCTGCTTTAACCCTTTTATCTTTTCAAAAAAATCCTCTTTCACCAGCTCCATGTACTCGTAATCCAGGGGATGAACGCTGATTGTGGCGTGGACCGGATCCTTGATCTGTTCGAACACGCTCAAAATGGCGCGGGTGACCATCTCATGGTCCACTTCCACCCGGCCGTAAACCACTTTTTCCGCCACCTTCGCCACCAGGCCGATGATCTTGTCCTCGTAAATCCTGACGATTCTGTGCCACATGCCGTCCACATCGCCGAGAATGGCGGCGAGCCGCTCGGTTTTTTCACGGGCATCCGCAAGACCGGCCTGAAACCCCTCGTCCCGTCCCTGGGCGAACCCCTGGGCAAAGGCTTCCTGCCGGACCATTTCCGGGTCCGGGCCGGGGTCGACGTCTTCAACCTGTTCGTGAGGCACTTCCGCAGGGAGTTCATCTCCTGGCTCATGGCCCACTTCAGGAGCCGACCGTTTTTCTTTTTCAAACTCCTTTTTCGGGCCGTACAACAGGGAAAACGGCTGTTCCACCCCATCTCCTGACCGTTCGTAGAGAGCCTTGAAAGCTTTGGCCACCTCAGGGTCCTCCATATCAGGACCGCTGACGATCTCCCGGTCGAAATGATCAAGCTGGGCGGGAACAAGCGGCTGCCATGCCGTATCGCCAGCCGGAACAGGTTTGTCATCAGACAAGGACATCGTCTTTTCCCTTTCCGCCCAGGGTGATGGTGCCCTCGGCCTCCAGCTCCTTGGCGGCCTGGACCACGGCCTGCTGAGCTTCCTCCACTTCCGACAGCTTCACAGGCCCCATGACCTCCAGATCTTCCAGGATCATTTCGGCGGCGCGTGACGACAGGTTGCCCAGGATCTTGTTCTTCATCTCCTCGCTGGCGGTCTTCATGGCCATGGTCAGCTGCGGCCCTTCCACTTTCTTCAGGATTTCCCGCATGCCCCGGTCGTCCACGTTGATCATGTCTTCGAACACGAACATCATATCCCTGACGCTTCCCGCCATTTCGGCGTCCTCTTCCTCGATGGCCTCCATGATGGCTTCTTCCGTGGCTTTGTCCACGCCGTTCAGGATATCCACCAGCACCTGAAGACCGCCGACTTTTCCGCCGGAACTCACCATGTTCTTCATTTCCGCCTTGAGGGCCGTGTCCACGTCCCGGACGATTTCCTCGGGAACCTGGCCCAGCTGGGCCACACGCAAGGCGATATCCCCTTTCAGTTCCGAGGGGAACGACACCATGACATCCGAGGCGATGTCCGCCGGAAGATGGGCCATGACCATGGCGATGGTCTGGGGATGTTCGGTGGAGAGCGTGGAGGCCAGGGCAGAGATACTCACTTCCCGGCTCCAAACAAAGGGTTTCTCCCGTTTCCGTTCCTCGATGTCCTTCAGAATCATTTCGGCCCGTTCTGGGTCCAGGGTCCGTTCGATGACATTCTTGAGGAAGCCGTTGGACTCCACCACCAGCTTGGATTCCCCTTCGTAGAGATTCACGAACTCCTGGGAGATGGCCGCCAGCTGGTCAGGGGCGATGGTTTCAATCTGGGTCATGGCCTCCGCCACCTTCTTGATTTCACTGTTGCTCATTTTCTTGAAAATCTCGGAAGCGTAGCTTTCTCCCATGTTCAGAAGGAACATCGCCGCTTTCTGGGGCCCGGTCAGTTTCCGTGAACCGCCGTCTTTTTTATCGCCGTCACTCATCTTTTTCCTCTCCTCCTCCGCCTCCTTCGCTCAGCCAGCCACGGATAATGTTCGCGGATCGGTTGATGTCCTCGCGGGCCAGCAGCACGGCTTTATCCTGGACCGTGGCTGCCCTGGGTTTGGGCAGCATGGGTTTGCCCTGGCCGTCCAGAAGCAGTTTTTCAGGTTCGAGCTCCGGCAGGAGTTTATCGCTTTCAGACGATGTGACCTGCTGGAACGTCTTCAGCAGCGGTCTAACAACGAACAGAAAAATCAGGGCGATCAGGACGATATTGGCGATGGGCTTGCCGTATTCCTTCTTGATGTCGTCCCAGTTTAAACCCGCATTTTCCTGATCCGCCTTGCTCCAGATTTCGCCCGCCGAAAAAGGAATGGATTCAAGGGACACCTGGTCTTCCCGGTCGGCATTGTATCCCATGGCCTGTTTCACCAGGGTTTCGAACCGGGCCAGTTCCTCGGGCGTCCTTGGAACATACACCGATTTCATATCGCCCTGTTCGTCCTTCTCCATTTTGTAGGTACCGTCCAGCACCGCGGCCACAGAAAGCCGCATCACCTTACCCACGGGGTTCTGGGTCACACGGACCGTCTTGCTGATCTCGTAGTTGACGGTCTCGTCCTGGTGTTCGGCGGTCTCACCGGCCCCTCCCGCTCCCTGCGTCGTTCCGGCGATGGGGTTTACACTGGAGACGTTCGCGGGATTGCCCGGACGTTTGTCCGACTTGTCGCCTGCGGTCTGCCGGCTCCGGATCACCTGGGCGTCGGGGTCGAAGATCTCTTCGTTCATGTCCACTTTGGCGAAATCCATATCCGCCGTGACCCGGACAATGGCTTTGCCCGGCCCCACGATTTCCTCAAGCATGGTCTGGATCCTTCCCGACATGCTCTTCTCGAAGTTCAGCTTGTATTCGAACTGCTTGTTCATGGGGGATTCGGATTCGTCAAGTCCCAGGCCCTTGGACAACACCTTGCCGTCGGAATCCACCACCGTCACCAGTTCGGGCTTCAGGTCCTCCACGGCGCTGGCCACCAGGTGCACCACCGCTTCCACTTTTTCTTTGGGCAGACTGGTTCTCAGCTTGAGAAAAACTGACGCCGACGGCGGTTTCACGTCTTCCACAAACACCGAATCCTTGGGCAGCACGATGATGACCCGTGCGTCCTTGACCTCTTCCATTTCCTTGATGGTGCGGGCCAGTTCACCCTGGATGGCCCTCTGAAAATTAAGCTTCTGGACGAATTCCGTGGTGCCGAAATCGGTTTTGTCGAAGATTTCGAAACCCACACCGGACTTCGGAAGACCGGCTTCCGCCAGACCCAGCCGGGCTTCGTGAATTTTCCCGTCAGGAACCAGGATCACGCTTTCGCTCTGACCGAATTTATACGGAATCTTGAGTTCCTTGAGTTTTTCCACCACGGCGGCGGACTCTTCAGGTACAAGTCCCGTCAAAAGGGTTTTGTATTCCGCTTTGTTGGCCCAAAGAAATATCCCGCCGAAACCGGCCACCACAAAAAACACGATGGCCCCGGTGGCGATTTTCCGGGAAAGGGGAACATCCCTGAAGTTGTTCATCACTTGTACAAGCGGATTGGCCATAAGTCCCTTTTAAATCTGCATTTTGATGATCTCGTTGTACGCCTGCATCACCTTGGACCGAACCTGGATCAGATAGCGCAGGGAAATGTCTGCTTCGCTGACTGAAATCATCCCGTCATGGATGTCCATTTCACCCCGAATCACCTTCTTTATGGAATCGTCGGCATGGTGCTGTTTGTTGTTCACATCGGTGAGCATGGCCTTGAGCCGCTCGCTGAAATCGGGATTCGTCGCATCGCCGCCGCTGTCCTTTTTCACGGCCGCGGGCAGGCCGAAATTTTTTTTGCTGATGGAATCGATCATCTGTCATCTCCTATTCACCGATTGTCAGAGCCCGCCGGATCATGCTTTTCGTGTTTTCCATGACTTTCACGCTGGCGTCGTAGGAGCGTTTGGCCACGATCATGTCCGCCATTTCAGACAGCGTGTCCACATTGGGCATTCTCACATAACCCGTCACCTTGTCCGCGTCGGGATGGGCCGGGTTGTGGACCAGCCTGAAGCTTTCCTGGGATTCCACCACCTCGTCCACCGCCACGCCTTTGTAATCCCGCCGCACCTGGTCAAAGGTTTCCCTGAAGCCCATGTCCTTGCTTTTAAACACCACCAGTTTTCGCCGGTAGGGTTCGCCGTTCTCCGTCCGCGTGGTTTCGGAATTGGCGAGATTCTCGGAGATGACGTTCACCTTGGTCCGGTGGGCGGAAAGAGCGGTGGCACTGATATCAAGGGATTTGATCAGATCCATTAACGGCCTCCTTCGGTGATGGCATGTTTGAGAATGTTGATTTTCCGTTTGAGCATTTCAACACTGGTCCTGTATTTGATATTGTTTTCAACAAGATGACTCATTTCCGTGTCGATGTTCACCGGGTCGGGATAAAACGGGTCCTGTTTGGTGTACGTGTTCGCCGACAGTGAGTTCGAAGGACCGACGGCGAAATGACGTTCATCGGTCCTGGCAAGTTTTTCTGTCTGGCGGGACATTTCTGCCGCCAGGGTTTTCTGGAAATCCAGATCTCTCGGTGTAAATCCCACCGTATCCAGATTGGCGATATTGCCCGAAATCAGGCTGTGCCGCCGGGCTGCCACCCCCACGGATTTTTCAAGGGTCCGCATGGTGTTGTCGAACAGATAGGAATCGGTCATGGACCACCCCTCCTCATCATGGATCATTGAACGTATACGAAGGCCAACGTCATTTGACATGCTGAATTTCAGGTGCAACATGCATGCCTGATCACAGTCAGGGCTCACCGTCCTCCTCCACCATCTGAACCCCTTCGCCGCTTTCCTTGTACTCGTTGAGCTTGTTCCTGAGCGTCCTGACGCTGATGCCCAGAAGCGTGGCTGCATGGGTACGGTTCCAGCCTGTTTTGTCTAGGGTGTGGAAGATCATTTTCCGCTCCACGTCCCTCAGGGGTGATGAAAGAAGATCGTCCGGAATTCCGGATTGTTGAACCGGAGGTGACGGAGCCTGGGTCGCTCCCCCCGTTTCAAGAAACAAGTCTTCGGACGTGATCACATCGGTCCGGGCCAGAAGAACGGCGCGCTGGATAATGTTCTCAAGTTCACGGACATTGCCCTTGAGCGGCAGACGTTTCACCTGGTCCAGAGCCTCCTTCGTCAAACATTTGACATTCCGGCCGTCAACAGCGTTGAACTTGCGGATAAAATGATCGCAAAGAAGCTCCACATCATCGAGCCGCATCCGCAACGGAGGAATGGAAAGGGGGATGACGTTCAGGCGGTAGAACAGGTCTTCCCTGAACTCGCCTTTCTCCACCCATTCGGCAATGTTCCGGTTGGTGGTGGCGATGATACGGACATCCACGGGAACCGGCGCTCCGCCGCCCACCCGGTCCACCTCCTTTTCCTGGATCACCCGGAGAAGCTTGGACTGGAGGTGGAGCTGCATTTCCGTGATTTCATCGAGAAGCAGCGTGCCCTTGTCCGCCTGCTCGAACTTTCCCGCTTTCCTGGCGATGGCACCGGTGAACGCCCCTTTTTCGTGGCCGAACAGTTCGCTTTCAAGAAGATTCTCTGGAAGAGCCGCACAGTTCACCGCCACAAAGGGGTTTCTGCTTCGCCTGCTTTTTTCGTGAATGTACCGCGCGAACAGCTCCTTACCCGTTCCGCTCTCTCCCTTGATCAAGATGGAGGCTGTGCTGTCCGCCACCTGGTCCACCAGAGCCTGGATTCTTTGCATGTCCGGATTCCGCGTAATGATCCGGACCTTTTTCCCCCGGCCACCCCCGTTTTGGCGTTCCTCGTGCTTTTTGAAGATTTGCTCAACGGCCCCTAAAAGATGCTCCGCCGTCACTGAGCCTGAAAGAACATCGAACGCGCCCGCCCGCATCAAGGTGATGGCATCCGTCACAGACGGCTGCGCCATGTGAACAATGACATCCAGGTCAGGCCGTCGTTCTTTGACACTTCGCAAAAAATTTCCGGCATCCATGCCCGGGGCTTCGGCAGACAGAACCACAAGGGAAAAGGCTGCGTTCTCCACCTTCACGAGGGCGTCGATCTTATCCTGGGATGCCGTCACCGGGCAGCCCCAGTTTTCGAGGATTCCCGTCACGTCCCGCCTGGATGCCTGATTTCCGTCCACCACAAGCACGTTTCTCGGTTCACTCATGTTCGTTTCCAGATTCTGTTCAAAAGGTTGTTCATCAATGCTGGTTTTTTTCCACCTTGTCCTTGAGGGCCATGATCCTCAGGCGTTCCCTGGCCATGCCGCTCCAGAACGAATCCCCGTTGTCCGCCACAAACGTATACGAACCCACGGCTTCGTCGTTTTTTTTCAAGTGCTGGTAGGACTCCCCCAGCATAAAATGGATTTCCGTCAGATCCGAAGGTTCGGTTCCGATCTGAAGGGCTTTCTGAAGAACATTCGAAGCCTTTCCCCACTGTTTCATTTTCATGAAATGGTCCGCAAGACTGATGTAGACCGGAACAAGCTCCTCGGCATTCCCTTCAGGATTGCCCGAAAGCAGCGCCGCCGCGTTTTCGAGGGTGGCTGCGGCTGTCCCGTAATCCCCAAGTTCCTTGTAATTTTTCGAAATGTCCGACAGAATGCGGACCCTGCTTCTGTTGTCCGCCGTCAGTTCGTAAGCCTTTTTCAGGCTGGCCACAGCCTTGGTGTGCTGATTCTTTTCGGTGTACATCCGGCCCATTCTGATATGCACATCCAGAACCTCCGCACTTGTGGGAAAACGTTTAAGAAACCCGGCAAACATCTCGATGGCTTCGTCATCCCGTTCCGCCTCGTCCATGGCCACACCCAGGGAATAGATCAGTTCCTTGGTCCTCCGCCTTTCCCCCAGACGGTTGTAGGCCTTGAGCAATGTGTCCACGGCGTTGGCGTAGAGCTTCGACGACAGGTAGGCCATGCCCGCCGTCAAAAAAATATCCGGCGACTCCATATCGTCCAGATATTTTCTGTCGGCCTCGTATTGCGTCACCAGTTCCGTGATTTCATCGTTATTGAACATTTTTTTATAGATATACCCTGACGAATCCTGGAGAACCCGCACCGCATCCTTCTGGAGCTCCCTGGGTTTCATTGCGATGAGGGACCTTACCGTTTCGATGCTCTTTTCATACTCGCCATTCTGGTTCTGAAGAACGGCAAGCCGCATCATGGCCAGTCTGGCCAGGGGGCTTAGCGGATACTCGTCAATGACCTGGGTATACATTTTTTCCTTTTCTTCAGGGCTTTCAAGATATTCCGCGAGCCGCATGGTGCTGATGGCGAAACCGTCGGTTTTCGGGAATTTTTTGGTCACGATCTTGAAAATCTTGACCGCCTTGTCCTTGTGGCCTGTCTCAACAAGAATATCTCCGATCCGGGTCAGCAGAGTGTCCCGCTTCGCGATGTCCGGGTAGAGATTGTAGACCTTCAGAAGATTTTCCATGGCCTTTTCAGGTTTCCCCGTCTGGTAATATGCGTTGCCGAGATGAAGCAGAAGCTCCGAAGACTGGAGCACCATCTCGGGTTGTTCCTTGATCAGCTCTTCAAAAATACTGATCGCCGAGGCATAATCTCCGGTGTTGAAAAGGGCTTTCCCCAGCTTGAGCTTCGCTTTCCCGATGAACGACCCCTCGGGGAATCTGGCCACAACATCCTTCAACGTGTCGATGGCCAGCTGGGCGTCATTTTTTTCCGTATAGATCCAGCCCAGTTCGAACATGATCTCCGGAATGCCCGGATACGTATCCTTGTATGTTGTCTTGACGATCTGATAATACCCTTCAGCCTGGTTGTTGTCGCCCATGGCTCGGTAGAGTTTTCCAAGGGACGTCAAGGCAAAGGGCCTGTAAACCGACTGGGGATAAAAGCTGATCACATCCTGAAAATGATCCGCCGCTTTCACATAATCTTTCTCATGGCTTCCTTCGTCCATTTCCTTGTAATAACTCTGGGCCTTGAGAAGGGTCGTGTATTCCCGGCAGGCAGGTTTCAAGGCCGGGTCCTCCATCATGGTGTTGAAAATTTCAAGCGCTTCCGACCAATTCCCCTGTCTTGCCAGGTCTCTGGCCTTGAGAATGTTTGGCCTGTCTTCACAGCCCTGGGGCTCGATCTCAAGATACAGGTCGTCGCTTGTCTTGAGGCCGCCGCCCTTGTTTTTCAAACCTTGAAACAAGGCTTTGGCATGACTTGAATCGTAAGTGACGGCTCTTTTTTTCTCACCATGGCCCTGATTATCATGCGTTGTTTTCCCAGCCGTACCGTGGTTTTCCCCGCCATGTTCATTGACAGCGGTTCCATGGCTGTCCTGCTTTTTTTCCCCTTGGCCGTGTTCGGCAACCGCCGGTTTCCCATGATCGCCGACCCCATGGGTTTCACCATGGCCGCCGGGTAAATGATGAGGTTTTTCCCCATGTCCGGACTCCGAATGCTCCGTGGCCTTTCTGTCTGCCGAAAGATGATCTGAAGAAACCGGTGCGGTGCCTTCCCCGTGGGGGGCCGGCAGGTGTCCCTTTTCTTTCTCCGGATGGGCCGTTTCATGCACGGCATGTTTTTTTGATCCGGCTGACACGGCCGTATCATTGCCATGTCTTTTTCGTGAAACCGTATCATGATCGCCATCATGACCGCCGCTTTTCGCCATCGCCCGGTGAGCCGGTTCTTTTTCCGGAGGACGGCCTGTTGGTTTTTTGACATCCCAGCGCGGTGATACCGCAAGGGTGGCTCCTTCACCTATCCAACCCGACGAAATGGACGCGATATCGCGTTCCGAGGTGATGACGACGGAAACGACTCCTCCAGGGGTCCGGGTGACATGCAAAGAGCGGATACACCCCTTTCCGACGCTTTTTTCGGAAAACGAGTCGGACCATTCAACATCCTGAAACGCCACGAGAACCTCACGCCTGTCGAAACGGATGACTTTGAACGGGACCCGTTCAGACAAGATAAAACGAATGGCACAGGGCTCGTCCGTCACGTCGATTTTCTCCATTTCGCTTGAATGGGCGTGGGGGGAAAACACCACGGCACACGCCACGGAAAGTGCGGTAAAAAAAATCGTAACGATCACGTTTTTTCGGATCATGGTCAAGCCGCCGTTAATTATGAAGAATTGTGCATGCTGTCTGAGCCTTGGCCTGATTACATTGCAAGCCATATGCCATAACATGTTGAATCCCATCCTGAAATCCGGCAAAACACCCATCGCCATGCATTTCATCTATCTGCCTGAAATCTTATCACTTATTCCTAAAAAACCGTCATGTCATCCTCTCCTGACCCATGTTCAAGCCTTCCCGGACCACGCCTGCCAATCCGAAAATCGCCAATATTTTGGCACCCGGACTTCTGGATGAAAATGACAAAAAAAGGGCAGACACAAGGCCTGCCCCCCCCGCTAAACGATTATTGACTACGACCCTGAATCAGAAGCCGTTCTTTTTCATGATCAGATCAACATCCCCGGCATCCTTCATCTTTTGATACCCTGCGTTAAACGCTTTCATCAGTATTTCCGCCTTGGGATCTTTTTTGGAAATGCAGATATAGAGCTTTTTTTCTTCCAATGGAGGGTTCATAAACACAATGGAATCCTTGTGAGCCGGAAGATCCTGGCCGAGGATGAACAGCCCGACAAATTTATCGCAAACCACCAGATCAATTCTCTTTTTGACAAGTTTGTTGAAATTCATCAGATCGTCTGTGGCTTCGTCTTTGGTTAGATACGTCGCCGAATCGAATTCCGCCGTATTGATATACCCCCGGACCACACCGATTTTATAAGAAGATAAATCCTTCAGGGTTTTAAACGTGATCGGCTCCCCCTTCCGCATGAAAAAGCCTAAGGGCCCTCCGGGAAACGGAACCGATACAAGAAAGTTGTCCTTGAGGCTGTCCGAGTAGTATTCGGGGAAATACCCGTTGACCTTGTTGTCCTGAGCCATTTTCACAGCCCTGGCCCAGGGCACGAAATCAATGTCTACGTCGTAACCGGAATTCTTGAACGCCTTCTTCACCAGTTCCGCGACATAGCCATTGTTTTTCATCGTTTTTCCGATATAGGGCTTCCAGTCCGTGGTGCTGAGTTTGATTTTAAACGCGTCTGACGTTGACGGAATCGCCATCCCCATGAACGCGAGCCAAAGCACAATCCATGATCCCTTTTTTTTCATCCCGGTTCTCCTTACTCTAAGTGTCATCACAGTTTTCCCATTCCCGACGAGCATCCTACACTTTGAATCTCCCCACAAGGCCGTTGAGCTTTCCGGCCAGACTGGACAAATCCTGGGCATTGGCACTGACCTTGGAACTGTGGTTCGAAATATCATTGACCTTACCGTTCATCTGGCTGATGTCTTTTGAAATAGTCACCGAAACATGGGAGCTTTGCGCCACGTTTTCGTTGACTTCCTGGATGCCCAGGGACACCTGGGACACGTTCCCCGCGATTTCACGGGTGGTGGCCGACTGTTCCTCGATGGACGCGGCAATGGTGGCCACAATGTTTGAAATGTCTGAAATGACAGACGCAATCTGACCGATACCCTGGGTGGTGTCGGTGGTGGAATTCTGGATGCCGGTGATCCTGTTTTTTATATCCAGAGTGGCCTCGGCCGTCTGTTTGGCCAGTTCCTTGATTTCATTGGCCACCACACTGAAGCCTTTTCCGGCTTCTCCGGCACGGGCCGCTTCGATGGTGGCATTGAGGGCAAGGAGATTGGTCTGCTCGGAGATTTCCGTGATGACTTCGGTGAACTTGTTGATTTCAAGGGCGGCCTTGCCCAGGGAAGAGACTTTTTCCGTGGCGTCTGAAACCTGGCTGACGGCTTTTTCGCTGACATTCCTCGCCCTGCTGGAATTCTCGGCGATTTCGTTGATGGTCGATGTCATTTCCTCAGCCGCAGAGGCCACCATGTTCACATTGGCCGACGCCTCTTCCATGGCCGCGGAAATGGAGTTCATGTTCCCGCTCATCTGGGACGTGGCTGTTGTCACATTGTTTGAATTCTTAGACAGCTCCCCGGCTCCGGTCTTCATGGTTGCGGAAAGGGTGGTCAGTTCGTTGGCCGACACGCCCAGGGTTTCCGCCGTCCCTATGACGTCTTTGATGATGGTTTGAAGCTTTTCCACAAACATGTTGAACCAGGACGCCAGCATCCCGATTTCATCCATGTTTTTGATTTTTAATCTCCGCGTGAGGTCGCCTTCCCCTTCGGCCATGTCTTTCAGCCCCTCGATAACCCGTTTGATGGGGGAAATGACAAGAACCTTGAGACAGAAAACAATGGTGAAATTCAGGACCACCACCACCACGATGAACATCACCACCTGAACACCCAACCCGGTGAACAGACGTTTTTTAATGGTTTTCCTGAAATCTGTGACCGTTTCCTCGGACTTGGCCTTGGCGTTTTCGAGCTGTTTGGCCAGGGCTTCCTCGGAGTAAAACAGCTGAACCGTCCCTATGTTCTGGTCGCCCTGGGCCGCCGGACTCTTGAAAGAACGGCTTTCATCCGGCTTCACAGTATCCGGGAACGCCTGGCCGGCCTGAATGTCGCCATTGGCGTTCCAGGAGGCCGCAAAATTCTGATTGTCGGCGTCTGTGACTTTAACAGCCACAATTCCCGGAAGTTTCATGAAAGGTTTCAAGGCTTCCTGAAGGCTTGTGGGGTCCACGTTGTAAAGATACTGGGCCGCGATCCCTGCTGTAATGTCCGCATTGATCTTGAACGCGGTCTCCATATCCGCCTTCTGGTTCGCACCCTGCTGGTCGATGGCTTCGTTGACGTTGGTGGTGTATGTTGAAATGACCGATGTTATCAGGCCGAACTGGAACAGAATAAGAACGATGCTGACAATCGCGAGAAGGACAAAAACGATGATTCCGCTGATCAAAGATGTTTTTTCCGCAATACCGATTTTGTCGCTCTTGAGTATGGCTTTCATAAAATCCTCAATTCGTGATGTTAGGTGATACCCCCTTTTCTCATTCCGAATGCGAACATACGATATGAAAAGAGGGGGTGTACGGTTTATTCGGCACGGCCCTCCCGCCAGTTTTTCAGAAGTTCTTCATAGGGCACGGTCTGTCCTTTGGGTTTTTCATCGGCCAGCTTCGCTTTGGGGCCGTCAGGCTTGCCAATCCAATATTTCTCCCCTTTTTGCGGATTCATTTTCACGTTGCAGTGGGTGAGTTCACCGGACTTCTGAAGTTTTTCCATGTGTGCGTCGAATTTTTCAGCCAGGGAATCCAGGGCTTCCTTGGCTGTTTTACGCTGGGCGTAGGTGGCGGTTCCCAGTTCCTGCCACCAGTAGGGAGCCATCCCGGCGTAGTCCGGAACGTTGGTGCCGGTGGGGGTCCATGAAACCCTTGCGGGACTTCTGTAAAATTCGATAAGTCCGCCGTATTTGGGCGCCAGTTTATCAAGATGCTTGGATTTGATGTCCGATATGCGGATGGGGGTTAAGCCCACCAGGAATTTTTTGAGAGACACGGTCTTGCTGGTGCAGAACTGCCCGTAAAGCCAGGCGGCTTTGGTCCGTTCAAGGGGGACGTTTTTAAAATAGGTCCATGAACCGCAATCCTGATACCCCAGCTTCATGCCCTTGGTCCAGTACGCCCCTTTGGGCGAGGGAGCCATGCGCCATTTGGGTGTGCCGTCGGCGTTGACCACGGCGGCTCCGGGTTTGATCATGTCGGCGGTAAACGCCGTGTACCAGAAGATCTGCTGGGCGATATTGCCCTGCGCCGGTACGGAGCCCGCCGTCGAGAAATCCATTTCCCGTGCATTTTTAGGGGCATAATTGTTCAGCCAATCGATGAATTTCTGGAGCCCGTAAACAGCGGCCGGACTGTTGATCTGCCCGCCCCTTGTCACTGAAGCCCCCACCGGGCTGCACCCTTCGACACGAATCCCCCATTCATCCACAGGAAGGCCGTTGGGAAGCCCTTTGCTGCCCATGCCCGCCATGGAAAACCAGGCGTCGGAGAACCGCCACCCCAGAGAGAAATGACGTTTCCCATAGTCCATGTGGCCATAGACTTTTTTGCCGTCGATGTCCTTCACATCGTTGGTGAAGAAATTGGCGATGTCCTCATAAGCGGACCAGTTGACAGGAACCCCCAGTTCATAGCCGTATTTGTCCTTGAACTTCTTTTTCAGGTCCGGCCGGCTGAACCAGTCGTATCGGAACCAGTAGAGATTGGCGAACTGCTGGTCGGGAAGCTGGTACAGATTGCCGTCAGGTCCCGTGCAGAAACTTTTCCCCATGAAGTCCTTGAGATCCAGCATGGGATTGGTCACATCCTTCCCGTCCTTTTTCATGAAGTCCGTGAGGGAGATCACTTTGCCGTAACGGTAATGCTGGCCGATCAGATCACTGTCGTTGATGTAGCCGTCGTAGAGAACGGCCCCTTTGTACTGGTTGAGAATCTTGTTCACCACATGGCCTTCTTCGGTGAGTTCGTGGCTGACCTTGATTCCGGTGATTTCGGTGAACGCCTTTGCCAGGGTCTTGGATTCGTACTGATGGGTGGCGATGGTTTCAGAAACCACCTTGATATCCAGGTTCTTAAAAGACTTGGCCGCATCGATGAACCATTGCATCTCTTTCAGCTGTTCTTCCTTGCTCAGGGTGCTGGGCTGGAACTCCTTGTCGATCCATTTTTTCGCGGCTTCGATGTCTGCATAGCCGTTTGAAGCAACAATGAGAAGTCCGATAACTGGCCAGGCAATCTTTCCGAAAACACGGCCAATCAAACGCTTTCTTTGGGTTTCCACGTTCATTTCCGCCTCCTGTCACAGATACATATTGGATGATGTTCTAACCTTGCCACAACGTTCTGAGAAAATGGCCGGAAAAATCTTCCGCCACAAAGGATGATTACTGAATCATGATACGTTTCAGAAGCTTATCGATAAAACCGCAAGAAAAAACGTCAATAAAAGATCTGCTGTTCCAAGAAATCGATCAAAACTGAGTAAGGATATGGATTTTGTTTTTTGTGAAGGCCGGTTTTATTTTTTTTGATCAATATTACCCTGTACCTGCTGGCATGTAAAGGGGAAATATGGAGACCATCAGGGCAATCCGCCTGTAAAAATAAATTTTTACACCATGACGTGTCAATCATGAATGAACGCGAACAACCGCCCGCATCAGAAGATTCACCGCTTCGTTGATCTCGAAAAACTTGTCGATGCGTGTGTCGTCGGATTTGAAATACCATCTGAGGATCATATGGCTCATGATGCCCATGAACAGGTTCTTGAAAATGCGGTTGTTGATTTCCGGGCGGATGCTGCCGTCTTTTTTCCCCTGGTCCAGAATGGGATAAAAGGCGTTCACGTAGGATGCGTAACTTTTCCGGGCCGTGGATTTGTAAAAACGCTTGTTGAAAATACCGTCGAAAATAAAGATCTTCATGAATTCCGGCTGGCTGAGGTAAATGAAAAAGTGGTGCTGGATCATCTGTTTGAGCCGCCACAAAGGACTCTGTCTACTGCCGATCTCCTTGAAAATCGCCGAATGGTCGGAAAGGCGGTGGCCCAGGGTTGAAAACAGAAGGTCTTCCTTGTTCTTGAAGTACTCGTACAAGGTGCCCTCCGCCACACCCGCCCGCCTTGCGATGTCCAGGGTGGTGGTGCAGTCGAAGCCTTTTTCAGCGAAAATCGCTTCCGCAGCCCTCAATATTCTGGCGGATTTGTCAGAATCGGCGTCCGGCTTCGATTCTTCCCGGACAAGCATGGGCAGGATAAGGGTCATGATGTCATCCATGTCCTGATGGGCTTCGGAAATTTCTCCCGCCGCCAGACTGTGGATGGACTCCATGTCCAGAAGACCGAACACCGCATCGCGGACCACCGGGATGTGAAGGTCGTTGCGAAAAATTGCCCTGTCCATGCATTCCGCGATGATCTCTCTCATGTAGACCGTCCATTCCCTGAAATACGCGAACGCTTCGTGCCTGAAAAAATGCTCTTTGGCCCGGCACTCAAAAATGGTGAGGTTGGTGTAATTGGGATTTTTATCGTGGTAATGAAGCTGAAGAAACATAAATTCCCTGAACCGGTCCAGGGGATCGGTCCAGCCTTCGAGATGACTTTTCAAAACATCGATCAGGCCCCGAAGCTGTTCGCCCGCAGAGTGGAACAGCAGATCGTCCTTGTTCTCGTAATAATGGTAGATGATGGAATCTGTAACACCGGCACGCTTACCGATTTCTGAAATGGTTGTCTTTTTTCCTTTCTCACGAAAAATATCCACTGCGGCCTGAAGGATCTTGTCTTTTTTCGAATCCTTGTTCCTTTCCCTGCCGTTTTGTCCGTGGCTCGGTATGCTTGTCAAATGTCCTCCCGGTGGATGTGCTGAATGTGCTGATCACACTTTTTGTCTTACCTTATTTTTAGCATACGGCAAACGTGTAAATGGGATTTTCGAAGTTTTTTTCCGGGTCATAGGCTGATGGCCCGTTTCTTTGACCGAATCATAACCCGAAAACTGAGTATAATTCAATATCATTTTCTCCATACCCTTCTTTATTATTACCAGACAACGAACGTGGAAATCAGAGGATTATTTATCTTTCTTACAATGCAATATTAGCTATTTACAATATATATGACCCAGATCTTTCCTGACCTTAAATAAGAATTGACAGAATGGCACGCCCTTCAATATAATAGAATTTTACTCAAGCCAAAACGGTCAGTGCTATCGTGCGAAGGGCTATCAAGGTTGAAACCGACATAAAAAACAGATGAGGGACCATGCAGGGAAAATTCGTCAGTGAAAAAAATGTGAAATTTCTTCTCCACGAGGTGTTCGACGCTGAATCGCTTTGCCGTTACGATCTGTACAGCCAGCACAGCCGAAAAATGTTCGACATGGTGGTATCCGAAGCGCTGAAACTGGCCAGGAACCTGTTCCACCCGATTTTCGCGGACATGGATCGCAAGGGGCCTGAATACGAAAACGGAACGGTAAAAGTCCATCCCCAGGTCCGGAAAATCATGACGGAATCGGGAAAAGGCGGCTGGATCGGCACCACATTTTCAAAGGAAAACGGCGGAGACCAGCTGCCCTGGATCGTGGCCGGGGCCTGTTCGTACATTTTTTTCGCCGCGAATTATTCCGCCGGAGTCTATCCCGAACTGACCCGGGGGGCAGCCAGCCTCATCGCGGAATTCGGCGACGACCGTCTCAGGCAAACCTGGATTCCCGACATGCTGTCCGGACGTTTCCAGGGCACCATGGCCCTCACCGAACCCGAGGCGGGAAGCTCGCTGGCCGACATCAGCACCACGGCAAAACCCCACGCGGACGGATATTACACGCTGACCGGCCAGAAAGTGTTCATCTCCGGCGGAGACCACGACGGCGTGGACAACGTGGTTCACCTGATGTTAGCCAAAATCGAGGGTGCACCTGCCGGGGTCAAAGGCATCTCCCTGTTCGTGGTGCCGAAACTGAGAAAAGACGACACCGGTAATTTTACGTCAAATGACGTGGCCGTGTCCCAGATCTACCACAAAATGGGATATCGGGGCTGCCCCATCACCCAGCTGGTCATGGGCGACAAAGGCGACTGCCGGGGCTGGCTCGTGGGTGAAAAACACAAAGGCCTGGCCTACATGTTCCAGATGATGAACGAAAGCCGCCTGGGCGTGGGCCTGGGTGCTACCGCCATCGCCAGCGCGGCGTATTACGCTGCTCTTGAATATACACGGGGACGAAAGCAGGGACGGAAACCTGGCCAGAAAGATCCGGCAAGCCCCATGGTCCCCATCATCGAACATGCCGACGTAAAACGCATGCTTTTGTTCCAGCGGGCCGTCACCGAAGGGGCCCTGGGCCTGATCATGCAGTGTTACGCCTATGCCGACCTGGAACGGGTCACAGCGGGTGAAGAAAAAGAGCGTTACCACCTTCTTCTTGAACTGCTCACGCCCATCGCCAAGACGTTTCCGTCCGAGTACGGCATCCACGCAACCAGCCAGAGCATCCAGTGTTTCGGCGGCTACGGGTACTGCGACGATTTTCCCGTGGAACAGCTGTACCGGGACGCCCGGATTCATCCCATCCACGAAGGCACCACAGCCATTCAGGGCATGGATCTCCTGGGCCGGAAAGTGATCATGGCCAACGGAAAGGCCTACGATCTGTTTGTCACGGAAGTGACCTCCGCCATGAAAAAAGCCGAAGCTTACCCCGAATTTTCGATGTATGTGGAAAAACTGGGCGAAAGCCTGAAAACCCTGGATCGGGTCACCGGCCACCTCAAAAGCGTGGCAGGGACGGACGGAACTGAAATTTTTCTCGCCGACGCGGTGCTGTACCTCGACCTGTTCGGCCTCATCGCCGTGTCCTGGCAGTGGCTGGTTCAGGCCCTGGCCGCGAAAATAGCCCTTTCAGGGCCGGCATCCAGGAAAGACGCGGATTTCTACGAAGGCAAAATTTTCGCCTTCCGTTATTTTCTGGGCTATGAACTCCCGAAAGTTCAGGCCCTGGCCGAGCGCCTCACGGCGAAAGACCCGCTCACCTGCGAATGCGTGTCCGCCCATTTCAACGATTGATGTATTAACGGGAGAAGATGACCTATGATGACCCCCAAAGAGTACGAAGACAGTTTAAGAAAACTGAACCTCAAAGTTTACATGTTCGGCAAACGGATCGAAAACGTGGTGGACAACCCCATCATCCGCCCGTCCATGAACGCCGTGGCCTACACGTACAAACTGGCCGCCGACCCGGAATACGCGGACATCATGACCGCGACGAGCCACATCACCGGAAAAACCATCAACCGCTTTACCCACATCCACCAGAACACCAGCGACCTGATCATGAAAACGAAGATGGGGCGCCTCCTGGGTTCCCACACCGGCTGCTGTTTCCAGCGCTGCGTGGGCATGGACAGCCTGAACGCCCTGTCCATCGTCACCTTCGATATCGACTGCAAACACGGCACCTTATACAACCGGCGGTTTCTCGACTATCTTGCCATGGTGCAGGACAAAGACCTGGTGATGGACGGGGCCATGACCGACCCCAAAGGCGACCGGAGCCTTCCCCCCCACAAGCAGCCCGATCCCGACATGTTCCTCCGGGTGGTGGACGAACGCGCCGACGGCATCGTGGTGCGCGGGGCCAAGGTCCACCAGACCGGAGCCCTGAATTCCCACGAAATCATCGTCATGCCCACGATTTCCTTGAGGGAAGAGGACAAAGATTACGCCATAAGCTTCGCCCTGCCCAGCGACGCGGAAGGCATCACCTACATCATGGGCCGCCAGTCCTGCGACACGCGGAAGCTGGAAGGCGGAACCCTGGACATGGGCAACCGTTTCTTCGGCGGCCACGAGGCCCTGGTGGTGTTCGACGACGTGTTCGTCCCCTGGCACAGGGTTTTCATGTACAAGGAATACGAGTTCGCAGGAAAACTGGTGGAGATCTTCGCGTCCTACCACCGCCAGAGCTACGCCTGCAAAGTGGGTGTGGGCGACGTGCTCATCGGGGCCGCCCAGACCGTCGCCGAATTCAACGGCATCGAAAAAGCCTCCCATGTGAAGGACAAAATCATCGAAATGAACCACCTGAACGAGACCCTGTTCTGCGGCTCCATCGCCTGCGCCTGCGAGGGCTACCGGGAACCCAGCGGAACTTTCTGCGTCAACACGCTTCTCGCCAACGTCTGCAAGCAGAACGTCACCCGTTTCCCATACGAAATCGCGAGGCTCGCCCAGGACATCGCCGGCGGCCTGGTGGTGACCCTGCCCTCGGAGCAGGATTTCAGATCCCCCGAAACCGGCCCCATCATCGAAAAATACCTCAAGGGCAACGCCTCCGTTCCCACCGAACACCGGATGCGCATGCTCCGCCTCATCGAGAACATCACCTTAGGCACCGCCGCCGTGGGTTACCTCACCGAGTCCATGCACGGTGCGGGATCTCCCCAGGCCCAGCGCATCATGATCGCCCGGCAGGTGAACATGAAGGAAAAACAACAGCACGCAAAGAAACTCTCGGGAATCATCGAATAAAACGCCCGCCGGTGGGCGTTCATCGTCCACCGGTCTTCACACCCCAAATGAAAAGATCCTAAAATAATCCATCAAGTTCCCCACAGCATCTTCCGAAAAAAAGAAGGTCAGATATGGCTTGCCAAGATCCTCCGTAAATGCTAATGTGCACGGTTTTTGTCGTCAACAACATACAAGGTACAGGAAAGAACATGGGTTTTAAAGAATTAGGTCTGAACAACGAACTGGTCGAAGCGGTCACCGAGCTCGGCTTCGAGAATCCCACCCCCATCCAGGAAAAGGCCATTCCTGAAATCATCGGCGGCCAAAGGGATATGGTGGGGCTTGCCCAGACGGGTACGGGCAAAACGGCGGCTTTCGGGCTCCCCATGATCCAGCTGATCGACTTTTCCCAGCGGAACACCCAGGGTCTTGTCCTTTGCCCCACCCGGGAGCTGTGCCTTCAGATCACGGCGGACATGAACAAATTCTGCGCAAAAACCAAAAACGCCTCCATCGTCGCCGTGTACGGCGGGGCGAGCATGGAGGTCCAGATCCGGAGCATCAAGAAAGGGGCACAGATCATCGTGGCCACACCGGGCCGCCTCATCGACCTGATGAACCGCAAAGTGGCCCGCCTGGACCAGGTGGCCTACCTTGTCCTTGACGAAGCCGACGAAATGCTGAACATGGGTTTCCAGGAAGACCTGGACATCATTCTCGAAGCGGCTCCGACGGAACGACGCACCTGGCTGTTTTCCGCCACCATGCCGGACGAAGTTTCAAACATCGCGGCGGATTACATGAACGATCCGCTGGAGATCGTCGTGGGAGACCTGAACAGCGGCGCGTCCAACATCGAGCATGTCAATTATATCGTCAAGGAAAAAGACCGTTATCAGGCCCTGAAACGGATCATCGACTACTATCCGGACATCTACGGCCTCATCTTCTGCCGGACCCGGGTGGAGACCCAGGAAGTGGCGGAAAAACTCATCAAGGACGGTTACAACGCCGAATCCCTGCACGGCGACCTGAGCCAGGCCATGCGTGACAAGGTCATGGGCCGTTTCCGTGAAGGCAACTTGCAGATCCTTGTGGCCACCGATGTGGCGGCACGGGGCATCGACGTCAAGGATCTCACCCACGTCATCCATTACAAACTACCGGATGAAATCGAAAGCTACACCCACCGGAGCGGCCGCACGGCCCGTGCCGGGAAATCGGGGCTTGCCATTGTTCTGATGAACACCAAAGAAAGCCGGAAGCTCAAGGAGGTGGAACGGAGCACAGGCATCCGCTTCACCCAGAAACGGGTGCCGGGCGGACGGGCCGTGTGCGAAAACCAGCTTTACGCCATGGTGGAAAAACTGGTGGAAGTGGATGTCAACGAAGAGGAAATCGGCCGTTTTCTTCCCCCGGTTTACAGCACCCTTGAAGGGCTTTCCAGGGAAGACATCATCAAGCGGTTCGTCAGCATCGAATTCAACCGGTTCCTTACGTACTACAAAGATTCCGAAGACATCAACGTGTCCCATCACGAGGAGGGGCGGAGAAAAAATCGCGACGACGCCGACTACAAAGGAAAAAAGAATAAAGGATTTGAACGCCCCGCAGGACGCTTTGACAGCCGCGGAGAAAGCACGCCGGAAGACATGCGCCGCTTTTTCGCCGGGATCGGCCACATGGACAACCTGAACAAGGGAGCCATTGTGAGGCTGATCTGCGACCGGGCGGGAATCCGCTCCAACAAAATCGGAACCATAGAAATTTTAAGGGAATTTTCGTTTTTTGAAATTCACGCATCCGTGGCCGACAGGGTGCGGAATGCCCTTAAGGACATCACCTTCGAAGGCCGGAAAATCGTCATCGACTATGCGGCACCCCGTTCCGCACAGCAGCCCTCGTTTGAGCGCAAGAAACCTGAAAAGAAAAAAATGAAGGACCGGCCCAAATCCAAAAGCCAGAAACGGGCCAAATCGTCGCATCACGCCCAGTGACGTGCAGTTCTAAAAAAAGCGCGGAGTTCAACGCATGATGAACCCCGCGCCGCCCCCTTTCCATCAATCGGGCCAGCTCAGTTTGTATCCTGCGCCGGTGACGATGTCCTGGCCCACCACGTCCACATTTTCAGGAATGATGATTCGCGCCGAGCTGTTGGCCAGGATATCCTTTTTAATGTCCACGCCCGGCATGACCCGGTAGAGTTCCACGCCCTTTTCCGTGAGCCTGAAAATCCCCACGGTGGTCACGTAGTACACTTTTTTCCCCTGTTTCAAAGCTTCTTTGGCGTTGAAGGTCACTTCGTTCAGCGTATCCACGAACTTGGGAATGCCTTTTTTAACGATCTTCAGCTTGCCGTTTTTCAGCTGGAAATCCGCCTTGGCCATGAAACTGCCGAGAAAAATGATTTTCTTTGCGCTTGACGAAATATTCATGAAGCCGCCGGGGCCGACGTAGTCGTACACCCTCTTGCCCCGTTTGGACACGTTGACGTTGCCGTCGGAATCCACCTGGAGAATGCCAAGGACCGTCATGTCCAGATTGTCCTTGTAATGTTCGAACATCCAGGCTGAGCTGTTCAGCTTGATGGGGTTGATGGCACCGCCGAAATAAAGTCCGGGGGTGGGAATCCCGCCCAGGGCACCGGTTTCCGAGCTGAAGGTCAGGTCGTGGTGAAGGCCGCCCTCGTAAATCAGACGCCCCACTTCTTCGGGCAACCCGATGCCCAGATTGATCAGATCCCCTTTTTTCGCTTCTTTGGTGAATAACGACGCCGCCATACGGGCCATGGTGTTTTCAACAGCGCCCCTTGCCGGTGTGATCCGGGCCAGCTTGTTGACGAGCTTCAGCTTTTTCACGGCTTTCTGGGTATCCACCCTGGCACCTTCCGTAAATAGAGGCCAGAACTGTTTCTGGCGGACCGCGCCGGTCTGCTCGTTCCAGGGATTCACCACGATGCCCGTCACCCATTCCTTGGGGATGCGGATACTCTTTTCATCCTTGTCGATGATATCCGACACCGTCACAAACACCTTGCCGCCGTTTCTGTGTGCGGCTTCGGCGGCTTCGACGTTTTCCGTGATGGTGGCGGCGTGTTTGAAGTAGATGTTGCCTTCACGGTCAGCATAGGGAGCCACCATGAACGCCGAATCCACTTTGGGCATGGTGAAGGACAGAAGCCCGTTGCTCCGGGCGATGTAGCTTTTGTTCGCGTTTTTCGTGATGGCGGTTGTGCCACCCAGCTCGGGATCGTAAAACGTGCCGACACCTGTGCGGCTTTCCACCGTGGTGCGACCGTTGGCCTGGGCGATAAGAAGGGCCGTGATTTCCCCCTGGGGCAGGGTGTGTATCTCCAGATCACCCTGATCTCCCAGAGCCAGAAGGGACTTCGCCGTTTCCACGTGGCCGCAGATGTATTCTTTCAAAAGACCGGGAATCCCCAGTTCTTCGATGGTTCCCGGCGCTTTTCCCCGGCCCCCCTGGGCGCTGACGGTGATCCAGGTGAGATTTTTCGGATACTTCTTTTTTTTGTAAACGTCCCTGAACGCCCAATAAAATATGGCACCACGGGCATGGGACGCCATACCTGTGGAAATGACGGTCGAATTGTCGTCAACCAGCAGCACCGCTTGTCTTGCGCTGATGAACTTGGCAGGATCAAGACCTTCGGGTTTGTAGTCGATGTCGTAGCGTTTCTGGGTCAGTTTGTAAGCCGCGAGATGCGCCACCAGTTTCGTTGTTTCAATCCATTCCATAATCCTGTGTTTCCTGTTCATGTGACGGGAGGAGATCTGGCTTTCCCCCGCCGCTGTTACATGCCTATGTTCCACTCCGGCCACTCCACCGCCGGCACACCCTAACCACCCCAGGAATCATGCCCCGAAACCGTAACCCGTTCCGGCTGGCCCATGTCATTTCGAAGCTGTATATAAATCCCACAAACAGTCCCGTGTCAACAGAGGACGTTCATGGTTCACCCCAAAAAACGACGTTTCATTGTCTGGCGTCATGATCGGACAGATGCAAAAAGCCCTCTGACCCAAACAAGCTCCCCCGTTTCCCCCAATTGTGCATCAAGCCTGGATTTTTAAAACTGATATGTCAGTTTTTTACAGGTGTCAAGAATAATCATGCAAACAGGCGAGTCATCACATACCGCGATCATGGGATGGCCATAGGTCAAGGAAAGTGGATACATCCTCCTAAAAAACCTGTGTCTTCCGTCGGAATTCGGGGTATACTGTATTCCCAATCTTCGGATATTCCCTGCGACTTTACAAAAGGAGAAAACAACCGTGACCGTTCATGATTTCTTGTCGGTACTGGATCAACACTATGGACTCATTTTGTTCTACTTCATGATCCTTCCCGTGGCATCATTTGTCACGGGCATTTTTTACAAGCCGACGCCGCGAATATCTTTTCTTGATTGTCTTTATTCCGTTCTGATCTATTTGTCTGGCATTCCCGGCATTCTCTCGGGGGTTCTGACGTTTTATTCGATGTTCATCGTCAGGAAGAATATGCTTGAGGTTAATGTCATTCTTTATTTCTTGCCTGTCATCTCAATGTGCATCGTCTTTTACCTGATAAGCCGTAAAACGGATTTCAACCGCCTCCCTGGATTTGGACGTTTGTCGGGATTTATGATCCTGACGGGAATTGTCTGTGTTTTTCTTTTGTTTTTATACCGGCTCAGTTTTTTTATCGGTTTTTTTGGATCCATTGAAAGCCTTCTGCTTGCGGGTATTCTGCTATTTGCTGTGTTCAAGTACGCATCGGGGAAACTTTTCGGAAAAAACAGTTAGGCTTTGGTGGAATGCCGTGGGTTTCGTGATGAGGATCCTTCTTGATACAAGGGATCGGTGCATTTCTTAAACGTGTTGGCCGGGCTTACACCCGGCCGGCAATGATCATGTTGTGATCAACGTAAGGAAACGGCGGAGGAATGACCCTGGATCACGGCCGGGCGGAGCGGTAGGTAAATATCCGGGTCGCGTCGTCGATCACCTGATCAAAATTGTAGGTGGGCGCTTCCGTGGACTGGATGGGCAGCGTGATCTGGACAAGGCCCTGAATCAAGGCCCAGAGAACCGGGACAGCCCGCTCGGGAGGAATGCCCTGAAGAGCCCCTGACATGGACGGCGTTGAAAGAAGTCCCTGAACAAGGGACAGGAGTTCTGAAAGAACCGCCTCAAGATCGCTTAGCATCTGGGGGTTCAGATCGCCGTATTTTTCTTTGTTTTTCACGGCAAAGCTCAGGATATTGATGTGTTTTCCGAACCTTACGAAATACCGCATGTAATGGTAGCCCATTTTTTTAATGGCTTCCACGGGGTTGTTGTCATCGATGCAGGCGCTCATGTCTTTCTTGAGAAGCCGGAGATTCTGAACGAGCATGCAGAGCATGAGCTCTTCCTTGTTCTTGAAATACATGTACATGGCCCCGGAAGACAAGCCCGCCTGCTTCGCGACACGGCGGATCGTCACCGCTTCCAGACCTTCGTCGTTGAGTATCCGCTCCGCCACATCCACAATGGCAAGACGCCTGTTTTCTTTTTCAACCAAGCGTAATTGTTTAAAAATGGGTTGGGTCATATTAACCTCGATGATGCGTCAAAAAGAGATCACATATCCCGCATATCGCCTGAAAACAAAGATACAGCTCAGGCAGGACAGGATATTCGATTCACAGATCAATGGAATAACAAACTATCTACGGGTACAACACAGCTTCGCATCGGTATTTTTTTGCGCGTCACGCGCCGGTGTGGTTGTTATAAGCAAAGTCATCGTGAGTTGTAAAGGAATAAATGATGCGACAGCCCAATTACACTGAAAAACACTGCCGTATCTTGAAAGGGATCATCCGTTTACAGGCCCGTTAATGAACAAAGCCGCTCCACTCCTTTGATGATGCCAGAACAGCGGAGCGGCGCGGTTTGTCATGGCCCTTCGAAAAGGAAGGTAAAATCTCCATACCCTTCCTGTGCAAGACGATCTTTTGGGATGAATCGCAACGCTGCGGAATTGATGCAGTACCTCAAACCGCCCGGCGCGGGCCCGTCCGGGAAAACATGCCCCAGATGGGAATCCCCGGCAAGACTCCGAACCTCGACACGCTCCATGAACAGCGACCGGTCTTTCTTCTCAACGATATACCGTGGATTGAGGGGTCTGGTGAAGCTGGGCCAGCCTGTTCCGGAATCGAACTTGTCCACCGAACTGAAAAGGGGTTCGCCAGAAACCACATCCACGTAAATTCCCTGTTTTTTGTTGTCCCAGTAAGGGTTGTCAAAGGGCCGCTCGGTGCCGTTCTCCTGAGTCACCTGAAAAGCCAGGGGCGAGAGGGTTTTCTTCAGCAGGGCTGCGTCCGGTTTTTTGTATTCCCGGGGTTTGCCATGATTGAGATCGCGTCCCCAGGCTTTTTCAATAAACGCATCACGCCCCGAACCGTTTCTGTATCGTTTGTAATGATCAGGATTCTTCAGATAAAAATCCTGATGATACCCTTCCGCCGGATAAAACACCGTGTAAGGGAGCAGCGCTGTGACGATGGGCCTGCCGAAGCGGCCCGACGCCTTCAACCGCATCATGTACCGTTCCGCGCTTTGTTTCTGGTTACCGTCATGGTAAAAAACAGCCCCTGTGTACTGGAATCCCCGGTCCACAAACTGACCGCCGCTGTCCGTGGGGTCCATATGCCTGAAAAAAAAGTCGAGCAGCGTCTCATAGGACACCCTTGAGCTGTCATACGTCACCTGAACGGCTTCCCTGTGCCCGGTGGCACCACGGGACACCTCCTCGTACTTTGGCTTCACTTCCTTCCCGCCGGCATAACCGGATATCACGGCTGTGACACCCTCCACTTTTTCAAGATCCGCTTCAACGCACCAGAAACAGCCTCCGGCAAAGGTGGCTGTTTCCGTTTTCCCCGGATGGTGTTTTTGGTGTTTGTCGTTCATCGGGGCCTCCTTATCCATCTTTTTTCTGTATCCGTCAACAGTCACAGCCGCCATCACAAGAACGCATGCGGCTCCGGCTATCATAGCGATGATTTTTTTCATGTTCTCTTCCTTTCACGATGATCGTCCGTGGAAAGACATCAACCCAGAGAGTTTTGAAAAAAAATAATCACCGTTCATCCCGGTGGCAAGAGAAGCCTTCCGGGATTGCCGGTCCGCTGAAGTCTGAAGCCTCGGAATTTCAATATCACCGCTGGCCCTGGCATTTATCTTCTTGACATCTTTCGCCCGATACGCTTTTTTCGTTGGCTGATCACTCACATCACCCGAAGCTTCACGGACACGATTCTCCCGTGAGCCATGGGTTCGTTATCCCTTTTTGATGGATGGCCACATGACGGATATTCGGCAGAACGAGCGGCGGGGGCGTCTGGTTTCCCAGAACCTCGCGGAGTACGAAGGCATCAGGGACCAGCTGTCCTGGTTCAGAGATTCCATGGCGGAAGAATACGAAACAAAGCGCAACGACCTTCTGAACGGCCTGGGCGAGCATCTGAACTGGAGTTTCAGCCGCACCAAACCCCACACCGGGGAACTTTCACCGGGATGCACACTCTGCGGAAACGGGGCCTGGTCCTGCCTGTTCATTAACGGGAAATGCAACTGCCGGTGTTTTTACTGCCCAACACCCCAGGACGATGTCAGTGTGCCCACCACCCACCGCCTGACCTTTGAAAAAGCGGAAGAATACAGCGATTACACGCGAGAGTTCGGCTTTAACGGCGTCAGCATCAGCGGCGGCGAGCCCCTTCTCACCTTTGACAAAACCCGGCGGTTCATCGAAACCGTGAGAGCGAAAAACGGGGACGGAACCCACATCTGGATGTACACCAACGGCACCCTGCTCACAAAAGACCATGTCCTGAAACTGAAAGACGCCGGACTGAACGAAATCCGATTCGACATCAGCGCCTGGGATTACAGCCTGACAAAGCTCCGGCTGGCCGTGGGCCACATCCCCGTGGTCACCGTGGAAATCCCCGCCATTCCCGAAGACCGGGACACTCTGGCCGCCCTGATACCCATTATGCACGACGAAGGGGTGAACCACCTGAACCTGCACCAGCTTCGACTCACGCCCCACAACAGCCGGTCGCTCATGAAACGGAACTACACCTACCTTCACGGCGAACGTGTGACGGTGCTGGAATCGGAGCTCACCGCATTGTCCCTCCTGAACCAGGCTGTGACCGAGCGCTGGAAACTTCCCGTCAACTACTGCGCCTTTGTCTACAAAAACCAGCACCAGAAAGCCGCCAGCCGGAAACGAAACGCGGCCTTCATCATGAAACCCCACGAGTCCCTCACGGCCAGCGGCTTCATCCGCACCGTCACCGTGTCAGGGGATTCCGGCACCATGGAGATAATCATGGCGGCCCTTACGGCCCATGATCCCGGCAAAACCGCATGGCAGACTTCAGGCCCAGGCAACCTCCTTGTCCACTCCGATCTTCTGAAACACCTTGCACTTTCCCGGTGTACCGCCAGCGTCACCTACAGCGAAGCCGTGGTCACCCCCGGATTGTCGTACCACAACCCCTTCAGGGAAATCCGCCTTGCCCACGGCAAAAAAATCTATGTGGAACGCCAGGTCCGGAAACGGGGTGTTATTTTAACAGGTGACGATATCCTGAACCTCAAAAACGACGACGCCTGTTCGGATTACGAAAAAATCCGGGAAGGCCTGACCGACTATTTCTGATGGAGACATCGAAGGAGGCATCATGCGCACCCTGCTCAATCTGCTCTGGTTTGTTCTCGGAGGCTTCGTCATGGGCCTTTCGTGGTGGTTCACCGGCATTCTCGCCGTTGTCTCCATCGTGGGGATTCCCTGGGGCAAGGCCTGTTTCGTCATCGGCCAGTTCACCTTCTTTCCCTTCGGCAAAGAAGCCGTGAACCGGAAAGACATCACCCGTAAGGACGACATCGGCACAGGAACCCTTGGTGCGATCGGCAACGTGATCTGGTTCGTCGTCGCCGGTTTCTGGCTGGCCCTGGGCCATCTTGCCGCAGCCATGATGAACTTCGTCACCATCATCGGCATTCCCTTCGGAATCCAGCACCTGAAACTGGCGGTGATTTCCCTCGCCCCCATCGGCAAAACCATCGTGCCCATCGGTTCAGCGTCTCCGTCATCGCGCCGAAGGAGATGACGCCTGATACCTAAAAAAAACATAAACGCATTCCGCCCCCTACCCATGTTGCCCATGTCCATATTCATTACACTGTGCAAACCTGATGGACAGATCCGCCCGGTCTGAAATGGGCATTGTAAAAAAACCTTTGACCAGGGTTTTACGTGAAGTCATGCCCATAGCCCGTTCACGAAAATTTCGTTGCTTTGAAGTTTATGGTATGGTTTGTGATCAAAAAAAACAGTTCGGTCGTCCGGCTGAATATGATATGGATGGTGAAAGATATGAACCATTGTTCATGATTGAAAGAATGACCGGGCAAACCTGTAAGGTTGCCGGGATTATGGGTTTAATATCAGATAAATGACATCATGCATCCACATGATCCGTATGAGAAAAAAGCTCAGTCGGCAGGTGATGCGGGGAAAAGGGCCATGCGAAAATTAATAATTTACAAAGCGGGTGTTATGGATTACCTAAACCCATGCCATAAATGAATTGCACCTCGTAAGAAATGCGTGATGGGGAATGAGACACCATGACCCATCAACCCTGGTATGGACTGAAACAAGCCATGGACAGCATTGATTGATGATGGCTTGCCGATCCAATGTCGTGACGAAGTTCCGTTGTGGCATCTTTGTGGAATCGACGTGTTTCATCCATAGCAGGTTACTGAGTTTTAGAGATGGAAAACGATACCTCGATTATTGAAAAACACCAGGCAGGAACCTCCGGTTGCATAGGTATAAAATGCTGCGGATGCCTGAAAAACCAGAAACCTGTCTGCTTCCCATCTGTCAGTTTGCATACCCTTCTTGAACAATCTCGAAACTGTTTTTTCATCGTCGACACGTCTTTCGATATCTTATACGCCAACAGTGCAATGCGGAAAAAAACCGGTGTCAACGTATCCGGATCATGCCGTTCAGTCGAGGGTTTTATCCACCCTGACGATATGCCGCCCTTTTATGCCAGTTCTCGTTCGGTGGTGACCGGCCAGAATCCCACATGGCGCATGAGCATCCGAATCCGAAATGCCGACGGACTTTACACCCCCTCTGTCCTCTACTTGCAGAGCGTGATGTATTCCGGGAAACCCGCCGTTCTGAACGCAATCAGGGATAAACAGCCTGAGGCCCTGGAACATGAAATCTACCAGAAGGTGGTGGACGCCTATCCTGAAATCGCCCTTGTCCTTGACGCCCAGGGGAATATCGTGGCTGTGAATCGCTACCTCACGGATAAGATAGGTAAAAATCCTGAGGAAATCGTTCATGGGGGGCTCACTGAATGCATTCCTGTGGATCTGGTGCCTGAACGAACCCGGATGCTTGAGCGGGTCATGTCAACGGGAGAGGCCCTTTCCTTCAGCGACTGCGACAAAAACAACGGCACATTCGAGCATTTCATCACCCCCATCCGTAACGATCAGGGGGGCGTCGATAAAATCGTTATTTTCTGCCGGGATATTTCAAAGACTGTCGAAACTGCGGAATCCAACCGTTCGCTGACCTGCCGTCTTCTGTCGACCATCGAGGATGAGCGGAAAAAACTCGCCCGAGACCTTCACGACGAATGCGGACAACTGGTGACACTGATCGGCCTCGGGCTTTCCATCATTCAGAAAGAACTGCCCGATGAACTCCGGCAGGTGAGCGACCTGTGTTCCAAGTATCAGGCCGTTGTGAAACACCTGGGTGAAATCATCAAGGACATTTCATCGGAGCTCCATCCTGACCTCATTGACCGTTTTGGCCTGGTTCCTGCGGTGGAGTGGTATCTGGACATGTTCTTCAACCGGGCCGGATTTCTGAACCACACGTTTTCATGCGATGTCATGGCCAAGAGCTTCGGACCGAAAATTGACATCGCACTTTACAGAATTCTCCAGGAAAGTCTCAACAACGTGGTTCAGCACGCCCAGGCAAAGCATGTGACCGTCGAACTCCGGACTGTGGGAGAGACGGTCCGGATGGCGGTGACAGACGACGGGATCGGACTTGAAAACTGGGGTACTTGTCCAATTGTGACCGGAAAAAGAATGGGAATCGGCCTTTTAAGCATGAGAGAACGTGTGGAGGACCTGGGGGGCAGGTTCTCCATGGAACCCGGACCGACAGGCGGAACAAAGCTGATTGTTAAAATTCCGATTCACCCAAACATATGAAAGATAGAGCTTCATGAAAAAAATTCGTGTATTGATTGCCGATGATCATCTGATGGTCCTTGAAGGCATCAAGGAACTGTTCAGCAAAGAAGAAGACATCGACGTTGTGGCTGAAGCCCGGGATGGCCAGGACGCCATTCAAAAAGCCAGAAAAACAAAACCCGATGTGATGTGCATCGACATTTCCATGCCGGTGATCAACGGTCTCGATGTGATACAACTTGTCAAACCCCTTCTGCCTGACACGAAGATCCTCGTTCTCACCATGTCCCACAAGGAACCTTACATCCGTCAGGCACTTGAATTCGGTGCTTTGGGGTACATCCTTAAAACCTCTTCCTCATCGGCACTGATCCAGGCTGTACGGATGGTCAGCAAAGGGGAATTCTGTCTGAGCACCGAAATCAGCGGGACTGTGATCAAATCCTACCTGAACACCCGTGAACAGGGGCCTAAGGTCGTCAATTCCTTCGACCTTCTTTCCGGTAGAGAAAAGCAGGTTTTCAGGATGCTGGTCAAAGGCCAGGGAACCAAGACCATCGCGGACATCCTGAACATCAGTCCCAAAACCGTGGCCAAACACAAATCCCACATCATGGGGAAAATGAAAGCCGGGGACCTCGTCTCCCTGATGAAAATCGCTTTGAAACACGATGTGATCGACGCAGAAGAGCTGGCAGAGACCTGATTTACCATAAATCGGGTTTTCTGCGTTTTGCGTAAATATCCCCTTCAACACGACCACCGCCCTTCCTGTTTTCATAAATGCCGCCGTCAGAATGCGCAAACGTCGCATTTACAACACCAATCAACCCCCTATAATACCCATGTTGCACCCTGTCCCTTTTTTCACCTTCATCAATCAAGCACAAGCCGTTTGACAGGATGGTCTATTACCCCAGTGCCTGGGAGGACATCAAATCTCATAAAACCGTCATGATTGGAATTGGAGAATCGAAAATGGAAAACAATGGAATATCAACACCCTGTGAGGGCCTGCGAACGCTCACAATTCAAATACGGCCGGTCATTGCCGGTGCGGTTGAAACCATCTGCCGCAAACATGTTTCAACGCTGATGCTGCAACCGCCGTGTTACATCAGCTCCGCTGTCTGGGGCGCGGACCGGAAAGACCCGCTGGATACGATTCAGATGGACATCAAACACATCTGCGAATGTCTTGAAAAGGACCTGTTCCACCTTCTCGACCTTGGAGAAATCGCCAAGGAACAGCATTTCGCGCTGCATTATTTTTTCCGTGAACTTCTTCTCATCAAAATCTGTTTTACACTGGAGCACGCAAGGCAGGAGTCACGATTCTTTCTGGAGGGCGCAGGAACGGCCTGGGCCAATGAAGCCACAGGACATGCGTGACCGGGTTTCACCACCGGCGGTCCTTCATCGATTCCAGCAACCTTAGTCCGCATAGCCAAAAGAGGGGGGGGGGTTATGAGATACACGGTTATAGCGATCATCTTTACGATTTTAGCGATAGTGGTATCGGCGCATGCACCACACGGCGTCACCTTGGATTTCACCAGACCCGAAAACCCTTCGGCTCAGGCCCTGAATGTTCAAGGCGACCAGCTCCCTGTTTCAATTCCGGACAATCACGTTCACGAAATAAAAGAATCACCCCTTAAAAACCAAACCCGGCACATCCGGGCGGCCATCATCGATCATTATCCGCCCTATTCTTTTATCAACGAAAAAGGACGGCCCGACGGTTATGCCGTGGACCTGGCCAAAGCCGTGGCCAAGGCCATGGGCATGGAGCTGATCATCCGATCCGGGACACGGGAACAGTCCATGGGGGACTTAAAAAATGGGGCCGTCGATTTTCTGCCGATGATGTCCTACTCCAAGAAGAGGGATGAAGCCTATGATTTTTCAGGCCCCCACACCCTTGTTTATGATGCCCTGTTTATCCGTAAAGGATCCCCCGCACCCGGTCCGGTGGAAAAAATCCGAAACCAGACGATTATCGTCATGAAAAACGACCTGGCTCACGAGTTCGTCCGCAATTCCGGCCTGTCAGATCACAATAAAGTCCTTGAAGCCGATTCCCTGGAATCGGCTCTCGGCATGCTTTCACAAAACAGGGGGACGCTGGCCCTCCTTCCCAAGCTGGCCGGACTTGTCTGCATCAAAAATCAGGGTTATCGAAGGGTGGACACCACCCCGGTGGTTGTGGAGGCTTATGAGAGGCGGCTTTGCTTCGCCACCAGGGAAGGAAATCTCCCTCTTCTTGAAAAGCTGAGCCAGGGCCTGAATATCATCAAGTCCACCGGGGAGTACAAAACCATATACGATCAGTGGTTCGGCCAGCTGGAACCACGGGGAATTTCCATACGCGATGCGCTGAAATACGCAGGAATGGGTATCGCCGCATTTTCCGCAGCAGGGCTGATCCTTCTGTTCTGGTCTGTGATGCTGAGGCGTGAGGTGCGTGAAAGAACGGCCGAACTGAAAAGCGAGGTAACCGGTCACAAGATCACGGAAAACGCGCTTCGAAGGAACGAAAGCCTTCTCCGGAAAATCCTGGACACCCTGCCTGTGGGCGTATGGATCGTCGATGATCAGGGAAGGATCATCGACTGCAATCCCGCAGGACGTCAAATATGGGGTGGTGCCCTCTTCGTGGGACCTGAACGGTACGGGGAATACAAAGGAAAATGGGTGGAATCCGGTAAAATTGTGGAACCCTGGGAATGGGGCATTGCCAGGGCATTAAAAAACGGGGAAACGTCTTCCGAGGAAGAAATTGAAATCGAATGTTTCGACGGTACCAGAAAAACCATTCTCCATTGGGCCGCCCCAATTTTCAACAGCAACGGAGCCATTGAAAGGGTGATCGGTGTCAACCAGGACATCACCGAACGAAGACGGGCCGAAGATGAAAAACAGAAACTCCACGACATGCTGGCCCAGGCACAGAAAATGGAATCCATCGGGCGTCTTGCCGGAGGAGTTGCCCATGATTTCAATAACATGCTGAGCATTATCATGGGATATGCCGAACTGACCCGAACCATGATCGATTCGTCTGACCGGATCACCAAAAACCTCAACCAGATCATTTCTGCCGGAAACCGGTCCAAAGAGGTGGTCCGCCAACTGCTTGCCTTTGCAAGGAAGCAACCCATCGCGCCGAAAGTACTCTGTTTCAATCATGTGGTGGAGGATTTTCTCAAAATGCTCCGGCGTCTCATCGGTGAAAACGTGGAGCTTCAATGGAAACCGTCGGGCAATCTCTGGCCCGTGCGAATGGACCCCACTCAGGTCGAACAGATTCTGACCAACCTCACGGTGAACGCCCGCGACGCCATCGGTGTGAACGCAGGACTTGTCACCCTCGAAACAGGCAATGCCTTTTTCGACCAGACATACTGTGAAACCCATCCGGGGTTCAGACCGGGCGAATACGTCCTCCTGGCGGTCAGCGATACCGGCTGTGGCATGGACAAAGAAACACAGGCCAACATATTCGAACCGTTTTACACCACCAAGGAAACCGGCAAAGGCACAGGCCTGGGGCTTGCCACGGTCTACGGCATCGTCAAACAGAATGACGGCTTCGTATACGTTTACAGCGAAATAGACCAGGGAACCACATTCAAGATCTACATTCCAAGAAGCACGACCAACGATCTGCAAGATGGCCGGAAGCACTTGCCGGGCAACCCCCCGGAAGGCCGGGAGACCATCCTGCTGGTTGAAGACGAGCCGTTTCTCCTTGATATGGCGAAACTGATGCTGGAGCAGCTGGGCTATCGGGTGATCATGGCGGGTTCACCCAAAGAGGCCCTTGAAATCGCAGACCGGTTCAATGACGAAATCCATCTTCTGGTAACCGATGTGGTGATGCCCGGAATGGTGGGAAGCGATCTTTCAAAGAAACTGACCACACGGTGCCCGAATATAAAACACCTTTTCATGTCGGGCTATACAGCCCATTTCATGACGCATCACGGAGTCCTTTCAGAAGATGTCCATTTCATTCATAAGCCCTTTTCCCTCAACGATTTTGCCATCAAAATCAGGGAAGCTCTTTGCTGAATGAATTAAAGATATTGCCGAAAAATAGATCAAGCATTGGTGATCAAAGACCGATAAATTGTCTATAAGCACCTGTATCAGCCTTTCACAAAGCCAAACTGTCAATCCAGTCAATACGTAATAAAATCACCTTTTGAAGGGGAAATGCTCATATGAAAAAATCTTTGAAAATGAAATTTCTCGTTCCCACAATCACCCTGGTCATCGTTGGGATGGTTGTCTCGAATCTGGTTTCTTACCAGAAGTCGAAAAACGCCCTGATGAAAGAGCTGGTCGTGCTGCTGAACAATACACTGTCCTACACCGTTCTGAACCTTGAAACCTGGCTGACGGACCGGAAAACGGATCTGGCGGGCTGGAGCATGCTCGGCATGGCCATTGATTCGTTAAAAAACGGTGATGACACAGCCACCTCCAGAGAAAAAATCTCGGCGTTTTTCAGCCATATCAAATCGATTTATCCCTATTACGAAAACATATGCATCGCGGATTCAAGCGGTCAGGTCGTGGCATCGGCAAACCCCGCACACATCGGAACAATCAATGTCACCGACAGGGCCTATTTCAAGGAAAGCATGAAAGGAAACGATTTCCTGTCGGAAATGGTTGTCAGCAAAGGTACTGGGAAACCAATCATCTGTTTTTCCAGACCCCTGAAAATTGATGGACAGGTTCTTGGGGTGATTTTTTCAGTGGTGGATCTGGGAAGCTTTTCAAAGGTTTACATTGATTCGGTGAAAATTGGCGAAGCGGGCTACGGTTATATCATCGATTATGACGGACGGATCATCGCTCATCCTGACGAAAAACTGATCTTAAACCTCAATGCCAAAGATCTGGACTTCGGCCGGGATATCATGGCAGCGGGAAGCGGTCACATCAGCTATACATTCAAAGGCGTCGAAAGACAGGCCGCCTTCAAAAAAATTGAAAAAACCGGCTGGATCGTCGTGGTTGTGGGCAATTCAAGCGAAATTCTGGCCCCGGTTGCTAATCTCCGGAATATCAACATCTTCATCACGATTTTCATTGTGGTTGTTGTGGGCCTGACGGTCTACTTCATCGCTGTTTCCATGGTGAAACCGGTCAATCAGGTGGTCAACGGCTTAAAGGATGCGGCGGAAGGTGACGGAGACCTGACGAAACGGCTGGCTGTTTCCAGTGAAGATGAGGTGGGAGAGCTGGCCCTGTGGTTCAACACCTTCATCGGAAAAATCCAGGACATCATCACCGAAGTGTCCAAAAACGCATCCCAGCTCACCGGGTCTTCCCGAACCCTGTCCTCCATATCGACCCAGATGTCCCAGGGAACTGTCCAGATATCCTCACGGACATCCACCGTTTCAGCCGCCGGGGAAGAAATGAGCATCAGCATGGAATCCATCGCACAGTCCACCAGCCATTCCACGGAAAACATCAATATGGTGGCGGCGGCCACGGAGGAAATGGAATCCACCATCACCGATATTGCAAAGAACGCTGAAAAAGCCAGGGAAACGACCAGCATGGCCGTGGCTCAGGCGGGCAGGGCTACCGAGCAGATCAACGGACTGGGTGACGCAGCCCGCGAAATTGAAAAAGTCATCGAAACCATTACGGAAATTTCCGAACAGGTCAATCTTCTGGCCCTGAACGCCACCATTGAAGCGGCACGGGCCGGTGAAGCCGGCAAGGGATTTGCGGTTGTGGCCAACGAAATCAAGGAACTGGCCAGACAGACATCGGACGCCACCTTCGAGATCAAGAAGCGGGTGGGGGCGATCCAGAGCTCCACAGAGTCCACGATATCTGAAATCGAAGCCATCACCCAGGTGGTGGACACCGTCAACGAAATCGTGGTCACCATCGCCGCTTCCATCGAAGAGCAGGCTGTGGCCACCAAAGAAATCAGTGGGAACGTGACCCAGGCGTCCTTGGGAATCAGCGACGTGAATTCCAATGTGGCCCAGAGCGCCGGTGTGTCCAGGGAAATCGCCTCGGATATGGCCCGGATTTCCCACGAGATCAGTGAAATGGCTGAAAACAGCGTCCGGGTCAGAACCCATTCCGAAGATCTGTCGAACATGGCTGAAACGCTCAACCTTCTGGTGGGTCGTTTCAGGATCTGATTTTTTCTATACGCCTGTCGGCCGTCAAACCCGTCAGCACCTCGTCAAACAGGATTTTGCGGACCAAGGGGATGGTGAAGGACACCATCTTGACGCCGGTTCCGGTTGGGGAAAAGACCGAAATGTCAGATGCGCATGAACTTGCCCGGCAGCACGCGATCCGAGGGTTCGAAAAGGCCACGGGGTTGATTTCGTGGTTCTGACCTTTGAATCAAATTTGCCGGGCTTGTTCAACCACAGGATAAGATCGTGGTTCGTTCCTCATACGATCTATCCATATTCGTTATATGTCGACTATCTCCAAGCCTAAATAACTCACCATAGGATCAAAATCACGGTCGCAATGCAACAACGCAAACTGATTTTGGATGCAAAAAGTTCCGATGATAACATCAATTGTTTTCCTTACAGTAACCCCTTTTTTTCTCAAATACCTGTAGTTTATGGCGCTCTGCAGAGATAATGGCTGACCTCCCATTGCAATGTATGGAATATTTAAAAGGAGATCTTTCGCAATCTTAAAGTCCTTATCACTCTTAAAACCTTGAAGAACCTCTGTAAGTACAAGATCACCAATGATTATTGGTTTTTCCCCAAGCGAGGAATCAAGCCAGTCAGTATGGGGTGTTTGAACACCGTTAAAGTAGTCAATCCACACTGAAGAATCTATGAGAATCATTTATCCAGCCTCATCTCATCAAGGTTCCCAGACCATTTCAATTTTCCTCGAAACCGCTTGATTTCTTTCTGGCGCTTCACTTGTACTAATAGTTTTAACCCTTCTTCTATGGCATCCTTTTTAGTTTTGAGGCCTGATACTTGAAGTGCTATTGCCATCAGTTCATCATCTACAACTACATTCGTCCTCATTGTTTACCCTCCATGTGTATAATATATATATAACATACACATTTTTCGGGAGATGTGAAAGCTTTTTACATATAACGCCAATATCACGAGACACAGCTGTTTGCGCCCCCGTGCATTTTTTTGTGTACGCCGGCACGGGGTGACAAGCTGCCGCTGATTAGTGCGGCAGTTCGCTATGCCGCATGCAAAAGAAATTCGACTTTAACAGCTTCGAATGGGAAAACGATGCGTCTATTATCGGTACGCTCAAGTATTCCAGCATTTAGAAGTGCTGTTACATCCCCGTGGACAGCCTTTACATCACGTCCAACACGACGCGCTGCTTCTCGAATTGATACAGGGCCTGCTCCGCAGAGAACCTTAAGCAATTCCCACCGTCTTTCTGTTAATACCCGCCAAAGCAATTCAGGAGATGCAAAGGAGATGTGTGCAGACTTTTGGGGTTTTCCTGTATTCCAGGCATGTGTAAAATCTGCCATTGAGTCGGCAGGATCTCGTACATCAAGAATTACGGTTTTCATAGTTCCACCTCTCGATATCTTTCTGGAAATCTACGACCAATTGCTCCGGTGTCGTAAACTTATAAGCACTTTCTTTTCCACAATAATGCCGGTGATCGCCTTTTCCGGTCTCATTATCATAGCGTAAAACGCATTCGCCACATGCGACATACGCAAGCCTGTACTTGAAATAATGTAGAGACCCATGCAGTTGTTTTGGAAGCCGCCACAATACCAACTCCGCAAATGCCAATTCAGAATAGATAATACGTGTAGAAATGAGTTGAATGTCTTTCATGTTGGACATAATACCAACGTTTTAAAACGTTGTCAAACACTCCAACAAATAAATTTCGGGGATAGTGATAAAGCCGAACGCCAAATTCAGGGAGCCGGGCGGCAAAGAGCGACGCCGACTGCTGAACAGTAAAAGGTTGCAAGTGAAACGCAGGTCCGAAACACTGAGCCCCCGCCCGGTCCCACTGGAATTTTTTGTTCGCCCTTAATTATCTTTATTTCCGGGGGCTTTCCCCAACTTTCTCCCCACAAGTTTCAATATAAACCATTGCAGGGAATTATTGATTAAAGTTCCGTCTAATGAATCTTTTGAAACGCTCAACTTTACATCAGATTCTGAATACAACAATCTTTCCGATGAATCTTTGTTTATTGGCGATGAAACATAAGCCCAAGTCACGTCTGAATCATGACAAATACCATTCAATGCTACTCCTAAGTTTCGGCCTACACCAACATTATAAATATCTTTGTTTTCAGCTTTTTCAGACTTTCCACGGATATACATTCTCCCGCGCCAAAATAATATGCCACCCGAAGGAATCCATCGAATTTCAGTTGGCCATTGCTGTCTTGAAAGCAAATTCTGAAATTGAATAACTGCGTCGTCAAATTTTGGCCATTTTTGTTTCATACGTTATGGGGCGAACGAATTATTCAGGGAGCCGGGCGGTAGGAGCGACGCCGCCAGCTGAACAGTAAAAGGTTGCAAGTGAAACGCAGGTCCAAAATACTGAGCCCCCGCCCGGTCCCACTGGAATAAATTGTTCGCAATTGATCATTCATTAATATGGAGCACATTTCGAAACATATCTTTTGATGCATTTTTGAGTTTTTTTTGTTCTTCATCCGTAGCATCGAACTCAATATTTACTACAAAGCTGTCATTAGTACCATATTTGATTGTAAATGTACGAGAGTCTATAACCACTTGATTTACAATATAATGCCCTCTCAGCTCTTCATTATTGCTTTCAATGTAACACTCTTTCCCTGGAAACTCGAAATTAAACTGAACAAGAAAATATGGCCCTATTGAATTTATTACTTCATCAATATCATCATAATTTTCTGGCTCAGGAGGATCATCATCAAACGAGATTTGATAATAATCTCCATTTATAGAAACATCACATTTTTTATATTTTAAATTTATCATATTTTTTTGTATTGCGAACGCCAGAATTCAGGGGGCCGGGCGCTGGGAAGCGGCAACGACTGCTGAACGG
>DYJE01000072.1 GCA_020723285.1 Desulforapulum autotrophicum | reverse complement strand
TGAGACTGTTGCAAAATGGATCGTAATTTTTGCTTAAAGTTATTCGGAAAATGGTTGCCATATTCACCTAACTTATTGTATTATTTAGTAAATAATATTTAGAGGCGACCATGACCAAAAAGGGCTCAGCCAACGGTTCTTTCTTCGGCAATTTTCTTTATGAGCAGGTTTTGTCCCAAAGACCCCATTTCCTGAAAGACTTGGCCCAGGCTGTGGATTTTCGCTTTGTCGCCGAGCACTGCAAGGACTTCTATGTTGATTGGGGACGAGACCCCTGGGACCCGGTGCTGATGTTCAAAATGGTGTTGTTGCAGTTTCTCTATGGTTTGTCGGATCGCGAGATGGAGGAACAGGCGGCCTTTAACCTGGTCTACAAATGGTTCCTGGGGCTGAGCGCCGAGGAAGCGCCTCCCGATTTCTCTTCCCTCTGCCGCTTCCGGGCCCGGCTGGGAGCGGATGGCTTTGAGACACTGTTTAGTCAGGTGGTGGAGCAAGCCAGGAGCCGGGGCTTCATCACCGACCGTCTCCACATCATCGACTCCACTCACATCAGTGCCCGGGTGGACCTGTTTCGCTTGAAAAAGGAGCACAAGGGCAAGGGTGGCGGCGACGATGACGATCATTATGTCGACCGGCACTCCCCGGACCCGGACGCCCGTTTTGGCCGCAAGAGCAAGAAAAAGTCTTTCTATGGCTATAAGGCCCATAAGGTAGAGGATGCCGATTCGGAGTTTATTGTCCGGGTCAGAACCACTCCGGGCAATGTGCACGACGGCACGCAACTTCCCGTCCTGATCGATGGCCGCGCGGGAGAAGCCACGGGTGATAAGGCCTATGACAGCGAGGCCAACCATACTCACCTGGCAGCGGTGGGAGTGGTCTCCGGCATCATTCGCCGTCAGCCGCGACCGGGACGCCCGCGTAACTCCCGCCGGGAACGGCCGAAAATCGAAAGAAAATTCTCCGAAGGCAAGAATTGCCATGGTTTAGACAAAGCTCGTTATTGGGGTTTAGCCAAGGTCAGCATCCAGTCTTTCATGACGGCCATCGTGCTTAACCTCAAGCGCCTGGTCAAACTCACGCTGGCAGGTGGAACCGTTCCACAACCCGCGTAAGCGGCGTAAATGTTTTAAAAAAATAGTGCATATCTGAACATTGGGGGTCACAGGGAGTAACCGCAACCGCGGATGGACAAATTTTACAGTGTTCTTGAGCGTTAATCATACTGCTCTGTACCGTTAACCGCCCCAAAGGGGCCACAAGTAACTTTTACTTTATTCAACAGTCTCAAGCTGAGACTGTTGCAAAATACATCGCAAATTTTGCTTAAAATTAATTCATAAACTGGTTGCCAAATAGCATAACTAATTGTAATCTATGGTTAATAATATTTAGAGGCAACCATGACTAAACGGGGCAAAGCCAACGGTTCCTTCTTCGGCAATTTTCTTTATGAGCAGATTTTGTCCCAAAGGCCCCACTTTCTGAAAGACCTGGCCCAAGTGGTGGACTTTCGCTTTGTCGCGGAGCACTGCAAAGACTTCTATGTCGATTGGGGACGAGACCCCTGGGACCCGGTATTGATGTTCAAGATGGTGTTTTTGCAGTTTCTCTATGATTTGTCGGATCGCCAGATGGAAGAACAGGCCGCCTTTAACCTGGCCTACAAGTGGTTCCTGGGCCTGAGCGTCGAGGAGTTGCCCCCTGATTTCTCTACTCTGTGCCGCTTCCGGGCCCGCTTGGGGGCGGAAGGCTTTGAGACGCTGTTCAATCAGGTGGTGGAGCAAGCCCGGAGCCGGGGCTTCATTACCGACCGCCTTCACATTATCGACTCCACGCATATCGCCGCCCGGGTGGACCTGTTCCGCTTGAAAAAGGAACATAAGGGTAAGGGGGACGGCGACGATGACGACCATTATGTCGATCGGCACTCCCCGGACCCGGACGCCCGTTTTGGCCGCAAGAGCAAGAAAAAGTCTT
>DYJE01000071.1 GCA_020723285.1 Desulforapulum autotrophicum | reverse complement strand
CCTAAAACGATCGATTCATTACTTGTAAATTATTATAAAATAATATAACATATTAATATTAAAGAGCAAATAGTTATGCAAACTTTGCTCAGCCAAGCCCAATGGGTGGGAGATGGTCACAAGCGCTACTATGGCTGTTAGAAATAAAAAAGGTCACGTTATTGATAGAGTTGAAGCAACCTCTGACACCTTGACCTCCAGAGGCGGGCTGGCCCTTTTTGTCCGCTATCTTCGCAACATCGCCGTTTATCCGGTCTTGGAACGCCTTTTCGGCTCCATCCGCAAAAGCGCCAAGGGCCAGCCGGTGTCGGAGGTCTTCAAGCAGTTGTTTTGCTTTTTGGTGGATGGCACCAGCCGTCACCTGGTTTACTTCGATGCCCTGAAAAAGGATGAGGGATACGCGGCCGTCATTGAGACGGCTCCGGAACGGCTGCTCTCTTCCCATGCAGTCAAAAGATTTTTGGGCGCCTTCTCCTGGGTCCGTATCTGGTTGTTCCGCACCTTACTGAAGCATTTGTTCTTGTGGCGGCTTAAAATTCGGAGGCCCAAGGTGGTGGTCCTGGGAATGGACACCATGGTGATGGATAACGATGAGGCCCAAAAGCGCCACGGGGTGGAGCCGACATATAAAAAGGTAAAGGGCTTTCAACCCCTGCAAATGACCTGGGAAGGCCTGATTATCGACGCCGTTTTCCGGGGCGGCAGCAAGCACAGCAACGACGGGGACACCGCCCTCAAAATGGTCACACATATCGTCAAGTTCATCCGCAAACACTATGGTGAAGAAGTGCCCATCATCATCCGGCTGGACGCCGGTTTTTTTGACCAGGAGTTGTTTCGGGGCTTTGAAGAGTTGAAGATCGGGTATATCTGTGGGGGGCGCGTCTATGAAGAACTGCAGGCCCTGGCGGAGAACGCCGAGACCGGCCAGTGGCGGCAATATCGGCACCGGCAACAGGTCTGGGATTATCTGGAACTGGGTGACAGACGGCGTGCTTGGAAGACGTTTCGCCGGGCCGTTCTTTGTCGGCCGGTGACCGAAAACCGGCAACGGCTGCTTTCTTATGTGCGGCCCTTGTCCATCTTCTATACCAACCTGGGAATGGGGCAGGCCATTGATCAACGCCTGACTGCGATGGGACAGAAGCATTATATGGAGGCGGAGGGCCTCATTGCCGGCTACCATGGCCGCGGGGCGGATGAACTGGTGCATCGCGGTTTGAAGGACTTCGGCTTTGAAGAACTGCCGTTTTTGCGGTTTGCGCCCAATGCGGCCCTTTATTACACTATGCTGGTGGCCTTTTTTCTCTTTGAGTGCTTCAAGAAGGATGTCAGCGGGGACGTGATTCCGGTGGAGGCCTATGCCACCACCCTGCGGCGCCGGCTCCTTGACGTGGCGGCCAAGATTGTCCGGCATGCCGGCCAGACCATCCTCAAGGTGGCCGCGGCCGCCATGGAGCAGCTGCAGTTTCCCGCCTTGTGGGCCAAAAGCGGTGCCCCGCCCCAGTTTGCTTGGGGCTAAGGGTCTTGGGGAGTTAAACTGAGCAGGCATTCTTTTACGAGGTCCGGTACTCATGGCGAAAGCCAAAGGTGAAGTATGCGTTGATCATGGGTAGTCTGGCTTTTTCATCAGGTGATTGTCCCTGGTGATACCGTTTGGCTGCTTCTTAATCTCCGAGGGGCTATTTTCGAAGGCCTTTCCCTATAAATGATCTTGCTGAAAACATGAAAGTGTTGATTGACTAACTGCTCAATTTGAACCGATCAATTTAGGAAGGGGTTAATTGGAGCCCCGGGAGTTTGCTGCCAATTATTTTAATTATCTTGACATTAAGTAATTTTCTTGTATAATTTTTTTAAGTTTAGCATGTCAGACTGAAAGCAGGGCCACAAGTCCTGGACAGGAATCGGACGGGGGTGCTAATTCCCGGCCGGTTTTTTTTTGCCTGACTGCTGTGCGCCCTGCTTTTTTGGCGGGAATATCT
>DYJE01000017.1 GCA_020723285.1 Desulforapulum autotrophicum | reverse complement strand
GTGTCTGGCCAAACACTATAACGCCGCATATGGGACTTTTTACGACGCCATCAATGTTCGACGTTCAACCCTTCTCCATCCGGAAGGAATGGATGACAACCTTTTTAAACCCCGCGGCGTTTCATTTTTGAAACCGGCGCGTAACCCTTAAAACGAGGTGCCCATGTCCGACAGTACCATCCACGCCACATTTACCGGTGCGAAGAAGTACATTCTCGACGACGAGCTGGCCAAAATCGTCAACATCTCCATCGCCCTTGAAATGCCCCTTCTTCTGAAAGGTGAGCCCGGAACAGGCAAGACCCAGCTGGCTTACGCCATTGCTGAAAGCCTGTCCATGCCGCTCATCGTGCTCAACGTGAAATCCAGCATGAAACTCATCGACGCCTTGTACCAGTACGACACCCTGACCCGGCTCAACGACAGCCGGTTCGGGGATTCCAAACGGGATGTGAGCAACATCGAAGAGTACATCAAAATGGGAAAAATCGGTCAGTCCTTCACCGCCGACCGGCGCACCGTTCTGCTCATCGACGAGATCGACAAGGCCGACACCGATTTCCAGGACGACATGCTGGATGTTCTCGACCAGATGCAGTTCGACATCATCGAAATCGACAAGACCGTGACGGCGAAAACCCGGCCCGTGATCCTCATCACGTCCAACGCCAAAAAAGACCTGTCCGATCCGTTCCTGGGGCGCTGCAATTTCCATCACATCGCCTTTCCCGATCCCAAGATGATGAGGAAAGTGATTCATGTGCACTTCCCCGAGATTTCCAGCCAGCTTGCGGAAAACGCCATCGGGACATTTTACAAGCTCCGGGAACTGGACGGCATTGAAAAGAAACCGGCCACCCGTGAACTGATCAACTGGATCAGGGCCCTCAATGAAGACCCGGATTTCACCGGACGTCAGCTGATCAAAGGCGAGGTTCCTTTTTTAGGGGTGCTGTTCAAGAAAAGCCCGGATTACGCACGGGCCCAGCAGCAGCTCACACGCAGGCGTCTGATCTAATTTCAAAGGAAGGACAAGGATGTTCATCCCTTTTTTTTACAAATTGAAAGAAGTGGGTCTGCCCGTCAGCCCCACCTCGTTCCTCACCCTTCAGAAAGCCCTGAATTCCGGCCTTGTGAATTCCATCGATGATTTCTACACGGCGGCCCGGGCCATTCTGGTGAAAAGCGAACGGTATTTCGATCTTTACGACCAGGTGTTCGCCTACCATTTCAAGGGTGTGGAGCTGCCGTCCGTGGAAGGCCTGGAACTGGACGAGGTGGCCCGGGCCATGCTGGACGAATGGCTGAAAGATCCCAAACAGATGGCGGACGCCCTGGGTCTTGACGAGAAGGAGATCAGCAAACTCACCCCGGAAGAACTGATCGAGTACTTCAAGGAGCGGCTGAAAGACCAGACTGAGCGCCACGACGGAGGCGACAAGTGGATCGGCACCGGCGGCACGTCCCCGGTGGGTCATTCCGGCCGGCACCCCGGCGGCATGCGGGTGGGCGGCGAATCCCGGAGCAAGTCCGCCGTGAAAGTGGCGGGCGAGCGAAGGTACAAGGATTATTCCGGCGAAGGCCCCCTCACCCAGAGCATGGTGGGCGAAGCCCTGAAACGTCTGAGGAATCTGGTGCCATCAGGCCCCAAGGACCGCATCAACGTGGACGAGAGCATTTACCAGACCATGAAGAACGCCGGTGAAATCGAAATCGTTTTCGAAGCCAGCCTCAAGGACCGGCTCAAGGTAATTCTCTGCATCGACAACGGCGGCTGGTCCATGGACCCTTACGTGGCCGTGGTCCAGACCCTTTTCGATTACGCCAGAGCCCAGTTCAAGGACGTGAAGACGTATTTTTTCCACAACACGGTGTACGACACTCTGTGGGAAGACGCTTCCAGGTACAGGAAGCCCGTGCGGGTCGACACCCTGATCAAGAGAGACCCGGAAACACGGCTGATTTTCGTGGGCGACGCCAGCATGGCCCCTTACGAACTGATGGCCAGAGACGGTTCCATCTATGTCCAGGAACGGAGCGGCAAAGCCAGCATCGACCGTCTGCGTTTCATGGCCGACACCTTCAAGCATTCGGTGTGGCTGAATCCGGTGCCGTCCCACATCTGGCATTACACCCAGACCATCCAGATGATCCGGAGCATCTTTCCCATGTATGAACTGAGCCTGGACGGCCTTGAGCAGGCGGTGACCGATCTGATGTCCAAATAGAAAAGGAGCGGGCAATGAAACTTCTGAAACAGATTCTTGGCATATGCAGCACCCAGGCCCCCAAAGACGAGGGATGCTGGGTCAACAACGGCGATCACATCAGTGTGGGACTCAACCGGGCCAAAGAAATACTGAAACCCGGCGGAGCCGTGCGCCTGGAGGGCAAAGGCCTTCCAGACCGGATTCTCTTGTTCCAGGGTCTTGACGGCGCGTTCTACGCGGTGAAAAACAAATGCACCCACATTGGCGGACGGCGAATCGATCCGACTGTGGACAAGGACCGCATCACCTGTTGCAGTGTCATGGGATCGGTTTTCAATTACAAAGGCGAGGTGGTTTCAGGGCCGGCGAAAAAACCCCTGACGACCTATCCGGTCACCGTGGACCAGGGCCGCATCCTCATCTCCCTTACGAAAGGGCAGTGACGCTCATGAACAAAGACATCCTGGTCCGCCTTCTTCTCATCCTTGCCATCGCCCTTGTCGTGGCCGCGGCCCTGACCCTTGTTCCCTATGCAGGAGCCAGCAAGCCCAACATCATGGGATTCAAATCCCTTTGCACCTTCACCCCGGCGAGCACGGCCATCCTGCTGCTTGCGGCTTACAGCCTTTCCGGTTACAGATCCAAAATCAAAAACCGGAAAAAAACAGGTTCATGAAAAACATCTGGCGGATCGTCATCATCGGGACCCTTCATTCCGTCTGCTATCTGTGGCTTCTCCCTAAAGTAATTCTCCCCCGGTTCGGCAACAGCGGCACGAGGGTCACCGTGGCTGTGCTGGGGGTGGTTTCGGTGCTGCTTCTTTCAGGGCTTATCCGAAGGACCGTCCACAGGCTGCGCCTGAAGAGAACCGCCGAGCGTGAATAAGGGAAATGGGTTTAGAGCGGATTTTTTTCAAGAAAATCTTTGACGATATTTCGGAGCCCGTCATTTTTCACCAGGGTGTCGAACCGTTTGGCGAACATTCTGAAATCGGGTTCTGACCGGCTTCCCTTTTTCACAATCAGATCCACCGTGTGGGTCACATCGGGTATGACACCGAAATCCTTCGCCTGATCCGGGAATTTCCGTGCGATCAGCCTCTGGGCCGAGGTGTCCACCGTATGCCAGAAATCGATCCGCCCTGTTTTCAGTTTCGTGATGTTGTTTTCAAGCAGGGCCTCGTCAACCACCATGCCGTGCTTTTGAAAAACAGGCGTCAGAACGCTGCCCAGGGAAACCCCCACCCGTTTGCCCTTCAGATCGGAAAGACCGGAATACCTCAGGTGCGGATAGCGGTTTTTCAGGTACACAAAAACGGTTTTGAAGGTCAGAAGGGTTTTGGCGTCAAGGCCCGTCATATTCGGAAAATAGGTTCTCTCGCCGAGAAAAAGCCCCTGGATTTCCGGCTGATTGAAAAGAATGATGGCCCGTTTCCTGGGGAAGACCTTGAACGTGTAAGATAACCCGCTGTTTTTTATCGCGGCGTCGAAGATTTCTTTCATCAGCCCTTCGCCGGAGTCGTTCATATAGGGCGGGTAGCTGAACGTGACGATTTCAACCGAACCAGCGTGCGCCATCGGAGCGCAGGCCAAAATCCCCATCATGATGAGAATCAGTAACCCTGGTTGTTTCATAAGGATGATCCTTTATGTCGTATTCTGATGGCGTGCGGTGCGGGTTCCATGCCCGTGAAAAGACTTCGAATGAACCCTGCCTTTCATTTCAAATATATCGGAAATCCCCTGCTTTTTATAAAGGATATTTATCAGGCCGCCATCATACAATACCCTGTCCAGGGCAATCGCATGTAAAACCGTTTATACTCTGCGTGTTTAATCATGAATGAACGCTATAACGTCCAACACCCAACGTCCAACGCTCAACTTCGAATAGCGGAACGAATCTTTCTCATGGGCATACCTTTCAGCCGTACTGACATTGGATACCCATGAAACGTTAAATGACTCATATTTAACGGTATAGGGCAAGAGAGTCCCTCTCTTTGAACGTCACCCTCGGCTGTACAACCATTGGATGTTGGACGTTTGACGTTGAGCGTTGGACGTTAAAAACTTCTGGCGTATGACTTTAATCGTCCGATCATTAATGGAACATGGAATCAAAGAATGTTCAAAGCAAATGCTACTTGTGATTGCCCTGACACCCTGTCGCGGGCTGGGATCTCCAAAACCGAACATGATCCGATCCTTATTTCCGCCACACCGTCTTCAGCCTCGTCAGTTCCGTGCCGGTGTCGGCGCAGGCGATGCTGTGGTAAAACACCGCGTCCCCGTTGTGGCCGTCGGCTTTTATCCGGGATGAGATCATATGTCCGTAGGCGATTTCGTTGAGATACGTGCTTTCCACCTGAACCAGCCGGAAATCCCGGTGGACGTCCTCGGGCACCGCTTCCACGGCCCAGCCCACGTACACGGAGTTGTTCACATGGTTGTTGTAGTCGATGTCCTGCATTCTCACCCTGAACGGAAGTTCACGGTCCATCTCGGACAGGGCATCGAGCCTTGAAAAATCGTCATCCACCGGATGACGGGCGGTCATCAGTCCCGCCGGCAGGAACCGGTCCAGGCGAACCGGTTTCCTGCTGGTGTAGTTCACCATCACCCAGCAACTCAACGCCCGGATGATCACGTTGCCCGCCCGGTCCAGGATGTCGAATTCCCGAAGTTCGTAAAGGTTTTTGTGGGGGAAACGCCAGGTTTTCACCGTCACCGCCTCCCGCCACACCGGCAGTCTTTCGATCCGCACATTGTACTTCAGCATGACCCAGGTGTAGTTCTGTTCCATGAGGTCCCGGCCCGAGATCTTCATCAGCGCCGCGTGTTCGCTGCCCACATCCTGGAAGCAGTCGAACATGCTGACCACCTTGAAGTGTCCGTTGTTGTCCGTTTCCGAAAAGCGTATGACCTGGTCCTTGATGAAGATGTCGTCCATGGGGCAAGTCCTTGTTTGACGTGAGTGTGAGATAAAGATGGAATCACGCCTGTAAATGCGCCTCTAACGTCCGCCCTGTCAAGTTTTTATTTGAATTTTTAAAAGCGCTGATATAGGTTTTCAATCACTTTTGACCGAGCGTGATCCGTAACGATCTGTGACAAACATCTTAACCAGCATCCACAAAGGAGAAACCATGCGGAAACATTCTATCGCCTCTGTCGTCGTTCTTGTCGCGGCCTTTTTTTTCCTTGCGGCCCCGGCCTTTTCCAAAGCTGAAGTCAAAGCTGACAAGGGCCTCACCGCCATCATGACCACCTCCAAAGGCGTGATCCGGCTAAAACTTTACGACAAGGAAACGCCTTACACCGTGGCAAATTTCGTGAATCTGGCCAAACGCGGGTATTACAACAACCTCAGCTTTCACCGGGTCATCGCCAGTTTCATGATCCAGGGCGGTGATCCCGCAGGCAACGGCACCGGAGGACCGGGATATCAGTTCGCCGATGAATGCGTGCCCAGCCTGATCCACGACAAACCCGGCATCCTGTCCATGGCCAACGCAGGACCAGGCACCAACGGCAGCCAGTTTTTCATTACCCATGTGCCCACACCCTGGCTCAACGGAAAACACACGGTGTTCGGAACGGTGTGGGGAAAAGAGGATATGGCCGTGGTGAACAGCATCGTTCAGGGCGATAAAATCGTGTCGGTGCGCATCGACGGCGACATCAAACCCCTGATGGAAAAAACCAAGGACAAGGTCAGCGCCTGGAACAAGATTCTGGATGTGAAATTTCCCATCAAAAAATAACGATCAAAGCATCTCGCCGGGTTTTGTTCGTAAAAACCCGGCTCCTTTTCAGGCTATCATTCAGGTCGGCTTGTGTCACGAAAGCGGCCCATGCCCCTTTCCATCAAAAATCATCTCAGCGATCTTCGTAGACTTTACAGCAAACCCGGTTTTTTCCCTGGGATTTGGATTTGTACAGGGCCAGGTCCGCAAGGGTGACAAGCTTTTCGCTGTTGGGGCAGCGGACGCCGGGATCGAGAACCGCCACACCGAAGCTGCCGCTGACCCTCAGGTCCTGGCAACCGTCCATGCGGATGTTGCGGACTTCCGAACAGATCCTTTCGGTGACCTGAACGGCCAGAGCTTCGTTACACTGGGGCAGGACCACCACGAACTCATCGCCTCCGTAGCGCCCGGCCAGATCGTAATCCCTGTTGTCCGCCATACGGTTGTTCAGAAATTTGTCGGCGATGTTGTATTCTCGGATACAGGTCTTGAGGATGTCGGCCACGGCGGTCAGGACCCGGTCCCCCACCTGATGGCCGAAACGGTCGTTGAAGCCCTTGAAGTCATCCACGTCGATCATCACCACGGCCAGGGGCATGTGGTTTTTCCGGCATGTCATGAAAATTTCATCCAGCCGGTCGAATAAGGCCCGGTGGTTGTACAGACCGGTCAGACCGTCCCGGATCACCAGCTCTTTCAGCCGGATGTTCTTGCTTTCAAGCTCTTCGGTAAGGAGGATCAGGGACCGTGTCCGGTCCTCCACCTTCCGCTCCAGATTTTCGTTCAGATCCTCGTTGGCATTTAACACCTCGATAAAACGGTGGACCAGGATCAGGGCCGTTCCGATAAAAAGAGCCGCCGCCGTGTACGGGAATATCATCCGGTCAAACGAGTAACCGAAAATAACGGGACGTATGCTCAAAAGTTTGGTCATGTAATTCACCCCGTCGTGGATGGCCCCGGCCACCACCGTAAGGCCGAACAATGAAAAAATCCGGGCATAGGGCCTGTTCAGGTAAAGGGCCGAGAAATGACAGGAGAGGTTGTAGAAACCGATGGACCCTGAAATAAACACCACCAGAAGGCCGTAAATCCTGAAATCCTCCGGTTGTGCGATCCATAGCAAAACGATGGAGACAAGAAGGTAAAGGGTTAACCCTTTTTCCACGTTCGGACGATGCAGGCCGTAGAGGCGGTGGAGAAACATCGGGTGCACCACGTTGATGGCGATCCAGGAAAAGGCCACGAACCTGAAAATCATGGTGATGCCGCCTGGAAAACGCCAGAGACTGCACAGGTCGAAAATGATGAAAAATCCGCAGACCAGCTGGAGAGAATAGAACAGGTACTCGGTCTCACCGGGCCTTCGGATGTAGAAAAGCCCGAAAAGGATCACCAGGGGCAGACCCATGGCGATGATCACGTAGTTCATGATCACGTGGGCAAACTGGCCGTCCGCCTTCATGTTTTTCCAGGTGTCTTCGTCGCTGATGAAAAGATGGCCGGAAATGTGGCCGTAGGTGTGAATCCAGACCTTGATCGCAATGACGTTTTCACCACCGGCCCTGACCAGCCGTTCGGGAACGGCGTAGTACCTTGGGGTGTTCCAGCAGGTCCGTTCGGTCGGTGGAAACCGCCCTTCGCTGCCGATTTTCTCGCCGTTGAAATAGGCCTCGTCCACCTGGGCGATCCGCCCAAGACCCACGCCCAGCCTCTTCCCCGCCGCGGCCTCAGGAATCACCAGGGTTTTCCGAAGCCAGACAAACCCGATGGCGGCAGCTTTTCTGTCCAGGACATAGCGGGAAAGACTGCCGGGCATGCCCACGCTATCCCAGGCCCTGTCGTCGGTTTTCGGGTCCGCAAACGACGGATCGTCGCCCAGATGTATTTTCCAGGGGCCCTCAAGGCTTAGAAAATAGGGCGTCTCCGACGTAAAAGACGTTGACGGCGGGAACAAGCCGATGAAAACAAAAGATAATACGACGAATCTGAAGAAGATCCGACGGACGTTGTGGTCAGGATGAATGAGATGACGTGAGGCGATGAAATCCACTCCAAATTCAATTGCCGGTTATTTTTGAACACTTGTCTATAGCCGAAAATCCGATGGTATGTCAATGGGTTATGTATCAAAATCTCTCATTGACAATCTTCTTGTTTGACGACTCCACGGGTCCACGAGGCTTAAGGAAAAAGCAAAAGTCCTTCTGCCTTGTTATCCGGGAAACCTCTGTTTTACATGGTGCTGAAATAACATAATGAACCATCCTTATTCAGCATTAAGTGCAAATATCTGCGCGAAGATCTGATCATTGTCAAATCCTTTTAGCTTAATAGCGCCTGATCGACACGATGCCACGCACAATCCGCATCCTTTGCAAAGCACCGGATTGATCTGAGCTCTGCCGGAGTTAAACCTGGCGGTCTGATCGATAAACGAGGGAGCCGAATACGGGCAAATCGAGGTGCAGACCCCGCAACTGCTGCATACCGAAGGCATGACTTCCGCTATGTTTCCGCTGGTTTGAATGGTTTTACGGGCAAGCAGGGTGACTGCCCGGGTGGCTGCGGCCACTGCCTGGGAGATGGATTCGTCAATCGGTTTCGGGGCGTGAGCCAGACCGCAGATAAAGACGCCGTCCGTTGCACAGTCAACGGGCCTTAGTTTGGCATGGGCCTCCATGAAAAAACCATCGTCATTCAAGGCGACTTTGTATTGCTGCGCCAAAGGATTTTCTTTGGGCGGGATGATGGCTGTTGCCAGTACGACGAGATCCGGAGTGATTTCCATTTTGCGGCGGATGACCGTATCTGAAAACCTGACGTTCAGATCATGTCCATCAAGGCAGACTTCCAAACCTTGATCCGCATTATAGCGAATAAAAACAATTCCTTTTTCTCTGGCTTTCCGATACAGATCTTCGCGTAACCCATATGAGCGCATATCCCGGTAAAGGATATACACATCCATTTCGGGTTTAAGCTTTTTAAGCTGTAAGGCGTTTTTAATGGAATGCGTACAACAGACCTTGGAGCAATAAGGCCGCTCGGAAATCCTGGAGCCCACGCATTGAACAAAAAGAGTGGTATTCGTGTTCAATAGAACAGGATCGTTTTCAATCAGTTGGCAATCGAGTTCAAGACCTGTCAGCACCCGTTTGTCATGGCCGTAAAAATACTGATCCGGCTTTAATTCCTGCGCGCCTGATGCAATAATGGTAACGCCATGGAGCAGTTCTTTTGTCTGATCCCCCATCGAAATGGTTGTTTTAAAGTTTCCCACAAAACCTTCTGCGTGGGTGATTTTAGCGTTTGTAAAAATGTCTATGTTCTTATCCGCCTTGATAGCGGCAATCCATTGGTTTAAATTCTGTAAAACATTTTCTCCCTGCCAGGTTTCATGGATCTGTAAAGCAGAACCACCCAAACGATCACTTTTATCAATCAAATAGGCGTGATACCCTTGCTCAGACAGGGTTTTTGCAGCTGCAATTCCGGCAATACCCCCACCGATGACAAGGGCTGACTGATTGATCTGGAGTTCAGCCTCCCTTAAGGGCTCCATCAGGGCAACCTTTGCAACGGCCATCCTGACAAGGTCTTTGACTTTTTCCGTCGCCATCAGAGGGTCGCTCTTATGGACCCACGAACACTGGTTTCTGATATTGGCCATTTCAAAAACATACTTGTTCAAGTTTGCATTTGTAAGAGTCTCCTGGAAAAGCGGCTCATGACTTCTGGGGGTACAGGCAGCCACCATCACCCGATTCAATTGCTTTTCTTTGATAATTTTAGCGATGTTGTCTTGAGTGTCCTGTGAACAACTGAACAGGTTTTTTTCAGTGTATTCGACATATTTTAAGGTGCCCGCATATTCAACGATTGCAGGAACATCGACAACACCGGCAATATTCGTTCCGCAGCAGCATATAAAAACACCGATTCTTGGGCGTTCGCCACCGATATCCGTCTCTTTGGGGATTTCTTTTTGCTTGGTCAGTGTCCAGCGCGACTCGGACAGGCCGCTTCCGGCCATACCAGCGGATGCGCTTGCTTCAATAACTGAAGTAGGAATGTCTTTCGGCGCCTCAAAGGCACCGCATACATAAATACCAGGCCGGGACGTCTTGACGGGTTCAAAACTGCTGGTTGTAACAAAACCATATTGATCCCGTCGAATGTCACTAACATTTGCAAGCAAACCTGCGGACTTGCTTGTCCCCAGACCTACCGAGAGCACGACAATATCGAAGGCTTCTTCGACCCGCCTGCCGGATTCGTCAAGGTAGCGGATGAGCTGATTGCCATCTTCGGTCGGTAAAATATGAGTGATTTTGGATTTGACAAAACGGACACCGAATTCATCCTTGGCCCGGTTGTAGTATCTTTCAAAGTCTTTTCCATGGGTGCGGATATCCATATAAAAAATGGCTGTATCCAACGGTTCCTTACTGTGTTCCTTGGACAGCATGGCCTCTTTAATCGCATAGGTGCAGCAGACAGACGAACAGTATCCGTTGGCCCCGATATGGACATCCCTGGATCCAATACATTGAAGCCATGCGATCTTTTTGGGTTCCCTGTTGTCTGACGGACGAACCAGATGTCCGCCAAAAGGGCCGGAAGACGAGAGAATTCTTTCAAATTCCAGAGCTGTGACGATATTTTCAGATTTGGTGTAACCATAGACATCATGGGTGCCTGGATTATAGGGTTCGCAGCCGCTGGATAAAATGATCGCACCCACGTTAAGGGTGATATCCATGTGTTGATCATTAAAATTGACGGCTCCGGCAGGGCATACTTTTTCACAGGTTCTGCATTTCCCTTTGGTTAAGTAAATGCAATGATCAGGATCAATGGCGTATTTCAATGGCACTGCCTGTTCATATTTGACATAAATGGCCTTGCGATTGCTTAAAGCCCCATCGTAATCATTGACCACTTTTTTTGGGCACTTCTCCGAACAGAGCCCGCAGGCAATGCATTTTGCAGTATCTACATAACGCGGGTATTGTGTAAGCGATACCTCAAAGTTTCCTGCTTCACCGGTTATGGCTTTAACTTCCGATAGCGTCAGTAGCTCAATATTGTTGTGTCGGCCGACCTCGACCAGTTTGGGTGAGATGACTCACATGGCACAATCATTGGTGGGAAATGTTTTGTCGAGTTGTGACATCACCCCGCCGATGGACGAAGATCTTTCCACAAGATAGACATAATAACCGGAATCAGCGGCATCGAGTGCCGACTGCATGCCGGCAATACCGCCACCAATAACCATGATAGCGCCAATTTTTTTTTGAGACATGTTTTTCTCCTACGCTAAAAAAGATTCAATACGGCTGATATCAAGCATATTCAGATTCATCCCCAAGGCTTTGCCGGAAATCCCCATAGCAAGTCCTATAAGTTGGGGAAATACGATGCTCAAAAGGCGGTCGTTCATGTTGCGAAGAGACGATATCATGTGCTGAACCTTGTCAAATTGCATCTGACAATACGGACAAGCGACACACAGAAAATCAGCGCCTGCCCGAATGCCGTCCGTCAGTTTTTTTTCAGTTAAATCCATGGAAAGACTGTCATTGACACCCAGCATGGGAGCGCCGCAGCATTCAAGCTTCAATGGCCAGTCGATGCTTTCGGCACCCGTTGCAGCCACGAGTTCGTCAAATATAACAGGAGCGACCGGGTTATCGAATTCAGTGATATCACTGGGTCTCAAGGCATGACATCCATAATGGGTTGCAATTTTAACCCCCTTAAACGGGCGGGTTATTTTTTCCTTAAGGACGTTGATGCCGATGTCATGATAAAGAACTGAAAGGAAATGCTTGATGTGAGTCGTTCCCGAATATCTTAACCCTTCTTTGGCCAGAAACTCATTAACTTCTTTTTGAATCAATGGGTCTTGTTTTATCACATGGGCGGCTTTTTTCAGGCTGCCGAAACAGCACTTGCAAAGCACCAGCATGTTTAAATCCTGTAATTCAGCCAGGGCAAGATTTCGGGCGGCCATCAGAAGAAATGTCTTGTTGTCCATATTTCGGATCGGATTGCCGCAGCATTTAAACTCACGATTATCCACAATCTCAATTCCGAGTTTGTCTGATACGGCTCTTGCGGAGAGTTCATACTGTTGAACTCTGGCCGGAATGTTACATCCAAGAAATAAGGTAAATTTCATCATTGCAGTCCTATTTTTTATTGCGTTCATCATCCGTTATGCTATTAGCGCTTAACGTTTGTTTGACTCGTAATGTTTGTTTTCTTTAAAAAAATCTCATGGCCTCCGGCGGCCCTGCCGGGGGCCAAACTTTTGAAAAGTTTGACAAACGGATATGGCCAGGGCGTGCGATGGGTGCATCCCAAACCCATTTGTCCAGATTTTTAAAATCTGGTCCCCCGGAAGGGCCGCCGGAGGCAAGGTTTACAAAGTCAAATCAGTCAATGAATGAATATTAATCTTTAAATTTATTAACATTTCGAATCCTTGAAACTGATGGCCAACAACCAACAGCAAAACGATTACACATGTTTTTTGGCTGATGCCTCATTCACGGCCACATTTTTGAGCTCATAAAGTATATCCGTCACTTTTACACCCTGAGGGCAGTGCTCCTGACACTGGTAGCAGGTCAAACAATCCCACAGCATTCTGGAACCCATTGCCAGGTCTTTGAGACCCAAACCCATGGAGCGCATGATTTGATGCGGCAGCAGGTCAAGGGTTTTTTGTGGATTTTCATAATTGCCAACCACAGGGCACACCGTCGAACAGTTTTCGCATGCAAAACAATAGGAATAGGTCTCAGCCCGGACAGATAGACCGGCTGTTTTTTTGAATTCCCTGTTTGAAGGTGTCAACGGGATAATTTCTTCAGTATCTTTAAGCAGTCTAAACTGATCCGTTATGCTTTTTTGAGCCTTAATGATCGGTTTGTCATACTGATCCGGATCAAGTTCCTGCTGATTAAATCCCCGGAAATAGGAAAATGGCGTTAATATCAGGGGGACAGAACGTTCACGTTGAATCAGTTCTTCTCTGGCGGCAAACCACATGTCACGCAAATTAATACCGGCCGGGCAAACAACGGTGCACCGGTCACAATTGGTACACAGGTATATCCCTTGTTGAATCGCAGAGAGCCCCTTGTTGCCGATGTTCTTGTTGGCCATATAATCTTTTAGAAACGACATTCTTTCAGACGGCAGGATATAATCATTGCCGAGACTGTCAAAGGCAACGGCTACCGAGCAGCGGTTGCTGCATGTGCCACAACGCATGCAGGCGTCTATCTCCAGCATTTGGCGGGTTTTTATATTGGCCGGGTCAGAATGTTTGTCCATAACAGCATTGGCGAGCAGGCTTGCCGGTGTGGTAAAAATGTGAAACATCTTGCTGTACGGCAGATAGGCAAGCCCCAAAAAACTGACCATGATATGAACATACCAGATCTTTTGATAGTGGTTGTACGACGTGAGTTTGGTGCTTTCCAGAACGATGCCGGAAAGTATGATGATGGCCAATATCATGATGGCATAATAGTCCATGGCATTGGTTTTAAGACGTGGCACTTTAACAATGAACCGGCGATAGATGGCGATGGCAATCCCGGACAGTACCATGAGTCCGGAAACGATGAGGAACGGATTAAGCGCCAGATAATATCTGTCAAAAAGCGTGGTTGTTATGATTTTATCAAGGGCATGCGTAAAAAAAAGAAACATAAAACCGGCAAATATCAGCATATGCATCAGCCAGCGGAGCGTATCTTCTTTCAGTATCCTGATTTGAAGGAGAACATCTAAAATAAAAACCCTGATAAGTGTCAAAATCTTTTCACTGAATATAACAGAAGATAACCCACTCAAGGCGACCATGATCCTTGATGAATCCTCCCTATTTTGGGTATGGATCCCGACACTGAAACGAAACCATCTGGATATTTTATAGATCAGACCGATCCCAAAGACAGCCAGAGCCACATAAAGTACGATATTATAAAGCATGTGTCAGATTTCCTTTATCATTCGTTTTCTTTATTATCATCGTCTTTTCCAGTCAGAAAATTCCAGAACCCTGCAATGCCAAAAAGAGATACAATCATAAGAAGATAAAGAATTCCCTTGGTATGTGTATAAAAATCCTGATAGGTATAATATATTGTCTCCATAAAAAATCCCCCTCCTTGTTCACCTGTCATCTGTTCGCTCATAACTGTCAGTATAAAAAGCTTATTTTGAATCTGCCAATTAAAGCTACGAGCTAATCTTTATACTCAGGGTGTTCATAAAAAACAGGCATCCTGGTTACGATAAATCTGAAAAGGACGATGCCGATGGTTACGATAAAAACCGAGGTGGCGATTTCCATCCAGTGTGGGAAATATCTTCTTGCGGAAGGAAGATGCCAGTTAAATGCGATCAGGGAAACATTAAGACGGTTGATAACGATACCAAGAACGGTCCATGCGGCCGTCCATTTAATCAGCGTTACATCCTTATTCCGAACGCCAACCGCATACAGAAATGATGGCAACGCAACAAATCCGATCATTTCAACAAGAAACCAGAGTCCATATGGGGTTCCAAGCAGATGCCAGTGGTCTCCGCCGGCGATTCCCATCACTTTGATCGTAAAATACCCGGCAAGTATCAAAGATGCCGCTTTTCCGAAGCCCAACGTAACACCTTCGCTTTCCTGAAGATGCGCTGCGTCCATTTTGTCCGCAAAATAGTGATGAGAAAGGGCGCTTTCGTATATCACCATGGAAAGTCCGGCGATAATGCTGGATACGAAAAAAAAGACCGGCAGATAGGTGGAATACCAAAGCGGATGAAGCTTTGAGGGTGCAATCAGATAAAGGGCGCCCAGAGACGACTGGTGCAATGTGGAAAGCACAACGCCCAATACCGTCAGTGGCAATGTCAGTTTGACTGCAAGTTCCCTTACCTTTTTAAAGCCCAGCCATTCAAGCGGAGCCGGCACAAATTCAAGAAATAACACTGTCAGATAGAGGGCAACGCATCCGGCCACTTCAAAAAGCAAAGATGTCGTTCCCTGTTGCATAATAAAGGGATAGGGGAGCCGCCATGGCCTGCCCACATCATACGTAAGTGCAAAGACGACAAGCGAATAACCCAGGAACCCTGTCAGTACCGCAGGCCTCACCGCAGAGTGAAATTTTTTCATTCCGAAAAGATAGACGGCAGCCGATGTAACATATCCTCCTGCCGCTAACGCAACACCGACAAGCAGATCAAAACCAATCCATAATCCCCAGGGGTTGTCATCAGAAAGATGGGTAACCGCTCCCAATCCGACTGTGAACCTCAAAATGGAGATGACGATCCCGATGATGATAATGGTGCCGGATATAGCATTAAAAGGGGTAAACCACGTTTTATGATCAATAGCCGCTTTGTCAGACATCAGATATCCTCCTTGGTGCGAGAATGAGCCGCTTCATCAAGCTCCTCCTTGAAAACAATCTCTTTTCGTTTTGATATGGCGTATATGCCCATCAAAAAGACAGGCCATAACCCCGCAACCAGGGGAACCACTGAAAGGGCGCCGGAGGTAAGCTCAGGCGCCGGAGTAACGCCTAAGTCTTCACGCATTCCTATATCTGAGAAAGGAACGTTCGAAAGATACAGCCAGTTCGTTCCTCCCATTTCGGTCTCTCCATATATGTGATCAATGTACTTCCCAGGATATTTACGGATTCGTTCACGTGCAATTTTTAGCAAATCCTCCCGTTTCCCAAGGGTTAAGGCCTCCATCGGACATCCTTCAACACAGCCTGGGAGCTGTCCCTTTGTTATCCTGGGGTGGCACATGGTGCATTTCATGACACGGGGAGTAAACGACTCATTGTATTCATAGGCCGGAATCTCAAAGGGGCAGGCAATCATGCAATAACGGCATCCCACACATACGCTTGCATCATAGGTGACAGCCCCTGTTTTCGTCTTTTTAAAAGCCTTGACAAAGCATGCTGATGCACACGCAGGCTCAGCGCAATGATTGCATTGGATTTTTCTAAATGAAGGCCCGATCTTTCCGGTAACGCCATATTTATTGACAACCGTATAGGCCTCGGCCGTTGTCCTCCGCTCTTCATCTAAAACATGCTTATCCGTAAACGGCTTATCCGGAACCGGAAGCTCGTTGACCTTGCAACAGGCCGCTTCACAACTCCGGCATCCGACACATAGAGAAATGTCATGCAATACCCCCAAACTTTCATGATACCCATCAAAATGTTTATTTCCGGCAGCAAGAGCCGATTTACCAACAACAGATCCCATGCCTGCTGCGCCGACCCACCCAAGAAACCTTCTTCGTGATATGGACATGTTAAACCCCTCAACCAATATCCGGTTTATCTTTCATTCTTTTTCTTATGGCACTCTGTACATCCGGCAGGCTTTTCAATTCCCATCTCTTTATGGCATCCCATACACTGTTGATGATATGCACCTAATATTCCTGGCCTGGATGGATTTTTCCCATCAAACGGTTTTCCATGACAATTTCCGCAGTGCGGCGGGTTTGCGGATACCGGGCTGTTATGATGGCAACCCTTGCAAATCGAACCTTTTTGGCTGTGGAAATAACCTGCAAGCTTGTTATCTTTGATGTTTCCTACAAGGGCATTGACAACCTTGCGATGCGGAAAATCGACGGCGTCATACTCTTTGGAAAGCTTCTTTATGACAACTTTCTCGGGAATATTATTTTCAGGATATGTGCCGGGCACAAGATTTCTTGACTGGAGCATGGTTTTCACCAACGTTTTTTCATCGTCCGGATTGGATGATTTCTTCTTTTCCATAACCGGTGCCGAATGGCACTTAAGGCAGGAAGTATCTTCTTTTACCCGCTCCTTACCCATGAACACATGGCAGCCCGCACAGTTTTTATCCTTCTGTTTTGCTTCGTGGCAACCCTGGCAGCTCCTGGTTGAATCAACCTGATGCATGGCTGTTTCAAGGTTGACCCTGTTTCCTTCATTCATTCCGGCAAGAGAATGGCATTCATTGCACTGTTTGAGGCTTTCATGGTGACAGACCCTACAGGTGTCATTATAATTCTCGTGAGCCTTGTGATCGAAAGGAACAAAAGCCATCTTATTTGTGTTTTCAGTATCGACACCTGTCCCTTTTGGAGCTTTTTTGAGCAAAACGACATCAGGCTGTTTTCGATCCATTCTCGGAATGGGTGTGATCTTTTTGATTTTCTGCTGTACAGAAGGATCATGACACCCTGAACATGTCACAGGGCCTGTGGTCAGACGTTTAGAAATATTTTTACGATGGCAATCGATGCAGGCGATATGTGATGCCAGGCCCATGGACATCCGGTTATCTTTTGTTTTTTCCTTATGGCAATAACGGCAGGTTCCTTCTTTTCCTTTCACATAAACAAGCTTCTTAGTCTTTTCATCGTATTCATGATGGCAACGTTCACATTTATTTTCCTGTGCTTCAGAATGACGGAAGTGAAGGGATTTATCGAACCCCGTGGGTTGTCTTGAGGTTACGTGTTGAATTTTTTCACTGTGACAGCCTTCGCATTCGACAGGCCCGGTTTTCTCTTTCGCGACGTTCATTTCTCCGTGACACGATATGCACCCTTTGTGATAAATATCCATGACCTTAATTCTATCCGTATCCGCAATTCGCTTAAATTTTGGGAACAACCGTTTATTTTGGGTCAAATGGCAGGCTGCGCAATCTTTGTTCTTTTTGGCCAGGGCTTCGGTGTGAGCTTCGTGAAGAAACTCAACGGGTGCTATTTCAAGCTTGCCAAAAGCGATCATATTATCGATTTTAATAACGTCTGCCCTGGGCTGGGATGAAACCTTTGAAACCTTGCTTAATCCGTAAATTCCGGTACCCAACAGGGCAATAATGGAAATTGCTACAATGCCAGCCCAACGAAACAGATATCTTTCCTTCTTCATAGAGTATCATTTCTCCAGTATTTAACATCCACGTATGCGAATCTGCATAAATTTCGCCCATGATTTTGCATTGCGCGTGCCAGAAGGAACTGAAAGGTAAACGATTGGAAAATAGTCGGCCTGGGGGTTTAGAGACGCCGTTGAATCATGGAGACGTGTCGGCTTCCTTTGTATTGTGTCAGCTCCCTTTACATTGTGTAAAATGTCAGCAATTTCCGGTGAGATCTCCAAGCAATAAATCTCAAGCTTTTCCACAAAAAATTCCGTTTCAGCACGGACTGACTATTATTTCCTCAATATCAATCGACCGTTCGGATCTCAAGCGCATGGCATGTTTAATGCTAAGACTGCAATTGATTTGAAAACGCATGCAATTATCTCTTATTGCTGACAGGTAGTAATGAGGGCCATCTTCTTATCAGGAAAGGAATCAACCATGAACCATCCAAAAAAAAGAATTCTTGTAGCCATTGATCATTCGTCCCAGGCCCTTGAATCAGCCGCATATATTGGTAAGATGGTGGATCCAGACCGGTTCTCCGTCGTTATTTTCCATGTGGAAAGCGATTTATACGACATTTTCTATGATTATATGGATAAGCCGCCGATTAAAATTACCGGGTCACCCTATTATGCGGATTGGGTTGATGTCATGAAGAAAAGCATTGACCTGAATCTTCAGAAAGCGAAAATGGTTTTCCTGGATAACGGCTTCCCGGAAGATGCGATTGAAATCACAAGGCGACCGCGTCAAACTGGAATCGCAAGGGACATCATCGCCGAATCCCATAAAGGTTATGATATACTGGTCGTGGGAAAATCAGGAATCAACAAGATATCGGAAGCCATGAAGGGCAATGTAACCTCAAAACTTATGATGAGTACGTTTCATATTCCCCTTGTCATCGTTTCAGGTATTCCGGAAACGTCTAAGGTGCTTGTGGGCTATGATGGATCAACCGGTGCCAATATGGCTGCCGAAGCTTCGGCAAGACTTATCCGGAAAAAGGTGTCAGAAGTTCTTTTCTGCCATGTGATCCGTTCGTTCAACTTGTCCGATGCCCAGTTTTCTCTGAGCTACAAGGAATCCTACAATGTGCATCTCGCGGACATTGAAGAAGCAATAATCAAAGCAAGACGGGAACACATGGAACCGCTTCTCGATGAAGCCATGCTCTATTTCACCCGTGAAGACTTCACTCCCGAAAGCGTCCGATGGTGCATGATCAACCGGAGCATCAGCAGGTCCAAAGCCATTATCGACATGGCAGCAGACCAGAACTGCGGCACACTTGTTCTGGGCCGCCGGGGGCATTCGGATGTTGTGGAATTCTTCATGGGAAGGGTCGGTCAAAAAGCTGTGGAGATGTCTCGGGACATGGCGGTTTGGATCTTTTGACTTTAAGGGAAACGGAATTGGCTTGAATGTTTTTTCAGTCCGGGATCAGAATAACCGGAAAAATTTGCCCGCCATCAATACCTGAATTCATGACTTTGGCAGCTGTGGAACGCCCTGGTGTTGAAATGCCGAAGTGATCCATGACAGAAATATTGTGTCATATCAGATAGATGAGATGGTTTTTTCCTAATCACATTTCATTCAAACCCCAGAACCAATGAGCGGCACCATTATTGCTGTACCCACCTGGAAAAACCATGAAAGGAGGTGATATTATGATGAACGCCATATCAGGCACAGGCAGCATCGGTCACATGGGCATGATGAACAGCGGCCCCATGCGCAGGGTTCAGGGCGGTCAGGGCAACGACGACCTGTTCAGCAAGGTCGACACGAACCAGGACGGGTCTCTGGATGAAAGCGAAGTCACGTCGTTCTCGGAAAAAATGGCCGAAATGACAGGGCAGTCGGCGGACGCCGCCCAAATGATGGCCATGTTCGATACCGATGAAAGCGGTGCTGTCAGTGAAAGCGAGTTCGCCGCGGCAAGACCCCAGGGCCCCCCGCCTCCTCCGATGATGGGTGGGATGGGCGGCATGGGTGGGGAAGATCCTTTTTCGTCTGTTGACGAAGACGGTGACGGCTCCCTTTCCGAAAGCGAACTGACGGCCTTTGCAGAAAAGATGTCCGAAATGACGGGCGGAACGGTGGATGCGGAAGAGCTGATGACAAGCCTTGATGCCGATGAGGATGGAGCGGTCAGCGCGGACGAGTTTAAAGCCGGGAAACCTCAGGGTCCTCCGCCCCCTCCCCCTTCGGGCATGGGTGGAATCTCCGCGACGGATTCATCCGATGAAACAGCCAGCATGTTAAGTTCTCTTGACACGGACGGAGACGGTTCGGTGAGTGAAGAGGAATTCAAGCTGGGTTTGAACACACTGATTCAGCAATACGTGAACCAGTCGTTTGCATCGGGAGGGTATTCTTCATCAAGCGGCAGTGTTCTCAGCGTTGCAGTCTGACACCCTTTCAAAAAAGCGTTAAAATCGGGTCTGTTGATTCCTTTCCCCTTGCGGCAGACCTCATTTCCTCACAGCGCCTCGTCTTTCAGATAAAATGACAGCGGCGAGTTCTTCACCAGCCGGAGCGCGTAGTCTTTTTCGTTTTTGATGTAGGCCTCGATGGCCGCAACGCCTTTCTCCGGATTTTTTTCCCCCAAGGCTTCGATGATGGTTTCGAAATACACGCAGGTGTCTTTCAGACTGTCGTTTTTCAGCATGATGGCGATGTACTGGAGCCGTTGCAGGTTGGGCATGATGCTCATAACAACCTGGAACAGAACAGGATTTTTGGTGGAGTTGATGCCCGCCTCCGTAAAGTCGAGAAGCGCCCTGTAAAACCCCCGGTTGTCCATATTTTCCGCGCAGGTTTCCATTTTTTCAAGGGCCATGATCAGATCGTGGCGATGAGCCTCATCGCACTGCTCGATTCAGCGCCGCACCACATGGCCGAACAAAAGGGTGAACAGGTCGCAGTAGGCGTCGATGCTTTTTTCCGAAAGACCTGTGACCCTCACGCCGCAACGGGGGATCAGCTCCACCAGGCCGGTCTTTTCAAGCACGCGGAACGCTTCACGGACCGGCGAGCGGCTGACGCCCATCTCCTCGGCCACTTTCTGTTCCAGCAGACGGTCTCCGGGTGAAATTTCAAAGCGGATGATTTTTTCGATCAGATGGTCGGCGATCTGGTCTGACAGATTCTTTGAGATTTTAAACATGGCGAACCCATTCCTTCCCGGTTGTGTGATGCGTTTTTTTTAGCACAAGCGGCCACGAATCAAAAACAAAAACATGGGTGGTAAAAAAACTGTTGACAACACGGACTATTGTCGACAATATACAAAGCACATTCGAACAAGTCAACGGATATGACACCCCGCAGGGCAGAACGCGGGCGCAAGACGAAAAAACGCCAGGTCCATTCAAGGAGCGGAACATGAGTGCCAAAACATCGGAAACATACGACGTGATCATCGTGGGATCGGGGCCCGGAGGGGCATCGGTGGCCAGGGAGCTTTCAAAGACCAACAAACGCATTCTGATGCTGGAATGGGGAGATAACGGAAAAGTCAGGGGATCTCTTTTCCAGCTGGCCCTGAACGCAGGAATTCCCGGGCAGAGCCTTTTGTTCACGGACAAGACCTTTCTCGCCATGGTGCGCGGACTCTGCACTGGCGGCAGTTCGGTGTTCTATTGCGCCACGGCCTTTGAACCGCCTTACGCCATGCTGGATTCCTACGGCATCGACCTCAGGGACGATATCACCGAACTGAAAAAAGACGTGCCCATGGCTCCCGCGGAAGACCGGCTCATGGGCGTGGGTGCCCGGGTGATCATGGACAGCGCGAGGGATTTGGGCTACGACTGGAACAAACTCAACAAATTCATCTACCAGGACAAATGCAAGGCCGACTGCGGGAAATGCAGTTACGGCTGTCCTTACGGTGCCAAATGGACAGCCCGAAACTTTGTGGAAGAATCGGTGAAAAACGGCGTCAGCCTGATGAACGGGGCCAAGGTCACGAAAATTCTCTTCGAGGGCAACAGCGCCGTGGGGGTCCGCTACAGAAAGAACTTCAAGGATCACGACGTGTTCGCGAAAAAAATCGTGGTGGCGGCGGGCGGCGTGGGTTCACCCGAACTGCTGCGCCACAGCGGTCTGTACCAGGCCGGATACGATTTCTTCTTCGACCCTTTGATCATGGTGTTCGGCACCGTGGACGGTCTCAAGAGCAAAGGCGAAATCCAGATGGCCGCCGGAACCCACAACAAGGACATGGGCTACCTGATGGTGGACCTGAACTTCCCCACCCCCATCTACCTGGCTCAGAGTATGCCGAAAATGCGGCTCCACAAAGCTTTTTCCCGGAACAACACCCTGATGATCATGATCAAGATCAAAGACGATCTGGGCGGACGCATCACCTGGGGGGGCGGGGTTCGGAAAAGCATCGGCGACAAGGACAAGGCCAAGCTGAAAGACGGGTTCAACCACGCGAAGAAAATCCTGACCCACGCCGGAGCCAGTGGCGTGTTCAGCGGTTGGACCGTGGCGGCCCATCCCGGCGGAACGGTGAAGATCAACGACATGCTGGATTCTGACCTGAAAACCGTGAAAGACAATCTTTACGTGTGCGACTGCTCGGTGGTCCCCGAAGCCTGGGGCCTGCCGCCCACCCTGACCCTTCTGGGCCTGGGACGGCGTCTGGCAAGGCATCTGTCTGAAACGATGTGAGGTTAAGAGATGGGCACGGCTTCGCCTTTGCCCATCCTACGGGCTACGGGCTGTCTAAAACGATATGATTGGGACATTTTTTGAACATTGAACATCGAACACACAACATCGAATGGTGAATGGATTGCAGGATCACCATGTCAGCATGGATAGAAAATATTCTGTAAAATCAAAATTTAAAATGGAGTTATCCTTCATTTGATGTTCAATGTTGGGCGTTGGATGTTCGATGTTCAACGATTTTTCATTGGGTACTAATATATGACAATCATGCTTTAGGCAAAGGACATTTATGACCCAGACACCCAGCCGACATGATGATCTGTCCGCTCTGATCGTGGATATCATCGACACCCCGGAGGTCCGGAACGCGTTATCCCGTGTCTGCGGTCAGTGGTTTGAAAAATGGAGCGCTCAAAGTGTTCTGAAAAAAGCGGCGGCAGGACCCGCGTCATGGCTTGTGGAAAAGGCCCTGGCGTCCGGCAAAAACCCGGATCTTAACGCTGTTTTCGAAAAGCCGGAACATCTGGAAGCGCTTGTCAATGAAATACCCCGAATGCTCAAGGGCCTGGACGGTGTCATCCTTTCTGTGATCCGGGCTCTTGAGTCCCTCCCCATCGACCGGAAAAAAGCCATGATCGACCGGCTTTTTTCCGGTTCTCAGGGCGGACGGGAAAGCCGGGTTCTTCCGGCGCTGGTCCGTATGGCCGAAGAGGTTTATCAGGGCGATCCTGTGTTCCTTTCCCCACGCATCCTTCCCCTGCTGGAGCGCTGGGTCGCCCAAACCGATTTTGGCGAGCTGAAAAGCCTCTTCGACACAGCCAGAGACGATGTCGACGCATTGCTCAAAGGGCTGGCGGACCTTGTCTTTGAATACCCGGCCAAGCTGGTGGCGGTTCTCTCCGCAGTTCCGGACACCCTCAACCTTCTGCTTTCAACATCTGAACGGATCCTTGACCACGTCAACACCATGCCCCCGGATATTCTCACCGACCTGATCCTGGGCCTGTTCCGGGGTCTTGACGCCCGAACCGTCGGCCGGATCATCCACCGCATCAACGAAATTATCCGCCAGATCCATACGGGCAGCACCCTCATCGGCGAAATGGACGCTCCCCAGTTCACCATGGAATTCCGGGAAAAAATACGGGATTTCATCGGTGAAATCGATCCGGCCCTGGCCCTCAAGTCGCGGAACGCTCTGATCGACGGTAGGGAAACGGTGCTGTCGGAACTGATCACGGCCCTGGAAGACCGGCCCGAACTTCTGAACCTGTGGCTGAGCCATCTTGCGGCGGCCCGGAACGCAGACATCCGGCTGTTCAAGCGTAAAATCCAGGTCATCGAAACCCTGCCCGAAGGCGACGCGGTTTCAGCCCTGGCCGCCGGTCTTTCCAGCTGGAACGCTTATGATCTGGGGGAAACGGTGAACGCGGTTAGCCGGATGATGAACCGGATTCACAGGGCCCATCCCGGCGTGCTCGGTTCCCTGATCACCGAATTCGTCAGCACCCTGGACCGCTATGAACTTGAAGAAACCCTGAACGTGGCGTGCCGGGATATCGGTCAGACGGTTCGGCCGGTGTTCCGCATGGCCGCGCCTTACCTGGTCCGTGAGCTCTGCGGATTTTTTGAACCCGGCGAGGACGATGACGGGTACGACGAGGCCATGGACGCGGCACGGCAACGCCTGGCCGGACTTTTCACACCCAGGGAGGAATCCGAACGATGAGCGCGTTGTTTCAGGAAGCCGCACAATCCATCGACCTTGCCGCCATCCGCACCGCGAAACAAAACGGAATGCCTGTGGTGGGACTGACCTGTTCCTTTGCGCCCGTTGAAATTTTTTACGCCGCCGGCATCGTGCCTGTGCGCCTCCGGGGAATCCACACCGAAAGCCTGGCCATCGGCGACGCCTATTACGGACCCTTTGTCTGCACCTTTCCCAAGGCCCTGCTTCAGCAGGCCGGATCGGGATTTTACGATTTTCTCGACGGCGCGGTGATCACCAGCGGCTGTGACGGCATGCGCCGCCTGGACGAGTGCTGGCGCAAAATGGGTTCGGACATCGAAGGCACGCTGCCCCGGTGGTTCACTCTGTTCGACGTGCCCCACAAACCCGACGGTGTGGCCCTTTCCTGGTACGAAAGCCGGATACGGAAACTCATGGCCGCCATCGAGGAGCGGTTTCACGTGACCATCACCATAGAAGCCCTTGAAAAAGCCATCCGGGACCAGAACATGATCCGTGAAAAAATCTGGGAGCTGGGCGTTCTCCGCTCCCAGGACCCGGTGTTCATCACCGGAACCGAAGCGTTTGAGGCCCTCATCGCCCGGACCGTGCTTCCGTCCGACGTGTATCTGGACGCCTTGACATCCCTCGTCGACGAGGTAAAAAACCGCACCGAGCCGGTGTCTCTGGGTAAAAAACGCCTGTTCGTCACCGGAAGCATCTGCGACGACGTGGACCTGTTCCGGCAGATCGAGGAAAAAGGAGCCGTGGTGGTGGGGGAAAGCGTGTGCTACGGCATGCGAAACTCCTGCGACACCGTCCGGGAAGACCAAGACCCTGTGACGGCCCTTGCGGAACATTACCTTTCCGGCTCCATCTGTCCCCGGATGTTCGGCTATTACCCCATGCGCCGGGACGCCATCCTTGACATGGTGAAAACCGCAAAAGCCGACGGTGTGATCATGCAGAACATCCGTTTCTGCGATCTCCACGGGTCTGAAAACGGTCTTCTTGAAAAAGACCTTGAAAAGGAAGGGATTCCCGCCTTGCGCATTGAAAAGGAATACGGAACCCTCACTGAAAAAGGCCGCTTACGCATGCGCTTTGACGCGTTTCTGGAACAGCTGAAGTCGGGCGATACGTGACGTCGTAACAAACGTTTGACAATCCATCGTAGGTCGGGTTGTGAAACCCGACAAATGACCCGATCATTATAATAATCAGATATTTATTATAAATGATGCCCTTAAATGATGATTGGTCGAGAATAATGAACGCCAAACGCTCGGTGTTGATGGGTTACCTAATCAGCATTCAAATGTGAGCCCGTCCATGCGCGATGCGCCCGATGATTCAAAGGATCGGGTCATGTGTCGGGTTTTACAACCCGACCTACGAGAGGGCGTTTGTTATTAAGAGGTTATATTAAAAACAGAAAAAGGATGGCACACTAAATGCGCCCCGAACTCAAAGAATACGCGCTTGACGAGCTCTTCGCCAAAACCTTCGACATCGCCGGAAAGGCCGTCCGGTCCACGGACAAGGAGCGGGCGATTCTTCTGCGGAGCATTCCCTATGTGGGTGGGCTTCTGGAGCCCATGCTGGCCCTGGGGAAGCCCGCCGCCACCTTCCTCGAAATCATGGGCGATTACTACACGAACATCGTGAACGCCAGGGCAAGGGGTAAAAAAGTGGTGATGACCACGTTCTGCTTCGATCCCACGATTTTCTACGCCTTCGACAACCTGGTTCCCGTAACCCTGGAAGTGGGCACGGTGATCACCTCCATCCTCTGGAAACGGGGTTCCTTCGATTACATGGACTTCTGCACCGAAGTGGGATTTTCCGAAACAGGCTGCTCGTCCCAGCGGGGAACCATGGGCGCATATCTGGCCGGGGCCGGAGTCGACATCGACATGGTGGCCATCAACATGGGCGGGGTCTGTGACACCAACGGAAACGCATACAGTTTCGCGGCCCAGTACCTGGGGAAACCCTTTTACGGCCTGGATTACCCCTCGGAGCTGACGCCCGGCGACGTGACCGACTACCATCACAAGGATTACCGGGCCCTTATCCGTTTTATCGAGGAACAGGGCGGCGGCCGTTTCGACATCGACCGGCTCCGGGAACTTCTGGAAGAAAAGAAGATCCAGGATGAGCTGACCCATGAACTGGAAGACATGCAGCGCCTTGTCCCCAATCCCGTACCCGGCCTGTTCAACCTGATGCTCTACGCCGGGCGCTACACCTGGTCCGGCGGAAAAAAATACACCCGGATGCTCAAAGAGATGGTGGACGTTGTCCGGGCCAACGCGGACAAAGGCCTTTCCGGCCTTGGAAAACCGGAGAAATGCCGGGCCTTTCTGTTCTATATTGATAATTTTTCCTTTAATGTCGGTATGTTTCAATGGCTTCGGAAAAACCAGGTGTCCCATATGGGCAACATGCTTTCACGGTTCTTTCCGGACAACGCGCCGTACCGAAGGGACGTTCAGGGCACCTGTTACCGCATCGACACCACGAGTCTCGACACCATGATCGACACACTGGCTGATATCAACGCCCGGATGCCCATGACCCGAACCATCCGGGGACCATACGACGCCCCCAACATGTGGCTTGAGGATTCCCTGTCCCTTGCGGAAATGTACAAAGCCGACTGCTGCATCTACAACGGTACGCCGGGCTGCCGGAACACCTGGTCCAACGTGAAGCTGATCATGCGGGATCTGGAAAAGCACGGATTTCCCACCCACCTGGTGTACGCCGACGCGTTCGACGGCCGGGTGGAAAGCTGGGAAACCACGGCCATGCGGCTGGACGAATTTTTCAGCGTGAGGGGGTTGCTATGACAGCAGGATCGGGAAAACTTTCGGCGGGCTGCGATGTGGGCTCCCTGGCGGCCAAGGTGGTGATCGTCGACCGGCGTCGGGTGGTTGCTTCGGCCGTGGTGCGCTCCGGCCCAAGACCTGCGGAATCGGCGAAAAAAGCCATGGATGAAGCCCTTTCAAAAGCCGGTCTGACCCTGGAAAACATCGGCTGCTGCGTGGGCACAGGCTACGGCAGGGAGAAAATCCCCTTTGTCACGGAACGCGTGTCGGAGATTTCCTGTCACGGAAAGGGCGCACGCTTTCTGGTTCCGTCCGCCCGGAGCATCATCGACATCGGCGGCCAGGACTGCAAGATCATCCGACTGGATGCCAAGGGAAATCTGGAAAAATTCATCACCAACGACAAATGCGCCTCGGGCACCGGCCGCTTTCTGGATGTCATGGCCAAGGTGATGAACATCACCGTGGCCGAGCTGGGGGAACGCTCCCTTGCCTCCAAAGATCCCGTGACCCTCGCCTCCATGTGCACGGTGTGGGCCCAGGCCGACGTGATCAAATACATCAACGAACGCCGGGCCGCAGCGGACATCTGCGCCGGGATCAACGCCGCCATGGCCAACCGGGTGTCCATGATGGCCAGCGCCATGGCCCTTGAAAACGACATCTGCATGACCGGCGGCGTGGCCAAAAACAAAGGCGTGGTCCACGCCCTCACCCGGATCACCGGTAAGCGACTCAAAGACATCCGCCAGATCGATCCCCAGCTTGTGGGGGCCCTGGGCGCGGCGCTGTTTGCGGGGGAGATGCGGTGAATAAGGATGAACGCTCAACGCCCAACATCCAACATCCAACGTCGAATGGGTTTTTGACCACCAGCATAATAAAATGGCCCGATCCTTTTATTGAACGTTGGGCGTTGAGCGTTGGATGTTGGACGTTAAAAAACGATGGCTCTGAGAAAACATATCCTTTCACGACAACCCATGCACAACCATCGTTGATTATTCAATATTTATCATTTTTTAAAAAAGGACATATCATCATGATCACCGCCGGATGCGATCTCGGTTCCACCACAGCCAAAGCCGTTGTCATGGAAAACAGCACCCTCCTCGCCTCTGTCGTCATTCCGGCCCGGCTGGACCCGGTGGAATCGGCGAAGGAGGTCATGGCGCTGTGCCTTGAACGGGCCGGGCTTGGCTTTGACCGCGTCGGGTCCATGGTTGGAACGGGTTACGGACAGCAGCAGATCCCTTTTGTGAGCCGGAAGGAATCGGAAATCGTCTGCCATGCCAGGGGTGCGTTTTTCCATCACCCCACGGCCCGGACCATCATCGACATCGGCGGCCAGGATTCCAAGGTGATCAAGCTGGATGAACGGGGCCGGGTGGTTCAGTACAGTTACAACGACAAATGCGCCGCCGGCACAGGGCGGTTCCTGGAAATCATGGCCGATGCCCTGGGCATCGGCCTTGCGGACATGGGCGAAGCGGGACGGACGTTCAAGGAAAAACTCACCATCTCCAACCAGTGTGTGATTTTTGCCGAAACCGAGGTGGTGTCTTTGGTGAACGAAGAAAAGGACCCGGGCGATATTCTGAACGCCCTGTTCCGGGCCATGGCCCACCGGGTGTCGTCCCAGGCCCGGTCCCTCATCATCGAAAGCGACGTGGTGATGACCGGCGGGGTGGCCAAAAACGCTGGGGTGTTCGAGGCCCTGGGGCTGAGCCTTGGGGTTCCCCTTAAAACCGTCACGGCCTGCGATCCCCAGATCAACGGAGCCCTTGGCGCGGCCCTTCTGGCCCAGGAGGCGTGATATGAAGATTTTCGATGATGCCATCGGTGAGATCAGGAATTTTGTCCGTTTACATCAGGCCCGGACGTTTACGGCCGAATTCCCGGTGTCATGGCCCGAAGCAGGCCCCAGGGACATCGTGCTTCTGCCCGATCTCGCCCTGGAACTGGGCCACCCCGACGACGCGTCGTTGTGTTTCACCGTGTGGACGGAAGACGAGCGTCTGGTCCGGGATGAAACCATCACCCTCATCGGGCCGGATATCGCGGAGGCCGGATCAGGCCGTCTGCCGTTCGGGAAAATCGTGATGGTCCGCATGGAGCCGTGCAGTGAAGACACGGCTTACGAACGTTACAGAAATATGGATCTCACCCGGTTTTCCCTGTCCCTCAAAGGGTACATGCTGCGGGCCACGTCCCAGTACATGCGGGAATGGAGCCGCATCAGCCGGGAGGCGGTGGCCAAAGGCTTTTCATTGCGGAACCTGGGTTCTTCCCTGATCGCAGCCTTAAAAAGCGTGGACGGCATCGCCGCCGCCGAAGTGCTGTTCATCACCCGGTCGAGCGATGATGTGATGGCCTTGAAAGAAACAGGAAACCGCGCCGCGCGCCTGGTCCAGGCCATGAACAAAATGGCCACGGAAATGGCGGAAGACTGCGGCAACTGCGAATACCAGGATGTGTGCAGCGACGCTTCGGAAATGAAGGCCCTGCGGGAGACCCTGGCCCGGCGGAAGGCGGGATGAATGGCAGGCTCGTTTTTCATGCCTCCTTCGGCCCTGCCGGGCATAGCTGTCAGTTTAAAGGTAAAAATCAATTTTTTGCCCCAAAGGGGCTTCGGCATAAAGCCCAGGGTTGCGGCAAAAGCCGCTACCCTGGGATATTGCAGATGATGATTTGCAACCCCAACGGGGTTGCGCAACATTTCCATGATTCGCCATATACGGACCCAACCCCGTCGGGGTTGGGGGCATGATCGTCGCTGAACCCCAGGGTAGCGGCGTTGCCGCAACCCTGGGCTATAATACGGAATCCCGTTGGGATATGGTGCGGATTGTATCATTTAATACATTAACCTGACGGCTATGAACTGTCAGGGGCAAACGCTTGAAAAAGTTGACACGATAAACAGATCATTGATGGGCTGCACGACCCGTCCCATAATCCATTTGTCCGGATTTTCAAAATCCGGCCCCCCGGAAGGGCCGCCGGAGGCATCCATCGAAACAGCAAGACAGGAACACACCATGAATCAAAAACCCGTGATCATCGCCCTCTGCGGAAAAGGCGGGGTGGGCAAGACAAGCATGAGCGCCCTGATAACGAAGATGTTCGCCGCCGATCCGGCCAGACGTGTGCTGGCCATTGACGCGGACCCGGCGGTGGGGCTTTCCTATCCCCTGGGAATCACCGTGACGAAAACCGTGGACCAGATCCGAAAGGATCTCATCGACAAACTGGGCAAAGACGAGCCGGTGCACAAGGAAGACCTGTTACGCCAGCTGGATTACGACATGTTTTCCGCGCTGACTGAAAAAGACAACCTGGCGTTTCTCGCCATCGGGCGGCCCGAAGGCGACGGATGCTACTGTCAGGTCAACCAGCTTCTGAGAGAGCTGATCCGGGACATCGCCGGGCAGTTCGACGTGGTGGTCATCGACGGGGAGGCGGGGCTGGAGCAGATCAACCGGCGGGTCATGGACATGGTCAGCCATCTTCTCATCGTCACCGACGGTTCCCTCAAAGGACGAAATGTGGCGGAAACCATCTTTCGCGTGGGCAAAGAGGCCTGTGCCTATGAAAAATCCGGGGTTCTTTTCAACCGGGTGAAGCATGACGCTGAAGAATCGCAGATCCTTGAAAAAAACGCCCTGCCCCTGGTCCACGTAATGAGGGAAAACGAGACCCTCCGTGATTTCGACCGGGAAGGGCGGAGTTTTTTCGATCTGCCGCCGGCTGCTGAACTGGACGGCCTTGAAACCGCACTGCGGAGTTTTATCGTCCGGTGATGATCATGAAACGACAAGCCTGGCCTGTGCCGTCAGAATGAGCTGACAAGGCTGTTCAGCCTGTCGGCCATGACCATGAGACCTTCGGCGCTTTCCTGGGCCTGTGATCCGCCTTCCTTGACCTTGGCCGCAATGATGCCTGTTTCGCCGAGATTGCCCGCGATATTCTTGATCAGCTCCGCATTGTTCACCATGTGGCCCCGGATCCCTTCCATATTGCGGGATATGTTTTCAATGTCGTCCACGATGTTTTTAGACACCAGGGACTGCTCTTCCACCGAGGACGCCAGGGACATGACGATATCGTTTACGGTGGTGATAACCCCTGTGATTTCACTGATGTTGTTCGCACTTTCCGTTGTGGAGTTCTGAATGCCTTCGACCTGCTGTTTGATTCTCAGCGTGGCCGCCGCTGTCTGGCGGGCCAGCTCCTTGATTTCCGTGGCCACCACGGTGAATCCTTTGCCCGCTTCCCCGGCCCGGGCCGCCTCAATGGTGGCGTTGAGTGCGAGAAGGTTGGTCTGATCGGAAATTTCGTTGATCATCTCCGTCACCGTCCCGATTTCTCTGGCCGCCTGACTGAGCCGTTCGATTTTTTCACTGGCTCCGGTTGCTTTACTGACCGCTTCCGCTGTGACCGTAAGGGCATTTCCGGCGCTCTGGGACACGTCACTGATGGAAAGGGCCATCTGGCCCACACAGCTTGCGACGGAATTGACGCTTTCAGACATTTCTTCCATGGACTGGGAAATGGCGTCGGCATTCAGGTGTATGGTTCCGGAATCCTTTTCGATGTCTGTCAGCCTGTCGGACATGTTGACCGAGGTGCCATGCATGGTGCTGGCGATATCGCTCAGGTCATGGGACGAGGTTTTGAGCTTCTGGGAGTCTTCGGTAATGGCCTCCACGGTTTTCTCCATGCTGCCTTTCTGTTCATGAATCATAAGATTCGACGTGATGTTGCCCACATAGGACGCCGCCGTGGATCTGGCCACGGAAAGAAGGAGAACGGTGTAGAGAATCATGAAAAACGCGGTTTTATAATCGCCGTGCATAATTCCCCAGACGCCTGCCGGAATGATCAGAAGGGCAATGAATTTTTTCATCAGTTTGAAATTGGGGGCGAGCGAGTTCACGCCGCCACCCACGATGCCGCAGGTCATGACAAGACTGTAAACGGCGGCATACGTCAGGATGCCGTAAAGATGAAGAACAAGAAAGTTGAGCATGCCCCAGAGCAGAGCCGAAATCAGGACCAGGACATTGAATGCGGTTTTCCATTTCCCGGGATTGACTTCAAATTTTTCCACGGTGAAGGTGATGGACAGCGCGAGACGCAAGCCCACAAGCACGGTGACGATGCCCCCGGCAGTCAGGGCCAGGGTGCTGTGGTCGCTGTAAAACGGCGTCATCAAGGCCATCAGCCAGTACAGAATGAAATACGCGATAACCGAGACCCGGGCGCGATGAAAAAGATCGACATAGGACTGGGTTTCAAGGGACAGCAGACCTTCGGATTTGTTTGAATGACGGTTTTTCATGAATGGCAACCTCGCTTGAAGACAACATGGATGGTATAAGAACGCTTCATCATAGGTTCATTTCAACGAATTTCAAATGGCTGGACTGGCTTCTTGTACAGATGTGATCTTTAACGTAACAGGCTGATTTTTGACAAAGTATAACACGGAGACATGGGGCGTGCAACCCGTTTGTAATGGATCAAGACACCTGACGTCATTTTTTTATCAAGGACTTCACACCCTGTTTTCGCAGCTGAGTGCACCGGTGATTTTTCGATTATTGATTTCAAAAACGAATAACTGTTCCGATTGACCGAAGTCTATGCTAAATTTTCCCAGTTTTCCATACGGGGAAAAAGCCGACCTGAAACTGATTATGAAACAATGAACATGGAATAGAGACGGGCAGTATGGCGTTCAATGCATCGAAAAATCTGTCGGACCAAATCGCCGAATACCTCATCGATCAGGTGATCAGCCTGAAGATCGTTCCGGGCGAACGGATCATGGAAGAAAAATTGGCAAAGGAACTGGGTGTGAGCCGGTCACCGGTGCGCGAAGCGTTCCGCATTCTGGAACAAACCGGCCTGGTGGAACTTGTTCCCCGATGCGGCATACGCGCCAGAGCCATCACTGAAAAAAGCATTGAAGACTATTGCGATATGTTCATCCTCCTTCTGGGGCATGTGACACGGCGCTGCATCGAACACTGCAGCGATGAACAGGTCCGGGAACTGGCCGGGATCTATGGGGAAATGGAAAAACACGCCAGGGCGAACGATTACAAGCTGTTCAACGATGCGTTGATCCGCTGTGTGGAAATCGCCATCGAGGCCACGGAAAATCCGGCCCTCAAGCAGGTGGTGAAAAGCATCATGCCCAATCTCAAACGCTTTCAGTACATCGCCATTGTGCTCAAAGCCGGTTCTCTCACCGACAGTTTCGAGTATTTCAAAGTCATACTGGACGCCCTTGTCACCAAAGATCCGGAAAAAGGCGCAAAAGCCATCGAAGCCTACATCGCCAACGAAATGCGAATCACCCTGACCCACGTTAAAAAATCAACCCTGGCCCAGTTCATCGAAATCAAGGAATCCGATACGTTATAAAATAATGACATTCATGACCTGACAAAATCGAGAAGCAATGAATAATCATGGTCATCTGCGGCTTTCAGCGCTTTGATGTAAGCAGTTCTGGCCTCGCCCTGTTTCGTCAGGGTTGACTTGCCCCATGAAAATGGTTGTGCATCAAACATTTTTTCAAGAATCAGGTCCGCCACAAGCCGTGAATGACGTCCGTTTCCATTGGCAAAAGGGTGGATGTAAACGAGGCGGTGATGAAAACGAGCAGCATATTCATCGGCCGGATATGTGGCGAATTCCGACCATGCTTTGGCGTCGTCACAGAGAATTTTCATGTAAACGGGAATTTCCACCCAGGACACACCGATATTTTTATCTGATTTCCGGTATGTTCCCGCCCACTTCCAGACCTTTCCGAACATCCGTTTGTGCAGAAGACTTAAAAAATTTTCATCGGTAATGTTTTTGTGTTTGATTCGATCAGCCCATTGAAAAGCCAGGTGAACATTCTCCATTTCCCATCGGTCAAGTTCACCCCGGGTGGTGATGTGGGTCAGCAACAGCCCGTTCATTTCATCATAATCAAGAGGTGTGGCACCGTCCGGACAATCCAAGGTCAACGGTCAGGCTCCCATAGTGATTTCAGATTGTTACAAAGAAGATCTTCGGCCGCTGTTTCAATGATGCTTTTCAGCTCGTCGGGTGAAAGCCCCTGATCTTCGAGCGTCATGGTATGGGAAACACGGGATAAGCGCTTTTCCGCAACACGAAGGGCCTGTTCTTTCAATGTTTCTTCAAGAGACCTCCGGGGAACGAGGCCATAGACGAACTCACAGTCCAAAGCTTCGGCCATGCGCCGCATGGTTTTGAAGGTGACGTTTTCAGCCAGCTCATCCTGTTCAATGCGGGTAACCCGTGACTTGCTGACACCCAGTCGTTGTCCCAGCTGACGCGTGCTGAGACCCAGAGCGTCCCGGATCGCACGTATCCATCCTTTTCGGGGAAGGTTGACATATCGGAGTTCCGAAAAACGCTTCAGTGAGATGTCCAGTTGTTCACGAATAAGTTTTTGATGATCGGATTTCATATTTTGGCCACATATATATAGTCAATTATCCAATTATTGACCATATATATGTATTCAATCCAACAATGTCAACCTTTATTAGATTCACCGGACAATCACATACACGTTATCCGAATCATCATTGGGGTGAGGAAAGGGAGAATCTCCCTTTCCTCTTGTTATCAAGGATTATCGTCGCCGGTGTTGTCGGGAATGTAATTCTGAGGTTTCATGCCTTCGATCCGGCCTGTGGCTTCGGCTTTGGCGTAACCCACCCGGGTCTGGGCATTCATCTGGTAGATCTGGGAGGCGGATTCCAGGTCTTTTTCATTGCCGATACCGGCGATGGCCTGGCGGCTGCGGATAAATTCCCGGATTTCAGCGACGATGGTGGCAAGATCCGTGTCGGACTTGTGCATCTCGATGATGTGCCGGGCGTATTCCAGGTTTTTCATGCCGAAGCCCGCGAAACTGCACGTCACGACGCGGCAGGCGATCAGCCACGGCGTGAGGCTTGACCGGACCACGGTGTTTTCGGACCGGGTACTGTCGTAGATGCTCGTGCCCGTACTGAGCTTGGACGCGGTGTACGTGCCCTGGCATTTGAAATACACGAGAAGGCTTTCAAACTGCATTTCCGCCCAGAAAGCCAGGGCGAAATTGGCCATGATGCTGCCGAACGTCCAGAGGATCAGGCCCATGATCAGGATGCCCACGCTGCCCATGATCTTGGCGTCCATTTCAGCGCCTTTTTTCAAGGCTTCGAAACCTTCGAGATTCCCCACGGTTCTGTAAAGCCAGTAGGCCGCAAGAGCCAGCAGCACATGACCGGCTATGGTGAGAGCCATCCGCACCACGGAAAAACCCACGCCCTGCTCCACGGGCCTGAACACCGGCTGAGTCTCCTGAATCACTTCGCCTTTGAAATGGCCTTTGTCATTGCTTCCTTCTTCGAAAAGCCGGGCGTCAAATTCCCGGTAGACCCTGTTGGGTACTTCCTTGTACCTTCGGTTGGCCATAACGATGCTTTCGAAGTTGATGAAAATCTCCTGGGGGTGAATGGATTCCTGCCAGTTGTCCCGGAGTTCGGACACTTCGGTTTTGGGGTCGATCTGGTTCATCCGCTGGAACAGGAGGAAAAAGAACGCGGCGGCCACAAATACGGCCAGCACGCAGATCACGGGGATGAACAGGTTGGGGTCCATGTGGAGTTTGGGCAGTTTCTGTACTTCATCGTGGACATAGAGAAGTCCGAACGGCAAAAGGATGGCCACGGTGATGTAGAACACCAGCCCCTTGACGCCTGTGACGTCGGTGTTCTGCTGAAGACTCCGCTCAAGGGGTTTGCGGATGCTCAGCCAGGTGTAGATCAGGTACAGGGTGAGGGCCAGGGCCACCCAGTCCAGGATGGGCGTTTTGCTGATGGTGCTCAGGCCCGTTGTTCCGGAAAACCAGGTAAGACCGAAGCAGAGAAATCCGATGAGGGTCATGGCCAGAGCCCTGACCACGCGCTGGGCCATGTTCCTGTAGGTGTAGGGCATAAGGATCAGCTTGGGGAAAAGGGTATGGATCATCCGGGAAAACCAGTCCGTGGGTTCGATGAACGTGAGGTTTTTCCGCCCCTGGAGCATCTGTTCGATCTGCTGGGCCGTGTAGGCCACATCGTTTTCCACGGTGTGGGCTTCGCTTTTCGCCATATTTTTGGAAAGACTGGTGGGAACGCCCCGCCCGACGAAAAACCGCATGATCTGAAAAATCCCCCGACCAAGGGCCGTGAGCCCCGCCGTAAGAAGAACAACCCCTGCGGCCAGCATCAGCCAACCCTGGATTTTCTGGTTTGTCGAAACCAGTCCCTTGACCGAGAGAAGGGCGTAGATCCCCATGATGCTGACAACACCACCCCGGATCGCCTGAACAAGTCCCACCTGTTTGAACGGGTTCCGGATGTCGAGATCCGTTGAACCGTATTCGTAAGCCATATGACGCCTCCTTTGTGACGCTGTGTATCTATTGAAAATGCGTTTATCAATCAAAAACCCCACATTTATTAAGAGATTTTCCTTATAAAGGCAATAAGGAAAAGGTCTGTTCACGTTCAGGCGATCGGCCCGGCTCATGGGGCATGGGCTGTCAGGAACGGTTTCTTTTTTATCTGGCGGTTTTTCCTTCGGGCTGATAAGAACTGTTTCTTTCAATACGGGTGTCATTTTTTATGCAGCATGGGAACTATGGGAAAAAAGAAACAGATCAAATACGCGGCGGCCTTTGAGCTTCCCAACATCATTCAGCCCCGGACCCTGGACTTCAAGAGTTTCATCCTGGATTCGTCGTTCGACGCGTCGTATTTCGGCAACGGCAACCCCGTGACCGTGGAGCTGGGTTGCGGCAAGGGGGAGTTCACCGTGGGTCTTGCCCGAAGATACCCGGACAGAAACTTTATCGGCGTGGACGTCAAAAGCGACCGGATGATGGCGGGAGCCTCGATCGCCATGACGGAAGGCCTTGCCAATGTGTGTTTCGTCAGACTTCGTATCGAATGCATCGCCGCTTTTTTCCCCCCTCACTTTTTTTCCGAAGGGTACATCACCTTCCCCGATCCCCATGAATCCATGGAAAACGGCAAACGGCGTCTGACATCCCGGCGGTTTCTCGGACTATACAGCCAGGTGTTCGCGCCCGGCAGCACCCTGCATCTGAAAACCGACAGCGCGGCTCTTTACGAATTCTCCCGTGAAAGCATTCCCGGCCACGGGTTCAAGGTGCTGCAACATACGGACGACCTTCACGGCACGGATGCGGAAGGCACCGATATCACGTCCATTCTCACCACGTATGAAAAACGTTATCTGGCCGTGGGGAAAACCATCAAATACATCCGGTTTGTTTTGTAAGCGAACTGGAATTAACGCCGCGCGGAAAGGGCGTCCGAAACAATCTCCATGACATGCCGGACCTCCACCGTTGCGCCGGTTTTGTGAAGCATGTCTTTCAGCTGCATCATACAGGCGGGGCAGGCGGTGCAGACGATGTCCGCGCCGGAGCTGACGATGTCCTCGGCTTTTCTTTCGCCGATACGGGAGGAAAGATCGTAATGACTGAGGTTGAAACTGCCGCCCATGCCACAGCAGGTTCCGGGGGCTCTTGTTTCCACATAACGGTAACCCGGAAGTCTTTTGAGTGTGTCCCGGATCATCGTGGAAACGCCGCCCTGTTTCAGGTGGCAGGGTTCATGGTAAGTCAGAGTTTTCACCGTGTCCGGCTTGCGGATCGATTCCAGCGCGCCAAGAATACTAGGAAGGGCGGTCCGGGTGAAAAGGTACGCGTGGATGTCCATGACCCGTCCGGCCATGGCCTGAACCTTGTCTTTTTTTCCACCCTGATAAAGGGACGGCCAGATGTCCCTGACAGTCAAGGTGCAGGTGGCGCATGCTGTGACCAGGGCGTCGAAACTCCGGTTGCCTATTCCGTCGATGTTTTGCTCCACAAGACGGCAGAATCCCGGCCCGTCGCCGGCGGACAACGCGGGAATACCGCAGCAGACTTCATTTTCGGCAAACAGCGCGTCGACTCCCGCGTCACGCAAAACCTCAACGCAGGCACGGCCCACCTCGGGCATGATCTTGTCAATCAGGCACCCCGTAAAAAAAAGAACGGCCGGTTTTTTTTCTCCCACATCGGGAACGGACCCGCTCCTGTCCCTGACCGTGGCCCGGAACGATTGCCGGGCCGGAGGAATCAGAGTTCTTCCGTTCAACAGGGCGAGCCGGGGGATCCGTACTATGCGGTTCCACACCGCCAAAGCCTGGGGAACGTCTGCCAGGAATCTTTGAAGCCGTCCCACGAGGCGGGACAGACGATCAAACAGCACCGGCTGCCGGAGCAGCACCCTGAAAACCAGCCGTTTGGAATGTGAAAGCCCCAGATACCCGTTGATGATCAGCCGGGCCTTGAGAAACACCGTGACCAGATCCGCTTTCCTTGAGCAGTTCCGCTGGCAGGCTCCGCAGAGCAGGCAGCGGTTCAGGCGGTCCAGCACATGGCCGGGGCGCGTGAGGATTTCTTTCCGGATGCCGTCCACCAGGGCGATTTTGCCACGGGCCACATCCCCTTCACGTCCGGTTTCCCTGAAAACAGGGCAAACAGCCTGACACATGCCGCAGCGGTTACATGTGGTGCATGCGTCTTCAAGTTGGTCAAGGGCGTTGATCAGTTCGGTGAGCTTCATGTCCGTCCGAAAAAAAGTTATCAGAGGGGTTCGTTGCGTCTCAGGATGTCGATGATTTCGGCGATGAACGTTTCAGACATGTCCTGATGGAACCGGCAGGCCGCCGCGCCGAAATGTCCGCCTCCGCTGTACCGTGACAGAAGCTCCCCGGCATTGACCGTGCAGTTTCTGTTGAAAATGCTGTGCCCGACGCTGACGATCACATACGTTCTGTCTTTCTGGTCATGGCGGATCTTGACGCTGACCACGGCGTCACGGAACAGGCTGTAGGCCAGAAAACGGTTGCCTTCCGGCGCTGATTCAAAAGACCTGAAATCGGTCACCGCCACCGGTCCCTCCATCCGTGTGTTACGGATAAGCTGATCTTTATATAGTGCGTTCTGCGCAACCACCGTTTGGCAGCGTTTCGCCACATCGGGGTCTTCCATCACACGATCCATGGAACAGGCTCCAAGCTGTGTGACAAGCCGGTTCCAATAAGGTTCGTCTTCCTCATGCCGTCCGTTGACGGTCATGGAAAGCAGAACGAACGGATTGGACTCGGGACGGATCACCTCCTCTTCGGTGAGGTCTGCGGAATCGACTTTGTCGGCCTGAATCACAAGCTCCCGGTGTTTTTCCTTTTGTCCTGTGTCAAAATGATCGTAAATCACACGGGCGGCGGATGGTGCGATGGAAAAGGCACCGCTGAAAGGCGTTTCAATGCGGTTGGTCACATGGTGGTCAAACCACATGGAGCATCTGGAATCGTAGGGAAGGTTGGCCAGAATATCCCCGTGACGGATATCCGCGCCGCCCCTCTGGATTGTGCCCGGTTCGATCCAGGCGATGGCCTCGTTCCGGGTTTCAGGCAGGAATTCCTTCAGGAGAACGGCGCAGACAATGCCGTCAAAATCCGGTCGGGTCACAATTCTCATGGGGTTGTCCTCCAAAGATGATGTTCGGTTTTAATGCGGCTCATCGGCACCTGAACCGATATCAGGCATGTTATAAAACAGGTGGCAGGCTGAACGCAAAAACACCCGTCAGGAGTCTTTTCCATCGGGGGGCTTGTTCGTGTTCATTTTATACAGAATATAGGCCAGGATGCCGATGAAGCATCCGGCCACATCGTAATACAGATCCACGCGGTCCAGAGTCCGGGTGGGGACGAATATCTGGAGGATCTCGTCGCTCAAGCCCACCAGGGCTGAGATGACCACCGCCATGATTATTCTCAAATAAACCTTGTCACCCTGGGGGATGAACCGTAAGGCCCTGAAAACGAGAACGCCCAGCACCGCATAGGCCATAAAATGGGCCAGCTTGTCGGCGTGGTGGAACTGCTTCATGGGCAGCGGCAGGGTAGACTGGCCAAGAATCAGAGCGCAGTAAACCCCAAGCTGTATCCATGACGTGATCGCTTTCCGTTTGAGTTCCATACCCCTCACACAATGGCGAGATCCGCTTTTTTCGTTTTGATATGGGCAAAGGCTTTTTCAAGCAGCTCGTCCATGCACACGTTGTATTTCACATTGCCGTCCAGGGTTCTGACGGACAGAGTGCCCGCTTCCCGTTCTTTCTCACCCAGGGTGATGATCAATGGAATCTGCTGGATCTGGGCTTCACGGACTTTTTTCTTCAGGCTTTCCGTCCGGCTGTCCAGCTCCACCCGGAGTCCTTCCGCCTCAAGTTTGTTCTTCACCGTTGTGGAATAGTCCACGAGCTCGTCGTTCATAGGCAGAATCACCACCTGAACCGGAGCGAGCCACAACGGAAAACGTCCCGCGTAATGTTCCACAAGGATTCCGAAGAACCGTTCCACCGATCCGTATATGACCCGGTGGATCATCACCGGCCGGTGTTTTTCGTTGTCCGCCCCGATATAGAAAAGATCGAAACGTTCGGGAAGATTCATGTCCAGCTGAATCGTTCCGCACTGCCAGGTCCTTCCGATGGCGTCCTTGATATGGATGTCGATCTTGGGTCCGTAAAACGCACCGTCCCCTTCGTTCACCCGGTATTCTTTTCCGTAGGCGTCAAGAGCGCCCTTAAGACCGCTGGTGGCCGTTTCCCAGGCTTCGTCGGTTCCGATGGATTTTTCGGGCCGGGTGGACAGCTCCAGGTGAAAACCCAGGTCAAAGGTACTGTAAACCCTGTCCACCAACCGAAGAACGCCTAAAATTTCGTCCTGAATCTGGTCCGGTGTCATGAAGATATGGGCGTCGTCCTGATGAAAGGCTCTGACCCTGAAAAGGCCGGACAATGCACCGCTCATCTCGTGGCGATGGACCAGACCGATTTCACCGGCCCTTATAGGCAGATCCTTGTACGAATGCCGTGTTGTCCCGTAAAGCAGCATGCCGCCGGGGCAGTTCATAGGCTTGATGGCGTAATCGAAATCATCGATGGTGGAGACATACATGTTTTCCCGGTAGTTTTCCCAGTGACCGCTCCGCTCCCACAGACTGCGGTCCAGCATGATGGGGGTTTTGGTCTCCACATACCCTGCGGCCCGGTGTTCTTCCCGCCAGTATTCCAGCAGGGCGTTCCAGATGGCCATGCCTTTGGCGTGGAAAAAGGGCATACCCGGTGCCACGTCGTGAAAGCTGAACAGGTCGAACTGGGCTCCCAGTTTCCGGTGGTCACGTTTTTTGGCTTCTTCCAGGACGTGAAGGTACTGGGCCAGTTCCTTCTTGTCAAAATACGCCGTGCCGTAAAGCCGCTGGAGCTGGGCCCTGGCCTGATCCGCACGCCAGTAAGCCCCGGACACTCTCATCAGCTTGAAGGCCTTGACCATTCCCGTATGCGGAACATGGGGACCGCGACAGAGGTCCACGAAGTCGCCCTGGCGGTAAAGCGAAATGGTGCCGTCTTCCAGATCGCGGATCAGCTCCAGTTTGTACGGATCGTCTTTAAAGAAATCGAGGGCTTCGGCCTTGCTGACCAGCGTCCGCTCAAAAGGAATTTTCCCGTCCACGATCTTTTTCATTTCAGCTTCGATTTTCGGAAAATCCTCTTCGGAAACCGGAGGCATGTCGATGTCGTAGTAAAAACCGTCGTCCACCACAGGTCCGATGGTCAGCTTGGCACCTTTATATAAGGACGAAACAGCCTGGGCCATGACGTGGGCGGCGCTGTGACGCATGATCTCAAGGGATTCCGGGTCTTTGACCGTTAAAAGACGAACATGTGCGTCGGTTTCGATGGGGCGGCTCAGATCGAATAACGTTCCATCCACGTCCGCCGCAACACAATTTCTAGCAAGCCCCTCGGAAATACTCAAAGCCACATCCATGCCGGTGGGCTTTTCACTGAACTCTTTCCTGTTCCCGTCAGGCAGTGTTATCGTAATCATCATTTTTTACCTTTATCCTTTGTAATTTAACCTGAACAACTTAAGTTAAACGTTTCGAGGGGTCAAGTCAAATCCTTGGTGGCGGGATTTTTGATCGTCTTCCATAAAACATCGGGATATTGAAAGATTTTTTTGAATAAGTCCTCAAAAAGTGATAAGGGTTTCACGATAATTTTATAAGGATATAACAAACAGACGCCGGAACCCGGCATTGCGCACGAAAGAAGCTCGAATGCTCTCCTACCGTTTTATAGAAAGCCTCAACGACCTTGAAGACGTTTCACGGTCTTTTGCCATGTCCTCGAAAATCGCCGTGGACCTGGAAGCAGATTCAATGTTCCACTTCAGGGAAAAAGTTTGTCTGATCCAGATGGCGTCGGAAACCCACACCGTGGTCATCGATCCTTTGAAAATACCGGACATGTCCTGTCTCGCACCGGTGTTTGCCGATCCCTCGATCCGTAAAATCTTTCATGGCAGCGACTACGACATCAGGTCCCTCAACCGGGATTACGGATACGATATCCACAACCTCTTCGACACCGAGCTTGCGTCCCGCTTTCTGGGAATCACGGAAACGGGCCTGGGTTCCGTGCTGGAAAACCGTTTCAATGTTCACCTGGACAAGTCCTTCCAGAAAAAAGACTGGTCCCAGCGCCCCCTAAGCCCTGAAATGATCGAGTACGGAGCCCGGGACGTCATCCATCTTCTTTCCCTTGCGGACATCCTTGACTCGGAACTCAGAGAAAAAAAACGTGACGAGTGGGTCCGTGAGGAATGTGAACTGTTAAGCCGGGTCAGATGCCCCGGCACCAACGGAGAACCCCTTTTCCTTAGGGTCAAGGGAGCAGGGCGGCTGGACCGCCTTTCCCTTGCCATCCTCGAAAGGCTTCTCGCTTTCCGGATGACGGTCGCTGAAAAAAAAGATAAGCCGCTGTTTAAAGTGATCAGCAATTCCGCCCTTATCGATATTTCCAAACTGAGGATCAAAACCCAGGACGAACTCCGCCGGACGAAAATTTTAAGCGACAGGCAGGTTGACAGTTTCGGTGAAGAGATCATCACCCAGATCCGGATAGCCTGTGATACACCCGAAGATCAATGGCCCGCCTATCCAAGGCAGAAAAAACCGCTGATACGGCCGGAGGTCCCGAAACGGATCGACCGGCTGAAAGCCTGGAGGGACTCCGTGGCCAGGGACCTTTGCATCGATCCCCCCATCCTCCTCAACAAAGCCCTTATGACGGAGATCGCCATGAAAAATCCTGGAAGCATGGACGAGCTTTCCCAGCTTCAGGGCCTGAAAAACTGGCAGCGCCGGGAGTTCGGAGAAAAAATCGTGTCGCTTCTCACACGAAACGGAGCATCCAGAGCTAAATCAAACACGGGAAAAAAGGAATGACATGGAAAAAAAACTGACCTTTTCCTCCGGTGGTATCCTGCTTGAAGCCCTGTACGGCGAAAACTCTGGTGAAAAGGCTGTTGTGCTCACCCATCCCCACCCTCTCATGGGCGGCGACATGGGCAATCCGGTGGTGGAATGCCTCCGGAAGATTTACAATGACATGGGCTATTCCACGCTGCGTTTCAATTTCAGGGGTGCGGGCCGGAGCGGCGGTGAACATGACAACGGCATTGGGGAAAAGGACGACGTGAAGGCGGCCCACGCCTTTCTCACGGATCTGGGGCATACATCCATCGACCTTGCCGGTTATTCCTTCGGGGCGTATGTCAATCTGGCCCTGGCATGCGGTCATGATATTTTTTCACGCGTGGTTCTTGTTTCCCCTCCGGTGGATTTCATGGATTTCGGCGAGCTTTCCTTCGCCTCATCCCTTCACCTGGTCGTGACCGGGGAAAACGACGAATACGCTTCCCCCGGCCATATTAAAAAGCTGTTGATAAATTGGAATAAAAACGCCATATTTAAAGTCATTCCAGGCGCGGATCATTTTTTTTCAGGCACCATGAAGGCTCTTGGCCAGAGTCTCGAAGAAGAGCTTTGAGTTCTTAACACCCTGATAAAACAGGGACGTTTTTTGTCAACCCTGAAAGAAGTAGTGGACGAAAAGCCTTTTCATATGTTAGATGTTAGATATATACATGAATAAGGCCGCTATAAGGCTTTTTATCCTGCCGTGCTTATCATAGGCTTGATATCCGTTTCATGGACTCGTGTGAACTGCGATAATAACCGATACCTGAAAGGTCTTTCATGCATATCACATGCTGGGGGTCAAGGGGCTCCATACCGGTTTCCGGGAAAGAATTTGTCACCTACGGTGGCGATACCACCTGTATCGAGATCAGAACAAAAGACGACGATATCATCATCGTGGATGCAGGGACAGGTATCCGGAGACTCGGCAATCACCTCGTTGAGCAGAACCGTTTCAGCTACAATCTGATTTTCACCCATGCCCACTGGGACCACATGATCGGTTTTACGTCCTTCAAGCCCCTTTTCATGGACCGGACGGAACTCACCGTATACCGGTGCCCCTTTCCCGATCAGTACATTGAAAACATGCTGGCCAATCTGATGAAACCCCCCAATTTTCCGGTGCGTTACTCCGACTTGAGGGCCAGTATCCGTTACATCGACAGCTGCCCCGCCACGTTCCGCATCGGGTCCGTCACTGTGGAATCCATACCGCTGAACCATCCCGACGGCGGCTGCGGTTACAAATTCACGGAGAGTGGTCATTCCTTCGTGTTTCTCACGGACAATGAACTGGGTTACGCCCATCCCGGAGGCCTTTCACGGGATGAATACATGAAATTCTGCATGGGCGCGGAACTCCTGTTTCATGACGCCGAATACACGCCCCAGGAATACAAAACAAAAAAAGGCTGGGGCCATTCCCTGTACACCGATGTCATCGACATGGCCATCGAAGCCGGAGTGAAAAACCTGGGCCTTTTCCACATCAACTCCGAAAGGACCGATTCGGATATGGACAGCATCGTCGAATCCTGCAAGGCCCATATCAGAAATAAAAACTCTGACCTGAACTGCTTTGCCGCAGGCTGCGACGTTTCATTCTCACTTTGACCCGTCGTTCGGACAACACCATGGACCCTCTCCTTCGATCCGCTGAAGCCATCGCGTCGGCTCATTCGGTCATTGCCCTTACCGGAGCCGGTATTTCCGTTGAAAGCGGCATTCCGCCTTTCAGGGGAGCTGGAAGCCTCTGGGAAAAAATCGATCCCATGGAATTCGCCCATATCGGATCGTTCCTTAAAAACCCCGAAAAAGTCTGGAAAGGATTTCTCGTCGGGATGAAAGACATGCTGGACAAGGCCCGGCCCAACGACGGCCACATGGGCCTCGTGGCCCTTGAAAACCTGGGCCGGCTCGGCACCATCATCACCCAGAACATCGACGGGCTTCACCAGCTGGCCGGAAGCGGCGACGTCATCGAATTCCACGGAAATTTCGCCTGGCAGCGGTGCATGGACTGTGACGGCCTCGTCCCGTCCTCCGGTCTCGACCTTTCCTCGCTTCCTCCCCGGTGTGCATGCGGCGGCATTTACCGGCCGGACTGCGTGTTTTTCGGTGAAATGATTCCGGAAGAAAGTCTGGCCCGGTCACGGAGCCTCGCGTCGTCCTGTGATGTGATGATTGTGGTGGGCACTTCCGCTGTGGTCCAGCCTGCGGCCATGATCCCCGTCATCGCCAAAAACTCCGGCGCCTTTATTATCGAGGTCAATCCCGAACCTACACCCCTTTCCCACTCCATCAGCGACCGTTTCCTTCAGGGCAAAGCCGGTCATGTTCTGAAAACCCTGGCGGAAACCGTCAAGGGTCTCATCGTTTAAAAAAGATGGACTCGTAAAAAGTCGCCCGATGGCTATGGAAAAAGGCCCAGAGGCAAGGCATAGTGTTTGGCCACTTGCTACGGCATACATATAGTATGTCGAGTGTCTGGCCAAACACTATAACGCCGCATATGGGACTTTTTACGACGCCATCAAAAAACAGCGTCCATGCTCCGTTCACGGCTGAATGTCGAGCGCGAAGCAGATGGCCTGCCCAACCTCCGTCATCCGTGATCGTGAAAGACAGGTGATCAGTGCGCCGATTTTGCCTTTTGAAACGGTCTGAACATGATCGCAATTGACAACGCATTCCTGAGGCAAAGCGCCTGACAAGGATTAACGGCCGCTGCCGAAAAGAACGGTTCGCACCGTGAGGAAAAAGATCTTGCAGTCCAGCCAGACGGACCAGTTGTCGATGTAGTCCAGATCCATGCGCATCCAGCCTTCGAAACTGATATCGTTCCTGCGGGGAGAAACCTGCCAGGTGCAGGACAGGCCGGGTTTCATGGAAAGCCGCCGCCTCTGCCAGATCTCGTATTTCTCCACTTCACTGGGTATGGGCGGGCGCGGTCCGATGAGGCTCATTTCCCCTTTGAGCACATTGATCAGCTGGGGAAGTTCATCGAGACCTGTTTTCCGTAAAAAGGTTCCGAGGTATGGAATGATCCGTGGATCTTTGGTGATTTTGAACACCGGCCCGTCGGATTCGTTCAGGGGTTTCAGCCCGTCAAGAAGGGCGTCGGCGTTGTCCACCATGGTCCTGAATTTGTACAGCCTGAACACGCGACCATGGATGCTGACCCTTTCCTGAGCAAAGAAAACCGGGCCTTTGGAACTCAGCTTGACAGCCAGAGCCGTGACGATGAAAAAGGGCGACGTCAGAACCAGCAGAACGGCGGACACCACGTAATCGAAGAGATGCTTGATCATCATGGCCCCCAGTTCGGGAGGTGCCATGTGCAGAGCCATGGTGGGAATATCGAGAAAATTCTCGAAATGGACTTTGGCAATGGCCGGTTCATACATCAGGGCGTGGAGCTGCCAGTCGGGAATGATCCGGACGCTGACCCCCATGTTTTCCGCAAGGGCCACGAGACGCGCGGCTCCCGGTATGAGCTTGACGGGCATGGCCACGATCAGTTCATCCACCACATGGCGCTTGAGCACCGATTCCAGATGGGAGATGGTGTCGATCACACGAACGCCCGGAACGACTTCACGGCCCACACTCCGAAGGTCCGTGTCGAGACATCCGATGATTCTGTAGCCCGATCCGTGCCGGCTCCACACCGCGGTAAGGACGTCCTTGGCCCGTTCTTTCGTACCGATCACCACCACACTCCGGGTGTTGTAGCCTTGTTCACGGATGGATCTGAGAAAATAAAACACCGCCACACGGGTTCCGGCCAGAAAGAAAAAATCGAGACTGACAAAGATGAGAAGCATGGACCGGCTGACATCCGTGATTTTGAACAGATACATCCCCAGAGTCAGAAACAGGAAACCCATGAGCACGCATGTGAACACGTTGCCTATGATTTTTCCAAGGGGCATGGACCGGTAGGAACCGTATCGGTAAAATCCTGTGAAAACAACATACCATGAGATGATGACCATCAGGAGAATCATGGAATAATTGGGTTCGGTGGCGAGTCCCCTGAATTCCACGGGCAGGAAATCCCGCTTGATGAAATAGGCGGCCACAAAGGCCGAGACCGTCAACACCAAATCCAGAAATTCCTCAAGCCTTGATATCAGCTGGCTTTTCTCGTTCACCATCAATGCACAATCCGGTGTATCTCATTTAGATGTTTGAATTTTATAGTGGATTTTTTCTTCTCATAAAATGAATGACAGCGCCTGTCAAGTGTCCATTTAAAAAAGAGCGAATAAAAAATCTATTTTTTTCACCGGATCATCAACGGTTTCCTTTGGGAAAGGGGGCGGAAGGGTTTTTCTGACAGGGGTTCATCGGGTCAACGACTTGGATTTTATTGTACAATTCATGCGACTTATGAATGATCCCCATTTTTTCATACATCGCTGCGGCCAGACAGAGAAGTTCCGGGTCATCCGGAAGGTACTGGAGCCCGGCACGGAGTACATCAAGTGCCCCTTCCGCGTCTCCCTGAGCCAGTCGTTTTCTGTACGGCCGGGTGATCATCCATGTTTCAACAGGGTGTTCACGATTTAACAGATCAAGGGCCTTTGCCTCCAGCTGGATGGCCCGGTGTGCATGGCCTGTGGATTCAAAATAATCGGCCAGATGGTACAGCGCCCGTGTTGACTGGGGCATGGCCTGTTCGTAAAGATTTTCGGGAATCCCCGCATCCGCCATAATGGCTGCGGCGACCTTAACACTGAACGGTCCGGGGTCCAGCGCCACGGTGGTTTTCAACACGTCAAACCCTTCGTCTCTCCGGCCCGCGTGAAGAAGGAAAGACGCCCCGTGACGCCTGAGCTCCACATCACTTTTCGAAAGGGCAAGGCTCGCCGTCATAAGTTTAGCCCCTTGATCCCCGATTCCACGGGCAAGGTAAAAACGACCGGCCTTCTGAGCCGTTTCCCCATGGGCAGGTTTCAACCGGAGGGCTTTTCGGTATAACATTTCAGCGGCCTCCGCCTGACCTGCCCGGTCATGAACCATGGCCAGTGCCAGGGCGTAGCGGCCCTCCAGAGGGTCTGCGCGGACAGCTTCAAGTGCCTTGAGCCCGAGGTTGTCAAGGGTCTTGCGGGTTGTTCCGGCGTCGATCACCACCCCGTCAAGGGCTGAAAAAGCGTGACGGCCATTGAGGATTCCTGGGTTGATCCACAGGGAAACGGCCATGAAAACGACAGCGAATGCCCCCAGGGTCCTGACCGGAAATGGCTTCATCAAACCTGCAAGGGGCGGCCCGTTTGACCGGAACCGGGCTCCGGAAGCCGCCACAAGAAAGCCCGCCAGAAAAAACATGTACAATCCGTTGGCGTTGCTGAAGTAATTGAAATCCGTCATGCTGTGCAGAAGAATGGCCAGCCCCCCGGACATGGCCCCCGTGGCCATGGCAACTGCCCAGGAATCCCTTCGTTTGACATAATGAATCAAGCTGCCCAGCAACACGGATATCAGGAAAAAACTCATAAGCACAACCCCGGCAATTCCGCCGGTCGCCGCAAGCTCAAGGGCATCGCTGTGGGCATGGTCCACGATCTGATTGCCGGGAAACGTCCGGTATCCGGGATAAACCGCTCCGAAAGAACCGAAGCCGGAGCCGGCAAGAGGATAATCCTTTATGATTTCAAGACTGTCCGTCCAAAAAATCTGGCGTCCGTTCATCCGGGTGATGCCCTGATTGACGGAATCTTCAAACCGCTGAAACACGGAATCCCACCCGAACCAGCTTACCGAGAGAACCACCAGAAAAAAGTACAGGGGCAGTGCATGGCTCCGCCCTGTTCGTGTTGATGCAGCCCTGGACCTCAAACGGCTGACCACAATAAAAAAAACCACCGACGCGCTGAGGCAGATGATTCCTCCCCTTGAAAGACTGACAAACTGGGACGTGGCCATCAAAAGCGCGACAAACCCGAAAAGAATATGGGCGTCGGCATGGGGGCGAGTCAGGGTTTCGAACAGCCGTTCCCGGAACGATCCGTAGGTGAACCGGGGCCGGTAATAATGAAACGCCGCGAAAACCAAAGGAAAAACCATTTCCACAAAACCCGCGTAATGGTTTTTGTAGACATAGGGCCCCACATGGTTGTTGCCGGGTGGAATGGAAAACAGCCAGTAGATTTTTCCGTTGGAAAAAAAACGTTCCGACAGGGCGTAAACCGACACCACCGCTCCGAGAGATGCGAGAATCCTCACTGTTTTTTTCAAACGTGATCCGTCGCTGAGAAGCTGCACCGTCAGTATGTAGAAAGAGGCATACGCCGAAAAGCGAAGCGTCTCAAGGATCGTGGCTTTGACATCGAGGGACAGGGTAATGAACCGGAACGGGCCCGTCACCCCCAGGGTCCGGCTGTACACATCGTAAGCCGAAGGTGAAATCAATCTGACGACAGCCGCCGGCCAAGGAACCGCCTGGACAATCATGAAAAAAATCATCAGCCCCAGAGGCATGATGCCCGGAACCCGGTAAAACGGAGCAGACTCTTTCAAAGACGCCAGAACATACAGAGCAAGCCCTGAAAAGCAGAGGATTTCAAGCATGAAAAGAATGGACGGCTCCCGTGCCCCGAGGGATAAAGGGGCAATGATCAGTATTCCGATATAAAGCCTGAAAATCCATGAAATCATCTGCTATTACAGTCCTTTTTATGATGATGAGTATTTTGCTTATACCTCTTTTCTACCTGAAAATCAAAGGGCTTTTCATAAGAGAATGCTCATGATCTTCAAGACGGAAAAGAGTATTGAGACGGCAAACAACCCCGCAATCCCTGTGTTCCAAGTAAATAAACAATATGTTGACCCTCAAAAAACTTTCTGGTAGAGATCAACCATCAATCCGAATTCATAAGCTGTGAGGGCCATGGGCCGGGGATTTCATCTCCATGATCATGCGATGATCTTCCTCAAAATGGGGTGTTTCTCATTTGCCGGGGGATATCTTAACGTCCACATCATCAGCACCCTGGCAGAATGACCAGTCACAGCCGGTGAAGAACAAAGGAAATACAGGCCATGAAACATATTTATCCCATGTTCAAATTCTTCAGACCGCCCGGTTCGTTGCCACGGGTGATCACCATGGTGGGCCTTGCTTTATTCCTGACTTATTTTGCCGGCACAGGAACCCCGTCCCACTCGGCGAACAAAGACTGGTTCAAAGCGCTTCAAAGCGCCGTGGTCTCCTTAGGTGACGGAGAACATGTATCGGTTATCGACCGAGTGGTCAAGGAAACCCTGGCCTCTGGAGTTCAGGTTTACGTGATCATTCAGACCACCATGGCCATCGACGGGGACTCCGTGGATCCCGTTCTCCGTTCCCTGACACGGGTCACCCGAGATCCATCCGGTGTGGTCAAGGCCGGTTTCCTCGCCAACGTCCCCATCGAAACCGTGCTCAAAGCCGTTCTGGCCACAAGCAATGAAACGGAAACCATCATTGCGGCCGCCATGACCGCCGGTGCATCCATGGAAACCGTCATCACCTCATGCCTCAAAGCCGGAGCCCAGCCCATGGTCGTGGTGTCGGCGTCCATCGCGTCAAGCCACAATGTTTCCGGGGCCATCGAAACGTCGGTCAAAGCGGGTGTTCCTCCCAGGGCCATCCTTGAAGCCGCCCTGTCGCACAACATCAAAGACATCGGACAGGTGGTCGCAGCCTGCATCGGTGCCGGTGCGGACGTTTATGCCACCACGTCGGCGGCCATGTCCATCGGGTCCGACGAATGTGGCATCATCCTTTCATCTCTGGGGTCCAGCAACGCCTACTACCCGGTTGTCAAAGCGGCCTTTGACCTCAATGTCAGCGACAAAGGGATTCTGGACTGTGCGTCCACAGATCCCACCATCGACCGGCGGGCGCTGGCGGCCGCCCTGGAAACAGCGAAAACCGCCCTCTTGTACACTCCCCCGGACCCGGGCAGAGCCAATTACAGAAGGGACGCCATCGACAGTGAAAAGCACCGGAGCAACGTGAGTGTATACTGATAAAACCATAGACCCCATGAACACCGAAGGTCTGATTTCATGAATGTTACCCGGATCGGACAAACCCTGGTTTCAACCTTGCTCTGCCTGGGTTCGCTTTTCCTGCCCGGCCTTTGCGCCGCACTGGATTTCAGCGGACTTTTCGGAGACGAAAACCACGTCCATCCTTTCATCACCCTGGAATCCAGAGGGTCTGACAATATCTACGACTCCTCCGGAAGCAAACGAAGCGACATGGTTTTCTACACACGCCCCGGCGTCTGGCTGGCAGCTCCCGGAGCGGACAGACAGGTCATCGCTGTGGAAACCGCCGCCGAATCGCCGGGTGGAGTCACCCTGTCCCGTTTCAACGACAACGACGACGTCCGCTACCAGACCTATGTCCTCTACAGTCCCGAAATTGAAACGTATGTTAAAAACACCCGTCATAACGACATCAACCAGACGGTGGAAGGCTATGCCCTTTACAACACGCCCGGCGGCCTTTCCCTGGAATTCCTGGGCCAGTCCGTCTCATCCCATGACGAGATTGAGCAGAATCTTGACAATATCGATTTCAAAGGACATTATCTGAGCCCCTCCATAGCCTACACCCCGACGGAAAAGCTGAAATTCCGGCTGGATTACTCCCTTTACGCCGTGGACTACGAACGAAAAGCAGACGTCAAGGATCGAACCGACCGCACGTTATCGGCTTATGGTTTTTTTGACATCTTCCCCAAAACATCCCTCTTCTTTCAATATGTCCGGATGGACATCGACTACAACAACAGCACCGATCCGGGAAAATCCATCGACAGTATCGAGCAGGAATACCTGGTGGGAGTCCGCTGGGACATCACGGATAAAACAACCGGAAGTTTCAAAACCGGCTATCACGTAAAGGATTTCAGCCGATCGATCTACGGGGACAGCACCACCCTCAAGCTGGAACTGAAAGCCGACTATGCCGTTACCGGCCGAAGCTCCGTCAGTCTCACGGGCCGAAACGAGTTCATCGAAACCGACGAGGACAACGCCTATTTCATCAGGTCAAACAATCTGCTGGCGGTGTATGAACAGGCCATCACAGAGCGAATCTCCGGTTTTTTCAGTTTCTTCTACAATCACGAGGATTATGGAAGACTTTCAAGAAAAGATCTGACCATGGACTTTTCACCGTCTCTCTCGTATATCTACAACGACTGGTTGTCGTTCAACGCGGCATACACCTTCGAAACCGTAAGATCCGGGGGACGAGACGCGGATGAGGACTATTCAAAAAACACAATGCTCATCAGCATGTCAGCCACCCTGTGACACGCAGAGACTCATGAAAAACAGACAAGACAGATGTAAACGCACATGAAACCCGATAGTATAGTGAAAACCTCATTGATATACCTGGCCATATTCAGCTTCATTCTTTCATGCCCCGTTTTTTCAGCAGCCCAGGATTTCAAGATCGGCACCGGAGACCGCCTGACCATTTCCGTTTACGGCCACGACGACCTGTCTCTCACGGTACGGGTCAGTGACGAAGGCTCCATCAAAGTCCCTTTTCTGGGAAACATTCAGGCCGCCGGAGTTACAGCGGCGGATCTTTCAAAAAAACTGGCCGCCGAATATGTCCGGGAGGAGTATCTTGTCAATCCCCAGATCACGGTGTTCATCGATGAATACAAAAGCCGGAAAGCGAGCATTTTGGGCGAAGTCTCCAAACCCGGCCGTTATGAACTGGACGAAGACACCACCGTCATGATTCTGGTGACCATGGCATCCGGCTACACGGCCAAGGCCTCTAAAAAATACGCCAATATCATCAGGACGGATGGAGAGAAAAAAGAAATCAGGGAACGGGTCCCTCTGGATGAGCGCGTACTGCCGGGCGATGTGGTGGTGATTCCCGAAAGTTTTTTCTGATCGCCCGCCTGACGTTCCATAACCCTAAACTTTACTCTGTTCCGGACAAACCATGCAGGAAAAAGAAATTCATTTGAGAGACTACATCCGGGTGATCCGCAAACGAAGGAACCTGGTTTTATCCGTCTTCATCATCGTTTTCACTTTAAGTGTCATCGCAGCCTTCACATCGTCGCGTGTGCCTCTTTACCGGTCCACCACACGGATTCTCGTGGAAAAAAGCGACCCCAACCCGCTGGTGGAAAGCAGTGTGTACGCCTACAGATCCTGGGACCCCGAGTTTCTCGAAACCCAGGCCAATATCATCACCGGGTCCTCAGTGGCCCTTCGGGTCGTGAAGTCCCTGGCCCTTGACACCACGTACAAGCTTTTTTTTCTTGCGGAAAGCGAAAAACCCTCCGCCGTTTCCATATGGTTCAAGGGGGTTGTGAATGGCCGTGACCATGATGAAAAGGCGGTCACCGACGCTCTTCCCGAAGCCTTGAGAAAAAAGCGGGTCGGCCCTTCCGATGCTGAAGTCATCGCCGAAATGATCATCAGGAACACCGAACTCACTCCGGTGAAAGACACCCGCATCATCGAAATCGCCTACACCTCCAAAAACCCAGTCATCGCCCAGATGGTGGCCGAGGGTCTTGTCAAAGCCTACAACGACGAACTTCTGGACATGCGCATGAAATCCGCCAGCTACGCCGTGGACTGGATGAGCAAAAAAGCCGATGAAGAGCGTCACCGGCTGGAACAGACAGAAAGAGCCCTGAGCGACTACATGCGTGAAAAGGACATCGTCACCATCGAAGACAAAATTGCCATCGTGCCTGAAAAAATGGCGGCCCTCAGCAGCCAGCTGACCCAGGCCGAAACCAAGCGAAAGCAGCTCGAAGCGGTCACGAACGCGTTGAAAAACCTGAAGCCCGGCGAGGCCGAAACCATTCCCGAAATATCAGGCAACAAGGTACTCCAGGATCTCCGTCAGGACATCATCCGGGCCGAGCAGACCGTGATCGAGTATTCCAGAAAATTCGGCCGCAAACACCCGTCCATGATCAAGGCCCAGAACGCCCTCGAAGGGCTTGAAGAAAGCCGCGCCAAAGAAGTGAAACGCCTGATCCAGGAAATCACCAACGACTACGAACTGGCAAAAACCCATGAAAAGGACCTGAACCAGCTTCTGGCCCAGGCTAAAAACGAGGCGAACAATCTCAACGACAAATACATCCAGTATAAAATCCTGAAGCGTGACGCTGAGTCGAACCGTAATCTTTACGGTGCCCTGGAATCGAAAATCAAGGAACAGGCCATGGCTGAAAAAATCCAGACCGTCAACGTCTGGACGGTCCAGGCCGCGAAAGTCCCCGATCAGCCGGTCAGCACACACAAAAAACGAAAACTCGCCCTCGGCCTCATTCTCGGACTTCTTTTCGGCATCGGGCTCGCCTTTTTCGTCGATTATCTGGACAACACCATCAAATCCGCCGATGAAGCCGAGCAGCGACTCGGCGTTCCAGTGCTTGGCGTGATCTCTTTTCTCCGCAGCAAAAAGAAAAACGTGGAGCACATGGTGGCCCTTGAGCCTCTGTCCGAATTATCCGAAAATTACAAAGCCATCCGGACAGCCGTGCTTCTTTCTTCGGCTGACCATCCTCCGGCCTGCCTTCTCGTGACAAGTATGTCTCCCAGGGAAGGGAAAACCACCACCGTGTCCAACATCGCCTCGGCCATGGCCCAGATCGGCAAAAAAGTGCTGATTCTGGACGCCGACCTGAGGCGTCCAAGAACCCACAGCGTTTACGGAGTCCCCAACACTCTGGGGCTCAGCACCTATCTCGCCGGGGATACAGAGCTTTCCATCACAACCGTCCCGGCCATGAGTCTTCTGACGGCGGGGCCGACCCCTCCCGATCCCTCGGAGCTTCTCAGCTCCCGGCGTTTCACGAGCCTTATCGACCGCCTGAGGGTGGATTACGACATCATCATCCTGGATTCGCCGCCCCTCTTTTCAGTTTCCGACGCCCTGATTCTCAGCAACGTGGCCGACGGCGTTCTCCTTGTGGCCCGTGCAGGCAAAACGACCTACGACATCGCGAAAAAAGGTGTCAAACAGCTCAGGGATCTGCGGATACACGTGACGGGCCTCGTCATCAACGGAGCCGACGAACGGAAAGGGACTTACGATTATTACGGAAGATACGGGTATTACGGTTACGGGAATGCGGACTTGAAGTAAAAAAAAACGCCGGGCCGTTGTGAAACGGCCCGGCGAAACAACCTCTAAATCTGAACCATTATGCGTTGAACGCGTCTTCGGGCATAGCCATGATGGAAGAAGTCAGACCTTTGACAGCTTCCATTTTGCCAAGACCGACGGGCAGCATGTGGTTGATGAAGAATTCAGCGGTGATAACCTGACCTTCGTAGAAGGCCTGTTCCTTTTTCTTGGCACCTTCGATTTTGCCTTTGGCAACCGTGGCTCTCCAGAGGTGCATCCAGGCCATCATGAGATCGCCGGCAGCTTCCTGGAACAGTGTGGCGGAACCGAAAGCGTCGAGGACTTTTTCGCTCATGGCTGCGCCGCCGAGGATCATGGCGCATTCACCGAGTTTGCCGAGGGCCACTTCCACTTTGCCTGCAAGGTCTTCAAGACCGGCGGCTTTGGCGTTGGCGATGGCTTTGTTGATTTCGCCCATGAGATCCATCATGGGTTTACCTTTTTTCATACCCAGTTTACGACCGAGGAGGTCCATGGCCTGAACGCCGTTGGTGCCTTCGTAAATGGAGGTGATTTTGCAGTCTCTGAGGAGCTGTGCCTGGGGATATTCTTCGATGAAGCCGTAACCGCCGTAAACCTGGATACCGAGGGCGCAAACGTCGAAGCCTTTGTCGGTGCAGTAGGATTTGGCGATGGGGGTCATCATTTCGATGAAGCCCTGGTATTTGTCAACTTCAGCTGCATCTGTCGCAGTGTGAACTTTGTCGAAGCAGAAGCCCATGAAGTACAGCATCGCTCTCATGCCTTCCACGTAGGATTTCATGATGAGGAGGTTTCTGCGCACGTCAGGATGGTTGATGATGGTGGCAGCTTTGGGAGCGGCTTCGAGGAAGTCGGTCAGTTTCGGGCTCTGAACGCGTTCTTTGGCGTAGTTCACGGCGTTGATGTAAGAAGTGGATGCAAAGCCGAGACCCTGCATGGCCACGCCCTGACGGGCTTCATTCATCATGAGGAACATGGTTTTCATACCTTTGTTCACGTCACCGATGAGTGTGCCGCGGCATTTGCCTTTGCCACCGAAAGCGATGGAGCAGGTTGCGTTGCCGTGGATACCCATTTTGTGCTCGACACCGGTGATCACAACGTCGTTGTCTTCGCCCATGCTTCCGTCATCATTGACCCAGATTTTGGGAACGATAAAGAGAGAGATACCGCGAGTACCTGCGGGAGCGCCTTCGATACGGGCAAGAACGGGGTGAATCACGTTGGAAACGAGATCGCTGTCGCCGCCGGAGATGAAGATTTTGTTACCCACGATGTTGTAGGTTCCGTCCGCATTGGGAGTGGCGATGGTTTCAAGAGCACCAACGTCGGTACCGGCATTGGCTTCGGTGAGGCACATGGTTCCGCCCCATTCGCCGGAGAATACTTTTTTGAGGTACAGTTCTTTCTGTTTGTCAGAACCCACTGAAGAGATGATGTTTCCGCAACCGTGTGTCAGGCCGGGGTACATCATGAACGCGCAGTTGGCACCGGTGAAGAGCTCACCGCAGGCAAGGGCTACAGCGTGGGGAAGACCCTGGCCGCCCACGGAGGGATCGTCAGCCATGGCGACCCATTCACCTGCGCAGAACAGTTCATAAGGTCTGTGGAATGAAGGAGGAACGCTGACTTTGCCGTTTTCGAGTTTGACGCCTTCAACATCACCCGTTTTCTGGGTGGGAAGAATTTCTTTGACCGCGAGGTTTCTGGCTTCATTCAAAACCATGTCGATGGTTTTTTTGTTGAAATCCGCGTATTTTTCGGTTTCTGTAAGCTGGGTGATGTCGATCATTTCATAAAGTACGAAATCCTGGTCCCGACGATCGGCTATTTGCTGTGCCATAATTCATCTCTCCTTAAAATATACTTAAGTAAATAATAATATTTGATTTGAAACAGGAACGGCCCTCACCATTTCTGTTTCAAGCGCGCACATTTTTTTGTGGGGCAGCGCTGTTCAACGCCCCAAACCCGCTGATATTGTTATACATAGCGCAAAACAACCCCGAGCATAGGGCGGTATTATGACAAACTTTCACCGGGGGGTCAATATAATACCTGAATATCAATTCATTTTTTTTTAAACCGGGTTCGGTGGCATAAACAGGGGTTGTCCCCGCACAGGGAAAACGGGCCATCCACACAAAAGAATTAGGTTTTTTTCATATCCCACGGCAAAGGCCGAAGGTTCGCCACAAGGCTTCCGAATGGGTTTGGGTTAGAATTCATTATTCATTTTATCATGACGGGTCATCTTGGGGGTGTTTTCATTCCGATCCCAATCTCGGGCTAAAAATCACGGTTGACAATTCCGGGCAATACGGCTATTCATTTCGATATTTATCGAATTTTAAAAATATCAAATTATAAGGATCGTTGTGGACACCGCCAAAGCTTCAAAAATCATGAAAGCCCTTTCCAACCAGAACCGGCTCGAACTTTACCTGGATATCGCCCGGCAAAGCGATGTGGGCTTCATGGCTGGGAAAGGCTGTTTTATCACGGACATCGCCTGCTCTTTCACCATCGGAGCCCCCACCATGAGCCATCATCTGAAAGAACTGGTGAATGCCGGACTCATCGTCACCGAACGCCAGGGCAAATTTCTCATCGCCCGGGCCGTGAGGGAAACCCTTGAGGAGGTCAGGACGCTGTTCAATCTTGGTATCGATTCACTGTCGGACACGAAAGGAACTGACCATGACCCCCAATCCTGATCGACGCAGTTTCCTTAAAGCCGGGGGGATCGGTCTGGCTGGCCTCACGCTTGCCGGGACCGGCCTTGGCATGTCCGGATCACATGACCCGCACAAACGCCAGGAAAGCGCGGCAACCGAAGCTTCTACGCAAAGGCCGATGGTCAGCATATCCGGTAAAAAAGCCCTTGTTCTCTGGTACAGTCAGACGAGCAACACGGCACGGACGGGCCGATGCATCGCCAGCATCCTTGAACAGGAAGGATTTTCCGTCACCGCGACCGATTACCGGAAGATCGATCCGCCCTCGGTTTCAGGCTTCGATCTCATCGTCGCCGGTTCGCCGGTCTATTATTACGACGTCCCGCCCCATTTTCAGAACTGGCTGAAATCAGTTCCAAAAATACAGGACAAACCTGTGGCGGCTTTCGTCACCTTTGGCGGCGAGGGCGGCAACCAGCACAACACAGCCTGCGCCCTGCTGGATCTTCTGACCGCGAAAGGCGGAGCACCGGTGGGCCTCAGCACGTTCGGCAACATGAGCACGTTCGCCATCACCTGGTCCACAGGAAACATAGGCCGGATCATGAAGTACAGCCATCTGCCCGACACCCGTTCATACACCCGCATGGCGGATTTCGCACGAACCATCGCCATGAACATGCGTGAAGGCAGAACCTCCGCTTACGAAAAAAACCTGGATTACAGGGAGTGGATCAAGGGTCCACTCTCCATGCGCGGAACACGAGCCCTGATCAACCGCCACGCCATCGACAAAGCACAATGCGTGGAATGCGGGATTTGCGTCCATGGCTGTCCGGCTACCGCCATCGATCTTGAATCAGGAACCATCGACGCAAAAAAATGCGTCGCCTGCCTGGGCTGTGTGAACAACTGCCCCGAGAACGCCATGATCATGGAGTTTCTGTTTTTCAAAGTCCAGGGCTTTTACACCTTTAAAAAAGAGCACAACATCCGGATCACCGAGCCTGAATCATGGTTCAGCACCCCTAACCCATCGTGATATGAAAGGAATAAATCCATGAACATCGTCGTCCTTACCGGAAGTCCGAGAAAAAAAGGAAACAGCGCGACCCTTGCCGCACGCTTTGTCGAAAAAGCCGAATCCCTGGGGGCCGAGACACGCACGTTTCACCTGAACAACCTTTCCATCAAAGGCTGTCAGGCCTGTGGTGGCTGCAAGACAAAAAAGGATCACTGTGTCGTGAAAGACGACATGTCCGACGTCCTTGACGCTGTCCGCCGCTGCGACGCCCTTGTCCTTGCAACCCCTGTGTACTTTGGGGATGTTTCGGCCCAGATGAAGATGTTCATCGACCGGACCTATTCCTACCTGGTCCCCGATTTTCTGACAAACCCGAATCTCAGCCGCCTTGAACCGGGAAAGCGTCTCGTGTTCATCCAGACCCAGGCTCAGGAAAACGAAGACCTGTTCAGCGACATTTATCCCAAATACGAAATGTTCCTGAACATGATGGGGTTTAAAGACAACATCCTCATCCGGGCCTGCGGCGTATCCGAAGCCGGTGAAACAGCCGCCATCCCGGAGCTCCTGGAACAGGCGGACGCCGCAGCCGCATCGGTTATGAAGTCCTGAAACGGTTTCAACCCCCATGTGGACATCGGCCCGATCCTGTTTTATGTTGAAAAGCATGAACCCGACATCTGACCATCAGGAGAAGCCATGTCCACATCAACCCACACTTTAGTCTGCAGTGCATGCAACGCCGTCAACCGGATTCCGGAAGAAAAACTCACCGCACATCCCACCTGCGGAAAATGCAAAAAAGCCCTTTTCCGCGGGCAGGCCGTCCCGGTTTCCGGGGATCTTTTCCACAAACATATCGAAAGAACCACCTTGCCCGTGGTGGTGGATTTCTGGGCACCCTGGTGCGGACCCTGCAAAATGATGGCTCCCGTATTTCAGGAGGCGGCGGGCAGGCTGGAGCCCCATGCCCGGTTTTTGAAACTCGACACGGAAAACGATCCGCACACCGCTTCACGCTTCCGCATCCAGAGCATTCCCACCCTGGCCATATTCAGGAACGGACGGGAAAAGGCCCGGAAAGCCGGTGCCGTGGATCTCAAAAACCTTCTGGCCTGGGTGAACGCCCACCTGTGATTCAGGGCTGTCCCGTTATGCACACAGCCGATTGGCAAAAATGACCGCTAAAATGGCGAGACTCTCGGTGTCGAGAACGGCATCTGCCCCTCGGCTGAAAAGAACTTTGCACGATGCGGGGAAAACGTCATCCGAATCATTGAAAAGCAGAAGCAGACGCAACGAGGGCAGAACGTCGAATGCCAGGATCATATCGCAGGACAGATCGTCGTCCGGTTTATACCCCCCAAGAGCGTTACAGGCCGAGAGGGTCCGGGATCTTTGCAGAGAAAAACACTCGGCGATTTTCTTTTCCACGTTATCGGCAAAATAGACGGCCAGAGGGCCGGAATCCCTAATGTCCCTGAATGAAATCCACCCGTCCCCCTTCGGTCCGTCAGCCTGAAATCTGAGGAGGTAATTGTACACCACCACACCTGTCTCAAAGGGCGCGGCCGATCCATCGCCTGAAACCAGACCCTGTTCGGCCAGCGTCAGAATTTCGTTGAACCATGCCAGCTCAAGACGGCCCCCGACAACTTTCATCAGCTTGCTTTGTGCGAAAGGGTCCCAGGACATGGCCATGATCTTATCGTGATAGACGTGCAGCGTTTGATCAAACACGGGGATTTTCGGGTTCATGCTTTTTCTCCCGAAGGGGTTTGGCAGCGGGACGAGGGGATCACCGTTCATTTCCCGGCAGCATTCCATACTCCCTGAAGGAAAACATATCCTCGCCAGCGACGATCACATGATCCAGAACCTGGATACCAAGGATTTCTCCGGCTTTGCACAGGCGCTCCGTCACCAGCACGTCGTCCCGGCTGGGGTCTTTTACGCCTGAAGGGTGGTTGTGGACGAAAATCACCGAGGCGGCCCGGTCTGAAATGGCATCGGCGAACACTTCCCTGGGATGGATCTGGCTGGAGTTCAGAAGGCCGATGGTGATGGTCCGGGTGGCGATCACTTCATTGGCCCCGGAAAGGGAAAGGCAGAGGAAATGCTCCTGTTTCTTGGCGGCGATGTGGGCCACCAGGGGATAGAGGTCCTGGGCCTTGCGGATCACCAGGTTTTTCTTCATGAGCCGCCTCCGGGAAAATTCCAGGGAAGCCGCCAGCTGGCAGGCTTTGGCCGGCCCCACACCGTCGATGGCGGTAAGATCCTCGATGGCCGGAAGCCCTTTTTCATCAAAGCAGGCCAGAACCCGGCGGGCCAGCTCAAGAACACCAACGCTTTTGCCTCCGCTGCCGAGGATCAGGGCCAGCAGTTCTGTATCATTCAGGGCGGAAGAACCCTTCGTAAAAAGTTTTTCCCTTGGCCTGTCGATGTCAGGTATTTCCCTTATTGTTTTCAAGTTCCCACAGTCCTTCGATTTGTCTTATAATGCCTTGCCGGATTCTGGGATTGTTTATTCTTCTGAAAAAAGACAGCATTTCACTCTCTTCAACACCCGCAGAGGCCTTTGCAGCGTCCATAATGTCATCTCCGTAGCCGGTAGCGGGAGATGACACGATCAGATCGTCACTTCCAAAAATCAGATGACGCAAGGGGACATGCAGCGCGGAACTGACCTGCATCAGTCTTTTTATCGTGATCGACGATTTCCCTTTTTCATATTTCTGTATCTGCTGAAATGTAAGATCCATTTTTCTGGCAAGATCCGATTGGGTCAGACCGGAATTTTTTCTGTAAATTTTGATTCTTTCTCCTATGATGCGGTCAATCTCGGTGATCGTTTGTTCCATGGTTCCTTATCAATATGCCTAAAAAACAATTTATAATTGTATTTATGATTGACAAAATCAACTCACAGTTGTATTTATGGTCTTCATTAAAACATTCGATGATGAGTAGGCTTAAAGAAAAAAGGCACCCGCAGCATGAATACAAAAGACCCGGAAACAAAAACCTGTCTCATGATGAAGAGTCGACCTGAAACACCCTTCCATGACGGCTGCCGTTCTTCCCAATCGTCATCTACGGTCGATCTGGTCACCGAGAGCATCTCAACGACTGAATATTGCGACATAAAAACGCCTGCCACACCCCCTGACGATCAGGCCGTAACGCACAGAAAAAATCGATGCGTTTGTTACCTCGTCAGCAACCATAGACGTTTCTTCTTCTGCTGCGAATCCCGAAACAGCTGTATTCACAGAATATACAAACAGAGGAACGAAGTTAATGAATCCCCCTCAACCCACATTCCGACTTACTGTGGCGATCAATCGGCCTGAACTATGTCTTTCTTTTTATCGCAATCCCCCCCGTTGTTTTCAGACAATGACTCCTCATCTTTAACCTTTTTACCGAAGAAAATGGCCCCGAATATGCTGAGTTCATAAAGGATGATCAGGGGGCCGGCCATGAGCACCTGACTGACCACATCCGGAGAGGGGGTCAGGACAGCCCCGATGATAAACGCGAGAACGATGGCGTACTTCCTGTTTTTCTTCAGGAAATCCGCGGTGATGACCCCGATGGCCGCCATGCCCGTAAGCACGATGGGCAGTTCGAACACCAGTCCGAAGGCCAGAAGCATCTTGGACGTGAGCCCCAGGTACTCTTTCATGGATGGCATGATCTGAATGGTATCCGATGTGAACCCGGCGAAAAACGAATAGCCGAAAGGCAGCACCACATAATATCCAAAAACAGCTCCGCCCGCGAAAAACAGAAACGACAAAAAGATGACCGGCGCGAGAAACAGCCGTTCCTTTTTATAGAGGCCGGGGGCCACGAACATCCAGAACTGATAGATGATCACCGGAGACGCCGCCAGCAGACCGGTGATCAGGGCCACCTTGAGGTAGGTGAAAAACGCCTCGGGAAGCGACGTGTAGATCAGTTTCCCCTGGTTCGGGGGCAGGGCCTTGATCAGGGGCCGGGTCAGGATGTCGAACAGCTTTTCCTTGAATGCATAAGCCACGCATGTGGTGATGACAACGGCAATGGAACATGTGATAAGGCGGGATCTCAGTTCTTCCAGATGGGCTGTGAACGGGACTCTGTTGTCATCATCGTCTTGGTCATGTCCGGTCATGAGGCTTTGTCCGTCTGGTCCTTACGGTCGGTTTCGGGTGAAGAAACGTCGGCTGATTCGCGGGAAGTCGCTTCTGGCGTTTCATTTTTTCCCTGGGTGTAAACATCGATGGGCTTGTACGACGGAGGAGGGTCGGTAACCGTGATGGATTCCTTGAAATCGTTGGTGGCCCGCTTGAATTCCCCCATGGCCTTGCCCAGGGATTTGGCGATTTCGGGTAATTTTTTCGGCCCGATGACAATCAAGGCGATCACCAGAATGACGAGAATTTCCGACATGCCCATTCCGAACATAGCTGTCTCCTGACTCTTTTGTGAAAGTGCTTCCCGGACAGGACGAATGTGAGGCCATCCGGTTCAGTGTATTTCGACCATGCCAAATCCGGTCAGCGAATTAGTACTTATTTTAGAAGGGGCTGTCAAGATCAAGAGTGACCCGTAAAGAACGAAGGTCCGCCATGTTTTGGTCGATGCCGTCACATGGCGAAGCCTTCAGGTTCAAGGTCTATTGATCTTTTTTTATCGTTTCAAGGTATTCCCGGGTTATTTTCGTGATAACCGGTGTGAGCAGAAGAAGAGCGATCAGGTTGGGAAGCGCCATCAATCCGTTGAAAATGTCTGCCAGGGTCCAGGCCATGTCGAGTTTCATCGTGGCTCCGATGATGACGAAGAGGACGAATACCAGTCTGTAGGGGAAAACCGCCTTTTCACCGAAAAGGTACTCCATGGATTTTTCACCGTAGTAGCACCAGCCCAGAATGGTGGAATACGCAAAAAGGATGATGCCGATGGTGACGATCAGCGCACCGCCGGGAATGGCGGACTGAAAAGCCATGGTGGTCAGTTCGGCCCCTGTTTTCCCCGAACTCCAGGCTCCGGTCACGATGAGAACCAGGCCGGTCATGGAGCAGACGATGATGGTGTCGATAAAGGTCTGGGTCATGGACACCAGGGCCTGGGTCACCGGATGTTTGGTGATGGCTGCGGCGGCGGCGATGGGCGCGCTCCCCAGACCTGATTCGTTGGAAAACACCCCGCGTGCAATACCCATGCGCGCCGCGAGCATCACCGTCGAGCCCAGAAAACCACCGGTGGCCGCCGTGGGTGTGAACGCCTGACGGAAGATAAGGGCGAAGGCTTCGGGAAGCTTGTCCGCAAACATGACGAGGATCACCACCGACCCCACGACATAGAAAACGATCATCACCGGAACAAGCACGGAGGTCACTTTGCCGATGCTCTTGATTCCGCCCAGGATAACCATGGCCGTGAACGCCATGATCACGATTCCCGTGGCCCAGGTGGGGACGTTGAACGTGGCCTTGACCGCTTCGGCCACGGAGTTGGACTGAACCATGTTGCCGATGCCGAAAGCGGCCACCGACGCGAAAATGGCAAAAAGCGTCCCCATCCATTTCCAGCCCAGACCGTTTTTGATGTAGTACATCGGCCCGCCGCACATGTTTCCGTTTTTATCCTTTTCCCGGTATTGAACGGCGAGAACCGCTTCGGCATATTTGGTGGCCATGCCCACAAAACCGGTCACCCACATCCAGAACATGGCCCCAGGGCCTCCGGCGGCGATGGCCGTGGCCACCCCGGCGATGTTTCCCGTTCCCACCGTGGCCGAAAGGGCCGTCATCAGGGCCTGAAAATGGGAGATATCCCCCTCTTCGTCCGTCTCTTCCCGGCGTTTGATGAACGCGAGGTACAGTGAATGAAATAGCTGGGTGAACTGAAGACCCTTCAGCGTGACCGTGAGCCACAGACCGGTTCCCACAAGAAGCACTAGCGTGGGTACACCCCACACATAGCTGTTGACGGTGTTAAGAAAGCTTGTAAAAAATTCCAATGGATTCCCCCTCCTAAAAATGAATCGGTTAAAAATGATGATATAGGCCAGGTGAAATAAGGATCGATGAAGCGCCCACGATGCAGGCTCATGCCCTTTGCACACGAATCTTCGTTCGATTCCCCCCCTCTTTCACCGCCGGACATTCATCTATTCTTTATGACCTCATGTTGTCAACCCCTTAAAATTATTTTAAGAACAACAACCGGCCAAAAGAAAGAATCTTGGTATTTGACAGGTGGACCAGGATGTAATAGTCATGGGGGAATTTGATTCCAAACGGCTGGCTTGGCCGCGCTGCATGGATCCGGACAGACCGGCGGGTATCCGCACAAGGGAGTGAAACGACATGACCATACAATCGGTAAAACGCGCCATCGATATCCTGACCCTGTTCTCTCCCGAACGGCCCCGGCTGGGCATCACGGAAATCAGTCGGATGATGAAGCTTCCGAAGCCCACCATTCACGGCCTTGTCCAGACGCTGATCGACCAGGATTTTCTTATACGCGACAAGGAAACCCGGAAATACTCCCTGGGCCTCAAACTATACGAGCTGGGCATTTTCCTGTCGGGAACCCTTAAAATCAACCAGGTCGGCGGTGGAGCCGCCCAGCGCTTGTCCGTCAAAACCGGGCTGATGGTCCGACTGGCCATCTGGGACAGGGACAAGGTCCTCATCACCATGAACCTTTTTCCCACAGTGGATGATTCCATGTTTTTCCGGCAGCTTGGCCTGGGCCCCAGGGTTCCGGCCCATTGTTCCGCCGTGGGCAAGGCCATTCTTTCCACCTTCGACGCCCAGCGCCGCGCCGAGTTCTTCGAAAGCGTGAACCTCACACGTCACACTGCCAAAACACTGGTCCGGGAAGACGATCTTCTGGCTGAACTTGACGCCGCCGCCAAAGACGGTTTCAGCCGGGAGTGTGAAGAATACTACAAAGGACTGGCCTGTATCGCCGCTCCCATTTTTGATGACAGTGGAGACGCCGTGGCAGCCATCAGTCTTTCCGGCAGCACGGACATTCTGGAAAGACCCGATCTGTCAGCCCTCACAGGCGTGCTCCGGCAGACTGCGGCGGAGATTTCCGTCAGCCTGGGCTGTCCGCCATCTCTGATTCTGGGCGGTTCCTGATTTTTAATCCCTTTCGCACCGCCTTAAAACCGCCCGTTCCCCACAAACCTCTGCCAGCACCGGCAAACCCTTTTTGTGCTCGTCGTTCACCGGACGTACAGGGGGTTTTACAATTTTAAGACATTTCTCTTGTTCTTTTTGATTGTCAATCAACGGCCGATGTGTTTTTAAATCATATTATTTTGCCGGTCGTCCAATATTGTATCACCCGATCTTTGGCCACCGTCTTTCCCGTATCACGGTCTGTTTTTCCCAAATGTTCAACGTGCGGCGATTCCAGAAGAGCCGACCGAATGTATTGACCATTCCTTCAACGACACTGAAAAAGGGGTTGCCAGAGCAACCGCGAAAAGGGCCATGAAACGATACTACATTGTATACAATCCTTTGTCGGTTTATGTGATGCACCTTGTCCGGCGGTGCCCCGACATGTCCACCCTGATCCGGGAAGTGACCGGGCTTGATCCGAAAAAACTCACTGAAAACAAGTACCTGGATTACCTGGCGTTCGATCCCGCCCTGATGAAACGGGGCATGGTGGACACCCTGGCTCTTGAAAGCAAGGCCGCGGACTACATCGCCAACCAGATCGCCTATGCCGACCCGCTTTCGACGGTAATTCTGGGAGACTGCCGAAGACGGCCCATACACCGTATCATCGCGGATCAGGGGCAAAAACCCGAAGCCGTGTTCATCACCAGCATGAGCGCCAATTTTCCCACGGCGGCCCTCATCGCGAGGATTTTAAACCCGGCGGGAATCCCCGTCATCATCGGAGGCATCCATGTGTCCACCGCGGCGGATGACGTGGAGATTTTCATCCGGCAGGGGATTCCCCATCCCGAACGTGTGGCCCTGGTCAGGGGGCCGGGGGACCGGGCCGTGATCACGGAGATTCTGTCCGATCTTCAAAACAATCGCCTCAAACCCGAATACACCGGAACCCGCATGATGGAAGACGGTGTCTGGGGAGCCCCGAACATCCGGCCCATGAAACCCATGGAGCTGGTGTTTCTGAAAAAAATCCCCCTCATCGGCGGCCTGGTGAAACAGCTGATCCGCATCAACCCCATCACCCCGTATCTGGGATGCCCCTTTTCCTGCCATTTCTGCTCCATTTCCAGCGTTCCGGCACGTCAGCGAACGTTCTCAGCCCGGAGCCCCGAAGACTTCATCGCGGAAATCCGTCACATGCAGAGAAACGGGGTGAACCACCACAACCGGATTTTCTTTTTCCTGCCGGACAACCTGCTTCTGGGAGGAGAAAAACTGGAAGAACTTTTAGACGCCATCATCTCAAGTGACATCAAAATCAACTACGCGGCCCAGATTTCCATCGACGTGGCCGAAAACCCGGCGCTTCTTGAAAAACTCAGGCTCTCCGGGGCCATCCATTTTTTCATCGGGTTCGAAAGCCTTTCACGGGAAAACCTGGTGAGCCTCGGAAAAAGCATCGTTCCGTCCATCGACCGCAGCGGCCTTTCCGTCCGGGACTATTATTCACGGATGATCCGGATCATCCAGGACCACGGCATATCCATCCACGGGGCGTTCATCTTCGGACTGCCCCACGACGGGTTCTACACCCCGGCCATCCACACCGGAAGCAGGGTGGCGGAATTCTGCAAAGCCCACCGCATCGGCATTCAGGGTTGTCCGCTGACGGACCTTCCGGGCTCGAAGAATTTCATCCGGTCCCAGCAGGAGAAAACCTACATCTACGGCGCGCAAGGCACCATGGATTACTTCCTGGCCCTGTCCGCCGCCGATCTTTCGGAATGCAACCGGATTCCGCCCAAATCCCTTAAGCACAGCATGCTTGTGGTGATCCACCTGACCTACGACGCCATCCGCCGGGTCGGTTCCTTGTGGAACGTGCTTCAAAACGCGGTGTTCGTGTTCCGCCGCGCCTTTCGGCACCCCACGAAAAACGGCCGCCATTCCTTCAGGGACCGCCTGAACGAGGCCTTCATTTCCGCCTCGGCCCAGCTGATCGTCAACAACCTCCACCACGCCGACGAAACGGTGTATTCAAGGGAGAAGGTCAAGGGCTCGTATGAGCGGTACTACGCCATGGAAAACGACGAGGATATCCGGGCCATGTTCAGGAAACATATCCGGAAATTCGCGTTCAAAGGCCGGGTATCCAAACATGAACCCCCGGAGTTCCAGCCTTTGTCCTTGCAGTTAAGGGATATGGAAGCCCGCAAATAGCTGGCCTCGACAAACTTTCTCGGCATTAAGAATCAGAGCCCCTGAATTACCGCAACACCCCTCATTATCAAGTTCATCAATACATGAATCGGTCATTATCCTTATTATCGATTGGTTATCCACAGGGCATCTGTGATAACCATCCTGAATTCATAGACAATTGACTATTCAATCCCTAATGACACAAGGAGCATTCATGAAGACAACGACACTTAAAAACATGGCCCTGGCTTTTATCCTCATTCTTCTGATTCCCACCGGGCTTATGGCAGGATCCCTGGACAGCTTCAAAGGTGAAAAAGGATCATTAAAAATTTCAGGGGGAACGGCTCATATACCGGTGATGAAAGACGCCGCCAAACGGATCATGGCCGTCAATCCCGACATCCAGATTTCCATTGCCGGCGGAGGTTCGGGTGTGGGCATCACCCAGGTGGGTGAAGGTCTGGTGGATATCGGCAACTCCGGTCGCAAACCCAAAGATGAAGAAATCGCAAAATACGGCCTCAGCATGGTCGAATGGGCCATCGACGGCGTGGGTGTTGCCGTGAATCCGGCAAATCCGGTGGGCTCGCTGACCAAAGCCCAGATCACAGATATTTTTTCAGGAAAAATCACGCACTGGAACCAGGTGGGCGGCGTGGACAAAGCCATCAACGTCTACACCCGTGATGAAGCCAGCGGAACCCGTGAAGTGTTTGGTGAAAAGGCCCTGAACAAAGGTCCGATCACCACGAAAGCCGTTGTGGTGGCGTCTAACGGCGCCATGAAATCCTCGGTGGCGACAGATCCATACGCCATCGGTTACGTGTCGGTGGGGCATATGGACAAATCCGTCAAAGCGGTGAGCATGGACGGCGTGGCCCCCACTGTGGATACCGTCAAATCAAGAAAATACCCCATAGCCCGAGGACTTTACAGCAATACCAAAGGTACTCCGAAGGGACTTGCCAAAAAATTCCTCGATTATCTGATGAGCGCTGAAGGCCAGAGCCTGGCAGAGTCCCATGGCTTCATTCCGGTGAAATAGGTTTTTATCGGTGAAGCCGTTTTTTTTCATATCCGCCGTGATCAGCGCGTGCGTGTCCGTGTGCATCGTCTTGTTCATGATCATTCTCGGCCTTCCCCTGTTCAGGGAAGGCCTTTTTTTCAGCATGCTCACAAGCCCGTGGAATCCGTCGAACGGAGTCTTCGGCCTGTATCCCATGATCATTGGAACCCTTGGCATTTCATCCCTTGCCCTTGTGTTCGGATTCCCCTTGAGTCTGGGCACGGCCGCCTTGATCAGCGGACTGGCCCCCAAGCCTTTGGCGGCTGTTCTCCGAAAAACCGTTCAGGCCATGACAGGCATTCCCACGGTGGTCTACGGGTTCATCGGCGTGTTTCTCCTGGTTCCCCTGATACGAAACCTCGCCGGGGAAGGGTCGGGCATGTGTATCCTCTCATCGGCACTGCTTCTTTCCGTACTCATCTCTCCCACCATGATACTGACGTTTTCCGACACCTTTGATCAGGTGCCTGTGAAAACCCGCATGGCGGCCACAGCTCTGGGAGCCACCCCGGTTCAGACTTTTTTGTGGGTCGTTCTGCCCGCTTCGAAAAAAGGGCTGGTGACGGGACTGATTCTGGGCATGGGAAGAGCCATGGGCGATACCCTCATCGCGCTGATGATTTCAGGTAACGCCATCGCCGTGCCGGATTCCCTTTTTTCACCCGCCCGGACCCTTACAGCCCACATCGCACTTGTGATCGCCTCGGATTTCGATAGCCCCGAATTCAAAACCCTTTTTGCCTGCGGCCTTGTCCTTTACGGGTTTACGGCCCTATCCACCCTGGCCGTGAGGGCCATCGACACGGTGTTCAGGAGCGAATCATGAGCAGGCGATGGATCGAGCGCGGCTTTACCGTTTTCGCCTTTGCGGCCGCAGGGATTCTCATGGCCGTCACCATGGTGCTCACAGGCTATCTGGTGATGAAAGGATGGAATTCCCTGGGTCTTGAACTGGTCTTTGGAACCACCCGCCCCATGGACGCCCTTTGTTTAAGACGACCGGTTCTTGACGGCCTTTTTCCCGCCGTGGCCGGAACGTTCGCGCTGGTGGCCCTGTCCGTTTCCATCGCCCTTCCTCTTGGCATCGGCACGGGAATTTTCATGTCCGAATTCGCGTCGGGGGCATTGAAGCGCATGTTCAGCCTTTTTTACGATATCCTTGCAGGATCGCCATCCATCGTGGTGGGACTTTTCGGATTTTCCATCTCGATTTTCCTTCACCGGTATGTGTCCGGGCAACTGTACCCCTGCCTTTTGATATCGGCGCTGTCCCTTGCCTTTCTCGTTCTTCCCTATCTGATCCGAAGCACTCAGACAGCCCTTGAGAATCTTCCGCCGGAGGTCCGGCTTACCGCTCTTGCCCTGGGAGCCAGCCCGGTTCAGAATCTTTTTTACGTCCTCATTCCCCGAAGCCTTCCGGGAATTTTAAGCGGTGTGGTGCTTTCGATCGGACGTTGCGCCGAAGACACCGCCGTCATCATGCTCACCGGTGTCGCGGCATCTGCGGGTCTTCCCCGGTCTGTTTTCGGAAACTACGAAGCCCTGCCGTTTCACATCTACACGGTGTCGTCCCAATACATGGACAGTGCGGAACTGGCCACAGGTTACGGAGCGTCGATCCTTCTTTTCGGGGTCACGTCGTCGCTGTTTCTTTTTTCGTTCATCATCAAAAACATCGCAACGGCAAGAACCGCCGTGTCAGGCCCCGGATTATGAGCCGCATGGAAAAAATCAGAATCGACGATCTTTCGTTCGCCTATGGAAAACGAACCATCCTCAACCGTGTCGAAGCCCGGTTCATGGAAAACACCATCACCGCCATCACCGGCCCTTCGGGTCAAGGCAAATCAAGCTTTCTCATGGTGCTGAACCGCCTGTGGGAAACCATTCCGGGGGCCCATGTCACCGGCCGTGTCAACATTCGCTTTGACGGGGAGTTCAGGGATATTCACCACCGGTCCATGCCGCTCACCCGACTGCGGCGGACCGTGGGCATGGTTTTCCAGACCCCCAACCCCCTTCCCATGAGCGTGGCCGGAAATGTGGCCTTCCCTCTGAAACTGGCAGGAACAGGAAAAAGGAAAAACACGGAGGAACGGGTGGAGAAAGCCCTTAGCCGGGTCCATCTCTGGGATGAAGTGAAAGACCGGTTGAAAGACGACGCCCGAAAACTCTCAGGCGGTCAGCAGCAGAGGCTGTGCATGGCACGGGCCCTCGTTTTCGAACCGGAAATTCTTCTTCTTGACGAACCCGCGTCCTCGCTGGACGCTAAGGCTGCGGCAGGCATCGAGGATCTGATGCTCGAACTGAAAAACACCTGCACCCTCATCGTGGTGTCCCACTCCATGGATCAGGTACGCCGCACAGCCGATCGGGTTCTTACTCTTGAAAGCGGAGAGCTTCACGGCTGTGAATCATCGTGACGATGGCACAGTCATGGATGCGACCCTGTTACATTCATAACACCCGTGAAGTATTCTGACAGCCCCCTGGTTCATGGTTTCACGATTCTTGTTTTCCCCTTACCCCAGTTCATGACCTGCCCCAGCGATGGCCTCTGCGGATCATCCGTCAGCGTGTCCGCTCAATTTTTGATGGCGTCGTAAAAAGTCCCATATGCGGCGTTATAGTGTTTGGCCAGACACTCGACATACTACATGTATGCCTTCGCGCCTGGCCAAACACTATGCCTTGCCTCTGGGCCTTTTTCCATAGCCATCGGGCGACTTTTTACGAGTCCATCAATTTTTACTGATTCTCAGAAATTTTACCGGACGGGGGTTTAAGTTCACTGGCCTGATGTTCGTACTGGCTGATCAGCTTCGCGGTAAAGGCTTCGCCCACGGCGTCCACCAGCTGATCGAAGTTGAAGGGTTTTTCAAGGTAGGTGACGGCCCCCTGACGCATGCATTCCATGGCCGTCCGGACCGTGCCCTGACCGGTCAAAATCAGAACCTGAAGAAAGGGGTGCTTCACTTTGAGGGCTTCAAGGAGTTCCTGGCCGGTCATCCCCGGCATGTGCAGATCCACAACCGCCACATCAAACGACAGTTGTTCTGCCGCTTCCAGGGCCTTTTCGCCGCTGTCGGCTGAAAAGACCTCGAAACCCTTCAGGCGAAGGCGCTCGGAGACCGCGTTCAAAAATGAAACCTCGTCGTCCACGATCAGAACCTTGATGGTTTTTTCATCAGCCATGATTTGACCTCCTTGACGCCGCCGCCTGTTATCTGCGGTCACTCGCCGCGTTTGTACATGGTTTTCAGAGTCAGGGGAATTTTAATGAAAAAGCCGGTCCGGTTGGGGAGGATACCGGTTGAAATTCCCAGGACATCGGCGATTTTCTGAACACGTATTTCCGGAAAAGGCCTGGTTTCGTCGAGGGGAATGTTTTCAAACACGATGGTGGTTTCCTTTTCCTCGTTCACCAGGGATATCCGGACCACGCCTTTATGGCCCGTAAGTTTGTACGCGAAGGCCAGCACCTGGTACAGAAGGTCCTGAAGAAGGAAGGGACAGGTGAACACTTTCACCTCGCCCACTTCCTGCTTGAAGAATTCCACCTGGCTGGCGTAACTCAGAAACTGGGACAGATTGATCACCAGATCCAGCGTGTCCGTCAGGGTGATTTCCCCGAACGAGTTGTCCACGCTGTGGGCGAAGGTGTTCATCTGCTTGATGGTGATGAAGCCCCGCTGGATTTCATCGGCGATTTCTCGGCTGCTGTTTTTGATGGCCTGGATGTCCAGGGGTTTTCCGCTTTCGGATATTTCGATCAGGTCGCTGATGAGTCCTGAGGTTTCGGACACCGTGGCCAGGATGTTTTTCAGCTCATGGGAGATGCTGGCGTTGATCTGGCCGAAAAAAGACAGTCCTTCTTCGAATAACAGCTCGATAAATTTTTCCATAATTCACCTTTCGTCGTTAAAGCTTTGATCAGGTTTTTCTTCGGATGCGGTCTGGCGGATGGCTTCAATGAGTTTTTCGATGTTCAGAGGCTTGGGTAAAAAAAACGCCGCCTCCGCCGAACCGATTTTATAGTTGTCTTCCGATCCGTGACCGGTAAGAAAGATAAATTTCGTGTCCTGGTTTTTCTTGTGTAACAGGCGGCGGAGCTCGATCCCGCTCAATCCCGGCATTTTCACGTCGAGCACGGCGATGTCGAAACGGGCGTTATCCGAAAGAGCCAGGGCTTCATCCGGTGAAAACGCGCATGTGGCGTCGATACCCCGCATGTTGAGCCGCTTGGTCAGAACAGAGACGAACTGGGTCTGGTCGTCCACGAGAAGTACTTTCATGATGTGCTATCCCCCTGCATGTCCAACGGAAAGATCAGTGTGAATGTGGTTCCTTTGCCGACCTTGCTGTTGACATCGATTTTTCCTTTGAGTTTCTGCATGAGTCCGTATGTGATGGAAAGGCCCAGGCCTGTTCCTTCGCTGTCCCCTTTGGTGGTGAAGAACGGATCGAATATCCGGCTCAGGTTTTCCGAAGGAATGCCGCATCCCGTGTCGCTGACGGTGATGGTGACAAAATCCGGTTCCATGGGGCCGATGGCTATGGAAAGGGCCCCGTTGTTTTCCATGGCCTGAAACGCGTTATTGATCAGATTGATGAACACCTGCTGGAACTTGCCCTTGTCCGATACGATGACCGGCGTTCGGGGTGAAACGTCCACGGTAAGCCGGATATTCCGGTATTCCGCTTCTTTATGGTAAAACTTGAGCACGTCCGACAGGATGTCTGCCGGATGGAAGTTCATGATTTTTACATCGAACTGACGGGCGAAGAAAAGAAGCTGGCGGGTGATGGTGCCGCAGCGGTCCACGCTGTCCAGAATCGAACGGATATGTTCGGAAAGTTCGGTTTTTTCAGGCGGGGCGTCGTCCATTTCGATGAGATCCATCAGGTATCCCGCCTCCTCGTTGATCACCGCGAGAGGGTTGTTGATCTCGTGGGCCACACCCGCCGCCAGCTGACCGATGGACGCAAGCTGAGACTTGTGTTCTGCCGCTCTGAGCGTGCCGGCCTTGATGCTGTCCGACATGAACAGCCGGTTGATCATGTACGTGGACGTGAGATAGACAATCAACAGAATGACGAAAACACTGACAAAGAAAATCCTGATGGCCTGGGTTTTCGATGTGTCCCACACGGTCCCCATGGGCGCGTCGCGCTTCAGGTTGATAAGGATGAACGGGGTTTCCGTTTCGCCGGCGTTGATATAGGCGTATGCCATGATAAAACGCTCCCCCTTGAAATCCTTGATCTCCAGGGCATGGGTTCTGGACGCGGGCGGAGGCACCGAGAAACCGGCCTTGTGAAGGCCGTCTCCCTCGCCGTAATTGAACGAAGGCGTCTGGCAGAAACCTTCGAGGTTGATGAGAAAGATGTCGGCGTATTCGCTGGACTTGTAAGAACTCACCGTTTCGATGAGTTTGGCTGTGTCCAGGGTGGCCCGAAGGATAAACACCTCCCCTTTAGGCGATTCGGATTTCACGGAAAGAATGATGTGGGGCACCCCGCGGAATCCCTTGAAAACATCGCTGATATACTGCCCCTTGTCCATACATTCCTTGAACCATTTCTCGTTCCGGTAGTTCCGGCCCATGAGATTGAATTCCCCCACGTAGGCCACCTGGGTGCCATCATCGTGAATCATCCCCAGGTCTGAAATTCCTCCGAAACCCACCTTGAGGTTCCGGAGAACATTTTTGAGCTGTTCGGTGTGGTTCAGCTTCTCGTATCCCACTTCATTGACGATGAACCGAAGGGCATCCATGCGTTCCTGGAGAAAATTTCCCACCGTCCGCCTGGCGTTTGACGCCGAACGTTCGGCCCTCAGAAGGAGTTCCACGTTCATGGCCGTGTCCACGTTCCGCTGGTGGATGACTGTGATGATGGACAGTGGAACCAGACAGGTAATGGAAAGAGAAACGATGAGTGTCATCCAGACACGGCGGTAGTTTCCGAACGTGAAATAACTGGCCATGCCTGGGCGCGGAACCCATCTTCTCGGGACAAAAAACGATCGGGTGCTTCGGTTTTTTATCATCATTATTATTAATCTCTCAAGGCTTTGACGACGTGTTTCCAGCGGTGATTTCCTCGAAAAGACTCACCAGTTGCGCGAGGTCCACCGGTTTGTTCAGAAACGCATGGGCATGTAAACCCATGCATCTGGTGCGTTCTTTTTCGTTACCGTGCCCGGTCAGAATGATCACGGGCAGATCGGGCTGTTCCATTTTGATACGCTCAAGAACCTCCTCGCCGCTCAAGCCGGGCAGGCGAAGATCCAGGATCACCGCTTTAAAAGGATGACGCGGCAGCATGGCGAGGCCGGATTCCCCATCATACACCACTTCGCATAAATATCCACGAAGAGATAATCGCTTGGACAGCATGGTGGCGAATCGCTGCTCGTCGTCTATGATCAGGACATATGGTTTTATATTTGAACACATTTTTATATTGACCCTGATTGATGTTTAATATATAAACACAAATACATGAAGATGGTTCGTTTGTAAACAGAAATGTTAAAAAAAGGAGTGGTTTAAATGGAGAACTTCAAGCTCAAATTCTTCTGCTTCGCTGCAGCGGTAATGACAGTCCTGATGAATGTGAGCCCGGTATTGGCAGAGAATGCGGCTGATATCGCGGTTGCCGCATCCACGAAACCCTGGTGGGTCTGGCCCCTGATCCTGCTCGTCTTCTGCTTTGTCCTTGGCGTCGTGGCCGTACTGGCCGGCGTGGGCGGAGGCGTTCTGTACGTGCCCCTGGTCAGCGGATTCTTTCCCTTCCACATCGACTTTGTCAGGGGTGTAGGGCTCATGGTGGCGCTGGCGGGTGCCCTTGCCGCCGGTCCCGGTCTTCTGAGACGAAACCTGGCCAACCTGCGACTGGCACTGCCGGTGGCGCTCATCGCCTCGACCTTCGCCATTGTCGGAGCGCTTCTCGGCCTGCACCTGTCCAATCTCAACCCCAACATCATCCAGGTCCTCCTGGGCGTCACCATCACCGGCATCGGCTTTCTTCTTCTTTTCTCGAAGAACACGGAAAAGCCCGTGGTGACCAAGCAGGACGCCATCAGCATGGCCCTTGGGTTCAACGGCTGTTACTGGGATGACGGAGCCAAGGAAATCGTGGACTGGAAAACCCACAGAACCATTCCCGGACTTCTCCTCTTTATTCTGATCGGCATGCTGGCCGGGATGTTCGGCCTGGGTGCCGGATGGGCCAACGTCCCTGTACTTAACCTCCTCATGGGCGCACCCATGAAAATCGCTGTAGGAACCAGCAAGTTCCTTCTTTCCATCACCGACACCTCGGCGGCCTGGATCTATCTTAACAAAGGCTGCGTCATTCCCCTCATCGCCGTGCCGTCCATCGTCGGCCTGATGCTGGGCTCCCTGGTGGGCGTTCGGCTGCTGGCGGTGGCCAAACCCAAAATGATCCGGATCATGGTGATCTGCGTACTTTTCTTCGCGGGTCTCAAAGCGATTGACAAAGGCCTTGGCCTTGGTTTACTCGGTTAATACAAGGAGGTATAACAATGACAACTCAAGATGATGCAAGACTTCAGACCCCGGCCGAGCAGGTCGTTTACGCCAACATTCTCACCGTGGGCGTCTGGGCAAGCCTGGCCCTGATGGTGATCCTTTACTGCCTTTACGTCTTCGGCGTGATCGCCCCCCATGTCAGCTTCGACGTCCTGACAGCCAACTGGGGCAAAGGTGTCCACGAATACCTCCAGATCACCCAGTCCCCGAATGGCTGGGGCTGGGTCGCTCTCCTGAATAAAGGGGATTTCCTCAACTATGTGGGCTTCGGCCTTCTGGCCCTGATGACCAATTTCTGTTTCATCGTTCTTGTCATCGGCTTTGCCAAAAAGAAGGACTGGGTATACATGAGCATCAGTATTGTGGAAATCGTGGTGCTCACCCTGGCGGCGTCCGGGATTTTCGGAAGCGGCGGACATTGATTCCGGCAGGTCACTTTGACTCGACTAAGCGCATAAGCGAATGATTTTGAAAGAAAGCCCATTACATTGAAGGAGGGTTTATTTATGACCAAGGAAAATCTGAACATCCTGCTGGTGGACGACGACGAAAAATTTCTTTTTTCACTGGCTGAACGTATCAAACTCAAAGGTTTCAACACACTGACCGCCACCGATGGACAAAAAGCGGTTGACATCGCCAAGAGCAATAAAATATACCTGGCCATCATCGACCAGAGACTTCCCGATACCGAAGGCGTATCCCTTGTGGCCCAGATCAAGAAACTGGACGCTGCCGTCAAGACAGTTCTTCTGACCGCCCACGGTGATGACAAGATCGAAAGCGCCTCCAAGGCCCTTGACACCGCCTATTTCGAAAAAGACAACATGGGCGGGTTCTGGGAATTTCTGATGCGCTTTCCCATCGACACCATCAACATTCTTCTGGTGGATGACGATGAGATGTTCCTGAAGTCCATGGCGGACCGCGTCAGACTGAAAGGTTATGCACCCGTTCTCGCTTCAACCGGTGCTGAAGCCGTTTCAGCGGCGGCGGGCAAGAAAATCCATGTGGCGGTCGTGGATCATCGACTGCCGGACATGGAAGGCCTTCAGGTTGTTTCAAAACTCAAGGAACTGGATGAGCATGTCCAGACCGTTCTCCTTACGGCTTACGGCGATGACAAACTGAAAGAAGCCACTGCGGCCCTCGAAGCGGGTTACTTCGACAAAGCCGACATGAACAGCTTCTGGGGGTTCATCAAGAATGCGATGAGAAAATTCGAAACCACCATGGCGGCGGTGGGCATGGCCCACGGCGGCGACATCAAGGACGCCATGGACATCGACCCCAACAAAAAATAACAACCGTGGTCTTTGTACAGTAATTCCGGGTTCCCAAGGGTCGCACAGCCCCTTGGGAACCCGGATCTTGAACATATGTTTTGTCGTTTCGGCCGAATGGAGAAATCGCGGTTCTCCTTAATTTTTCAATTCGTCCGAAATGACAGGGCCTCCTGATCGTCACGGTTATTTTCAAAACAACAGGATATTAACGTGGATTTCAGTGGCAGAAAAATTTTAATCGTCGATGATGAAAAAGGCTTTCTCGATTCCCTGTCCAAACGCATCGAACTCATGGGCTTCATTCCGCTCAAAACAACGTCCGGGGCTGAAGCTGTGGAACTGTGCCGGACGCACCAGGTGGACCTGGCCATCGTGGATTTTCATATGCCGGAGGTGGACGGGCTGGAGACTCTGGCAAGACTCCGAAAAATCAACCCCGACATCAAAACCGTTCTTCTCACCGGCTACGGAAACAAAAAGATGCGTCAGGCCGCCGAGGCCCTCCACACCGCGTATTTTGAAAAAGACAACATGCGCCTGTTCTGGTCCTTCATCCGCAAGATGAATGAATCGGACAAGGCCGTTTTTCTTCCCTATACCGGATCCGAGGAAACCCCGCCGAAAGCACCGGCCATGGCTACCAGCGTCCCGGTTCCTGAAAAAAAGATTTCGAGCACCAAAACTACCCAGGACCCTTTTGACCTTATCGTCCCTGAAAACAAGTTCTACAACCGGGACTCCCACTGGCTCATCGGCGGCACAGGGTCCATGGAAGCACTGAAAAAGAAAATCGCCAACGCGGCCATGATCGAAAGCCATGTTCTGGTCATCGGTGAAGACGGGACGGGCAAGGAAATCGTGGCCCGTGCCATCCACAGCTTGAGCCACCGGAAAAACAACCGGTTCATCGGTGTCAACTGCGGCATGATGTCTCCGGAAACCCTGGAAAACGAGTTATGGGGCGTGGAAAGCCGGAAACCCCTCAGGACCGGTCTCATCGAATCCTGCCACGACGGATCCATCTTTCTTGACAACATCCAGGATATGACGGCAGACACTCAGGAAAAACTGGCCAGGGTACTGAATCTCAACGTCATGACCCGGAAAGGCGGAAAAGAGCCGGTGCATGCCGACGTGCGGATCATGGCCGCCTGTCCTTTCGCCGTCTCCGATGAAGTCCGGGACTCCGCGTTTCATCCTGATTTTTTCGATCAGGTCGCTGGCTTCGTCATCACCATCCCCCCCTTGCGGGAGCGGAAGGACGACATCGCCCCCCTTTGCAGCTATTTCATGGACAAGTTCGCCAAGGAATATGAAAAAACCGTCAAAGCCATAGCCGACGACGTGCTGTCCGCCTTCGCAGCCTATGCCTTCCCGGGCAATGTTCAGGAACTGGCCAACCTCATCGAACGCGCCGTAATCCTCCTCGACGGACAGACCATCGAACTCAGGCATCTTCCTGAAAAATTCCGGTCTCCGGTCAAGCACGCCGAGCTGTTCGAGGATCAAAACCTGCTCACCCTCGCTGAAGTGGAGCTCCAGCATATCATCAAAGTCATGAAAGCCCTGGGAAACAACCGCTCAAGAGCCGCGGAGGTTTTAGGAATCAGCCGGGGGGCCTTGTGGCGTAAACTCAAGCAGGCGGACGTGGCCGACTGATTTTTCCTGTCCGGCCTTAACGGCCTCCAGCCCCTTAAGCGGCTGATCAGCGTTCATTTTCACCCTTGAGCCCCTGAATGTTCCATGGTATACAGAGACCATGAACCACATACCGAACTAATAACCGGGTAAAAATGCATGGAACAATCAGATCAGGACAAAAAAACGGTGGATCATCGCAGAAATCCAAGGATTGAAACATCGAATCTGGTGGATTACACCTTGTACGATCAGGATGGAAAAGCGTTGGGAAAAGGGAAAGGCCGGACCCTCAACCTCAGTCAGAACGGCATCCTCCTTAAAACACCCAATCCCCTTAAAGGGGTGTTCGTCCTTCTGATGACCATTGATCTGAACGGAAACCCTGTGAAAGTGGACGGTCGCCTTGTCTACTCCACCATGGATCCTGTCACGGGATACTTCATGTCCGGCATCGAATTCACCGGCCCCAAAGCCAAGCAGATCGACGCCATTGTCGCTTTCGTCAAAGCCTACCAGAGGAGCAAGCACCGGTCCAAAGACGAATGACGCGCATCATACTCCAACCTCCCGCATGATCAAATCTTTGACGCCTTCGAAGGCCCCCAGATGGGCGGTGACCTTAAAATCAATCCCCGGATGATTCTGTCTGGCTTCGTCGGCAAGCCGTGGAATATCCTCCGTCACATGACTCCCCCCCGCAATGAAATACGGAAGGATCGTGATATGGGTCGCTCCCAGGCCGGCCAGAATGTCGATCTGCCGCTCTGCGGAAGGTTCACTGAACTGGTTGAAAGCGCAGAGGACCTTGCCAAATCCGCTGTTTTCCGTTCGATCCAGAGATTCAGCCAGTTTCACCACCTCGTCGTTCGATTCTTTTTTTCGGCTGCCGTGTGCGAGGATCAGCAAGGCTTTCATGGAGACCCCTTTCTCCGTTAAATCATGGATGAACTTGCCCTGCGGGATGGCCGAAAGCCCGCCCGCAGGGACTGATGCCCTGTCCGTCTTTTTTAAACGATCAGAACGCTTTGGACAATCCGTTGAGATCCATCAGTTCACCAAAGGATTTGAGGACGTTCTCGTTGTCTATGTTGCTTCCTTCGATGTTGACCGATGTCTTTTCACCCACCTGGAGGGTGAGGTTCCCACTTTTGTTTTCCCCGTCAAAGGTCAGTGTTCCGGTAAAGCCCTTGATGCGGACGCTTTTGCTGCCGCTGCCGCCGCTGTTCTGGGAAATCCCCGCGAACATGGCACCGAAACTGGCGAGGCTTCCCATTTTGCCGGTCATGCCGCCGGTGGCGATGGTGATTTTCACACTGGCTTCATTGGCGCCGCTGTATTCGCCCTCGGCCCCGGCATTGCCCACAGCCATGGCACCCTGACCCATGCCCTGAGAACTCTTTCTTTCCAGCTTGAACCCCTTGGGAGCCGCGGGAATAAACTTGATCATGCCGCTGGCCGTGACTTCGTTCAATTTGGACAGGGCGTAGTTGATCTCCTCGATGGCTTTGGCTGTATCCCCGCTTTTGATCAGGCCCTGGGCTGTCTGAAGGCTTGAGATGGCTTCCTGGGCCGGATCTTCCGCCCACGCGCTGAACGACAGGAACACGACGAATAAAACACCGATAATTACGTTTTTCATGAATCCCCCATGGTTTTAATTGAAACGTGAGTAAACTTGGGCGGGTGCCCTCCTGCAAACGGCAAAATATACGATGATTGAAAGCTCTGCGGCAAGCTTCTTTTTTATTTTCCCTTACGCTTCTTTTTCTTTTCCATATGCTGTTCATGGGCCGCGATCAGGGCCATCACGTCATCACCCGTGCCCTGATAGGCAATGGTTTCCTCGTAGGCGTTCTTCGTCACCGTGAGACGTTCCACAGGTTTTTCGAGAAACTTCTCAACAGCCTCAAGGTCCTGAAGCTCGGAGGAACTGCAGAAGGACAGTGCCACGCCCTTCCGGGTGCCACGGCCTGTGCGGCCCACACGGTGGACATAGTTTTCGGGATCTTTAGGCAGATCGTAGTTGATCACGGCGGTGACGTCCGGGATATCGATGCCCCTCGCGCTCACGTCGGTGGCGATAAGAACCCGGCATTCCCCGTGGCGGAAGGCGCTCATCCCCAGGTTCCGGTCTTTCTGGTCCTTGTCGCCGTGGATGGTGACGGTCATGATTCCGGCACGCTCCATGGCCTTGGCCACCCGTTCGGCCCGGACTTTGGTCCGAACGAAGACCATGATTTTGGCATCGGGGTGATCGTTGATGTAGCGTTCGAGAAAAAAGCGCTTGTCGTCCATGTCCACCATCATGACTGCGTGGGACACATTCCTTGACACCCGGTCTTCCGGAGAAATCTGGATGCGGATGGCCGAACTCTTCACCTGGGAAAAGGCCAGCTTCTTGATGTCCTTGTCGATGGTGGCGGAAAAGAACAGGGTCTGGTGCTGCCGGATGATTTTTTTCTTGATGGATTTGATGTCGTCGATAAATCCCATGTCCAGCATGCGGTCCGCTTCGTCAAGAACCAGGGTGTCGATTTTATCGATGCGGATAAACCCCTGGCTGATCAGATCGAACATCCGGCCAGGCGTGGCCACAAGGATGTCGATGCCGTCCTGGAGTTTCTGGATCTGAGGGTCCTGCTCCACACCGCCCACCAGGGCGAAGGTTTTGGTTTTCGTGTGCCGCTCGATGCGGTTGAACACATCCCCGATCTGGATGGCCAGTTCACGAGTCGGCGCCATGACCAGGCATTTGATGCCCACGGACCGTTTGCTCGATTTTGCGCTGTGAATCTTTGCGATGATGGGGATGGCGAAAGCGGCGGTTTTCCCTGTGCCGGTCTGGGCCACCGCAAGAACGTCCTCGCCGTTCAGGATCGACGGAATGGCCTTGAACTGGATGTCCGTGGGTTTTCTGAACCCTAAAAGATCCAGGTTTTTTTTGATTTCTTCCGCGATGGGGTATTTGTCGAACTTCATTATTCGTTTGTCCTTTCATGTGTGAAACACACATGTATCGTTCACCGTCGATAAAATCAATCGTTATGGTGTTCGATGGGGTGAATGCTGTACGGAGTGGATGAAATTTTACATGGGACGTTTTTTTCCCGCCTGCCGTTCGGGCATTCGTCCACCGGCAGCATGAAATGTCATGAGTTCTGTTAACGGCGGGAGCGTTCCGCCAGGGAGGGTGACGGGTGATCGCTTTCGACGGCAGCCTTCATCGCGATGAGCGACATCAGTTTTGTTTTCTGCTGGGCGTCAAGGCGGCCGAACCGTCCGCGATGATAGCGAATTTCTACGGAACTGTACGGATCGGCCATGTCGCCGCCCGTATCGCTGATGGAAATGAACGGAAAAACCCCCAGCGCATCGTCGTTGTCGCTGAGCTGGATGTGCGTTTCACCCTGTACCGGTGCACCGTCTTTTTGTTTGACGTACGTGAAGGCCACCCCGCTCCGGCTGATGTTCACAATGTGTCCCATCCACTGAAATTCAGGGCCCACTGCGGCATACACCGGGCCCTCGATGGTGTATCGTTCATGTTTCCTGCGTTCCTGCCGCACAAGCGTCAGCTTCATGTCTCTTACCCCTGCATAACCTTTGTTTGAATGGCCTCATCAAGCGGTAGCATCCCGGAGTTGGCCATCACGATCATGGGCCAAGGGTTACCGTTCATGGATCTGATTGAATGATATAATGATGAGACCTGGTGGTTCTTTATCTGTCGTTCAAGGTTTATGGTTCCCCACCATCATCCGCTGTGACAATCCCACATTTCATTCATGGAATCAATAAAAAATTCAGTGGGCTATTTCTTGATGCCCGTATAAAACGAAAAATTCTTGACTTTAAAAATAACACTGTTATTTTAACACTGTTATTCAAACAAGGAGACGTTATGCCCAAAGCGCCCATGAGTGCGGAAATGCTGGAACAGACACGGGAAAAAATCCTGGATACCGCCCTTGACATCATCATCGACGAAGGGTTCAACAACCTCAGCGTCCGGAAAATTGCATCACGCCTGGGCGTCACTGCCACCACCATCTACAATTACTACACCAACAAAGATGAACTGAACCTGATGATCCGGATGCGGGGGTTTGAAAAGCTCCACAGCCATCTGACGGAGGGCGCGGGGGACATCGAGGATCTCGAAACCCGGTTCGCAGCAATGATCCGGGCCTATGTGGCTTTTGGCCGGACGTATCCCAGCTATTACGACATCATGTTCAACCTGCACACACCCAAATACCTGGATTACGTGGGCACCGGCATCGAACCGGTGGCCCGGCAGGAAAAGGAGAACGCCCTCCGGTGCCTTTCCATGTTCATGGAACCCATCGACGCCTACCTTCCGGCGGGTGGAGAAAAAAAGAGGGCCTTTGTGCTGCACCAGATCGTGCGGTTCTGGTCTGACCTCCACGGCCTGGTGACGCTGTGCAACAGCCGCCTGCTGCACGAAGTCCTGGAGGATGTGGAGGATTTTGTCGAACGGCGGACTCTGGAACTCACCTTCCAGATATCCGATCTGAAACAGCGTATCGACCGGGGGGAACGCCTGTTCTAACGGTCAAACATCGATCATGAAGGGGGGATTATGGGAAAACAAATCAGCAACACACTGACGTCACTTTTTTTGCGGTTTTTCGCCGCGAATTTCAATCACCGCAAAGCCTTGAACCGGTATCTCCGGTCTGCGGACGGCTGGATTGACTTCACCTTCGGTGTAAAAACGGAAAACGGATCCGTGGCCCAGGCCCTGATTTTCAAGGGCGGCAAGGTCCGGGTGACAGGAAGGATGCCTGCAAAACCCGACGCCATGCTGGTGTTCAAGGACGAGCAGGCGCTGAAGGAGGCGGCGGTGGAACCGCCCAACAAGCTGATGATCGCACTCATGGAAAACCGAATGCTCACCCTGGGGAACCTGGGCCATCTCCAGGTGATCAACTTTTACCTGTCCCTTCTTCTTAAACCCATCCAGATCGCCAAACTCAAAAAGGAAACCCGGGCGGAAAACCGGCATTACGATGTTGATAAGGCTTCAAAAACCTGCATCGACTCACGAAAGCTCCCCCAGCTCCGGACTGAAACCCAGGAAGACCCCGGCGTCCTGTTTCTCGACGACCCCTATCTTCCGGACATGGGCCTCGACGATTTCCCCCGGCTGAAAACCTTTCTCACCCTCCATTTCAAAACAAAACCCGCCCTCTGCCATGAACGCCCGGACATCCTGACCCGCTGGTTCAGGGAGAACGGCTTTGAAACGGACCGGGACGGCAGCCCCCACGTCCCCGAACTCCGCCAGGCCCGGGCCTTCAAATACTTGATGGAACACAAAAAACCCCGGATCCGTGAAAACGACCTCATCGCGGGCACCACCACGCCCCAGGAAATCGGGGTGGTATTGTACCCCGACGCCCACGGGACCATGATCTGGGGTGAGCTTCTCACCGCGCCGCACCGGCCCCTGAACCCTTACGAAATCTCAGCAGACACCGTCGAAGCCCTTCATACCCGGATTTTTCCGTTCTGGCTGAACCGGAACTTCAGGGAATGGGTACGGAGCACCAAAGGCAACCCCACCTGCCAGCAGCTGGACGAACGGTTCGCCGCCTGTTTCCTTTGGAAAACCGTGGCCCTGTCCCACACCATTCTCCATTACCCAAAAATCCTCGCTCTGGGGACCTCCGGCATCCGGGCAGACATTGAAAAGGAACGGACCAATACCCCGGATTCAAGCGATGAAAAGAACCATCTCCTTGAGGCCATGGAAATCTGCCTTTCCGGCATCGAGGCCTATGCGAAGAACCTGGCCACCGAGGCGGAGCGCCTGGCCGCACAGGAGCCCGATCCCTTACGCAAAGCCGAACTCCAACACCTCGCGGCCATCTGCCGCCGCGTGCCGGAAAACCCCTGCGCCACGCTGGACGAAGCGGTGAACGCCCTGTGGATCATCTGGATCGGCGTCCATATGGAAAACACCAACGCGGGTTTTTCGCTGGGCCGCCTGGACCAGTGGCTCCAGCCCTATTTCAAGGCCGACATGGAGCGATGTGAAACACCAGAAGCGCGCAAGGCCTATATCCGCCACGCCGTGGAGCTGATCGGCTGCTTTTTCATGCGCTGCACCGACCATCTCCCCCTGATCCCGGATATCGGCAACCACCTGTTCGGCGGCAGTTCCTCGGACCAGGCCATCACCCTGGGCGGCGTGACCCCTAAAGGCGAAGACGCCGTGAACGACATGACCTACATTTTCCTCAAAGTCACGGAAATGCTCGGCATCAGGGACCCCAACGTCAACGCCAGGTACAGCCGGGAAAAGAACAGCCGGACGTATCTTCGAAGGCTCTGTGAAGTGAACGTGAACACCCTGTCCACCCCGTCCATCCATCATGACGAGGCGGTGATGGAGTCCCTCGCCGAATTCGACTATCCTGCGGAACATTTAAGGGACTGGTCCGCCACGGGCTGCGTGGAGCCCACCCTTTCGGGGCGCCACATCGGCCATACGAACTGCATGATGTTCAACATGGTGGCAGCTCTTGAAATGGCCCTGAACAACGGACGGCATCCCCTGATGCGCTGGAATCTGGGCCCCCAAACCGGGAGCGTTGCAAACGGCGACTTCACGGATTTCGAATCCTTTTTCAACGCATTTGCCGAACAGCTCAGGTTTCTTGCGGGCCTGACCTGTCAGTACAACAACTATCTCGGCGAGGCCCACCAGGCCCTTCGCCCCACGCCCTACATTTCGGCGCTGATGGAAGGCCCCCTTCACAAAGGAAAGGATGTGACCCAGGGCGGCGCGGTTTACAACTCCTCGGGCACGGCCTGCATCGGCCTTGCCGACATCACCGATTCCATGATGGCCATCAGAAAACTGGTGTTCGAGGAAAAGAAAGTCACCTTTGCCGAACTCTGGACTGCGGTGAACGGCAATTTCGAACATCATCCCGGGCTTCTGGCCCTGATCAAGACCAAGGTACCCCTGTTCGGCTCCGGCGATGCCGAAGCCCTTGCCATGGCCAACCGCGTGGCCAAGCTGGCCCACGACATCTTTGCGGAGCAGACCAACTACCGTGGAGGACGCTACACCGCCGGATTCTGGTCCATGTCCAACCATGTGGCGTTCGGGACCCTCACCGGGGCCCTGCCCTCGGGCCGCCTCGCCGGAAAGGCCTTTACACCGGGGCTCACCCCCGAACCCCACGCCTCGAAAAACATCCTTTCGAACCTCCGGGACGTGGCGGGTCTTGACCCGAAAAACATGAACAACAACATCGCCTTCAATGTGAAAGTGGTGCCCGCCCCCGGCGAAAGCCACGAAAGGACCGTGGACACCCTGACATCCTACGCCAAAGCATATTGCGACATGGGCGGCATGCAGATGCAGCTCAACGTGGTGTCGTCGGAAACCCTGAAAGACGCCATGATCCACCCCGAAAACCACCAGAACCTCATGGTTCGGATCTCGGGATACAACGCCTATTTCGTGAGTCTCAACCGGAACATGCAGACCGAACTGGTGGAGCGGGCGGAGTTCGGACGATGACCGCTCAAAAGATGATGGTTTCGGTAAAAGGAGAATCCGTTATGACCGATGAAGCACAGAAAACTCCGCTTGTCCTTGAAATCAAAGGCAACAGCCTGGATGACGGGCCGGGCATCCGTTCAGTGGTGTTTTTCAAAGGCTGCCCCCTTTCCTGCGTGTGGTGCCACAATCCGGAAAGCCGGAAAGCCGGGCCGGAAATCGCCTTTGACGGCAAGCTCTGCGTGGACTGCGGGGAATGCCGCAAAATCTGCCCGGAAAAAGCCCTGTCCAAAACCCATCCCCTGTACGTGGACAGAACCCGCTGCACCTTGTGTTTCCTCTGCACAAATGTCTGCCCGTCCGGGGCATTGGAACCGGTGGGAAAATCCATGACCGTCGACGCCATCATGAACAAAATCCTGCCGGACAAGCCCTTTTACGACACCTCCGGCGGCGGGGTCACCTTGTCCGGCGGCGAGGCCACGCTGTTCATGGATTTCGCCTCGGATCTTCTGAAGGCCCTGAAACACGAAGGCATCCACACCCTTCTGGAAACCTGCGGCAGCTTCGATCTCACCCGGTTCATGGCGCAGGTCTACCCTCATGTGGATGCGATGTATTACGATCTGAAAATCATGGACAGCAGAAAACATCAGCAGTTCTGCGGCCTTCCCAACTCCCGGATTCTGGAAAATTTCAAGGCGCTTCTGAAAACGGCGGCGCGTGACGGCAAGGTTCTCCTGCCCAGGACCCCTCTCATACCCGGCATCACGGACACCGAAGACAACATCCGGGCCCTTGCGGAATTTCTGAGCGCCTTAAGCGTCACCCGGGCGGCCCTTCTGGCCTACAACCCCCTCTGGCACGAAAAAAGCGACAAGGTGGGTGTCGACGATCCATACAAAAAGGACAAGGCCATGACCTCGTTTTCAGACGGCGGGGTTCTCGAACGCTGCCAGAGCATTTACCAGGATTATGGAATATCGGTGGTGAATGCCGGATAGACCGTTTGCAGATTGTGTTAATTCAAAGAATTTCATGCCTCCGGCGGCCCTGCCGGGGGCCAAACTTTTTGAAAAAGTTTGACAAAACGGATTATGGATTTAATCCATAATTAACCAACAGTTTTTATTGACATTTATTGGGGCAAGATGGCCATTCGGTCACAGTATCTATCCCCAACCTGTTTGTCCAGCTTTTCAAGCTTGTCCTCACGAACGTGGGGAAGCTGGTCCCCCGGAAGGGCCGCCGGAGGCATATTCTTTAAACAACCCTTCAAACTGGGAGAAACGAACATGATCGACATCAGAACCATGGCCCAGCCCGTGCTGGTTACAGGGGCCACCGGCTTTATCGGCCGCCGCGTGATGGACAGACTTCTTTCCGAAAACATCAGCGTCATGGCACTGGTCCTGCCCGATGAAACCACCCCTTCCACCTGGGAAGGCCACGTCACCGTGATCCGGGGAAGCATTTCGGACAGCGTGGCCGTGGAAAGCGCGGCCAAAGGGGCGGGCACCATCATCCACCTGGCCGCCGTGGTTTCGGACTGGGGCGATGAACGTCTGTACTGGGAATACACCGTGGAGGGCAGCCGTCATGTGTTCGAGCAGGCCCTTGCCAACAACGCCCGTGTGGTGCTTGTTTCAAGCATCGTGGTTTACGGGGACAAGATCCGAACTCAGAGCTGTTTTGAAGATACGGGATACGGCAACACCTTCGGACCCTACAGCCGGACCAAGCAGGCCCAGGAAAAGCTGGCCTTCGAATACCACCACAACCGGGGCATGAAGCTGTCGGTGGTCCGGCCCGCCAACGTATACGGCCCGGGCTCCGGCCCCTGGCTCCATGACGTGGTGACGGTCCTAAAAAGCGGATCGCCGGGACTGATTTCGGGCGGCACGATGAACGCGGGACTGGCCTACGTGGACAACGTGGCGGACATCATTCTCCTTGCCGCATCGACCGACGCGGCTCTGGGCCGGGCCTACAACGCCTGCGACGGACTTCCCGTCACCTGGAACGACTATTTTTCCGACATCGCCGCCATGATCAGCGCAAAAAAACCCGGATCCATTCCCCGGTTCGTGGCCGCCATGGCCGCCGTGTGCTGTGAAGGGATCTGGAAAGGTCTGAATATCAAAAAACGCCCGCCCATCACCCGTGAGGCGCTGAATCTTGTGGGGTCGGACAACCGGATACCCCATGACCGTGTAAAAAGCGAACTGGGATATCAGCCACGAATCACTTACGCCGAAGGGCTGGCCCGGACTAAAGCCTATATGGAAAAAAACATGGCGCAGGCCCTGAAAACAAACCCGCCTTTTTTTGCTGGGAAAATGGCCTACATCACCGGCGGGTCCAGCGGCATCGGCCTTGCCACAGCCCGTCATCTGGCGGAGCAGGGATGCGATCTCGTGCTGTTCGCACGGGGCAAGGCCCGGCTTGACGCGGTGGTTCATGACCTGAAAAACAAGGCCGTGCTGCCAGCCCAGCGCATCGATTCCCTGCCCATGGACGTGGCGGACAACGACGACGTCAAAAAGACCATCGATGAGGCCATCGGCCGTTTCGGAGCGCCGGATATCCTCATCAACAGCGCCGGGGTGGGTGTGGGTGACCGTTTTGAAAACATCAGCTACGACCAGTTCGACAAAACCATGAAAATCAACGTGTACGGAACGCGGAACACCGTAAGCGCCGTTCTTCCCGCCATGAAAGCCAAAGGTTCGGGCCAGGTGGTGAACATCGCTTCGATGGCGGGGCTCATCGGCATGTACGGTTACAGCCTTTACGGCACCACCAAGTATGCCCTGGTGGGGATGAGCGAATGCCTGCGGAGCGAACTGAAACGATACAACATCTGGGTGACCCTGGTATGTCCGCCGGAAGTCCGGACGCCCCTTATCGAGGAGGAAGCCAAAACCCTGCCCGCCGAAGCCCGGATCGTTAAAAACCTCGCCGGACTTCTGGAGCCCGACGAAGTGGCCCTGGCTATCGTCAAAGGCATCCGTAAGAAAACCTTCCTGGTGATTCCAGGTATCGCGGCCAAATCCCTCTACTTCAACCACCGCGTCAGCAACGGCCTCCTCACCCGATATCCCTCGGATCTGCTGGTGGCCGCCGCAGCCTGGTGGGCAAAAAGAAAACAGCCGGATCCGGCTGAACGTTAATGGAAGAATCGATCTTCGAAAGATGGGCGAGGCCTCGGTTTCATCGGTCTCGCCCTTTCAATTTGTCGCCGTCTGAGTAACGAATAACAACAATAGGCCTGATCTTATTAAAGTAGACGCGATGACCAGGCCATAATCAACCTCACTGATTTGTTTTAATAAATTGAACTTTGACCCAATCAGCATCTTGAAATTGCATATGGCTCCAAAATTTGTTACCCATTTCGTTGTTTTTTCTAACCATGATTAGAATATGCCGCCGCTTTAAAAAACGGACACATTCTTCAACTAAGGATTTTCCAATACCCTGTTTGCGTATGGACTTTGAAACTGCTAAATGATGAATATATCCATACCTCCCATCACTGCCACATAAAGCGGCTCCAACAATCTTTCCATTTTTTTTCGCTACAAACCCCGCCCCTTGCGAAGATTTTAGCAAAGATTCAACTTCTTCTTTCTCATCTTCGGGCTCTTCACTTAATTCGCTCTCAAGCCACAAGCCTTTTACATGCGGATAATCATCAATGACCATTTCTTGGATTTTCATGATTCAACTCAACTTTCTGACATAAAAAATGGAGCAAAAAAGCAATATAAAATACTGATTTATATAGAAAAATGACGAGGATTCCGTTAGATTAAATGGAGTGTTCTTCCAAAAACAAACAGAATCTTGTCAACATGGATACTACAGAGAAAAACAATCAAAATCAAACGTCAAGTACGGTTAAAGCAGGGAAAATAAGGGACAGGCCGATAATAAATCTTCTTGTAACAGGAAAATAAGGGACAGGCCGATAATAAATCTTCTTGTAATGTTCCTTGATATGTGTTTCCATACAGGATCTTTTAAGGAACCTTTATCAAGGAGTTGCCTATGCCGCGCATTGCCCGAATGATCATAACTGAAGAAAAAAGTGTGTAC
>DYJE01000070.1 GCA_020723285.1 Desulforapulum autotrophicum | reverse complement strand
CACGCGCGTTAGCCGAAGAGGAGACGCAGGTGTTTTCGTCCCAGCCAAGGGATCGGGATATCCGTCTTGTGGAATCCCGCAGCAAGCAGCAACGGATTATGAGCACGTTTCTGGAATTGAACCACAATCTCCGTCTCCAGGATGCTGATCTGGGCGGTGGCCTCAACAAAGTCCCGAAAAAGGTGGCGCGGGGTGACACTTTGGTACCCATTCCCAATCTCCGATCCCAGGAGTCGATAAAGACTGCTGGCCATCAGCGTCAATTGCAGATCACAATTGACCTTCATCGCCACAGCCGAAGACAGGGCATCCATGTGAAAGAAATCAATCCCATCGGCAATCCGGTTCTCGATCACCATGCGTTGGGCATAGCGTTCGATCAACTTCGTCGCCGAACAACGCAACTGATTGGTGATCAGGATGGTCGGCTCCTCATGGCCCAGGTCTTTGACCGCCACCTGTCTCAACTCCCCGTGATACCCACCGAGTTCGATCTTCTGATCCAGAATCCTCGGAGTCTTGTAGAGACGAGACACGCCTTTGAGCTCGATCCGCCTCCAGGCCGAGAGCGGCTCTTGATGAATCCCATGGATCATCTTCTCGGAACGTCTCCGAAGGGTAATAAAAGCGATCCCCATCTGATTGAGTTTGTTCAGATGGGCATAGGTGGTCAATCGGGAATCAAAGATCAGTTCCTCGGGAAGATGACCCGTCCGTTCCTTCCAGAAGGCCACAAAGCGAAGGATTTCATCGTTTTGATCCTCCTTACGCAACTGCCCGTTGACATAGCAGAAGACCTTCCTCTCTCCATCGTGAGCCAGAAAAGCCAAAATCCCCTTTTGGCGGCGACTTCGCTTCGAGACATAATGCTTTTGCATCAGGGCGTCTTCCCCGTGAAAAGGGATAGTATGAAAATCCAAATCAAACGAAGTCCCCCATTGCAGTCCCAACCGTCCTACGGCATCAAACCACCGTCTCATGAGAGGAGGATAAGACGTCGAATCAATCCGGGAACTATACTCGGTGAGGAAGGCTCGTTTCGGAATGGCGTTGAGCCCGGCAAACAGGGGAAGCCCTTCATCCATCACATAACTCATCACATGGCTGTGCCGCGCATTGCCAAACAGTTTCAGTCCCAGAAGGGACAGAACGGCCTGGGCCGCAGGAATCATCTTGGTCCCTGGAAACCCTACTTCCTCCAGTATCCGCTCCAAGGGGATTTGGGCCAGATAGGGGACAAACAAGAAGAGACCTCCGAATTGGGTATGGAGTCGTCTGGGAGAAAGGTCGAGCTGTCGCACATCGGAGACCTCCGCCACTTCGGGCCGATGGCCTTCCGTCCGCTCTTCATCCCTACGGCGGGGCAATCGGGCAAACCCCTCTTCCTTGAGGATCAGGGAAACTCCCACGGGACTCAGAGGATGCCCTGCCTCCTGCAGAACCCGGCTGATATCATAGATGGAGAAGTTCTGTTTGCGCAGCGCAATGACCTGATCTCGTAGGGGCTCTGATTTGGGAGCGGCCTGGGGACCTTTTTGAGGGGGGAGGAAAAACTCGCGTTTTGGATCTTGTCGCAACTGGTGGCAGAGGACTCGAAGACTGCCCGGGGTGTAGCCGAAGCGGCGGGCGACTTCGGTTGAGGGGAGGTGATCGACGAAGTAGGCTCGAAGGGCTTCGTACTGGCGGTGGGTCGAATTCGAGGGTTCGAGGAAGATACGGGCCATAGGTGTTATCTTTTCTTCTTTACTGTTAAACATACTGCCACTATATCACATTTACAACACATGTCAAGAGAAAAATGATAGAGTGCCATCGTTCTTTATAATTATCTTATATTTTTCAGTATTTTTGGATCTATTTACACAATCGCCGATCCGGTTTATACATATTGACTTAGTGGCTATATGTTTATAAGTTTAGGAATTGATTAACATCTCCTCAAGCGGAATGGGCTATTCTGATCGCTTTCGACAGCATTTTGTTAGAACCATCC
>DYJE01000054.1 GCA_020723285.1 Desulforapulum autotrophicum | reverse complement strand
TTCTATGTGTTTGATTTAATAATGTATCCGAAATTTAACTGTTAAACTTCAGCCTGAAGGTAGAACTCACTCCCGAGGAAGCCGCTTTTTTCGAAGCCCTGCGCCAGAAGGCCGTGACCTGCCGATACTTAGACGGCGCAACACCCGCAAAACAGCGCCGCGAGGAAGTGGAGGCCTTTCAGCGTCCTGATCAGGAGCTGAAGATATGGTGTGAATAGGGGTACTGTACTGAACAAGGTATGGGACAGGTCGAAGGACTATTTAATTTTGAAGACGTCGAGGCCCTTGATCGCCAATGCCATCACTTCAGGTCCGTTTTTTGTCTCCGGACAGAACTGCAATATTTTTGCAGTGCGAAAGATACTGAAAAAACCAAAAAAAACTTGATATAAATGAAAGTGACCTGTTATCTATTTTTGAACAGTGTCCTCAATCCTGAAATAATGTTGATATCCGGAAAAAGAATCCGGACTCCCGATAACTGAAAAATACGTCAGTCTTTCACGCTGACCTGTTCTTAAAATTTTAACAACAGGAGGTTGCCATGACCATCGAGCGATGTTTAAAAACGGTAGTTCTGTTCCTGGCTGTTATGGCGGTAACGATGATTTCAGGATGCGGTGACGGAAACAACAACGACGGGGTCAACCCCCCGGCCGCATCCGGCTCCAAACAGCTTTCGTCATTCGGATTTCTGGTACCTGCCAGCACCGGACAAATCAACGAGACTGACAAGACGGTTGCAGTCGAGGTCCCTCATGGCACCGACGTGTCCTCCCTTGTAGCGGTGTTCACGACAACAGGATCTGAAATCACGGTAAACGAGGTGGCCCAGGAAAGTGAAGTCACGGCCAATAATTTCACCAACCCTGTGGTCTATACGGTAAAAGCGGCAAACGGTACCACGGTGAATTACACGGTGACCGTTGTCGTGGCACCGAACGACTCCAAAGATATCACCGCCTTCACCATACCGGGGCAAACGTCTTCGGACATCAGCGGCACGGAGATCACCGTAACCATGCCCGCGGAAACTGTTGTGACAGCCCTTGTTCCTGAAATCACCCACACTGGGGCGGACATCGATCCTGCATCCGGAGCAGCCAGGGACTTTACCAATCCGGTGGTCTACACCGTGACAGCCGCAGACAGCAGTTCGAAACAGTACACAGTGACTGTGAACGTACCTGAAGAAACAACCAAGGTTTTCGATTTTATGACCGATGGTGACGCACTGGTGAGAAATGCGGGAAGTGACTGGTATTTTGACGGAGGGTACACAGGGAATTATGCCAACGGTTACGGGTATTACATGAGCCATACAAATATCGCGGCACCATGGCTGTTCACCGGAAATTTTACAGTGGAATTCGAGTTTTACCTGAAACTCCTTGACGATGAGTACATCTACCGTTACGCCTTCCGTCTGGTTGATCCGAACTGGGAAAACAACGCAAACGGGAAATTTTTCGATTTCGCGGCCTACTACACGGCATTTCCGGCCTTGACCGACGACATGACCCCTACATACTACCAGACAGGACAAGGCAACGGATCGTATACCAATAACGACTATTTCACAGGTGTACCGGGGGCCCGTGCGGGTATCAACACATGCACTTTGGTGAAAACGGGCAACACGATCACTGTTTCCATGAACGGGACAGCTGTGAAAACCGTGACCATATCGGCGGCCAACCTGCCTTCCGTCGGCTATGCCCCGTTCATCCACGCTCACAACAGCTGGGATCAGGCGGACAGTAATTTCTACCTGCGAAAGGTGACCGTTCATTACATGTCAGACGAAGTGGTGTACCATAACTGGAACGAGGGTGACGTTGGAGGCGGCGGTGATGATGATGATGATGGGTTATGATAGTTCTGAACGTTTGATTGGAAAGTCCTGAAACATTTGCCTGTCCCTTGATTTTTTTATAAACACCAAACTTTATGATCTTTCGCACGGCTTTTCGTCGAGAACCTGTCGGATTTTTTGGGCGAGATCCTTTCTGGAAAAAGGTTTCTGGATGAATGCGACCCCTTGGTCCAGGACTCCGTGATGGGCGATGACGTCCGCCGTGTAACCGGACATGAACAGCACGGCCAGCCCGGGACATGTTTCCGACAGGCGGTCGGCCAGTTCCCGGCCGTTCATATCGGGCATGATCACATCGGTGACCAGCAGATCCACCGGCACGGATTTCTCCCTGACCTTATCGATGGCGGCATGGGCTGTGGGGACGGCCAGGACCGTGTAACCCAGTTTTTTAAGGATCAGCTCGGTCATTTTCAGGATGGCCGGTTCATCTTCGACCAGAAGCACGGTTTCCTGCCCCCTCGCCTGAGGGAGATCGTTGATGGTGACGGCCACCGATTCCGGCATGGCCTGGCCGTGGGCCGGGAGATAGATGCTGAAAACCGTGCCCTTGCCCTGTTCACTGTTCACCGTGATAAAGCCTTTGTTCTGGCGGACGATGCCGTAAACTGTGGCCAGGCCAAGACCCGTGCCTTTTCCAAGGGCCTTGGTGGTGAAAAAAGGTTCGAACAGACGGTCCAGGGTTTCTTTATCCATACCCTTTCCATTGTCACGGACGATCAGGATAACGAAGTCTCCCGGAAGAGCATCGGGATGCTCGCCCGGCGGCAACTGGGCCAGGGATGAGGTTCGGGTCTCGATGATGATGGCTCCTGAACCGTCGATGGCATCCCGTGCGTTGACGCAGAGGTTGGCCAGGATCTGATCGATCTGGCTGGGGTCCATCAGGATCGGCCAGATGTGGCTCCCAGGCATCCAGATCAGACGGATGTTTTCTCCGATGAGCCTTCCAAGCATCCGGATCATACCCTCGATGGCCTGGTTGAGATCGATGATTTTGGGGGCTATGGTCTGTTTGCTGGCAAAAGCCAGAAGCTGCCGGGTAATGTCGGCGGAACGGTGGCCAGCCGACATGATTTCCGACAGTTCGCTCTGCAGGGGATCATCGGGAGGGAGGCTTTCTATGGCCAGCTCCGCATGACCCAGGATCACCCCCAGCATGTTGTTGAAATCGTGGGCCACCCCGCCGGCCAGGCGTCCGATGGAATCCATTTTCTGGGCCTGGCGAAGCTGGTCTTCCAGAATCACGCGATCGGTGATGTCCAGGTTGATCACGATGGCCCCGTCCACAGCCCCCCTGTCGTCCAGCACAGGGGCCGAGTAGTTGAGGATGACCCGTTTCCTGCCGTCAAAGGTTTCGATCTCGATTAGCTCGTCGACAATGGTGACCCCGTGCCGGATGGTTTTGGCCAGGGCCCAGTCTTCCGCCTGGATAGGTTGTCGGGACGGCAGGCGAACCGCCTTGAAAATACCATACTCGGAAGGGGACACGTGGGGCTCGGCACCCCAGATTTTTACTCCCATGGGATTGCCACGGATCAGCCGGCCGTCCTTGTCTGCCAGCCAAAGACCGATGGGCAGAACTTCGAATATTTTCTGAAGCTGACTCTCGCTTCGGCGTAGGGCTTCTTCGGCCCGTTTGCGTTCCGTGATGTCCACCACGCTGCCGAAAAAATACAGCGGGTTCTTATCCCCGTCCCGGACCACTGTGGCGTCGAGAATGCCGAAAACAAACTGTCCGCTTTTATGGATAAATGTTTTTTCCATGCGGTAGTGGTCGATGCGGCCTTCCCCCAGAAGGCGTTGAAGGCGAAGATTCTCTTCCAGGATTTCGGGCTGGGTGATCTCCAGGAGATGTTTGCCCACGATTTCATCCTGGGTGTAGCCCAGCATCCGGCAGTAGGCCTCGTTGGCGTGCTCGATCCGGAATTCCAAAGAAACCCGGGCCACCCCCACCCCCATGTGCTGGTATATCCGGCGGAAGCGCTCTTCGCTTTCCCTGAGTTTGTCTTCACGGTGCTTACGCTCGCTGATGTCGGTGGCGATACTTAGAATCGCAGGCGATCCGCTCCAGGTAATGCGTTTTGCCATGACCTCCAGGGGAAAGAGCGAACGGTCCTTTCGGAAGTGGCAGACTTCGAAGCGGGCCTCACCCTGGTCGTTGATCCGCCGTATGCGTTCCGCAAGCAGCTCGGCGCTTTCAGGGACATCGAGATCATGAAGATTGACAGACAGAAACTCATGCTCGTCATCGTAGCCGTGAATCTTCCAGGTTTCCCGGTTTGCGAACACAAAACGGCCGGAGGTGTCGTGGATGGTGATGCAGGCCGGGGCGGCGTCGAGCATCTGGCCCAGCAGGGAGATGCGTTCGTCCCGCTGCTTGCGTTCGGTCAGGTCCCTGCAGAAACAGACCATTCGACCGGCGTGGCCCTCGGCAAGCCAGGAGGCAGAAACTTCCACGGGCCAGGAGCTGCCGTCTTTGCGGCGGTGGCGGACCTCGAACAGCTCAGACCCGTTTGTGACAATTCGGCTGATCCGAGCCAGGATCTCCGACGTGACTTCGTCGGCGTCCAGATCGGCGATGGTCATGCCGATCAACTCTTCTCTGGTGTAGCCTGACATGGCTCCGTAGGCGTCGTTGGTGTCGATGACCACCCCCCTGTCATCGATCACGATAAACCCGTCGGCCGAGGTCCTGAGAATGGTGTCGAGGTAGCGGGCTCCGGACAGGATGGCAGTCTCGCTGGCCTTGAGCTGGCGGGTATCTTCGATGCGATGGAGGGCGAATGCGATGTCTCCGGCCAGTTCGCGGAATAGGTTCTGCTCTTCCTCGTTTCCGGCAAAGGGAGGTGGAACGGAGACCGACAGGATCCCGAAGGTCCTGCGCCGATGCTCAAGCCGGATACTGAACCCGCTGCGATCCGCATAAGCATCCGACAAGGGACAGTCCGGGCATTCAATTTTCGGGTGGCTGATGATCACCAGGTCTCCGGAATCGAGGGCCCCGGTCATGCATCGGGTGAAACGGCCCTCCTTCAAGGTCCTGGCCATGGGGGCGAAGCTGTCACCAAACCCCGCGGAGGCCGAGGCTGTCACCGTCCGGGTCTCGATGTCCAAAATGGCGATCCAGGCGTTATGATATCCCAGGGATTGGATCAGGGCGTTGCAGGCTCCCTCGATGAGCCGCAGGGGATCGTCTTCGGATATCAGCAGTTGCTGAACCCTTCGGATGGTGATCAGGACATTCTTGATATGTGAGGCCTGGGCTTCGGCGTGGGCCAGCCGGACCACCAGGTGCCCCTCGGCGCTGGCGATGGTGTCTACCTGCCCGCTCTTCAACGCCTCGAGTGCCCCCTCGGCGCGAGCCAGCCGGCGTTCGAGTTCCTCGTAGGACGGCCTGGAATCCTGGATCATTGCGTTCCTTATAAAATCAAATCGTTAAGGGCGTTCGAATCGTCCAGGTTTCCGTAGATCAATCGCTCCGGTTCTGGGTTCAAACGTTGGAGGGCCGGCGTGAGAAACACATTCTGCTCAATCATCACGTCAGGCTGGACCAGGACATCGATGATTTCAAGGTCGCAGCGAATGCCCTGGTTTTCATCGAGAAAACGCCGGAGATTTTCCCGGGCACGGATGGAGTTCTGGGCATCTCCGGCAACGTAAAGGCGAAGCACCACCTGTTTTTCAAAGCTGTCACGGGCTATCAGAGGCCTAGTCATCGCCACCCCCGCTTGAAAGAATGTCGATCCCCCGGCCACTGATGATAAAATCATGGATCCGGCTGGAATGGGCCCGTCCCCGGGATTTCAATACGGCCAGCTTTCGGACGAACCGGTCGTCTTCCTCCTGATTGCGCAGAACGATCACGGTATCGATGACCGAGGAAAGGTCGATGCCGGAAATTTCGTCGGAGGCATCACGGCTGCCCACGAGGTTTGTCAGAAGAGCGGTGATCCCCTTTTGCTTGCAGTGATCGATCAGGCGAAGCAGGTAATCGAAGGCCGCATGCCGGGAGCCCATGCGCCGGCAGGCGGAGATGGCGTCCACCACCAGGTGGCGTGGTTCAAAGGTCTCGATCAGGTTAAATGCTTCGATGAGATGTTCCTCGATACCCTGGGATTCAGGCATGGCCGACGAAAACCTGAGAAGGCCCGATTCCATGGCCGCGGCCAGATCGATCCCCGGACTGATCATGCAGGAAACCAGGGCGTCCCAGGACTCTTCGAAATTCAAATACAGCAGGCGTTCACCCTGCCCGATGACAGCCCTGGCGAACGAACAGACAAAGGTGGTCTTACCGGTCCCTGAGCTGCCCGAGATCAGGGAGCAGGAATTCCTTCGGTATCCGCCGCCCAGAAGGGCGTCCAGACCGGGAACACCGCTGGGCAGATTTTCACCCAGGGCTTGGTGCCTGAGGCTGGCCCGGGTGACCGGAATGATCCAGACCCCGTTTTCGGTGATGCTGAAGGGATACTCGTTCCGGCTGAAGGCGGAACCCCGGTATTTGACGATGCGCAGGCGGCGTGTGGAGATCTGTTCCATGACCCGCTGGTCCAGGTGGATCACGCAGTCGGCCATGTACTCCAGAAAATCGTAGGGGTGGGTCGATTCGCTGCGGGTGTCACCCTTGACGCTCATCATACAGGTCAGACCCCTGTCCTGGAGCCAGGCGTGCATGGCGTGAATCTGGGCGCGTTCCTTGGCCAGGTTGTCAAGAAGGCGGAGAAACACATCCGGGGCATCGATGAAAATGCATTCCGCACCCAAGGATTGAACCTTTGCAGACAGCAGTCCTAATATCCCTTTCAGGTCAAAATCACCGGACAGCACCGCTTCGGGCTGAATGCGGGCCGGAATGATCGACAGAAGGTTCCGGTGTTCAAGGTCCGACAGGTCCCATCCGAAACAGGCGGCGTAACGGCGAAGGGCCGTGTCTTTTTCTTCAAAGGTCAGAAGTACGCCGGCCCGGCCCGAAAGCGCTCCCCGGTAAAGAAACTCGAGACCCAGCATGGTTTTTCCCGTGCCGGGCCCCCCCGCAAGAAGGGTCATGGCCCCTTTTGGGATTCCTCCGTTCAGTACCGTGTCCAGGCCGGGAATGTGTGTGGGAATTTTGGGTTCAGTCCACCGTTTGTCCGGCGGGCCGGATCGATTATTCTCACTCATCGGTTTCATCCTCACGTCAGACCCGTTTATCAACCGATACGTGAAAGCTCGCCGTCAAGCGGGTCCAATCTTACGGTCTGTTATTCAGTTTGACTTGACCTATGCGGCCAAGTTCGCTTCGAAGTATTCAATGGAAAGGGTATTTCCGGGCTCGCCGGATTCAGAATGTTTCAATAAATACCATGGTTACTTCCCTCCTGTGAAGATCATTTTTTCAAAAGACGTTGATTCACGGATATCTCGTGCAGACCTTTATGAAAAGTCTGTCTCACGAGTTTCAGCAGAACGGTATGGAAGGTATGGGACGAAGGTATGGGACAGGTCAATTATAATCATGCATCATATATCAAGCCCCATCCCGTCGCTCATTACTTTCCCCTTAAGTTATCTTCCCTCGAATGGTTTGAAAATGGTCGCATTTTCCAGGTCGTCTGTCGTTTGCTTCACGACGCCGGTTATCTCCTCTGCCGTCATGTCATCGGTTTTGAGATTGGTGATGTGTTTATCGATGTATTGGATGTACTCTTCCATAGCCATCTTCGTATCCCTGGTATCCAGACAACGAACGCTCTGAACCAGTTCGAGGCTCAGACCATGACGCAGGGTGGTGTTCATTCCGTGATAAACACATGCCTTGATGGCGTCGATTCCTACAGGAGGGCGCTTGCTCATCAGATCGGCAAAATCCTGCACCTTTGTTTTGAATTCACTCTTTCCAAAGCAATCGGTTATCAGGCCGATCTGCTTTGCTTCCTGAGGAGAAAGTTGATTACCTCTCAGCATCATCTCAAGGGCTTTCGCCCTGCCGATCAAACGGGTGAGCCTCTGCGTGCCACCACCTCCAGGCACAATATTCACAAGACATTCCGGCTGGCCGATGGTAAAGCCTTGATCATCTATCATGAACCGGAAATCGAAACAGGCGGAAAGTTCAGTTCCACCGCCGTTGCAAGGGCCATTCAGAGCCGCAATGGTGACTTTGTTCATTCGCTCTACGGCCAGATAAAGTCGTGTCATTTGAAACCACAAAAACATACCGGATGAATATTGCCGTATCCGTTTCGCAATCGTCAGCATCAGACCTTCGTACCAGGACGAGTGGTCCATGAGCCAGTTGGTGAATGTCATGATATGGGCCAGAAAAGCCCCGGTCATCCTGTATTTTACCAGCTTGTCCATGAGAAGCCGCTTGTTGTGGGAGTGCAGCAGCAAAAGTTCAGGTATGGAAAAATGCATAATATAGATATCATCTCTGCTGCCGGTAAGAATGACCACACGGATCGAGTCGTCCTTTCTGATTTTTTTGAAAAGGATGAACAGTTCTTCCAGTATGTCCGTGGTCAGAAAATTGACCGGCGGATGATCAATTTCTATCCAAAGTGTCGCCTTTTCCTTGTGCGTTTTCAGATAATTGAATCCCATGGTTCTCCTTGACTCAACCGATTGAAAAATGTTGTTTTGATAAAAGACAATAAAGACAATGAACCTGTCCCAAAACCTCGTAGCCCCAAAACCTCGTAAACCGTGAAGAAGACGACAAGATCATCTCTTATTGACAAGGAACGATTGCTCCGGGAGCTTGAAAGTATGATTTGCAGCCACCTGTTTATCAAGGATTGATCCTGAAAATTGCCTCAATCTTTTTTTATCATCTGAAGGATTTCCCGGACATAGGCGCACTCGCACTCGGCAGGACAGGATTCCAGATTGCTTTTATGAAGGCAGTGGCCGGGACATGTTTCCGAGCCCGTCATTTTTTCGCTGAAAACAGGCCCCTGGTAAAGATCGGCGAAATCCTTGACACCCACAGTGAATGTGGTGCCGCAAATGTGGTTGAAAAGAAAGAAGCCTTCCTTGATGGCCACGAAATTGACCTGATACCCCACCAGAAAGACATGTTCATCGTCAAGGAATGCGCTTCGGGTCACCCAGGTGAAACCGCAGTTCGGGCAATGCATGAACACCGTCATGGTTTTGCCTCCGGTCCGAGAATGGTGATCAATCGCTCACGGGCATCGTCGGTCAGCGCCTGCCTCCTGTTCGCGATATCCACGGTATGAAGACCGAGCTGCCTGTAAAGGTTCAGGAATTCGGGGGTTTTCTCCGAAATATCCCGGATGTGGTCCGACACCGTTCCCGCGTCGCCCCGGACAATGGGGCCGGTCAGGGCGTCGACGGTGCCCACGTTCCGGATGTTGGCCAGGGTTCCCTCGATAAGCGGGCCCAGAACAGGATATGCGTCCTGGGATTCAATGCCCGCCACCGCCAGCAGGCGATAAGCGAAATCCACCACCGTCACCATGAAATTGGACGCCACCACCGCTGAAGCGTGATACATGGTTTTCGCTTCGGTTCTGATGGTCAGCCCCCTGGAACCGAGATCCCTGGCGATGTCAAGTCCGGTTTCAACGGCCGCAGGCTCTCCTTCCACCGCCATGATGATGTTTTCAAAGGGATTTTTATCCAGCTGAACTGTGGCAAAGCTCTGGAGAGGATGAACGGAACCGGTCACCGCGCCGCAGGATTTCGCGCTTTCAAGAATTGTGGACGGCAATGAACCGCTGCAATGAAACACCATGGGGCCGGACTTAAACGCCCCGGCAGCGGCCATGGCATCGCACACCGGCCGGATCAGGCCGTCGGGTGTGGTGATGAAAATCATGTCGGCTCCGGCCACAACGGCCGCAGGATCTGTGCTGCTCACGCCCGACCCGGCCAGTTCAGCCGCCTTTTCCGCCGACGATAACGTCCTGCTGGCAAACCCCAGGGGTCTGTATCCTTTGTCTGACAACACTTTGGCAAGGGTTATGCCAAGCCGTCCGCAACCCACGATGGCGTATCCAGGTTTCATGGTGATCTCCTCTTATTTAGGTACGGAGATCACCCTATCACAGAGACAGGCCCTTACTCAACACCCACCTTGAGATACAGACCGGATATGGGCAAGAATCTCCGACGCAGCCGTAGCCGCCTGTTCGAACTGAACGGCGTGAGCGCTGTCGACACAGACCAGACGGTTCCCGCTCCCCTCGCCGAACCGATGGCCGATAAACTGAAGCACTTTGTCGTTGTCCACAATCCTGTCGTGATCGGCCAGAATCATCAGCATGGGCTGAGAAACGCCGCCCATGGCCAGCCAGGACAATTCCTGGATCTCGTCCATGACGCTGGCCGATTTCATGGTGATCCGGGTGGTCTTGAGCCCGTCTTTCTCGATAAAATCCAGCCAGCCGCTGTCCAGCGTGAAGTCCGTGGCCTCCATGGGTATGGGAATGCAGGCGTTTTCCCTTTCGGGTGCCAGATCGAAGTTACGGATCAGTCCCAGCACCATTTTTTCGGAGATGGACAGCACCGATCGAAACCTGTCGTTCCAGAAAAAACCGGGCGTCAGAAGAATCAGACTGGAGACCACATCCCCCAGACCCGCCGCCGCGATGGCCGCGTACTGGGCACCCTGGCACCATCCGGCCAGGTGAACACGGCTGAAATGCTTCTTTAAATCGAGAATATGGTAAATCACATCGTCGATCACCGTCTTCACCGTTCCCAGATCCCCCCGGCCGGCGTTGAGACCGCAGCCCCGCCTGTCCGCCGCCACAAGGGTCACCCGGCTGTCCCTGTTCCGAATCGCTTCAGCCAGGGGAGCCTGCCATCTTGAATGGCTCATGCCTCCGTGAATGACAAACACCACATCCTCACCCGAGGTTTTGCCCCAGGTCCTTGAATGGATTCTGTAACCGTCCGGCATTTCCAGATACAGTATCAGCGGATGGCCGTCATCGGTGTCAAAGGGCATCCGCCCTTCCATGCCCAGACCTTCGGCCCAGGCGGTGGCCGGCACATGTTTCAGACCCGTGACCGTTTTATAATAGTAATCGCTGTCAAGATCGAGAATCCCCCCGTGCCCGAAGCGCAGCATGGGCGATACCGGTTCCCATTCCACCAGATAGTCTCCAAAAGCCCCCTCCATCGCCATGAGGCTGTCACCGGCGGCCGAAGCCAGGATCTGCGCGGCCCGGGTGAGCAGAGATGTTTCACCCACATGACAGCCCACGATGATGCCCATGCCTTTTTCCCTGAGACGCCGGATGATGGCGATGGCTCGCAGAAACCCGCCCACCCGCGACAGTTTCACATTACCGATGAATGTTCCCAGAACCCCGTCAAAGCGGTCCAGGTCCTCGACGGAAAGAAGGCTTTCATCCAGAATGACGGGAAGCCCGGTTTCGGCGCTGATCCGGCTCATGCCTTCGACATCGCCGGCGGCCACCGGTTCTTCCACGGCAAAGAAATTCCCTCCCAGAGCCCGGATATGTTCGATGGCTTCATCGGTCCGGCCTGCCCACAGGTTGTTGGCGTCAAGTCGTATACGGAGACCGCCCAGACTGTGATCGGCGGCAAGCCGGGAAATGATTCTCAGTTTTTTCATGTCTTTTTCAAGATTCCCGTTGACCTTGACCTTGAAATCCGCCATCCCCCGGATCATGTACTGGTCTGCCAGATACGTGGTGCGCCATGTCCGGTCATCTCCCAGAACAGCGCTGTAACGTCCCCAACGTTTTCCCGGTCCGAGTCCCAGAAGCGATTCCACACTTTCCCGCCTTTCCCTGGCGAACAGGTCCAGAAGCGCCATTTCCACAGCACACCAGGCTGAGGGGAATCGTCGGATCAGGTCGTCGTTTTCACTGACAAAACGGGTTACGTCTTCAAAACAGAAAAAGGACACCCGCCGGTCCACAAACCATTCCCGGATCATGGCCAGACTGGAGGAAAGATCATCTCCGGCCACATATATCCTGGGGCATCCTTCGCCGAAGCCGTGAATCCCCTTGCGGCCCGCCCTCACCCAGACACTTTCCCCGTCAGTCCTGTCCGCCGCAGGATGGCGGAACCGTGTTTTCAGGTGGACACGCAGCGGAAGGGCCTCGATGACAACGGCCGTGTCATGTCCATCGTTCATTCTGTCTCTGCTCATTCTTGTCTTACCATCCGTGAATCATGTTATGAATTTACCTTGCATTGCAGCGCTCGTTGACCTCGTCAAGGTATTGAAAATACGGATCCGAATACCGTGTGGACAAAATCCAGAGTGCGTATGTCTTTTTAACCGGGAAGCCTGTTTTTTCTGCAATATCATGGGGATACATCAGCACAGGAAACCGCTTTCCGGGAAAATATCCCGAAATCGAGCCGATCACATTACCAAGAACGACCCTGTCCAGGTCGTTTTCCCTGATCACCAGAAACGTTGCCGAGCAGGTGAGGTCCGACATGTTGATGGCGGCGTCGGCAAGATTCACCACGATGACGGCGACAAGGTCTCCGCCGTTATGAAGAGCAAGGAGATGTCTTTCCCGCTTCAGCCCAGCCTGACGGTAGGCTCCCGTAAGTTCCTCGGGCAGCGGTGCGGAACATCGCAGATCCAGGGCTTCCACCATCAGCCCGCCGCCTTTTCTTTCATAGGCCTTTTCAAGCTCGGCAAGATCCTTATCCGTGCATGGCCCCAGTGCCCAGGAATCGGGAAGGGTGGTCGTGCGTTCATCCGTTTTTTTAAAGATGGAATACGATAATAAATCCGTGGAGCACCCGTTTCGATCATTCAGGCGCTTTGCAAAACCATTGAAAAAAAAGTCGGGAAATGGATTGCCCGGTTGGAAATAGCAGAACATGTAGCGCATATGGCAGGATTTCAGCCATATGGAGTTGTATGCAAACGCCGCAAGCTGATTCAGCACCGCAAGCCCCGCTTTCACGCCTGATTTTTTGAGCGCCGCATGATGGTGGATCAGCCAGGCGTTCGTGTAAAACCTCAGCATGGACAGATGCCCGAGAATTTCCCCTTTTTCCTGATACGTGAAATGCCTGGCAATGTCCGGGCTTCTTCCGTAAATCCGCCGGTATGTTTCACGGATCAGCGATTTGCTGTCGGCCAGCGGGCGGTATTTCCCGGAATAAATGAATCCTGTTTCAAAGAAGAATCGCCAGAGTTCTTCACCTTCAAGGGGGGGACAGACCCCGGAACGGCTGTTTGCCCCGCGATGGATCATGCTCTGAAGCTTCAGATGATCCCCAAGGGCCATGTCGATGAATGCGAAACCGTGCAGCGTCGACGACCCGTTACCCTTCAGCGCGGCCTCTTTATGTCTGTGAACGACCTGCGCGCTGCAGGAAAAACCGAAGCTTCCGGCTATGGCAAGGGAAAGCTCATGAATCACCATCCCCGGAAAAAGAAGGGCATCTCCCCCGTCAGATCTCAAGGAAAAACCGGAACCTGAAATGTCGTGGACCTCCATATTCAGGGTCCTGCCGCTGATGGGATGAACAAAAACCGCTTCCGGAGCAGGCGTGAACCGCTGTCGGTCGCTCCTGAATTTTCGCGGGGGGAACCGGCTGAGGCTCATGAACTCAGGGACAAAGGCCAAAACCTTCGGATCGGTCTGCCCCTTATCCGGCCTCAGGGTGAACGCTCCCGAAAACACAGGGCAGCCTTCTTTCTCGAAATCGATCACCACACGTTCCAAGGACCTGAAAACACGCCCCCTTTGTTTTGGAATATCCAGATCAACCACCAGAAGTTCATCGGTCAGAGACCGGATACGCCCTTTTCGTTCGATGTCCTGCTGACGAAGTCTCAATTTCACGCCGGAGAACAGCACCGAATTATCGTCGAGGTTCTCTGATTCACTCGCTGATTCACATGTATCAGGAAGACGGAAACATACACCCCGGCCCGTCATCCGCCGGATATCCGGCACCACAAAGATGGCGGTTGTTTTTCCGGGTTCGGGAATGGTGAGGCTCTTCACCCGGAGTCCTTCAAGATCACCGGACCGTATCAGACTTTCGGGCCAGAGGCAGACCAGATGATTTCCCGAGCTGGGCAAAGGCTTGAGCAGGACCGTTACGTCTTTTTCGCCGGACGTCGACCGCAGATGGCAGGAGATTTCGCGATCCAGAAAATTCAGGAAATTGATTTTATTGATCAAGGATTTTTTTGAAATGGAGCCTGTATGACGGGTGCTGAAATCCTTTTCACCCGCATCCGATCGTGACCCCATCTCCGGATCATGAGTTCGTGATACCATGCCCTCCCCTATCAGACAGCGATACCTTGGAAACGAAATCCCTTCTGTGTTCACTGACTTATATTTTTCAAAATGGTGTATTTACGAACGCGATATGTTTATTTTTTGTTTATCTTCTGTTAATAATCCATTTAATGAAAACAAAATGAACGGATCCCCCTGATCAGTCGCATTCTTTATTTATCAATGGATTAGAAATTGAACAGTGCGCCATAAACCATTATCGAATTTTATTTCTGAACGCAACAGAATTATGATCATTTCAATGACTTTCCATTGATTGAACAACCCGGGGCGTCCATCCGGTGATGGAATCCATAATTTGAATCCACTCCGGGCCGGAATGGCCAGAGCCTTGAAACAGAAACTGAACAGCGTTAACCCTTTCTTCTGTTGAACATCCACTCCTTTTGTACTATCGTACCTCAAAAAAAATGGACGTGTGAGCTGTGCCACAGACAGACGCACGCCAAAGCGTTAGGTTCAGAACCAAAAAAGGAGCTGGCCTTTGAAACGGCTACGCCGGATATTCCCGGATGGAATGTCCAAACACATAAAAAAACAATAAAAAGGAGTTCGATACATGAAACGAATCGCATGGGGTATGATGATCATGATCAGCCTAATGGTTTCCAGGACTTATGCCGACGGCCCGTCCAACAACATCAACTTTTTCTTCGGCCAGAAAAGCCTGTCCGAGGACTGGGACACGTTGTACGGCAATTACCGTGAACAGCCGGAATTCGGAATTCTCTGTGATTTCAGAGGCCAGGACTGGCCCCTCAGCATCGCGGTTGAATTTCTGGGTTCAGCGAAAGAAGAAGACGACCTCACCGGCAGCACAGGGGAATTCGCCCTGGGTGTAAAGAAAATCTGGGAAGATCCCGGCACCCCCATCCGCCCGTTTGTGGGCATCGGCCTTTCCAGCATCACCGGAAAGTTTGAAGAAAAATTCAGCAATGGCGCGTCAATCTCCTCCGAAGAAACGGGCATGGGCTACTTCATGGAAGGCGGCGTGTATTTCACTGTGGGTGAAAATCTCAATCTCGGGGCCATGGTCCGGTACTGTTACGCCAACGCCTCGATAGACCAGGACGGTGACGGCGATGAAGACGATGATCTTGATCTGGGCGGAACCCACGCCGGAATTTTCATCGGCCTCCACTTCTGATCATATGCCATGGGGAGAGCACCTTGTCCGCCGCAGAACGGCCGGGTGATGGTGAACGGTGAATCATCGGGGGGTGGCTCAGCACTTTTTCCGGGCGTTAACGTTTTATGACCATGGCGGACTTGAAGTCCGCCATGGTCAGCCCCGTAAACTCCGGAACAACAAACCGCAACACCATTCAGACAAGGAAAAAAAGCATGAAATCATTTGCGTCAGCGACCCTGCTCATCTGCTTCACCCTCATGGCATCTGTTCCGGCTCACGCCACATCGGGCAACATCAATCTGTTCATCGGCCAGAAATCCCTGGATGATTCCGGTTACTGGAATCCCGTGGACGATCACACGGAGTTCGGCATCATGTTCGACATGATTGAAAAAGGCTGGCCCGTCAGTCTGGAACTGGGATACCTGATGTCCGAAGATGAGAGTTCAAACCGTTATGAATCCTGGGAGGCTGAAACTTCGGAGCTGTCCATAGGCATCAAAAAAATCTGGGTCATCCGGAATTTCCCCTTCAAACCCTTTGTCAGCGGCGGCCTGGCCTACATCTCAGCGGAAGATGAATACGAAAATGCCGCCTATTCCTTGCAGGCGGACGATTCGGCCATGGGTTTCTACCTTTCCACCGGGGCTTACGCCACCCTCAGCCGCCACCTCAATCTGGGCCTCGTGTTCCGTATTTCCAAAGCGGACGTGGAACTCTTTGACGACGACGACGTAGGAGCTGGCGGCGAACACTTCGGCCTGTTCATCGGATACCATTTTTAATGATTTATAATCATACGACGGTCCCGAATGCATTGAACCGCAACAGCTGATTCAATGCATTTGGGCATCGCCGTATTGTGCTGAATTTATATTTTTTTATTGCAGAGCTAAATACATACTTTTCCCTGGTCGCATAAAGCCGCACTCACACAACCGTTCACTTTATCAATCCTGTCCGCATATATCGCTGGGGTGAGATGAGGGGCGCGACTCTGACGGCCTGCCACATTAGCTTGGAAAAAATGCCGGGGCATATGTGCAATTTGTCTTTGGCAGCCCCCTCAAGTATTGGGGACAGGCCGATAATAAATCTTCTTGAAATGTTCCTTGATATATGTTTCCATACAGGATCTTATAAGGAACCTTTATCAAGGAGTTGCCTATGCCCCGCATTGCCCGAATGATCATAACCGAAGAAAAAAGTGTGTACCATGTGATGTCCC
>DYJE01000016.1 GCA_020723285.1 Desulforapulum autotrophicum | reverse complement strand
TGACGGTGTCACCATCATGAACATCTCCTCCCACCGTTCCGGTGACAGCGATGTTGCCACCGGCTTCAGCGGCGTTAATGATGTCGTCAGCTGTGATGTTGGCATCGAGGTTAGTTGAAGCGGTGACGGTTGTATCGACGGTATAAGATTCTGTATCTGTCGCGGTAATCGTGTTTCCCGCCGCATCGGTGGTGGTGACGGAGGCTTCGATGGTTCTGTCAGCATCGGCCGCCAAGTCTGAACCAGCCACGTCGATGGAGAATGCGCCGGAGGCCACGGCTCCGGTGTAAGTATTGCCGTTGACGGTCAAGGTGACAGTGTCACCATCCTGAACATCCCCGCCAACAGTACCGGTAACGGCAATGTTGCCACCGGCTTCGGCAGCGTTGACGATGTCATCGGCTGTGATGTTTGTATCAAAAGATACCGTGGCAGAAACGGCCGTATCCACGGAGTACACGTGGCTGTCTGTCGCTGTCACACTGTTGCCTGCAGGATCGGTTGTCGTCACGGACGCCTGGATGGTGTTGTCGGCGTCGGCGGCAAGGTCTGAACCGGCAACGAGAATGGAGAAAACTCCTGAAGAAACAACGCCTGTGTATGTGTTGCCATTGACGGTCAACGTGACGACGTCTCCATCCTGGACATCTCCTCCCACACGTCCTGTGATAGCGATATCCGTGCCAGCTTCTGCGGCGTTGATGATGTTGTCTGCGGTGATAGTGACATTCAGGGTGATCGAAGCTGCAACCGTGGTGTCGACGGAATAGGGTTCAACATCCGTGATTGTGGTTGTTTGACCTGTCGCATCAGTGATGGTCACCCTGGCGTCGATGACATGATCGGCATCGTCACGAAGATCCGAACCGGGAACAAGGATGCTGAACCGTCCATCGGTGATGGTGCCGGTGTATGAATTGCCGTTGACGGTAATTGTTACTATTTCACCGTCCGCGATGCCGCCGTCCGTGGTTCCTGTGACGGCAATGGATGAACTGGCTTCCGCAGCGTTGATGATATCATCGGAGGTGATGTTGACGTCGAGCATGAGGGTGGGCTGGACCTGAGACGCCTGAGTGGTTTCAACGTCACCCAAAATGGACGTTTCATAGGCGTAGGAATCTGTCGTGGAGCTCACTTCGATCAGGTACGTTCCCACAAGACCCGATGATGTGTCGCCTTCATAGTAATTCAGATCATAATCGTATCCGTCTTCAATTTCACCCAGTGCGGTCTCCTGTTCAAGTTCCGGATTGTCTTCACCCGTTTCCAGTGCGTTTTGCAGCATGTTTACGTCATGGGCAATGGCGTCGTATTCCTCCACTTTTCCCAGCACTGTTTCATCGATGAGGACTTTTGAATGTTCATCCAGCGTGATGGTTTTACCCGTTTGAAGTTCAATGACGATGCGTGAAGCCCCGGACGTTTCAATTATTTCATTTTCATAAACAAGATCACCGGCTTTGAGCTCTCGCGTCTGCCCCTGGGGTGTTCTTGCAATGACAGAGCCTGAAATATTTTTTACGATTCCTGCCTGGGCCATGTTAACCTCCACGAAGTTTGAATAAGGGTCCTTCTGATTTTTACGGGTGAAGTTAAAAATCGATTTCAACCTTATATAATGATTTCAAGAATAATGGATTGTACCTAAGTCCAATTTTGTTTAATGAATGGAAATATTTTTTCGATTTTTTTTAAAAAACCGGAGATGGGTATGGATGATGATTTTAAAATCGCTCTGGCCACAGAAAAGGACATTCCGGAGCTTTCCGGCCTTCTGGGTCAGTTGTTTACCCAGGAAGAGGAGTTTATGCCGGATCATGAAACCCAGAGCCGTGGACTTGGGATGATTATCAACGATCCTGGAGCAGGTTTTATTCTTGTAGGGAAGATGAAGGGCTGCCCTGTGGCCATGGTAAACATTCTTTTCACCGTTTCTACGGCACTGGGTGAGCGGGTGGCCATTCTTGAAGACCTGGTGGTGGATGAGCGTCACCGGAGTTCCGGCCTGGGTTCCAGGATGGTGAGATGCGCCATATCCGAGGCCCGGAACTGCGGATGCCGACGGATCACCCTGCTCACCGATGATACGAATGTGGATGGCCAGCGGTTTTACCTGAGGCATGGTTTTACACCGTCGTCGATGGTGCCCTTCCGGATGGTCCTTACGTCGTGACCGGCATTGGTCGCACTGTTGATTGTCTCTAATGATCCGGGCCGGATGGACCCGGTGCAAAGGCAAGGCTGGCCGAGGCAACAACCACAAGAACACTGCCGAAATTATGAACGATGGCGGCCATGATGGGTGACAGAAATCCCATACTGCTTGCCAGAACGGCCAGAGCGTTGAAGCCTAAGCCAAAGGCGATGTTGAGTTTGATGATGACGAGCATCCGCCGGGAAAGGCCGATCAGCCAGGGAAGGCGTGAGATGTCGTCGTTGATCAGGGCGATGTCCGCCGTTTCAAGCGCCACATCCGTTCCCGCGTCGGCCATGGCGATCCCCACATGGGCCGCAGCCAGGGCCGGTGCATCGTTGACGCCGTCGCCCACGAACAAGACGGGAAGATTGTTATCCTGGTAACGGGTGATGATGTCCATCTTGTCCTGGGGTTTGAGTGATGGATAGATACAGCGGATGCCCACCGATTGCGCCACACGGTTTACGGATCGTTCATGATCCCCGGAAAGAACGGCTGTTTCGATGATGCCAAGGTCATTGAATTTTTTTATGGCCGCTGCGGCCGAAGGTCTGACGCTGTCCGTCACATGAAGAATCCCAACAATTTTTCCGTCATGGATCACGGCAAGGGGCGTGTCGCCCTGGGCCACGGCTCTGTCCATGGAATCCTTCAGATCAGGTGAAAATGAATCTATGTTTTCCATGGATGCAGCTCCGGCCACTTCCACCGGAATTCCGTCCACCGTAGCTTTGACACCGGTGCCTATTTCGTGGAAAGCGTTTTCTGCACCGGTGACGACGATGTTTTCGTTCTGGGCCGCCGTGAGAACGGCCCTGGCCAGGGGATGGGTGACGTGTTGTTCAGCGCACGCGGCATAATAAAGAATTTTTTCCCGGTTTGTTTCTTCACCACAGGTTATTTCCGATATCCGGGGTTCACCCAGGGTGAGGGTACCCGTTTTATCGAAAAATACAGCTTGGGCAGCTGCAATCCGCTCCAGATACTGACCGCCTTTCACCAGAATCCCGGCTTTGGCCGCCCGGCCCAATGCCGCCACAGTGGCCGTGGGAACCGCGAGAATCAGGGCACAGGGGCAGCCCACGATCAGGACGGCCACGGCACGGCCCACATCTTTTGTCAAAAGAAAGGTGAGGGCGGAACAAACCAGAATGACCGGGGTGAACCAACGGGCGTAACGGTCGATCAGGCGCACGGATTCGGGGCGGTGCTGTTCGGCTTCGGTCACAAGGCTGATGATCCGGCCAAGGGCTGTGTCTTGACCCACACGGGTGGTCCGTGCTTTGAGAACGCCGTTGTGGTTCAGGGTTCCGGCCAGAATGGCGTCCCCTTCCTTTTTTTCAACAGGAAGGGGCTCTCCGGTCATGGAGGATTCGTCCACGGCGGACCGGCCGGAAAGAATCAGGGCGTCCACAGGAACACGGTCGCCGGGTTTTACAAGGATGATGTCACCTTCGTTCACCTCACCGACCGGCACGGTTTTTTCATCGTCGTTTTCGAGGATCACGGCTGTTTCAGGAGAGATGCGGATCAGGGATCGGATGGCTTTTCGGGCGGATTCGCTGGTCATCTGTTCGATGAGGCTTCCCGCCTTCATGACGAAACACACCACCGCCGCAGCCAGGTATTCTCCCTGGACAAGGCTGGCCACGATGGCGATGCTCACCAGTTCGTCCACATTGACCTGACGCTCAAAAAGACCGGTCAACGCACCCCAGACAATGGGGAATCCGTTGATGATCACCGATGCGATGGCCAGAACGTTTCCGGCGGCGCTGGGTTCGGCTTTTCCGTGGTCGATGATGAACGACGCCAGGGCCAGAAGGCCAGCCGAAACAATGATATAAAAATCACGGGCTTTTAAAAGCTCTCTGTATACGCCCAGGGATGAAAAACGTCCGATCATGATAAAAACTCCTACCTGCTGAACTTGTTGAACAGATCCACCACCTGGTCGATCAGTTCCGATTCGTTTTCCCGGTTGATGATGGCCTTGGTGACGCAACCTTTGAGATGGTCTTCCAGAATCACCGTTCCCAGCGACCTGAGGGCACCAGACGCCGCCGCAACTTGTTTGAGCACCTGCAGGCAGTCCCGGTTCTCTTCCACCATTTTTTTCAATCCCCTGACCTGTCCTTCGATCCGGTTGATCCTGGCGATCAGTTTGGGATGGTCGTCTCCGCACAGTGACATGGCAAACCTCCATTGATATACATATAGTGAGTATATGTATATGGCCGAACCGGTGTTGTCAAGAATCCATTTTTCAGTTGATCGAAAAGACCGGTCTGGTATGATTTCGAAAAATTTGGATGGGATGGATTTTTAAAAATCATACGCTTGAATAAAACGAGGAACCATGTTTTACGCCGGAATACACTGTGATGATGACACCGGAGACTGCTTCGCCGTGGTGGTTGAGAAGGTGCTGAGGAATGCCAGAAAGGAATACCCGGTGACTCAGATCCGCCGCTTTAGTAAAGAATCCTTAGTCGTGGATCTGAGGAAACTGTACGACGATCCGCTGTTTCTGAGGAAAAAGAAGGTATTCAGCCAGGACCGGCGGCCTCCGAAAAACACGTTCACACCGCCCCATCTGATTGTTTCCGTGAAGAGCGGAGACATGGCTCCGGTTCTCGCGGCACGGGAAGAGGGGCTTCCCGTGGACGGCTTTTTTCTTCGTGATGAACCGGGCTGGGCGAGGGAAGAACCGAAAATCCTCCGCTACGGCGTGAATCTTTATGTGGGCCGGGACTCACTTGAGAAAACGGCCGGGGTGCTGGCCTCATCCTCCATGGTCTGGCCCGAAGGTGATGGCACGGATATGACAGACCTTCGCAGTGAGATCGCTCGGTGCATGAACGAAAAAACCGAAAAAGGATGTTGTCCTTCAAGCGTGTCTCCGTTCATGCTGGCCCTGATGACCGCCGTGTGGCACTGCGAAACCATCCGCCCCATCAAGCGTTACGGCGGTGGATGAGCTTTCTTAAGGAAAAGGCATTGATCCGGTAAATGACTACATAAATAACTTGACAGTTATATCCATTCAAAATAAGAGTGATGTTCGTTTTATTAAGTGGATTGCTTCAAAGTTAGTTATGTGTCGTTTATATGCCTTGAAAGCCAAACCCATCGTGAGGTGGGGACGGAAAGCCACGGATCTTGCTTTTTGACGAAGATGGCCGGGTTGCCTGGAATGTCGGTGCCTCCGATGAGCCAGTTGCTTACCCTCCGATATCCTCTTTGTTCCTGACCCGCATCCGGTGTGAATTTCTTTTTTGCGGCTTTGCCGTCTGTGTTTTCATGGTTTTTTTAATCCTTGTGTGCCGCAGCTGATTTTTTTAAACCGATTGTTGAAAGGAAGATGGCATGAAGAAAAACGTATCCCATGTATTAGAACTCATCCTGAAAAAAGGTGCCGGTGCCTGCCTGGTGCTCATTCTGGCTGGAAGTCTTTACTCCTGCAGCAGTGACAGCGGCGGGGGCGCAAAGTCTACGGATCCGGCGTATACCGGCCTCACCACTCAGGCCACCATCACGGCTCAAAACGCCGAAGAACTGGCCGAAGGAGCCATCGGCACGGCGTTCATCGGTGAGCTTGAGGACGAGGAAGATCTTCTGCCCCTCAAAATTTCCTCAAAAATTGCCGGATCAGATGACTCCATGGCCAAAGCCCTGACAAAATCTTCCGTTGACATTATCGATGACATCTACAGCGGCATTTTCCAGGGAGACCTGTTGCCAGACAGCATGTTCGATTTCATCGACTGGGACACTTTCCCCAATACATCCGGGACATACTCGGAAACTGTGACGACCACGGACAGCAAAACCTTCACCGTCACCCATGTGTTCTCAAATGCTGTTCAGACCACATCCGGCGAGTCCACCTTAAGGATCGAGACATTCAACGGAACAGGCGTTGAAGTCCTCACCTACGATTACCCGGCCGGAGCATTTACCTGGACCGATGAAACGCCTGCGGAAAAGCTTGAAGCCATCAAGGATGAAGGATACGACGCGGTTTCAGGAAGCTTGACATGTCAGGGCTTTACCCACAAGGGGACACGATCCTGGAATCCTGACACAGGTTCATTCAATGCCATCACAGGCCTTTATGACACCTATTACGAAAATCAGGAATACACTTACACGTTAAACGGACAGTACAGTGCTTCAGAAACTGGGGAATCCTCAAACACCAAAGCCATTGTCAATGCCACGGAATGGGAAATGACTAGACGGTTCAAAGGGTCCATAACCCTCACCGATCTTTACACAGACTCCATTGATCAGGATGAACGAAAAACGGAACTCTCCCTTAAAAACGGAGAGCTTTCAATATCCGTGTACTCTTTTGAGAAAGAAGAAGAAACAGACGGTGTTCTGACGGAATACTGGAACGATATCGATGTGAAACTTCCGTTTATCGACGTCCCCCAAGGGGATCTCGAAGTCACCTTAAAAGGGGATCTTTCCTTTTCCAGCGAATCAACAGGCGATGATGATGCCGGTAAACTGGCCGTGGCATTCGGAAATTCAGGCGGCAATGTGCTGACCATTCATAAAAAAGGCCTTGCAACGGAATCTGAAAATCAGGATAAACATCAAGACTTTGATATGAGTGTGTCCATTACGGGCAGCGCGGATATGACGTATTCTTATTCCGATCCGGTGGATGCCAAAGCCGTGCCTTTTTCTGAAAGTCTGACCGTGGCTTTGACTTCAGGGGCCTTCTCCGTGGGATTCAAGGGAAGTGAAGATACCGACTATTCGGAAATCGACCAGATTCAGCATATGGCCTACAGCGCTTCCTACACCTCCAAATTCTCCGTTTCGGGTTCCGTGACATTCGGCATGGACGACGAGACTTTCATGTTTTCCGGAGCGATGTCCGCTGAAATGGGAAATTCATGGCAAAAAAATGACGAAGAAACTGTAACGGACAAGGAAATCCTGAATATCACCCTCGGCAATACCCGTCTTTCTTCAGATCTCTTCGATGTCACGTTCCATGGAACCATAGCTTCCGAAATGGACATGACGGACGACGAGAGAGAACGAACAACGGTCATCGATCTTCTCTATAAGGACGGAAAGAAAAACAAGACTTACAAGTACAGCGACTACACCCTGACGTCCGAAGATTCCATAAGAAAAGGGAAAGTGAGATATTCGTCCGCAATGACCGGTGTCACCGGACGCTTCTATCATCCCGATTACGGTTATGTGGATGTGAGCACCCTGTCGCCCCTTGACATGATCAGCATGAAAAATCCAATGATGCTGCTGGACATGATCATGAATGATCCCAACGTTCTGTTCCCCACCGGCGGAACCCTTGCCATTTCGGCGGCGAATAACTCGGCGGCAAAGATTGAGATCATCTCTGGTGAATCCTTCGAGACATCCGGTTACACCATCACAGCCGACGCCAACGGAGACGGCACATTTGAAATCGGTCCCATAGAAAACTCATGGCCCGACCTTGAGAACGTTCTGGGTGATTTCTGGCTTGTGGAACTTTTGGGGGGTATCGTGCCTAAATGACAGTCTGCCAGCATATGTAAGCCTTCAATAAACATTAAAGCCCTCCCGCAACGGAGGGCTTTTTGTTTTATCGGTTTACTTTACCGATGCATTTTTATCAGGTTTGTGAATCATTACTGCGACAGATAACAAAAATGGGTTACAGATCGAAATCTGTAACCCATTTTAAAATCTTTGGCGCGCCCGGAGGGATTCGAACCCCCGGCCTACGGATTCGAAGTCCGGCGCTCTATCCAGCTGAGCTACGGGCGCTTGAGATGGTTTTTGTTAAATGGGGTGAGCGACGGGGGTCGAACCCGCGACGCCTGGAACCACAATCCAGTGCTCTGCCAACTGAACTACGCTCACCATATTTAAGAACACAGGCTTTCTAACAGAAAATCACTGCCATGACAAGAGAATTCATTGGTTGTATACAAGTTTTTAAGGCCGGGATGGATGTCAGGCAGGGAAATGGGGAATGCGTCTTTTAAAGGTCTGAGCCTGCTAACGGGCATTTATTCAAGCTTTTCTTTTTTCATGGATGAAGGTGTTCCGGCAACGCTGGCACAGGTCATGGGATTTGGAGTCGATGTCTTCCACATAGGTGGATGAGCGCATGACACATTTGGGATCATGACAGTGAACCAGTCCGAAATTGTGTCCCAGTTCGTGGATGGATTCCTTGATGAGACGTTCAGTGAGGAGCGCCCCGTTTTCAGGAAGACCGTAGAACTTGTTGTTCAACCGGTGCAGGGAAACCAGGGACCCTGGGCCTTTGAGCTGGGCCTCGCCGAAAACAAAGGTGAGGATGGGAATGAAAAGATCCGTGTTGACGATGCCCAGAACTTTTGCGGCATCTTTAGGTGGATCATGGATGATCTGGAGAAGAATCTGGGAGGAATTGTACTGGGAACGTTTGATGTCAAAGGCTTTTTCAAGTGAAATGTCACGGCTGATTTTTTTGATGGGGTATCCGAAAGCTCTTTGGATGCTTTTTTCCAGAGGCTCCATCCAGTAAGTTGACCCTGTTTCGATGGGAAGGATATAGATGTACGCCATAATCAGGCTTCCATATCCCCCTTGAATGTCTTCAGTTTGTATTTCTTGATTTTATTGTACAAGGTGAGCCGGCTGACCTTGAGAATGCCCGCAGCTTGGACGATGTTGCCGTGAGTCAGTTCCAGTACTTTTTGAATATGGTTCTTTTCGACCTCTTCCAGTGACAGGATGGAATCATCTGCCGGGGTCTGGGCGGACGGAAAGAAAAAAGAAAGATCCGTCAGCTCGATAAGGTTGCCTTTGGCAATGACCATGGCCCGTTCGATGACGTTCCGGAGTTCCCGGACATTGCCCGGCCAGTCGTAGGCCAAAAGGTGGTCCAGGGTGTCGTTGGTGATGTCGATGACGTTCTTGTTCATGGCCTGGGCGAACCGTTTGATGAAGGCCCGTGCTATGGCTGGAATGTCGAGCTTTCTTTCCCGTAAAGGGGGGACGTTGATGGTCACCACGTTCAGCCGGTAATACAAGTCTTTTCGAAACGTTCCGGCCTGAACCGCGCTTTCAAGATCGTGGGTGGTGGCGCAGATAATGCGGAAATTCACATCGATTTCACGGTCTCCTCCCAGGCGTGTGAAACACCGGGTTTCAATGAGCCGCAGAAGGTCCTTCTGCATTTTTTCACCGATCTGCCCGATCTCGTCAAGAAACAGGGTCCCCTTGTCCGCCATTTCAAGTCGGCCCTGGCGGCGGTACAACGCACCGGGAAACGCCCCTTTTTCATGGCCGAACAGTTCGCTTTCCAGAAGGCCTTCGGAATAGGTTCCGCAGTTGAGTGTGACCATGGGGAAGTAGCGCCGGTTGCTGTTGCTGTGGATGGCTCTTGCGATCAGCTCTTTTCCCGTTCCGTTTTCGCCTTTAATGATCACTGTGGATTCGGTCTGGGAGACTTCGGCGATCTTTTCGATGACCTTTTTCATGGCGGGGCTTTCCCCGTTGATTTCATCGGACAGCGAGAAACCTTCAATATGCTGCTTGAGCTTGAGGTTTTCATAGTAAAGCCGGCGCTGTTCAACAGCGTTTCTGATCAGGTGGCTCATGTCGTCGGGATCGACCGGTTTGACGATGTAGTCGAACGCTCCTTCCTTGAGCCCCTGGATGCTGGTGTCCACTGAGGCGAAGGCGGTCATGATGATGGTGATGATGTCCTTGTCGATTTTCTTGATCCGCCTCTGAAGTTCAAGTCCGTCGATGCCCGGCATTTTGATGTCCAGCATCACGATGTCCCAGGGGCCGTTCTGGAGTTTCATCAGGGCGGAGTTGGCGTCTTCTGCTGAACTGACGCGGTATCCGTCCATTTCAAACCACTGTGTGAGGGCGTTTCGAATGGACGCTTCGTCATCGACGATCAGGATGGCTATATCCGAAGGTTTCATGGTTTCACCGTGTTCGTGTTGGATTTCATGATGCTATGCTTCCTTCTGCTCCTGGTAATCCCTGGGAAGAGTAATTGTAAACCGTGTGCCTTTGCCGGGCCTGGATTTGACATCGATGGAGCCGGCATGCCGCTCCACGATTCCGTATACCGCGGAAAGACCCAGGCCCAGGCTGGTGCTTGAGTCTTTGGTCGAAAAAAACGGATCGAAGATGAAGGGCAGGTCATTTTCGTCGATGCCGTGTCCTTGATCGATGACTTTAAATTTGATCTGCTTCTGGTCGAGGCAGTCGGTTTTGATGGTGACCGTACTTCCTTGAGGAGAAGATTCCAGCGAGTTAACGATGAGGGAAACCAAAATCTGCTGAATGGCTCCGGGGTCACAGCGGACAAGATCATCTCCGGGTGCAAGTTCCGTCTTGAGGTCGATTTCCTTCATTCGGGCACTGTGGCTGATGATATTGGCGCTCAATGTCACGATGTCATTCAGATGAACGAGTTCGACATTGCCTCTGGACTGACGCGCGAACAGAAGAAGGTTTTTGACGATGTCCCCGCATCGTTTGGTTTCGCTGGAAATGATGGCCAGATTGCCTCGTATGGCGTTCATGTCATCCGTGTTGATGTCGGGTTTGTCAAGATACCGGGTTGAAAGACGGGCATAGGAGAGAATGCCGGAGAGCGGGTTGTTGATTTCATGGGCCACCATGGCTGAAAGACGGCCCAGAGACGCCATTTTTTCTGAAAGGGCAAGGGTGGATTTTGTTTTTTTGAGTTCCAGCTCGGCGTTTCTTTGCTTTTTATGGGTCAGGTAGCTGATCCGGATGATGTAGGAGAAAATCAGCACGTTCACCATGCAGATCACCAGAGACACCGCGACGATTTTTTCAATATGCCTGTCGATTTCGGCGTTGACATCGTCGATGTAAATACCGGTTCCGATGACCCATCCCCAGGGTGTAAATCCTTTGACATACGATATTTTGGCGATGATCCGGGACGTGCGGTCATTGGCCTGCCATTTGTAACGGACAAAACCGGAATCGTGTTCCGCCACGACTTTCACGATTTCCATGAACACTTTTCTGCCGTCCGGGTCTGTGTAGTTGGAGAGGTCTTTGCCGTTGAGGTCCGTCCGGTACGGGTGGATGATCATGCGCGGGGTCATGTCGTTGATCCAGAAATAGTCCTTCATTTCCTGGCCGTAATGAAGGTTCCTGATTTGCTCGATGGCCTGGCTTTTTGCTTTTTCCTGGGACATGAGGCCCTGCTTTTCGTCATGGTAGAGTTTGGCCAGGATATTCCATGCTGAAAGGGTAAGTTCCTGAATCATTTCCCGCTTCCTATCCATGCTGTTTTCCCTGATGGCCGGTATGATGACGAAAAAGAACGAGGCGATGAAAAGGACGAAGGTGAGGAATGTGGGAACCACCACCCGGCCGAGAAACGTCTGCCATGGAAATGCTGTGTGGGTGTCTATCATGATTCATCCCCGTGTTTTTCGTCGGTTTTTCAGCGTTCGGAATGTTTCGGATTCAGGAATGTATAAATCGTGTACATTACCCTGGCGAGGCTTATAGGCCAGGGGCTTCTGTTTGTCAAGATCAACCCTGATTTCATAAAGCGATATAGACATACCCTCCGCTGCCGTAGCCGAATCGCTTGAAAACATGGTTGTAATCGTTTGAAAGACCTTCATAGAACCGGTCAAAGGAAATTTTATAGGGCTTTACCTGGAGAAAATCCACATCGAGCATGGTCACGGTTCTCGTTCTGGGATCAAAGGCACCCACAGGGGATATGTGAGGAATCTGAAGTGCCTTGACAAAGGCTCCCTGGTTGAAATGGGCGATGATCAGGGCTTTGCCCTTGGGGTCGTAATCCATGAGATGGGTCAGAAGATTCCGTTTGAGAGAGCCCTTTTTTTCAGGGTCTTTCACTGTCTGGATGGTCCGGACATATCGGTGGGGAAGGCTGTAGGCTGTGAGGCTTTCCTTAACCACATCGCCCAGCATGGTGAGGGTCAGACCCCTCCGTCCATTTTCCCCTTCGGGGCTCATCCGTTTTTTCCAGTTGGCGGCTTTGACTTTGTCGAGAATGTCCATCTGGGTCGTCTGCGTTTTTTTATCCTGATGCCCGTTTATGGAGAGCAGGGCGTTCACCACATTGACCACCGAAGCCACCGAACATGACGATTCGTGGTACTGTTTCAGATGGGCTCTGAACATGGCGTCTTTGAGGGGATTGCCGCCGGGCACGTCCTTCACGTTGTCGATGTACACCGCCTGGTCTTTTCCAAATGCACCTCGGGACGTGATTTTATCGATAAGGAAACAGACTTTCAGATAGGGAATGATAAAGGTTCTGAACAGATTCATAGCTGATGGATTTCGCCTCTCATCTGAATTGTAAAACGTGAAAACCGCTGACGCTGAATTCAAATCATGTTCGATTATACACATTCTGAGCTTGAAACTTCAAGGTTCTCTTTGGGTCGGAAGTTATAAATAAACATCGAAAAACACTGTAGTGAAGGGTCATGGTATTGATGTCTTCATTCAAGATCACGGATGTGTCCCGCTGGTGCCTTGCCAATGAACAAACCCATGATTTTTTCGGGGGGAATTGCAGAAAAAAAAGTAAACGGTTGAAATGCTCTGTTTCGTTATCATATTATCGTGAAGTCAAAAAAAATGAATCATGATGCGACCCGCGCCTATGGATGAAGGAGAAGGGACTATGAGCGACACTGCAGACAACGAAGCGATAACACCTGAAATCGTCGAAGACGAGGCCGGCAACGAATCTGGCCTGATATCCCCACAGAGTTTCGCGCCGGACAGACTCTATATGCTGCCCATGTCCGGGCGGCCTTTTTTTCCGGCACAGATCCAGCCCCTGGTGGTTAACGGGGAATTATGGGAAAGCACCATCGCACGCATCGAAAACACCGATCACCGCATGGTCGGCCTGTCATTCGTGCCAAGAAACCAGCATAACAATGAGCTGACTCAAAACCATTTTTCGAAAGTCGGTTGTGTGGTGAGAATTCATGACATCAAGAGGGAAAACGGCCAGATCCAGTTTGTGGCTCAGGGCCTCCGGAGGTTTTCCATCGAGGAATTCCTGACATCGGAAATCCCCTTTCTCGCCCGAGTTGATTATCCGGTGAGTGACGATTCGGACAGGGACAAGATCCGGGCATACGCCATGGCCATCATCAACACCATCAAAGAGTTGCTGCCTTTGAACCCGCTTTATGGTGAAGGGCTGAAAGATTACCTGATGCGTTTTAACCCCAATGATCCGTCGCCGCTGTCGGATTTCGCGGCCACCCTTACCACAGCCACCGGTGAGGAACTTCAGGTGATCCTGGAGACGGTCCCCGTGCTCACCCGCATGGAGAAAGTCCTGGTGATTTTGAAGAAAGAGCTGGATGTGGTGCGTCTCCAGAGCGAGATCACCCAGGAAATGAACCGGAACGTCAATGAAAACCAGCGGAAGTTTTTTCTGAAAGAACAGCTCAAGATCATCCAGAAAGAACTGGGCATCGCCAAGGACGACCGCACCGCCGACATCGACCAGTTTGAGGAGCGACTGGCAAAGCTGACGGTTCCTGATCATGTCAAGGAACGGTTCGACAGTGAAATCCAGAAATTATCCGTGCTTGAAAAAGGATCGTCCGAATACGGTGTGTCCCGGAATTACCTGGATTGGATCACCTCCATACCCTGGGGCGTTTTGTCCGAAGACAAGCTGGATATCAAGGAAGCCAGAAAGACGCTTGAAAAACATCATGCGGGTCTCGACGACGTCAAGGAACGGATCATTGAATTCCTGGCCGTGGGCGTTTACAAAGGCGAGGTGTCCGGCTCCATCATGCTTCTGGTGGGACCTCCGGGCGTGGGCAAGACATCCATCGGGAAATCCATCGCTGACGCTCTGGGACGGAAGTTCTACCGTTTCAGCCTGGGCGGCATGAGAGACGAGGCTGAAATCAAAGGTCATCGGCGGACCTATGTGGGAGCCATGCCCGGAAAATTCATGCAGGCCCTGCGAGAAACCGGAGTGTCAAACCCTGTGATCATGCTGGACGAAGTGGACAAGATCGGAGCGTCTTACCAGGGCGATCCGGCGTCCGCACTGCTGGAAGCCCTGGACCCGGAACAGAACAAGGATTTTCTCGATCACTACTTTGATCTGAGGGCCGATCTTTCGAAAGTGCTGTTCATCTGCACGGCGAACCAGCTGGACACCATTCCCCGTCCCTTGCTGGACCGCATGGACGTGACGACCCTTTCAGGCTACATCACCAAGGAGAAAGTGGATATCGCCAAACGTCACCTGTGGCCCAGGCAACTTGAAAAGAACGGCCTTTCGGCGAAACAGATCAAAATCAGCGATACGGCTATCCGGCAGATCGTGGAAGGATACGCCCGTGAGGCCGGGGTCCGTAATCTTGAAAAGATGCTGAACAAGATCCTGAGGAAAGCGGTGGTGAAGATCCTCGAAAACGGGGACGCCCTGGTGAATGTGGGCACCAAAAACTTGGAAGAATACCTGGGCTCACCTTACTTCAGGAAAGACAAATCCATCAGCGGCGTGGGCGTGGTCACCGGGCTGGCCTGGACATCCATGGGCGGTGCAACCCTTCCCGTGGAAGCCACCATGGTCCACGACAAAGGCAAGGGTTTCAAGCTGACGGGGAAACTCGGGGATGTGATGAGGGAATCCGCTGAAATCGCCTACAGTTTCATTTCCGGCCACATCAAGGAATTCAAGGGAGACGAGACGTTTTTCCAGAAAGCATTTATCCATCTTCATGTGCCGGAAGGGGCGACTCCCAAGGACGGCCCCAGCGCCGGTGTGACTATGGCCACGGCGTTGCTGTCCCTGGCTCTTGGCAGACAGATCAAAAGTCCCCTGGCCATGACCGGGGAACTGACGCTGACCGGGCATGTGCTTCCTGTGGGAGGCATCCGGGAAAAGGTCATTGCGGCCCGCCGGTTGAAAATCATGGAACTGATTCTGCCGTTCGACAACCAGCGGGATGTGAAGGAACTGCCCGATTACATCAAGGAGGGCATGACGTTTCATTTTGCGGAAAAATACAAGGATATATTGAAAATTATTTTTTAGGATTCTGACGGATTCCGTATTAACTTCACCCATCCTGCCATAGAGCCTGAGCAGGATGGGTGAAACGATGACAAAGCCTAACGGTGCCATCGGGATTTCAGTCTGGCATTGCCATGCAGCCAATGCCAGACAAGCAAAAGCTAGACCCCATTATTTCTGTTTCCGTTCTTTCCCGTCTTTCAGTTTCAGCAATGCGTCCAAACCCTTGAAAGGATTGTTGCCGAAGGAACCCGGATCGTCGTCCCCGCCGGATCCGCCGTACCAGTCCGCCACCTGATCTCTTGAATGTTCGTTGTCGTGGCAGTAAAGGCACAGAAGTTCCCAGTTGCTCCCATCCGGCGGGTTGTTGTCGTGGTTGTGGTCCTTGTGATGGACGGTGAGCTCCTTGAGGCGCTTGCCGTCAAACTCCCTGCCGCATTTGGCGCAGATCCAGGGGTACATTTTAAGGGCCCGTTCCCTGTAGGATTTTTCCTTTTCCTTGGCTTCAGCCAGGAGTTTTTCAAGATTGCCTTTGCTTGTGGTGATTCTGATCGATGACACGTTTATTTCTCCTTCGGTGTATCTTGGGTTTCGTCAGAACAGACGGAGCATGTTTCTGTAGGCGTCGATGACGTCTTTGGGATCACTGGTTATCACCAGATTGTCCAAGGCCCATAAAGGAGCCCTGTTGCCTTCGACCATGGAGTGGATCTGCTCTTCCACACCGTTCCAGTATCCCGATTCTTCGGTGTCGAACAGAATGAGGGGCACCCGTTCCATGATGGACAGCTTCATGTTGCACAAGGTGATGCCCAGCTCTTCCAGTGTTCCAAGGCCCCCCACATTGAAAATGGGGAACGAGGTCACCTCGAACCATTTCTGGCGGCTGTGACGGCAGGAACTCTGGAATATCTGGCAGAAGTCCACGTCGGAAATCAAGGCTTGATCCGTGATTTCGAGGTAGTTGGCACCGGACAGGATGCCGTTTTCCCTGGCCAGCACATTGGCCCGTTCCATGACGCCGCTGCCGCCGCCGGTGACGAATCCGATGTTTTTTCCCCAGAATCCGATAAGTTCCTGAATGAGGTTTTCAAGGCGGCGGTTTCCGTCATCGGACAGGATTTTGTTTGAACCGTAAAATGCGAACAGCATGGACTTGTGAAAGGCCGTAAGTTTTTCAGGGATGACGAAGTATCCCATGCCGTCACGTTCGGTGTACTGCATGACCCGGTTGTTGAGGGACGAAATCCAGTACACATTGAGGCCCAAGGCGAAATATTCCTGAAGACGGTGATGGTCCTGCTGGGACAGAAACGGACCGTGTTCGTAGGAAGGTTCGAAAAAATACAGGGATTCGATGTGCCCCTGGTAGACAGAGTCGATGATGTCGTGGTGCTCCTGGATGTTGGGAAAATATTTCAGAACCAGGGGGCTCTTGGATTTGTTTTGTGTGAAGGGAATTTTCGATACCGCGTAAACATGGGGACAGCGGCTGTCCGGCCGGAAATTCCTCCGGTCCGAGGCACAGATGCTAACGGAATTGCTGCAAAGATTTCCAGGGCCGTTCATGAAAAGCTCCACGCTGTCCACTTCTGCTTCATGTGAAGGAAACACGGCGGCCGGTTTGTTGAGGTAATAGCAGGTGGATTTTCCCATGCTGTCAAACCGTTTTTCAAGAGCCCTCAGATTTTCGTAGCTGTGGGGTTTTGAGTGAACCCCGTTGGAATAGAGGCCGGGTTCCTGATCGAACTGGGCCGCCCGGTAGATTTTGGCCGGGATCATGGGGTTGACGATGGGCTGGTCGCTACGGTTGATGATTTCAAGATAGATGTTGATGCCCCGTGTCCTGATGGGGTCAAGGATGGTGGCCGGGAGATGGTAGCCCAGTTCGCCGAACCGGGTCATGTCGTTCTGGAGCACCACGTAATGGTAGTTGAGGTACATGGAACAGGTGGTGATGATGCCCTGACCCGGCGGCAGAACGATCTGCTGGACCTCTTCACGCCTAAGCCCCATTTTCAGGAGTTCTTTTCCGTCTTTCCTTAAAAGAATCCGGCCGATGGTTTCCCGGTCCAGGGGTTTGTCAATTTTGTAGATCACATGGTGGGGCGCGATAAGGATATCCCCGGCGCTGGATATGGACGTGGACGCCGGGAGTTTCAGTTCCGAACGGTTCACGGCATCCACGACTTCTGCGGACGTGAGGAGGTTTTCAGGATCGCAGTAAGCCAGCCGACCGATTTTGAGGCCTGGGGTAAAAAATGGGCTGACGTGGTGAAATGCGGGATAATCCGTGATCACGGACGTGGCGTTCATCCGGATGGTCACCTGGTCATCTTTGAAATGGCCTTTCTCAAGAGGTTCGCTGGAGATCATCACTCCCAGCCGGGCGATGCGGGATCTCTGGCTGAACATCAGATGACCGGGGTTGGACCTGAACTGGTCCAGAAGGTAGCCGGGAATGGAAAACGTCGCCGTGAACGTCAGGCTGTGGTCATTGGCGTCAATGATTTCAGAGATGACGCCGTCGTCGGAATGGTAGAAACCTCGAAGAAAAGAGGTGGGTTTCATGCTTGAATCTCCTTGTGAAATTGAAAATGATCGTGGCATGGAATGAAGTATAACACAGCGCGGATCAGTCAGGCCTGTTTTTTTTCATCGGGGCTGTAGCGGATCACCGTGGCTTTCTCCAAGGTGATCATGCCGCCGCCCATCATGGCATCGATACGCGGCATGATGGCGTCGATTTTCTCCTTGTTGTCCACCACCTCCACAATCAGGGGCAGGTCCGAAGAAAGATCCAGGAGCTTCCGGGTATGGTAAACACTGTGGGCCCCGAATCCGCTGATGGCCCGGATCACGGTGGCACCGGCAAAGCCTTCTTTTCTGAACATCTCCACCAGGGCTTCATAAAGGGGCTGGTGTCCAAACCGGTCGCTTTCGCCGATGAATATCCGCATGAGAATGTTTTCGCCTGTGAGTTTCATGGTGACCTCCTTAATAAAAGGCCCTTACAGCCAGTATGCCGAGCCAAGTGAACGCCAGGCAGATTGAGACACTGGAAAGGATGTTGATGAACGAGGCCAGGATTCGGCCGTCTTCCAGCATCATCAGGGTTTCGTAACTGAACGTTGAAAAGGTGGTGAGTCCGCCCATGAAACCCACGGTCAGTCCCACCCGGAGTGTGGAAGGGATCGCCGTGCTTTGAAGACCCAGCTCCATCACAAGGCCTATGAAAAAAGATCCGATCACGTTGACCGCAAAAGTCCCGTAGGGCAGGGTGCGCCCCAGGATGCTGTAAATCCATCCTGAAAGGTAATATCGTGTGAGTCCTCCCCCGGCACAGAACAGGGCGATAAAGGCTGCTGTTTTCATCTGAATGTCTCCATGTTTCCGCGATTATACAGGCGTTTTCCGGCTTGTCAATTGCCGGGCGGAAATTTGACGATTCTCTGATGAGCACAGAGTGGAATAAAATGTGACCATTAACTTTACAATCATCTAACCCAGAATGGAGAAAATCTGGTCGTTCTCCGTGATGAACTCCTTTGCTCCTTCAACGATCGAGTCCAGATCGTCGGCATGAAGGCCGTGGAAAAACTGTCCGAGAATCTGCCAGTGGCCGTAGGTCAAAGGCAGTGCTGTAAGGGTATCTGACAGCTGAAGATCTTCGGGCGGGAAACACCGGTGGTACAGGTAGTCCGCAAAACCGATGATGGCGGCGAGGGTGGCGTGATCCGTGGCGAAAAAGGGCTGGTGGTGGAAGGCCGCGGCCTGAACCAGCGGTTCCGGCAGGTTCCAGCTGGCTCCGATGTGTTTGCCGATCATGGCGTGGTTGATGCCGAAATACTCTTCTTCAAGTTCATAAAGGGGGATGTCCAGTTCCACGGATTCCAGGTGAAGCCGTCCGTAGTCATCGGGGTAATGTTCCACAAGGAAAATTTTTCCGAAGTCATGGAGGAGACCGGCGGTGAAAAGGCCGGGATCATCCTTTCTGTTGAACCTCTTGTAGATGTAACGGCAAAGAAGGGCCGTGCCCATGAGATGCCGCCAGAGCGCCTTGGGCTGGTAAAGTCCGCGTTTGCTGGACATGTCGATGGTTTTCATGGCCCCGAAACCTAAGGCCAGGTTTACGATTTCGGTCCGGCCCAGAATCACCACCGCCCGTTCGATGGAGTCCACTTTCTGGGGATAACCGTAAAAAGCCGAGTTGACGATTTTAAGGATGGACAGCGTGAGTGCCGGGTCGTTTCGGATCACGCTGCTTAGTTCTTCAAGGGACGAATCCGGCTGCCGGGCGATGTCCACGATGGCCGTGACCACCTTGGAAAGCGTGGGGAACGAATCCACTTTTTTAAGGGCCTGACGGATGTCCTGTTTCAGGTTGACGAGGCTCTCATCGTTGTCGAAACCGCTCAGCTTGATCAGAAATTCCTCGGTCAGGCGCTGGATTTTCTGTTTGTCGTCAGGGATTTCACGCTTCCTGATCGCTTCTTCAAGTCCGGGTATAAGGGGGGAATCGTAGGGCAGTCTGTACAGAAATTCCATCTGGCGCACTTTGGGGAGAAAGCCCAGTCCCATCCAGATTTCTTCCAGGCTCCGTTCGGTCAGCCATTTGAATTTTTTCCCACGGGATGTGATCAGCATCTGGTGAAACAGGTCCATGGCCGATTCCCCGTCCTTGATGATACTTTTCAGGGTCAGGCGGCCTTCGGTGTCGGATTTGACGGCTGAGTCTCTGGGAGCACGCAGGACGGGCGACGTGTTTTTTTCTCCGTGGAATATCAGAGCCGGAACGGTGGTCCCATGCTCTGGAAACAGGGAAAGACCCCTGAACACCGTGGACGATTCGCTGAAAATATCTGAAAGTGCCTCGTCGATGCTGGCCATTCCTTTGTAGTCCCTCTGATCCTTTGAAAAGAAATCAAGGATCACAAACCGGCGTTCGTCGATGATCACTACCACGGCGCAGCCACCGATTCGACGTTCCAGCTGTTCTTCGAAACCTTCTTCAAGAAGTGAGAAACATGATTTGTCGTCATCACTCGATAGGATCGATGCGCTGATCACGGCCAGTCTGAAAAAACCCATGGCGGCTTTTTTCATTTCCTGGCGGATGCGCCGTGCGCTTTTTGAGGGGATGGCAAAGGGAAGATTGGGATCTTTTTCAGTTTTCTCACAGGTCACTTTGCCGCCGTATTCCTCCACCAATTTTGAAAGTGCCAGCGCCGTTTCTTTTTTTTCAGCCAGTGTCAGGACTCTGGGAGGGTAGAGAACAAGATCCTTGATGTTTTTTTCCGAAAATCCAAGCCCTTCTTTCAGATAGGAAAGAAGGTTGTCCGTCAGGGTGTCATTTTTTAAACCGTTGAAAACCAGCCGGTAAACATGGGTGCTCATAGTGGATGTCGCCTGTTTGCTGTTCGTGTGATGCCTATGGTCCTGGAAGGGGATCGCCGTCAAAAAGAGATGTAACTTACGGATTAGTATACGTAACTCGAAAGATGATGTCAATGCGGTCGAAGGTTAGGGGATTTTTTTAGCGGCCGGTTATGGAACGGATGAAAAACCATCGGTGATGTCGGTAAGGAAATCGTCGATGATTTTCTTGAATCCCTGAGGGATATGCTCGGAATGCCGGGCGGCAAACGAGAAAAGAAAATGTGAAAGAGGATGCGAATCGCGGACGATCCGCCGAACATCCTCTTTGACATCGATGCAGAACAACATCAGATACTCCCGCCAGACCGTGTAAACGAGAGGCGTGTCACTGGCGGACAATCGGAGGAAAAGGTCCAGGGTTTTCCTGTGTTTGATGTCCTTGACCTGTTCCAGGTAATCGGGGTGATCGTCTTTGAAGTCATTCAGCAGATAGATGGCGTTTCTGAACGCCATGACCTGGTCTTCCGAGGGTTCAAGCTCGAAAGACCGGTCAAAAAGGGTTTGGGCGTTGATGATTTCAGCCGGGAGGTTTTCCTCCATAAAATACGGTCAGACTCCTTCTTTGTGAAATTCCAGATATTTGTATATGGATGCTTCGCGGGATTTGAGTTTCAGGCTGTGCTCCATGTATTCGGAAACCGTGGGAATCCGTCCCAGAACAGCCGTGACCGCAGCCAGTTCCGCAGAAGCGAGGTATACGTCGGCCCCGTCTCCCATGCGGTTGGGGAAATTCCGGGTGGATGTGGACACCATGGTGGCGTTGGGCGCTGTCCGGGCCTGGTTGCCCATGCAGAGGGAGCATCCGGAAACTTCGATCCTTGCACCGGCTTTTCCGAAAACACTGAAAATACCTTCGGCCTTGAGTTTGTCACCGTCCATGCGTGTGGGGGGGACAATCCATGCCGTTACCTGAAGGGGTTTGTCGATGGTTTCGAAAATTGCAGCGGCCGCCCTGAAATGACCGATATTGGTCATGCAGGACCCGATGAACACTTCATCCACCGCAGCCCCGGCCACTTCGGAAAGGAGCCGGACATCGTCGGGATCGTTGGGACAGGCCAGGATGGGTTCGGTGATCCGGTCCATGTCGATGTCGATGACAGCGGCGTATTCGGCATCCGCATCCGCCTTTAAGAGGGAAGGGGTCTCAAGCCAGCGTTCCATGGCCGCGATGCGCCGTTTAAGGGTGTCTGTTTTCTGATACCCTTTGTCCACCATATCTTTCAGAAGGGCCACGTTGGATTTCAGGTAGTCCGCCACCGGCTTCTGATTCAGGCTGAAGGTGCAGGCCGCGGCCGAACGTTCGGCAGACGCGTCTGAAAATTCGAACGCCTGTTCCACGGTGATGTTTTCAAGGCCCTCGATTTCAAGGATCCGCCCGGAAAAGATGTTTTTTTTGCCTTCTTTTTTGACTGTGAGCAGGCCCTCTTGAATGGCGGCATAGGGAATGGCGTTCACCAGATCCCGCAAGGTGATGCCGGGCTGCATGGTTCCTTTGAAACGGACCAGCACCGATTCGGGCATATCCAGGGGCATGGAGCCGATGGCGGCGGCAAAGGCCACCAGACCCGATCCTGCCGGGAAACTGATGCCGATGGGGAAACGGGTGTGGGAATCTCCGCCGGTGCCCACGGTGTCGGGAAGGACCATGCGGTTCAGCCAGGGGTGGATGACGCCGTCTCCGGGTTTCAGGACCACGCCGCCCCGCCCGCCGATGAATTCCGGCATGGTGTTGTGCATGTCGATGTCGATGCGTTTGGGGTATGCGGCGGTATGGCAGAAGGACTGCATGACAAGATCTGCGGAGAATTCAAGGCAGGCCAGTTCCTTGAGTTCGTCACGGGTCATGGGGCCGGTGGTGTCCTGGGACCCCACGGTGGACATCGAAGGTTCACAGTAGGTGCCGGGACGAACGCCGGTGACGCCGCAGGCCTTGCCCACCATTTTCTGGGCCAGGGTGTAGCCTTTGCCGGTGTCGGCAGGCTGCTGGGGCGCTTTGAAAACAGTGCTTGAGGGAAGGCCCAGGGCTTCACGGACCCTGGCGCAGAGGCTTCGTCCGATGATCAGGGGAATGCGGCCGCCGGCCCGGACTTCGTCGACGATCACGTCGGTTTTAAAGGAAAAGGTGGTGATTTCCGAGCCGTCACCGGTGCGGACGATTTTCCCCTGGGCCGGGTAAAGGGTGATCACGTCCCCCATATGAAGGCCTGTGACATCGCATTCAATGGGAAGAGCTCCGGCGTCTTCCAGGGTGTTGAAGAAAATGGGGGCAATTTTTCCGCCGATGACAATGCCGCCCTGCCGTTTGTTGGGTACGCATGGAATGTCCTTGCCCACGTACCAGAGCACGGAATTGGTTCCTGATTTTCGGGATGACCCGGTGCCCACCACATCGCCCACGAAAACCACGGGATGGCCTTGTTTCTTCAGTTCTTCGAGGGTCTCCAAGGGGCGTTCCATGCGCTTTTTGAGCATGGAAAGGGCGTGCAGGGGAATGTCCGGGCGGCTCCAGGCTTCAGCGGCCGGGCTTAAATCGTCGGTGTTGATTTCACCGTCCACCTTGAATACGGTGAGGGTGATGCTTTCAGGCAGGGTTTCCTTTTCCGTGAACCATGTGGCTTCGGCCCAGTTGTTGACCACCTTCTGCGCATGGGGATTGGTCTTGGCCAGATCAAGGATGGCACTCAGGGAATCGAACACGAGAAGCGTGTTTGAAAGGGCTGTCACAGCCGCAGGTGCCAGAACGGGATGACTGAGAAACGAGACAAGGGGTCTGACGTTGAAGCCGCCCAGCATGGTGCCCAGAAGCGTCACAGCTGTTTCAGGAGAGAAAAGTGGGGTTTCTATGTTCCCGAGCGCGATATCTTCCAGCATCTTCGCCTTCACTTCCGCAGCGGGGTCCACACCCGGAGGGACCCTGTTCATCACCAGGTCCCTGATCAGGTCCTCCTGTCCTTGGGGCGGCTGGATCACCAGGGCGATCAGGTCTTCCACCTGTTTTTTTTCAAGGGCTTTGGGCGGAAGCCCCAAGGCTTTCCGTTCTTCAACATGTTTCAGGTACGCATTCAACATGACAGGGTCTCCATGGATTGACGACAACAGTTCAGTCATTATATTTATTCATTGAACCATCCGGGGGTGAAACATCGCCAGAGGACAGTTTGTTTTCGATACCTTAGGATGTTCAGGTTCAGGACGCGATGAGAGGATAATAAAAACAGGGTGTGAAATCAACATGAACTTTTGCATTTGACCGCATAAGTCGGTTGGTGTATGGTGCCCCTTCGCTTTTTTTGTCAGAACCTTTTTATACGATAGAGGTAAGCCATGGATAACGAACGTTTCACAAAGATATTCAATGAAGAAACACTGATGACCCTCCTTCCCGAAACCCGTTCCGACGAATTTTTCGAAGCGCTGTACGGAGACGCCGAAGAAGGGGCTTACGATATCCGTCTTGCCTATGTGAAGGCCGATGAATCCAGTCTGGAATTCGAGCTCCAGTTGAAACAGCGTCCCGGAAAATGCCTGGCATGCAACCTGACTTACGGGCTTCCGGATGTGTTCAAACGCCATCCGCTGATCAACCTGAACGGCATTGTCAAGGCGATCGAAACCCTGGCCGGTGAGGATGTCCGTTTCTCAGGCTGGAAACTGGGCCGGACCAAGGAAAAGTCCCGCCAGCTCCACACGGTTCCGCTGATTCTCAGCCGGGAAGCGTGAACATAAGGCTCCGGTGTCGTTTGTTTTTTAAGCGTATCGACGCGAATGACAGCCGCTATGCCGTAGTTATAATGCTGTCCTTGTCATTTACGGGCGCGGCTTTTTTCCGACCCGGAATCCATGCCTGTTTTTTGTGCAACCTCTGTCTTCATAACACCATGGATTCCGGGTCGGCTTGCTTTTCGACCTGAAAGGCCCGGCAGCGTTTATTCACGACGCAAACATCGTCTCACCAACACCAGCCGCCCGGAATGACAAAAACGAGACTATTTAGCCTTGCAAAAATTTATTGGGTATAAGCAGGGCGTAAGCCCGACCTGAAGCGGCCCTCAAGTGAAAGAATCGTACAGGAAATCTTTTAAGATGATGAATTCTCAGATTTCCACATTCCCAAGAAGCAGCAACACCTTCACGGTGTCAGCCACCGCGTTCTCAATCTGGTGGTCATAAAAATCCTGGTAAACCTCCTGGATGAAAGGGCCTTTCGTAAACCCGAACACCATCTTCCCGTAACAGCCGAAACCCTTGCACGGTTTTTTCCGGCAGCGTTCTCCGGTCTGTTGAGCTTTGAGCCAGAAAAGACTCCAGTTGTCCGCGATGATTTTTCCTTGGTGGACTACAGGTTTTTCTATGGATTCAAGGGTTTTGTCCGCCGCGTATTTCAAAAACTCGGGCAGCCGGTCTTTCAGGGTTCCCCGTGATTCATTCATCAGCACCGGGATGCGCCCCTGTTGCAGGGTGATCCTGTTTATGCGCGATGTGCCGTAACTGTCAAAAGGGTCTTTCAGATGATACACCGGAACGGTGTGGGGAGGCGAGCTCATGTCCTGGATATGGTGAACGATCCTTCCCGCAAGGGCGTAATACTCGTCAGGGCTCATGCCCTTCGACTCCGAGAGCTGTTTGACAAGTTTTTCGAAACGAACGCCGTTGGAACGTTCGGCCCCCCACCATGTGCGGCCGAGTTTTTTTGCAGGATCGTAAAAATGCCAGTGAAACATCCGCTGCATGCTGATGTTGTCTTCATCTTTTGAACCTTCGATAAAACCAAGAAGGGCTTTGGCACGTTTTTCCGAAAGTCCGGGGTTGATCGCCCGGTAGATGCTGACCGCTTTTTTCGATATTTCCCCATGGGCTTTTTTCTCAAATCCAATGGCAGTTCCTGTTGGAAAAACAAGGGTCGCCAGAACAATGGGGAGCATGGAACGGAGAAGATGCATCGGTCGAATCCTGTGTGTTTTTTTAAAGGTTCATGATGATGTATTGCCTGAAGTGAATGCATAAGGCATCTGCCGGATGTTTTCAATGATGATTTTGACGTCAGGAATATCTCGGCCTGTCAGGTCATCAAAAAACGATGAATTTTCTGGACATCCGATGATCGTTTATATACAGCCTTAAATTCAACGACGTTTCGTTAACATTGCATTATTATCACGTTTTTCCATCAGGGAGCCGCCATGCCTGAAAAAGGATTCAACCTGTACAGTTCGAACAAGCTGGAACATCTTGTCGAGGCTCTATCAGGAGAGCTTAGGAGCCCGCTTTCAGACCCGTTCAGGGAGGAATGCGTGATTGTCCAGAGCCGGGGCATGGCGAGGTACATTTCCCTTGAAACAGCCAGACAGAACGGTATTTCTGCATTGATGGACTATCTGTACCCCAACGGGTTCACGGAAAAATACCTTGGGGGGTTCTGCAATGCCCGGAAAAACCAGGACGAGGGTTCATTGTACGGACCGGAACGCCTGTGCTGGAAAATTTACGCCAGGCTGCCCGGATTTCTGGAGCAGCACAGCTTCCCCGAGCTTAAAGGGTATATCGGAGGCGATGACGGGGCGTTGAAACGGTTCCAGCTGTCCCTGAAAGTCGGAGATCTTTTCGATCAGTACCTTCTGTTCAGGCCGGACATGATCAAAGCCTGGGAAAAAGGTGAAGGCGATGACTGGCAGGCCGTGCTGTGGCGCATGATCCGTTCTGAAACAGAAGACGCACACCGCGTGGACCTGTTGACGGGTTTCGCAGAAAAGGCGAGGACCAGGAACATACCCGAAGACCATTTTCCGGAAAGGATTTCCATTTTCGGCATTTCAGCGCTGCCGTCGTTTTACATGGACATGTTTCACACGGTGTCACATTATTCGGCGGTTCATCTGTACCTTCTGAACCCCTGCGGGGAATACTGGGGGGACATTCTTTCGGAACGGGAACGTGCCCGTGTCCGGCGGAAAAACACAGTTTTGGACCAGGAGATGCTGTATCTTGACAGCGGAAACAGACTTCTGGGATCGATGGGCCGCATCGGCAGGGATTTTTTCGATCTGATACATCAATACGGGGGCCGCGAGAACGATCTGTTTCAAAGCCCCGGCCGGGATAGTCTTCTTTCATGGATCAAGGACGATATCTTTCAACTGAAAGATCCGGGGGATGCGGGATATATTCGGCGGAACATCGGGGATTCGGATATGTCAATCCAGATTCACGCCGCCCACAGCCCGCTGCGTGAAGTCGAAATCCTGAACGACAGGATTTACGCCATGCTGGACAGTGACCGAACCCTGAAACCCAGGGATATCCTGGTGATGATGACCTCAAACGACACGTACGCCCCTCTTGTTCATTCGGTGTTCGGACGAAAACCCCAGGAACGGGACATGATTCCCTATTCCGTGGCGGATATGGGGTTTGCGCGGGAAAGCCGGGTGGCCGGGGTTTTTATGTCCATGCTGGATCTCAAAAGCAAGCGGTTCACCGTGGGCGAGGTCATGGATCTTTTGGAAGAGGAGGAGCTGCGCTCGGCCTTTGATATCGGTGAGGGCGATCTGGATGTCATCTCCGGCTGGATCAGCCAGGCCAACATACGGTGGGGGTGGGACGGGAAGGACAGACGACGGTATGATCTTCCGGAGTTTGAGGACTGCTCATGGATGGCCGGAATCAGGCGTCTGCTTCTGGGCTATGCCATGCCGGATGCGGATTTTTTTCTTTACGAGGGTATTGCCCCTGTGGACTGCCTTGAAGGGAAACAGGGCGAACTTCTGGGTTCGTTCATGGACTTCGCGGAATCCCTATACACCTGGGTGAGGAAACTCGATCAGCCCAGACCGCCGGACACGTGGGCCGAACACCTGCTTCAGGGGATAGACCGTTTTTTCAAAACAACCGACAGCCATGAGCGGGATCTTGACACCCTCAAAGAGACTGTGAAAACCATGGCCGCCGCTGCCATGGACGCAGGACTCACTGAAGACCTCGATTTTACGGTGCTCAGGTATCATCTCGGGAAAGTTCTTGAAGGAAAAGAGCAGAACCAGGGGTTTATCACCGGCGGAGTGACGTTCTGCGCCATGCTGCCCATGCGGAGCATTCCTTTTAGGGTGATCTGCATTCTTGGGATGAACGCCAACGACTACCCGCGCCGGAACGCCAGCCCAGGTTTTGACCTCATGGTGAAACACCCGCGTCCCGGTGACCGGTCCCGACGTGACGACGACCGCTATCTTTTCCTGGAAGCCCTGATTTCAGCAAGAGATACATTCTACATCAGCTATACAGGGCGGAGCATACGCGACAATTCGGCGGTTCAGCCCTCGGTGCTTGTGTCCGAACTGACGGACTACATCGAGGCGGGTTTTGACTGCGGCGGAACGGATGTCAAAACGCGGCTGATCCTTGAGCATCCACTCCAGCCGTTCAGCCCCAGGTATTTTGACAGAGACCACCGTTTGGATAAAGGTCCGGGCCTTTTCAGTTTTTCCACGGACAATTATCAGGCCGCTCTGGCGGGGCTTGCCACGAACCATGATGTGAAACCGTTTTTCGATGGAAACATCGGGATGGAAAACCTGGAAAACCTGTGTGTTGATGTGGCGGATTTCTGCCGTTTTTTCAAACATCCCGCCCGCTATCTCCTTGAAAAAAGGCTTGGAATCGTTCTTGAGGCGTCCGAAGACTCGGTCTGTGAAACCGAACCCTTTGATGTGACGGGGCTTGAAGGCTATGCTCTGAGAAGCCGCCTCATGGAAGGACTGGCCGACGGCGCTGACAGGGATCTCTACAACTGGGCCAGGGCCACGGGAAGTCTTCCCCAGGGCAGGAAAGGGGAGGTTCTGTTCCGGGAGATCCGCTGGGAGGCGCAAAGCCTTGTCCGGGCCGTGCATGACGTGATTAAGGGATCTGAAAGGAAAAGAGAGCCTGTGGATGTCGAGGCTTGCGGGATCAGGATTCGCGGGATTGTGGATGATCTTTACGACAGGCGTCTGGTTCGTTTCAGGCCTTCGGGCATCGGAGCCAAAGATGAGCTGGAGGCCTGGGTCCGCCATGTGATTCTTTGTGCATTCCGGCCAGAGGCTGACCGGACACCGTCCTATGTTCTGGGCCTTGACCGCTCAAAGCCGGAGCCCTTCACCGGCTTCCGATTTGAACCCCTTGAAAATCCCGAAGCTGTTCTTGCTGAACTTGCGTCGATTTTCGTCAGGGGGCAGACGTATCCGGTACGGTTTTTTCCCAAGTCTTCAAAGGCCTGGTATGAAGTTTTCCGCAAAGGCAAAGACCCCGAGGCAGCTCTGCGTTCAGCGTTGAAGGTCTGGGAAAGCAACATCTTTTCACCGGTGGAGGGGGAAGGGGAGGATGGCTGGAACACGCTCTGTTTCAAGGGGCTTTCACCGTTTGACCCGCCATTTCCCGAACTCAGCGAAAAGGTGTACTCGGCTGTGTTTGAACACCGCGTCAAAATTTCAGGGGAGGGCGCGGCATGAACGTTCAGCCCTTTGATGTGGCACAAAGCCCCCTTGACGGTGTGAACCTGATCGAGGCCAGCGCGGGCACGGGAAAAACCTACACCATCGCAGGCCTTTACCTCCGGCTCATTTTGGAAAAACATCTGACCGTGGAGAACATCCTGGTGGTCACGTTTACCGAAGCCGCGACCCAGGAGCTGAAAGAACGGATCCGGCGTCGTCTGAAAGAAGCGTCGATCTGTTTTGAACATGGGCATTCGGGCGATCCATTGCTCGACGCCTGCTTGAACCGTTCGGTTGATCGCGTGGAAGACCTGGAACGGTTGAGGGAGTCTGTCCGGTCTTTCGACCAGGCCGCCGTGTTCACCATTCACGGGTTCTGCCAGAGGATGCTGGTGGAAAACGCATTCGAGAGTGGGGCCCTTTTCGAAACCGAGCTGGTCACCGACACACGGACTCTTGTTTCAGAAATTCTTCAGGATTTCATACGGATAAAGATGTACGGCATGACATCCTTTTTCGCCGATTACCTGTACGAAAAGGGTACAGATCCTGAATCCCTGGGGACGTTTATCTCGAAAGTCATGAAACCGGGGATGCGTTTCGCGTACCGCCCGGAATACCGGGATACGGCGGAAAAGGAACAGTCCTTTTTTGAAGCGTTCGCCCGGCTCAAGCACCTGTGGAACGACGAAAGCCCGAACCTTTTAAGGCTTCTCATGAAAAATGCCCAGTTGAACCAGCGAACGTACAGCGAAAAAGCCGTGAACGACTGGGCAAAAACCACAGGCCGCTATCTGAATGATTCAAGACCCGGCAGTTTTGCCATCCCCGAGCATTTCAGCAAAGGGTGTGCGACGACGATAGCCGCTGCCGTAAAAAAAGGCTGCACCGCCCCCGAGCATCCTTTTTTTGAAATGTGCGACACCTATTGCGGGCTTCACAGGGATCTTGCCGCGGATTACAAGTCCAATGAAATAGATTTCAAGCTTAAGGCCCTTGCCTATGTGGAAAGTCAGCTGGAGCGCCGGAAGAGGGAAAAGGGCATCCTGTTTTTCGATGATCTCCTTACCCGGCTTTACGGGAAGCTGAAACAGGAGCCCGACGGTCTTCTGTCCCGCCGCATCCGGTCGTCATACGCCGCAGCCCTCATCGATGAGTTCCAGGACACCGATCCGGTTCAGTACACCATTTTTTCCCAGGTGTTCGCCCGTGGATCAGGCCCGCTTTTCATGATCGGCGATCCCAAACAGGCCATTTACGGTTTTCGCGGGGCCGATATTTTTGCGTACCTCAGGGCTGTGGAAAACGCCGGTTCACGGTATACTCTTGGGAAAAACTACCGAAGCGATCCCGGCCTTGTCCGTGCCGTGAACACGTTGTTTGAAAATGTGAAAGACCCCTTCGTGTTTTCAGACATCGCTTTTCATCCTGCCGACGCCGATGAAAAGGACCCCCCGGAACATCTGACGGTGGATTCCGGGGATGATCGGGACACTGTTCCCCTGGCCTTTATGCTTTTAAGGGCGGGTGACAAGGAAATGACCAAAACGGAGGCCGGTTCCCTTTGCCGCAAGGCCGTGGCCTCTGAAATGGCCCGGCTTCTCCGGCTGGCCCACGAAGGAAAGGCAACACTGGGTGGCAGAGCCCTGGAGCCCAGGGACATGGCTGTGCTTGTCCGAAGCAATCTCGAAGCCAAAGCCATGAACGAAACCCTCAAAGAGTTCGGGATTCCTTCGGTGATATTCGATACGGGCAATGTGTTTCAAAGCCCTGAAGCCGCAGAGCTTGAAAAGGTGCTTGGAGCGGTGCTTCAGCCAGGACGGACAGGTCTTGTCAAAGCCGCTCTGGCCACGGACATGATGGGCGCAGCCGCCTCTGATCTTTTTCTGGCGGAACGTGAGGAAGGGACGCTGGATCTCTGGTACGACATGTTCAGGAACTGGCAGCGTCTCTGGAACCGAAGGGGCGTGAGCGCCATGCTGAATGCCTTCATCAAGGACCGGGCAGTCAAACCGCGGCTGATGGAATATAAGGACGGACCGAGGCGGAACACGAACCTTGCCCATCTGGCCCAGCTGCTTCATCAGGCCGATATGGAATTCAAAACCGGCCCTCTCCGCCTTCTGGCCTGGTTCAGGGAAAGAATTCAGAACCCTGAAGAAAACGAGGAGCACCAGCTCCGGCTTGAGCAGGATGAAAAAGCCGTGACCATCGTCACCATCCATAAAAGCAAGGGCATGGAGTATCCCGTTGTTTTTCTCCCCTATGCCTGGAACCATGTGGATCACAAGGACGGCGGGGTCTGCGTCTACCATGACGAACAGGACCGGCATCTGTCCTGCGACCTGGGATCGGAAAACATGGACGCTCACAAGGCTGCGGCGGAGCGTGAAAACCTGGCGGAAAGCCTGCGGGTTCTTTACGTGGCTCTGACACGGGCGAAAAAGAAATGCTATGTGGTCTGGGGACGTGTCAATGCCGTCACGCGGACAGCGATGGCCCGTTTGATATACGAAGGTTGCGACGAAACTCCGTCACTGAACAGCGACAGCGCCATGATGGAAGCTCTGAACAAGGTCGCGGAGACGGCAGGAGGGCTTATCACCGTGTTTGACGCCGAAACAGGATCTGTTTCTGAAAACCGTTCATTGCAATCGGAAATCCGGACCTTGTCACGGTCTGTTTTCACCGGTTCCATCGAAAACGATTTCCGGATCGTGAGTTTTTCGGCGCTGACAGCCCAGAGAGGTCTGGGCGCTGAAGCCGAAGCCATGGACCGGGACCGGGAACCTTTGAACCTTGAACGCATGGAGGAGCGAAACCGGGGGACTGACAGATCGAATCCTGATTTTATGGATTTCCCGCGAGGAGCCGCTCCGGGGACGTTTCTTCACGGGATATTCGAACACACGGATTTTACCTGGGATGATGACAGAATTTCCAATCTTGTCAGCGGCCATATCGGACGTTACGGGTACGGCGAACACTGGATCAGGCCCGTGAGCCGCATGGTCCGTGACGTTCTGGACAACCGGATGATGCCTGATGACAGCGGGTTTACCTTGTCTTCAATTCGAAATCAACACCGGCGGAACGAGATGGAATTCTACTATCCCCTGAACCGCATCGAACCCGGTGCACTGGAGAACGTGTTCGAAACGTACGGCAGGAAACGCGGAAACCGTTCAGGCCAGGCGGATACCGGGGGCAGCCGGCTTGATTTCCAGCCGGTGAAGGGGTTCATGAAAGGGTTTGTGGATCTTGTTTTCAGGCGGAAGATTCATGGTGTTGATACGTATTACATTCTGGACTGGAAATCGAATTTTCTGGGATTTTCACCGGAGGATTACAGTCCGGAAAATCTTGAGATGATCATGAAAAACGAACGGTATGATCTTCAGTATCATCTCTACAGCCTGGCTTTGCACCGGTTTCTCGGAATGAAACTGGGGGCCACATACGATTACAGCACCCATTTCGGAGGCGTTTTCTATGTGTTTCTGAGGGGTGTGAAGCCGGAATACCCTGACGGATACGGGATTTTCAGGGACAGGCCGGATCCGGATCTTATATCCGGGCTGTCACACCTCTTCTGGGGATCGTGATGAATTCTGTCTGTTCCAGGGCCAGTTCCACCTGGAACCTGTCGTGCTCGATGCTGAATGCGATCCTTCGGTTATCCCGGTAATCCGAATCGATGGTCAGCGTGATGGCACTGTTCAGGGCCAGAACCTTGGGTTGGCCGCAGTTGGCGGTGAGAAGGAAGGTTTCGCCGATCAGCCGGATGAATTCGCCCATGATCTGATTGACGATTTCGCCGATGCTGTCCGTGACCTCGTTGGACGTGAAATGGGATGACAGCTCGTTTTCCGGAAGCCCCATGGACATCATATAGTTTTTATAGATGGACATGGCGGCGCTGCCTGTGAAGTTCATCACCAGAAGTCCGTTGTAGTCGCCGCTTAAGGTGACGAAACATCCGATGTCGGGTTTCATGGTGATTTTGGGGATGCTTTGGATGGTGGTCGATGAGGTGATGTTCTTTTTCGTGCAGGCGGTTAGAACACGTTCAACTGCCTCACACAGAACACCGGACATGCTGTCGATGGTTTTGAGCGTTTCATGCATGGGGGCCTCGGTCGTTTGGTATTTAACGGAAAAGATCGTTTGAAAGCGTCTGTTTCGATCATCTGTGCATGGCCGCCTGGTTGCGGAAGGTAAAGAGCGGCAGCATACCCTTTTTTGAAAAAGTGCTTTCATTCTAACAGAATCAGAGGGCTAAGGCCAAATATTTTTTGGAAAGTCAACGGTGTGACAGGGAGCAGATATGGCTGGGATAACGTCTGAAGAGCTGGTGGAGCTTCGTGAAAAAGAAGGTATCGGCCCCATCGATATTCATTTTGCCCGGCTGATGGAAGAACTGGGAGGAGAGGACCGCATTCTGTTTCTGGCATCGTGCTTTGTTTGCAATCAGACGCGCATGGGGCACGTCTGTCTGAATCTGGATGATTATTTTTTCAGGAAACGCTTGGAATCGGAACCCTGGGGCGGGTCATTCCATGAAAACTGGAAGGCGGCCCTTTCGGCAACCAAGGTGGTGGGGCAGCCGGGTGATCGTAAACCCCTGATTCTTGACGGGCAGGGACGGTTGTATCTTTACAGATATCATGAATATCAGCGGTCTCTGGCCGGATTTATTCTCGATAAAACGCGGCAGTTCAGGAAAACATCCCAGGCGTCCGAGAACGTTTTACAGGAAAAACTGGACAGACTGTTTGGTGAAAATCCATCGGCCTCAGCGCCAAACCACCAGAAAACAGCGGTGTGCCTGTCCTTTATGAACACATTCTCCGTGATTTCAGGTGGGCCGGGGACCGGAAAAACCACCACTGTGGCGAAACTTCTTGTTTTATACATCGAATCCTGGCTTGAACGGTTATGTCCGGATATCGCGGAACCGCAAAGAAAAGGCATGAATATCGTTCTTTGCGCACCCACGGGCAAAGCGGCCCGGCGGTTGAAAGAATCCCTGGGTCTTGCCCTTGAAAAACTGGACATCAGAGACGAGGTCCGAAAGAGAGTGCCGGGCGATGTACTGACCATCCACCGCCTGCTTGGAACAGTACCGGGTTCGCCGTATTTCAGGCATCATGGGAAAAATCCGTTGAACGCCGACCTGGTTGTGGTGGACGAGGCGTCCATGGTGGATCTGGCCTTGATGAGCAAACTGGTTTCCGCCCTGTCCCCTGACACGTCACTTGTTCTCCTGGGCGACAAGGATCAGCTCGCTTCCGTGGAGGCGGGCTCTGTGCTTGGAGATATCTGTGGTCATCTGACAGAGAACATGCATTCCCCGGATGTTGGCGCTGTCCTTCATCGATGTACGGGAAGCCGTGTAAGAACTGTGACGGAACCTGTATCAGCCACCGGCATGGAAAATATGATCACCATTCTCGACCGGAGTTACCGTTTCGGCGAGTCAAGCGGTATCGGAAAAGTGGCAAAGGCCGCAAACACCGGGGATTTCGACAGTCTTTTTCATGCCCTTGAGGGTGATGGATCAAAGGACACGGAATATGAAACGCTGCCGGATGCAGGTCAGTTGAAAGAAATATTAAGGGCGCATGTCGCGGGGTATTATACGCGTTTAATCCGCTGTGGTGATGTTCGGGACGCATTTAAAATTTTCGATGAATTCCGAATTCTCTGTGCTGTCCGTGAAGGGGCGTTCGGTGTTCATTCCCTGAATCGTATGGTTCTTGACATCCTGGCTGAAGAGGACTGGATCGACAGAACGGACGTATGGTATCCCGGAAGACCGGTGATGGTTTTCAGGAATGATTACAATCTCAAACTGTTCAACGGCGATGTGGGAATCACTGTGGGTGATGGCGGGTACAGCCGCAAGCGGCATGTTGTTTTTCAAGGCCAGGACGGACAGCTCCGGTCATTCAAACCGGATCAGCTGCCGGAACATGAAACCGCCTTTGCCATGACCGTCCACAAGAGCCAGGGATCGGAGTTCGACCGGGTTCTGCTGGTCCTTCCGGAACGCGACAACCCCATTCTTACACGGGAACTGGTTTATACCGGGGTGACACGGGCGCGAAAACATGTAACGGTCATGGCGGACCCTGAAATCCTGAAACAGGCCGTGATGCGGAAACACGAGAGACGATCCGGTTTAAGGGATCTTCTCTGGCCCGGAAGTCCGTCGTCAATATGAGTTTAATGGTCATGCTTTTCCGTTCCGGCTAAGATTTCAGGGTATTCAGGATCTGGGTCAGGAGACTTTTGATCTCGGTCATATCCCGGGTCATTTTTTCATGTTCGATCTCGACATTTTTGAACGCCTTCAGCATGTCTTCGTGCTGGTTGTTCACCATGCTGAAAAAATCCATCATGCGGACATGTTCGGTGTTGACACGTTCGAATTCCTGGCTGATTTTGTCGAGAATGCTGTCGTTGGACATGGTCGCTCCTTGGTTTGTCGTGATTTAGGGTTTCAGGTCTTCATTTTATGAACTGTTACGAACCGGAGAATACGTCTATATGCCAAAACCATCTTTTGAAAACGTCAGAAAACTTGAAGATCTTCCCAATGTGGGCAAGGCCACGGCAGGAGATCTCAGGCTCCTCGGGATAGACCATCCCTCGGGCCTCGTGGGCAAGGACCCTTTTGAAATGTACGAATCACTGTGCAGGATCACATGCCGTCGGCATGATCCCTGCGTCATGGACGTGTTCATGTCCATCGTTCATTTTATGGAAAAAGGTGAATCAAAACCCTGGTGGCATTTTACGGACCAGCGCAAGCGGGTCTGCCAAAAAAGCTGATTTTTGCTTTTATCGGAGTTTGTCCGCCAGATTTTTTACGGCGTTCATGTATTCGTCGAACCCGACGATAAAAAGGTTGTTATGATCGGCTTCCTTGATTTCAAGAAGCGTCTTGTCATTTGCAGCGGCATTTTCATAAAGAACCGCTCCGTCGGAAAAAGGAATGATATGGTCGTACTCTGCGTGGATCACCAGGGTCGGCCCGGAGAACCGCTTTATTTTTTCATGGTTGAGCGGCCCGTTTTTTTCGTCGACTCCCGGCATAAGACGTCTCAGTCCCAAAAGCTCAAGAAGGGGCATCATGAACGCGAAGCCGCTTTCAACGATCAGGGCGTCGATACGATCACCCAGAGATGCTGCAAGCTCCAGGGCGGAAGCGCTTCCCAGGGACCGGCCCATGACGATGATCTTTCCCGTGTAACCCTTGCTTTTCAGAAACGCCGTGCTTTGATCGAAAAGAACGTGACAGTCCGTCATCATGGTGGAAACCGTCGGGTTTCCGGAGGATCTGCCATAGCCCCTGTAATCGAAAGGAAAGAAGCCGATGCCCATCCGGGTGAACAAGGGCCCCAGGTCATCGTAATCCGCGACAATTTCCCCGTTGCCGTGAAAAAAGAGGATGACGGGGTCGTTGGCCTTTGCGGGATGAAACGTCGAACCGATGCTGACGCCGTCGGGCATGTCGAAAAGAACATCCATGGTTTGTCCGGTCCGGTCTGACAGATAGAAATCCTTTCTCGGATGGAACAGAACCTCCAGGATTTCCGGGCGGTCAAAAGCAGAATAATCGGGCGTTGAACAGGTCATGTTTTATAATCATCCTTGATAATGCTGGCGATTCGGAACAGGCTGGATGCCCCTTTGGCGGGCTTCTGTTTAGAACATGTTGTATTTTAACAAAATTCAATCAATCGAGTCAAACAATCCTTTGTGGCTGGATGATTTTTTTATGGGGCTGATTTTCGTATCGGTTTATTTCTTCATTAATAACAAATTGTTAACTGGTAGTTTATGACAGAAGGTCCTGTCGTTTGAGGCGCGTGATGAAAAAACCGTCCATGTTGTGTATGTGGGGGAAGGACACGTAATGGCCCTTGGCGTTTCTCAACGACTCGATTTTTTCGTTACGAGGCGGTGACGTCCGTTCAACGGCGAAATCCGGATGTCTGTGGAGAAACGATTCGATAACACCTTCGTTTTCCTCGGGTTCTGTTGAACAGACCGCATAAACAAGAATCCCTCCGGGTTTGAGAAGACCGGATACGGCGCTGAGAAAACGAACCTGGCGTTTGCTGAAGCGGTTCAGGTTTTTTTTGGTCATGTTCCACTTGCCGTCGGGGTTTCGTCTGAGAACGCCCATGCCGGAGCAGGGGGCGTCCACCAGAACTCTGTCGAACAATCCCAGGCTTTCGGTGGCTAAGGATTCATCAAGATTGACAATCGCAGTTTTTACAATGGTCACACCCAGACGCCGCATGTCGAGATCAAGGGCCCGGAGTTTTTTTTCGTCGTGATCGACGGCGATGATTTCACCCCGGTTTGTCATCAGCTGGGCCAGATGGCCTGTTTTTCCGCCCAGGCCGGCGCAGGCGTCGAGAATCCGTTCAGAGGGCTGCGGGTCAAGGATTTCGGAAACAAGCTGGGCACCTTCGTCCTGAACCTGGAACCATCCTTCCCGAAAAGGTTCAAGAAGGTGGATCGGTATAGACGGCCTGTTGAACGATATCCCAAAAGGTGCGTAAACACAGTCGTTCACATCCTTTGCAAACGGTGAAAGGGATTGAGCGAGCGAGGTTCTGTCGGTTTTCAAGGTATTTGTTCTGACCGTGATTTCAGGGATACGGTTGAGTTTTTCGCAAAGTCTGTGGGTTTCCTCATCGCCGAAGCGGTTGAGCCAGCGCTGGACGAGCCAGGTGGGAAACGAATGCCTGACGGCGATGGACAGTGTTTTGTTGCTGTTTTCATCGGGGAACGGAACATTCGCAAGATTTCTCGCCACGTTTCTGAGCATGCCGTTCACGTATTTCACAACCCACACCGGAGTTTTCTTTTTTCCGGCCTCGCCGTACTTCGCGAGCTCCACCGACGTGTTCACCGCTGCGGATTCGGGAATCTTGTCCATGAATTTCAACTGGAAAACACCCATCCGCAGAACGTTCAGGATCTCCGGGCTGATCTGCTCAAGCGGTGTTTTTGAAAAATGCGCGATGATATGGTCCAGGTGAAGTCTCCATCGGACCACACCGTAGACAAGGGCCTGAACCAGGGCCATGTCCCGTTTATCCAACCTTGAAGCTGCGGCTGTGAAATCGTTCATGACCGTGTCAAGAGTGAGCTGTTTTCTGTCAAGCTGGTGAAGCAGGTTTAAAGCCGATTCACGCGCGATATCCGTCATGGATAACCATCCTTGTCAAGGTTGCCTGTGTGTTTCTCAGATGATGGGTGATGAATGGGCTATGCTATAATATACTTTGATGTATATGGCGAGAACAAAGTGAGGTACCGTTTTCTTCACTGAAACAAAGACCCTTTGCTGATGGGGAAACCACGAAGGAAGTCTGAAACCGGGAGTTTTTTTCCGGATTCACCCTGGATTTCAAGGATTGACAACGCACCGGACCCGGTCTGAACCATCAGGGTTCCGGGTCTGCTGTCAAGAACGGTTCCGGGTACTTCAGGGCTTGCGATGTCCAGCGCTATGGCTTTGATGATTCTGAACCGTTTTTCGGAAAGAAAAGTGAAGGCACCGGGCCAGGGGGTCATGCCCCGGACAAAGGCGTCAAGTGTCCGGGCCGGTTCGCTCCAGTTCATCCGGCCTTCCTGCTTGCTCAGCATGGAGGCGTAGGTGGCCTGTTCATGATCCTGGGCTTTTGGAATGATTCGGCCCCCGACATAGTCTTCCAGTGTTTTCACGATCAGATCCGCGCCTAATGCCGAAAGCCGGTGACTGAGGGTTTCGGATGTGTCTTCCTCAAGGATGTTAAGGGTTTCAACCAGGAGCATGTCACCCGTGTCCATACCCCGGTCCATGAGCATGGTGGTGATGCCTGTCCGTGTTTCGCCGCAAAGAATGGCGCGCTGGATGGGCGCAGCTCCCCGATACGCCGGAAGGATGGACCCATGGATATTGATGGGTGCCAAAGCCGGAACGGCCAGGAGCTTGGCTCCAAGGATCTGGCCGAAAGCCACCACCACAAAGAAATCGGGTTTAAGTGCCTGAAGCATGGAGATTGTGTCATCCGAGTTGACGTTCGCCGGCTGAACAACCGTAAGTCCGAGGTCCAAGGCCGCTTTTTTGACGGGAGTCTCAACCCGTTTCCGGCCCCGCCCCTGGGGACGGTCCGGCTGGCTGATCACCAGCGGAATGGGGTATCCGGCACTGTTCAGGGACAAAAGAGGAGCGACGGCGAAATCAGGGGTTCCCATGAACACGACGGAAGGTTTCATCATGCGGATTTCTTCATTTGTTTTTTGACTTTGGTTTTGTAAAGGTTCCGCTTCAAAACGCTGAGATGGTCGATGAAGAGAATGCCGTTCAAATGATCGATTTCATGCTGGAGAATGACGGCATGGAAACCGTTCAGTTCCATGGTGACCGGCTCCCCTTTCCGGTCAAGGGCCTTGACCACCACACGGGAGGCGCGTTTTACCGTGGCCCTGAATTCAGGGACGCTCAGGCAGCCTTCCTCCTCGGAGACATACACACCGTCTTTTTCGACGATCTCGGGATTGATGAGGGCATACCAGGATTTTTCCTCGTTTTCCAGATTGCCCGTGGTGTTGACCACGATGATGCGTTTGTTCACACCCACCTGAACGGCAGCGAGTCCGGAACCGGGGGCGTCGAACATGGTTTCGGCCATGTCCTCGATCAGTGTCTGAATTTCGTCGTTGACGTCGGTGACGGTTTCCGAAGGTTTGAGTAGCAGGGGATCCGGATAGGTTATGATGTCGAGAATGGCCATGATGTTTTTTACCTTTCTCACCCTGTCAGGCTGTTCGAAAAAGCCCGTGGGGTGAAGATTGATGTTTCGATGATCAGGGTTTCCCTTGTATCATTCAAGATTATCCAGGATCGTCCTGGCTTTTTCGATATCTTTACGGATCTGATCGGACAGTTCCGCGATGCCGTTGAATTTTTTTTCATCCCGGAGTTTTTCGATCATGTTGACCCTGATTTCCTGATCGTAGAGATCATGATTGAAATCGAGGATATGGACTTCAACCGTGAAAAGATGGTCGTCGAAAGTGGGGCTGTAGCCGATGTTGGCAACACCGTTGAAATGACCGTGACTGCATTCCACAGTCACGGCGTAAACTCCCGTTTCCGGGCAGAGTTCGTCTTTTAACGTGAGGTTGGCTGTGGGAAATCCCAGAAGTTTTCCGCCCCGGTTCCGGCCGGAAACGACTTTTCCCCGGACCTGATAATAACGCCCGAGGAAATGACGGACTTTGCCCACATCACCTTTTCGGATGGTGTCCCTGATGAGTGTGCTGCTTATCCGTTCATCGCTGTCCGGGTCGTTGACCCAGTCAGGGATGATGATGTCAAATCCAAGTGTGGCCGAGTACGACCGGAGAAGGTCGATATTCCCCTCCCTGTCCTTGCCGAACGAGTAGTCGTTGCCCACCACGATGGCCCGCATGCCCAGTTGTTTCACAAGAAGCTCTTCAATGAACTGACGGGCGTCCATGCTGGCGAAGTCCGGTGTGAACGGAATGACCACAAGAACATCGATGCCGGTCTGTTCCATCAGCTCAATTTTTTGTTCATAGATGGTGATGAGCGGGGGAGGCGAACCGTTCACAAGGACCTTGATGGGGTGGGGCTCAAAGGTGATGGCAACGGAGGTTCCGCCGATGGCTTTCGCTTTCTCGATGGTACTATTTATAAGGACCCGGTGTCCATGGTGGACCCCATCGAAGTTTCCGATGGTGATGACCGCATTCTCGAACGGTTCTTGGATGAGACGAAGATCCTCAATTAATTTCATATATTTCCAAACCCTTATTCATGATCCGACAAAAAATTTCAAAGGATATATAAATTCTTTCCGCCTTAAAATCAACGTTTTTATCATTCCGACCTGGGCGCAGGCCGTGATGAAAACCTTTCACATTTTTTTCAATAAATGACTTGATCAAGACGCAAATCGTTGATATACACTCACCCATTGCCGAAGTGGTGGAATTGGTAGACACGCTAGGTTCAGGGTCTAGTGGCCGTATGGCTATCCGGGTTCAAGTCCCGGCTTCGGTACCAAAAAAAAAATATAGGGTTTTGAGGCTTGCCTCAAAACCCTTTTTTTATATGCTTTGAACGGAATGCTTATTTGATTTTATTCAATAAGGATTTTGCTTGCACCGCCTCTTCAAAATTACCCGAAATACTTAAAGCTTTTTTAAGATATTTTTTTGCATCTGCATGCTTGCCTTGGGCATGGTAAACAACACCCAAATGATACAAGATGGTGGGGTTGTTTTCCCCGCCTTTTATTGCGGTTTCAAATCGTGAAAGTGCTCCCATGTAATCCTTGTTCTGGTAAAGAATCCAGCCCATGGTGTCCAGAATGCTTGCGTTTCCGGGAAGGAGTTTGTCTGCTTTCTGTGCCAGTTCCATGGCTTTGGAAAGATTTTTTCCCTGCTTCGCATAAAGCCAGGCCAGCTGGTTGTACCCGATGTAGTTTTCAGGAGACATTTTTATGGCGTAGGTGTATTTTTTTTCAGCTTCATCGAATTTGTTTTTTCTTTCATAAATGAGACCCTGTTTGATGATGATCCCGAAATCGTCTTTGATGGCGGCTGCTTTGATGTAATAGGTCAACGCCTGATCAAATCTGCCTTGGGCTGCCTGCATTTCACCAAGAGTGTAAACGGCTGAAAAGAAGCGCGGGGCCTTATCCGATGCTTTTTTAAAAGAGGTTTCTGCTTTATCGCGGTTACCTATTTTGAGGCTGACCACACCGGAAAAATAATGAGCAAAACAGGACGCACTGTTCTTCCCGATCGCTTTGTCGAATTCCGACAGGGACTGGTTTGAAAAATTGTGATACGCGAAAAAGATTCCCATTCCGAGATGTTTCAATTCATCGGGTTTGACATACTGCTTCAAATCGTTTGCTGAAAAGCCGTCCAAGGTAAAACCTCCAAAAAGACCATTGGCGTATTTCCATCGGGTGTAGGCCGAATTCCAGTCGCCTTTGGAAGCCGCCATGCAGCCGTCGACAAAAGCTGTAGCCTTGGAGGCTTCACCGCCCCAGGATGTGATCTGGTTGACAGGGATTCTCTGGGGGTTATTCTGATAGAATTTAAGAGTTTGAACCGCGAGAAATGCTCCAAAAAGATTCGGTTTCTGTTTTAATGCCTGTTCCATAGATTTCTTAGCCTGATCATAACGGCCTTCAATGAAATGAAGGTAGCCCTGAAGGTATGTTTTGGTCAGATCCGAGTCCGGAAGGAGTCCAATATATTTCGTGGCTGTTTTGATGTCGCCGAGATGCAATGCTGCTTCGGCGATCAAAGGTTGAGCGCCGTTGATTTTAAGCAGTTCCATTTTTTTTGCGGTGTTGAGGGCGTTTTGATACAGCATGAGGTTCAATTCGATCAGAGCCGTCTGGGTCAGAGCGTCTTTGCTTTCCGGATTGATTTTAAGGCTTTCCCGATAATGATGAAGTGCTCCCTGTTCATTTCCGGTTGCTTCAAGGGCGGCGGCAAGGCCGTATTGGGCATTGAAGGACGACGGGCTCAAGCGAACGGCTTCCGTAAAATGCAAGACAGCCTGGGGGTAGTTTTTCGTGAAGTAATGGGCGACCCCCAGGTTTATTCTGCCGGGGATGAAACTGCTGTTCAATGCGACAGATGTGTTGAACGCGGAAAGGGCATCGGCGGTTTTATTCATATCCAGATAAATTCTGCCCAGCATGTTGAACAGATATGAATTTTTTGAATCCGATGAAAGGGCTTTTTTACAGGCCGAAAGGGCTTCGGGTGTCATGCCTTTGGCTTTGTAGATCATGGCCTGTGCGGCGGACTGATAAAGGGATGATGCTTTTTTCCCCTTTGACGCGGCTGCGAGCCATTCGTCAGCTTTTTTAAGGTCTTTTCCAGCGGCGTAACATAAACTGAGGAGCGCTTTGATATTGCCGTCATCGTGTTTGACCTTCAAAAGTTTTTCACCGATATATCTGACGCTTGCCAGATCACCGTTTCGGAAATAAGCTTCCATGTCCTTGAAATAAAAATCCGACTGTTCTTTAAGATCCTTGTCGATGTCCACAAGGTTTCCTTCTGAATCGACTGAGCCGATGCTCAAGGCATAAATTGGGGTTTCAAAGCATAAGAGAAGAAGGATTAAAACAAAAAAACGGCATCCGGCGGTCAGAGTGAGGTTCAGGCGGTTTTTTTTCACAGTTTGCTCCCCAGTGTTGTACCAAAGTTTTGATGGAATAATCAGAAAAGTTATAAATCTTTATAAAAAAAACCTCAGAAATTCAATGAAAAAGGCAGGTAATTCATCAATTACCTGCCTTTGTTCTTTTAATGACCGAGGGTTTGCCTCAATCGTTCATTACTTTTTCTTCATTTTTTTCCGTGCACCGGTAAGGCCCACAAGGCCGGTACCCAGAAGGAACAGGGTCGCGGGTTCGGGAACAGGGGCTGACGTTCCGTTGAGGTTCAGAACGGCCGTTGCCATGGTTCCATCTGTGCCGTATGCATAGGCTGTGAAGGTGTTTACGCCCAGCTCCATGGCCCAGTCGGGAAGGATGAAGTTACCCAAGCCGTCTGTGGCGATGTTGTATATCATCGTTCCGTCAGGAAGTTCGATGTCCACATGGTCAAGGCCGACCAGGTTTCCAGCAGTTCCCTGAAAAATTCCAACAAGATCTGCGAGATTGCTGACATTGGTGTACATACCGCCACCATTGGAGGCAATGCCACTCATCTGAGTTGCGTTATGGCCTGGGATACCAACGGCATGAACAGTGATGCCTGCATTACGTGCGGCGAGGGCTGCGGCATTGGGATTCCCTGAAGAATAACCATCGGAAAGGACAACCTCCATCTTCCTATGGCCAGCGATAGCATTGGCACCCAATAAATGAGAAGTGGCTAATGTGATGCCACTACCAATGTCAGTTCCGCCACCTGCTGAAAGGCTGTTGACCGCAGTAATGAGTGAGGCTTTATTGGTGGTCAGATCCTGAAGCATCGCGACTGTGCCGGCCACACTGTTGAACCGAACTATACCCACCTGGGTGGTGTTGTCCGGAAGTGCATTGATAAGTGCGATCGCGGCTTGTTTTGCATAGTTAATACCTGATCCGCTCATGCTTCCTGATACATCGATTACCAGCATCAGGTCCAAACCGGTTCCACCGGTTATTCCGCTTCCACTTGCAGTACCTGTAGGATTGACGATTGTGCCAACATCATAGGTTGAACCTTCGGCCGGTGTAAGCCAGCTGACGGAAGTTGCTGCCATGGCTGATCCGGCAATAAAAACACTTGCGATCATGGCGGATAATAATAAAAACAGTCTCTTTTTCATGTAAAGCTCCTTTTTTCAATTAGGGGTTATTGATTTTGTTGAATATCAAAAGAATAATTGGGTGTTTTTTTAGCCCTCCTTATAATTGTTATTAATGCTTTATGTATGTCACAAAAAAAATGAAGATAACGAAAACGGTTGTTCGTCTCAAAAGCATTTATTATGCCAGGGCAGCTAATTTTTGTGCGGGCGAATAAGTTCAATAAAAAAAAGATGTTTGGTTTGATCATCGATTGGTGGATTGAACGCAATATCAATAAACTGTGTATCGAACGTTATATGTTTATGTAAAACATGTGATAACCAATAAAAATGTTGTCTTCAATTGCCAATGGGGTTTGGCATTTTTACCGAAGAAACAACATATCGCCTTATTCATCGACTTTAATGTGGAACAACTTCATTTCATGTCATTGTTTCGTGAGTCTTGAAGCGCAGACAAAAAAACTTGATTTATCGACCATTTTATATAAGATGCCCTGAAATTATTCTATGGATGATGACAGTTTTTTATTCTTGAAACCTATGATTCGACAAACGATACAGCCATGACGAACGAACAGAAACCCAAACCCGATGAAGAATATTACCGTAAACTCCAGGAACTGAGGGTCGCCATCGACACCATCGACACGGATATCGTGGCTTTGATCAACAGGCGGCTTGGCATCAGCCAGGACGTGGGAGAGCTTAAAAAAAGGTATGCCAACCAGGTTCTCGACGTGTCGCGGGAAAACGAAATCATGAAACGGCTCTGTGATCTGAACCAGGGTCCGGTGAGCAACACGGTGCTTCAGTACATTTTTTCGGTGATCATGGCGGCATCCCGTGAACTCCAGAAGCCGCTCCAGATCGCCTACCTGGGGCCTGAGGCCACGTACACCCACATTGCGGCCATGAACCATTTCAAATACTCCGGTCTGTTTCTTCCCCAGAAAAACATCAGCGAAATTTTTGCGGAAGTGGAGCGGGGGGCCTGCCAGTACGGTGTGGTGCCTGTGGAAAACTCCATTGAAGGCGCGGTGAATCACACGCTGGACCTTCTTTTCGAGTCCAACGTGAAAATCTGTGCGGAACGGTATCAGGCCATTTCCCACGACCTCATGTCCGAAACCGGCGATATCCGCGATATCAAGGTGATTTATTCCCATCCGCAGCCCTTTTCACAGTGCCGGAACTGGCTTCAGAGGAACATTCCGGATGCCGTTCTCGAAGAATGCAGCAGCACGGCCCACGCGGCCCAGAAAGTCGTGGGACGGAAAGATGCGGCAGCCATCGCAAGCACCAAGGCTTCCCAGATTCACAATCTGAAAATCGTGGAATCGAAAATCGAGGATTCGTCGAAAAACGAGACCCGGTTCCTGGTGATCGGCAAGGACGACATGCCAAGGACCGGGAAAGACAAAACCTCCGTCATGTTCGTCACGTCCCATGTGCCCGGTGCTTTGTTTAAAGCCCTTGAACCTGTGGCACGGGCCGGGGTGAACATGGTAAAGCTGGAGTCCCGTCCCACGAAAAGCGAAAACTGGAGCTATTTTTTCATCATGGACATCGAGGGCCACCAGGAGGATGACAAGATCAAGGAGATCCTCATGGTGATGAAGCACCTCTGTCTGTTCATGAAAATTCTGGGATCCTATCCCATTCAGCCGCGTGAGCAGCAGTACAACAGGGGGGAACTGTGAAGCAATCCGACATCAATGCCAAAACAGTCCTCTATGGCGTTCTGGGAGATCCTGTGTCCCACAGTCTGAGCCCTCTCATGCACAACACAGCTTTCGAACATATCGGCCTCAACGCCGTGTATCTGGCTTTCGGAGTCAAGGAAAAGAATCTTGCCGGAGCTGTGGCCGGAATCAGGGCCATGGGCGTCAAAGGGGCCAGTGTCACCATTCCGCATAAAATCCATGTGATGGACCATCTTGACGAGATTGACGAAACCGCTCTTAAAATCGGCGCGGTCAACACCATCGTCAACAAGGACGGGTATCTTTACGGATACAATTCCGACTGTCTTGGTGCCATGAGCGCACTTAAGGAAAAGACAGAAATAAAAGGGAAAAAGGTGGTCATGGCCGGAGCCGGAGGCGCTGCCCGGGCCATTGGTTTCGGGATACTCGCCGAAGGCGGGCGTTTAACGATCCTGAACCAGATCAAGGAAGAGGGGGAACGGCTGGCCGCCGATCTGAATGCAGATTACCACCCGCTTTCAGATTACAGGAAACATCCGGGGGATATTTTTATCAACACCACTCCGCTGGGCATGACCCCTGATACGGATTCCATGGCTGTGACTAAGGACTACCTTAACAACACTATGGTTGTCATGGATATCGTTTACAATCCATTGGAAACCCGGCTTTTGAGCGAAGCGGTTAAAACGGGATGCACAACGGTTGACGGCCTGTCCATGTTTGTGTATCAGGGGGTTTCACAGTTCGAATCCTGGACCGGTGAAAAAGCTCCGGTGGACCTGATGCGCCGTGTGGTGTATCAGGCCTTGTCGAACCGGTGATCATGATTCAGGCAATACATTAAGAATACGACCTTAACCTTTTATCCTTAAAATGGAATAAACCTATGTATCATGTTAAAACACTGCCCGTGAAAGACGGCGATGTTCAGGTTCCGGGTTCCAAAAGCTACACACACCGCCTGCTCATCGCCACAGCCCTGTCAGACGGAACATGCACGGTATCCAACGGCCTGCGAAGCGAAGATACCCTTTTAACGGCTGAAGCCCTTCGCACCATGGGTGTGGACATTCTTGACGACGGAGAGATTTTTACTGTCAGCGGTTGTGACGGAAAATTGAAACCGGCGTTCAAGGAAATTTATCTCGCCAACTCCGGAACGTCCATGCGTCTTCTCACCGGAATCGCCGCTTTGGGTGAGGGCGTCTACACCCTCACCGGAACGCCGCGCATGCAGGAACGACCGATCCAGGATTTGCTGGACGGTCTGGCCCAGATCGGCGTCCGTTCAAGATCCGTGAAAAACACCGGCTGTCCACCCATCGAAATCCAGGGAGGCAAAGTCGCAGGCGGTCACATGGACATGGATTGCAGCATCAGCAGCCAGTTCCTGTCCTCGGTCCTTCTCATGGCTCCCCTTACGAAACAGGGAATCGAGGTTGACATCATCAAGGATCTTGTCTCAAAACCTTATGTGGATATGACGGTGGACATCATGGAACGCCTGGGTGTTGAAGTCCGGCGTGACGGCTACACCCGTTTTTCCGTCAAAGGCGGCCAGAGCTACCGTCACGGAAATTACGCCGTGGAACCCGACTGCTCCCAGGCCAGCTATTTCTGGGGGGCCGCGGCCATCACCGGAAAACGGATCAAGGTGAAAAATATCAGCAAAAATTCGCGTCAGGGTGATGTGAAGTTCGCCGAGGTGCTTGAAAAAATGGGTTGTACGGTGTTTCACGAAAAGGACGGTATCGCCGTTCAGGGCGGTCCCCTCAAAGCCGTGACCGTGGACATGTCCGTGATGCCCGATGTGGTTCCCACTCTGGCCGTTGTGGCGTCTTTTGCGGAAGGAACCACGGAAATCACCAATGTGGCTCATCTGAAGGAAAAGGAATGCGACCGTCTGGGCTGTGTGGCCACGGAGCTGATCAAAATGGGCGTGGACGCCAGAGCCACCGATTCGGGGCTTCTGATCACAGGAGGCAACCGTCATCAGGGCGCGGAAATTGAAACATACGACGACCACCGCATGGCCATGTGCTTTGCCATCGCGGGATTGAAGGTTCCGGGTGTTGTGATTCGTGACGAAGGTTGTGTGAAAAAATCCTTTCCCAATTACTGGGAGGTCTTTGAAGGACTTTACGCATGAAAAACATTTATCTTATCGGATACCGCTGCACCGGAAAAACAAGTGTGGGGAAGACGCTTGCCAAAAAGCTCAACCGGGATTTCCTGGACGCCGATGAGGTCCTTGTCAGTGACATGGAAATGACCGTCGCCGAGATCGTCCAGCGCTTCGGATGGGATGAATTCAGAAACAGCGAGACACGGATTCTGAAAAAAATGTCCCGCATGGACGGTAAGATCGTGGCCACGGGTGGCGGAGTCATTCTCAGGGATGAAAATATTGAAACCATGCGGGATTCCGGTTCGGTCATATGGCTCAAGGCAGAGGTTTCAACCATCGCCGAACGCATGGTGGCGGATGTCAAAACCGGGGATCAGCGGCCGGGCCTGGCGGAAAAAGGGCCGGTGGACGAGATCGGGGAAACTCTGGCTGTCAGAACACCCATGTATTCGAAAGCCATGGATTTTTCCATAGAAACAGACAGGATGAACGTTCAGGAGATCTGTGACCGAATCCTCGAAAAACTCAGTCAGTTATAAGTCATTATAAAAGGGGGAGCCGCATGCCCGGTAACGTATTTGGAAACATGTTCAGAATCACCACCTGGGGAGAGTCACACGGCCAGGGTGTGGGTGTTGTCATTGACGGCTGTCCTCCCTTGATTCCCCTGAACGAGGACATCATCCAGGCCATGCTGGACCGGCGGAAACCCGGAAAGGCCGTTACCAGCACAAGCCGCAAGGAACCGGATCAGGCCGTGATCATGTCCGGGGTTTTTGAAGGGAAAACAACTGGCACACCCATCATGATCATGGTGAAAAACAAGGATCAGAGGTCCCATGATTATTCTGAAAATTCAAGGTTGTACCGACCCGGCCACGGCGACATCACCTGGCAGTCCAAATTCGGCATCAGGGATCACAGGGGCGGTGGAAGGGCTTCAGGCCGCGAAACCGTGGCGCGTGTCGCCGCAGGAGCCGTGGCTTTTGAGCTTTTAAACCGCGTGAACATCAAGATCGTGGCGTACACCATCGAACTGGGCGGTGTTCGTGCGGAAAAAAGGGATCTTTCAGAGATCGACAACAACCCGTTTTTCTGTCCTGACGCCGAAGCCGCCAAGGCCATGGGCATCCGGGCCGCAGAAATCAAAGCTGCCGGAGATTCCATCGGCGGCATTGTCGAGATCGTGGCCACCGGCGTTCCCATGGGGCTGGGAGATCCCGTTTTCGACAAGCTGGACGCGGATCTGGCCAAGGCGCTGATGAGCATCGGGGCCGTGAAAGGTGTGGAAATCGGCAGCGGTTTCGAAGCGCCGAGAAAAACCGGGCTCACCAACAACGATCCCATATCGCCTGATGGCTTTGTCACGAACAACGCCGGGGGTATTCTGGGAGGCATATCGAACGGTGACACCATTATCGCCCGTGTGGCGGTGAAACCCATACCCTCACTGAACATTCCACAGAACACCATCGACATGGACAACAAACCCGCCGTGATCAAAACCGACGGACGTCACGACGTGTCGCCGATTCCACGCATCAACGTGGTCTGTGCATCCATGACGGGCATCGTTCTCGCGGACCACTACCTCAGGCAAAAGGCGATTTCATGAATCAGGTGACCGTGGGAATCATCGGCGGAACCGGTGGCATGGGCCGACTGTTCGAGCGTCTGTTTGTCCGAGCCGGCCACAGAGTCCTGATCGCGGGACGTACAACGGAACTGACGTACCGTGGCCTTGTGGATCAGAGCGATGTGATCATTTTGAGCACGCCCGAGGAATCTTCCCTTCACATCTGCGAGGACATCGGCCCCTTTATTCCGCCTCACAAGGCCCTGATGGATTTCTGTTCGCTCAAACAGCGCATCGTGAAAAAAATGGCTGAATGCACCGAAGCGGAGGTGGTGGGAACTCATCCCATGTTCGGCCCCCATACCGAATCCATACAAGGCCAGAACATCATTCTATGCCCGGCCAGGGGCGAGCGATGGTATCGCTGGATCGAAGCGGAATTCAAGCGCGAAGGGGCCGTGGTGTCCACCATGCTTCCTGAAGATCACGACAGGGCCATGGCCGTGGCCCAGGGGCTTACCCATTTTCTCACCATCTGTATGGGCCGGACCCTTCAGAAGCTGAACATGTCGCCTGCCGACGCAGGTCCCTATTCAACACCGATCTTTAAACTCAAGAACGATCTTATCGGAAGACTTTTCGCCCAGGATCCTGATTTATATGTGACCCTGGTCGGAGGAAATCCATATGTGGAAGACGTTCTTAAAACATTTCTCGAAACAGTGGATGAAGGTAAAAGGAATCTGCTTACCGGAAACAGATCGGCAGGCCTTGATTTTCTCGGGGACATCCGTGAATTCCTGGGTGATTTCTGTGACAGGGGCCTGTCGGAAAGCAACAAGATTATGCGGTCCGTGGTCTGTTCGCCCAAATCCGATTCTTAAATATCACCTGTACCTTTTGAGATAATCGAATTCGTAGCGCAACCGTTTCCTGGATGACCGGACTTCCGTTTCCCCTCCCATGGCATGCATGGTGCTCTGGGAGGAAAGGGCGGGGTTTTCCTTTTCGATCAGCGCCTGCCAGGCTGAGAGAACGGAAAAGCGATTGTTCAGAATCCGCCGGTATTCTCCCGCATTCAGATGGTTCGATCCGGCTTTTTCCTGGATTTTTTTTTCCGAAATCCTGATTCCCTCACACAGCCTGTTTTTGAATACACTGAGATAATAATCGTCATAGGTAAATCCGAAAAGAACCATGGAAGGAAGAGGGACGTTGTATTTATCGCTGAGCCCCATTTTCGAAAAGGGAAAGCCCTTGGCCAGGTCCATGTGGTATCCGATCAGTTTTTTAGTGGGGTTGATGGAGGTCAGGCCGTGGGAGACGCAATTCATTTCATTGATTTTATATTTAAACCGAAGCCAGTCCGTCAGTTCCCTGGCGGACTTGATCTGAACGTCGTTGATGCTGGAATGATCTTTTGCGGTGATTCCCAGGCCCTTGGGCGCGAAATCCCTGCCTTCGAAACAGATGCCTATGAACGCGTGATTCAGGTTCAGATAGATGGTTTCATCATCGGCCCAGATGGAGTTTCCGGCATGAAACGCGGCCTGGCTGTCAGGGATGATCCGGTAAACGCGGCCGTACCGGTCGATGAGATAATTGTAGCTTTTGATTCTCTGCACATATTTCAACAGCTGCATGCTGGATTTCTTAATGTTGTTGTTGAGCTTTTCGCTTAAGGGCAGGATGTCGCTTTCCGAGGAATGATACAGTATCCCTTTGATATGGTTCGTGGTTTTTTCAACACCCGGAAGCTGGTTCAAGGATTTTGGAAAGACCAGATAATTCCGTTCCACATGGCTGACCGTTTCCGATGTGATGATTCGAAGACGGTTGCTGTACACTTCAAGGTCTTCAGACTGCTCCACCAGCCAGATGGGATCGGGGTTCTTTACGACTTCGTCAAGGATTTTTCCGGCACTGGCCTTGCGCAATGCCGCAGCGTGCATGTAAGCATGGGCCAGGCTGTTCACACCCCAGATCGACAAACATAAAAAAAGCACAAAAAAAACACTGAAAACGGACCGGCGAAACGGGTAAAGGTTCCAGAGCAGGCGCTGATAGCTTTTAAACCTCCCCGGTGTGATGAAATCTTGGAACGACACCTTTGTCCCTGGTTTGATGGCCTGAAATTCTTTGTGAATCAATCTTCTGACGACGATCTCGTCAAACTGGGGAATGAATTTGTAGTAAAATTTCGACTCGTTACTGTATTTTTCTATGACTCTGCTGATCAGCTTCAGCTTCAGGGCGGGAGGGGTGATCTGCCCGGCGTATTCGCCGAGGATATCCATGAATTTTTTGGAGGGCAGCGTCTGCGCCGGGAATTGATTCATAACCTGCTAATGTCTTTCAACCGGATGCGAAAACCCTCTTCTCAATGCCTTTATTGGCGCTGCAGGGCGGGCATTTTTCCTGCTTATACCTCACTAGTCTGCATAACAAAAAATCTTGTCGGCCTAAAAAGTAGACACCCTTTGAATCTCAATGCTTTCGAAAGATGATTCAAAGTTTGCCCACTAAGTAGGTCGGATAGAGGAACGAAATCCGACGAGTGGTGGCCATTGCGACAACGGTTTTGTCCTATTTAAAGTTGACCACTGATACAGAATAAACGACCGATTATTTAAAGGATCGGGCCATTTGTCGGGTTTCGTTCCGAGAACCCGACCTACGAGAGACTGACGTATTCTTACCGTACACATATTTACCGGGTATAAGCAGGGCGTGAGCCCGACCTGCAGGCTTCAGCCGGTGCAGAGCCCTTTAAGGAAGGGCCTGACTCAGCGACTCTCCGGCCTTTTATTCTTCGGACATGGCAGCGATCAGTGCACCTTTGGCCGTGGCGTTCAGCGGATCTTCGGCCAGACGGATGTAGCTGATGTCGATGGGGAATTTTTCCTTGATCACAAAAGACTGGAAACGTTCAAGGAAACCCGCCGGTTTCACGGTTCCGCCGCTCAGAATGATGGGAATGGGTTTGTCCATCTTGGGAATTTTGGATGTTTTGCTGATGGTCGCCTTGAGTTTCTGAACAAGTGTTTTGATGAGATCGTCGTAATAGATGCACAGCGCGTCTTCAACTTCATTTCTGGGACTTCGTCTGAAATCGAATTCCTCTTCCTTGATATGGCGGACACGGGTACTCACTTCGCCGGTGACGGACGCCACGGAGTCGTCGATGTAGTCGCCGCCTTTGATGATGCTGAACGAAAACACGGGAACGGAAAGGAAAGCGAGGCATACGTTGCACATGCCTCCGCCCGCGCTGATGCCGATGCCTGTGAAATTCTCGTCTTCAAGTTCGCTGAACACGATGGCAAGGCCTTCGTTGATGCTCCGGGCGTTGTAGCCTTTTTCATCCAGATGACGTTTGAGCACCGCTTCGTGGTAGATGATGCTTGTTTCAGAATCATTGGAAGCGCCGGGCACGGAAAAGCACAGATGGGCTCCGTCTTTGGGCGGCGGAGGAACCAGGTCGTCCAGGATTCCTTTGATGATTTCGATGGCGCTTCCTTCCTTGGGGTTCAGCACGCCGTGACGCATGGGGCGGCGTGTTTCCGCGTTCAGCATGTTGCCGAACACCTCGGCCCCGTCACCGTAGACGATCAGGTTGTCACCGGTGACATAGTGATTGATTTTGTTCTGTTTGAGGATGCTCCGGGTGAATTTGGAATTCTGGACCGTGATAAAGGCGTTGGTCTGGGATGTAAACCGGTTCCGTGGGCCCGTCTGCTCGGCAAGAACGATTTTGGAAGTCCCGATGTCAATTCCTACCGCCATGCCGTCCAGAGATGTTTCGGTGAAAGATCCCTCGGAGTTGCGGGACTGGTGCGACAAGATCTGAGCGGCGGCCTCTTCGAGTTCTTTTTCACGTTTTTTTGGGGTTTTATCGACTGTCATCGTTTCTCCTTTTGCTGGAATAATATTCCTACATCTTTGATACGGCACGATGTATTGGGGTTTCTTTAAAGCACAGGTCAATGATAAGCGTTTTTAATTTTTGCCAATATTAACAACCAATCCTGAAGCAGTCAATAGAAAAGACGCGGCTTTCCGGCCGGAAACGCTGTATTGACAGGCCGCGGCAGTGTATCACTAGTCGGTGGTCTTTATCCGGGTATCATTCCACAATTTTTTTCATCAGGGAACCATAGATTTCAGCGGCTTTCACCACCTGATCAAAAGGAACGGATTCATCCTGGGCATGGGCTTTTTCAAGGTGGCCGGGCCCCAGGATCAGCGGTTTGGCTCCTGAAGAGAAAATCTGGTTGGCGTCGGAGTGACTTGGAAACGCGTTGGGCTTAAAAGAAAGACCGTGCTCGCTGTACACCGCTTTCACGATGTCGATGGTCTTTCCGCTAATGGGGAGATCGTAACCGGAGTCGATGGTTTCGGTTCTGAACCGGACGGATATGCCGGTGTTTTCATCGGATTTTTCCGAAACCACGTCTTCGATTTCGGTGATGACCGTCCCGATGGCCGATTCCGGGGGGACGTGGATGTCGATCCAGGCCTCACAATACTCGGGAACGGCGAAACCTGCGGGGGGCGTGACGAGGTCCCTGATGTTGTAAATCAGTTCGGGTCGTTTGTGCTCCATATGGTTTGTGAAACGGAGAAGGCCGCCAAGCAGGGTTTCCACCGCGTTCTGTTTTCGGCCTGCAAGACTGGCGTGCTGGCGTTTCCCCACGGTGTTGATCTGGCTTTCGATGTAACCGTAACTCCTGAAACAGGGGACAAGGTCCGTGGGTTCGCCTATGAGCGCCCAGGGAAAACGGTATTCCCGCATGAGCTGAGCCGCGCCGTCTCCTGTTTCCTCCTCGCCCACCACCAGGCAAAGCGCGAAAGGCATGTCAGGACCCAGGCATTGACGCATGCTTACAAACGCTTCGATCATGGCCGCACACCCGCCCTTCATGTCCGCCGCGCCAAGGCCAACGATTTCTCCTTCTTTTTCCACGGCGTTGTAGTGTTCCAGATCATAGGCGGTCACCGTGTCCAGATGACCGATGAAGGCCATTTGGATTTCAGCGGTCCTGGGCGTGACAATCAGGTTGTAACGGTGTTCATCCACCGGCTGGCTGCGGACGTCAAGCCCCTGCCTTTTCAGATAGCCTTTGAGGTAGGCAAGGATCTCCTCTTCTTTCCCTGACGGGCTGTAGATATCGATGAGGCGGAACAGCAGTTTTTTCAGGCGCGAAATGTCGATCATGGAGACCTCACGCGGAGTCTTTTTTGAGGACCACAAGATGGGAATGGCCGTTTCCGTTTCCATTCCCGTTGCCGTTGGACTGGCTTTTCATTTTCAGTTTTTGCTGGTCCGCCGCCAGATTGAGGGTGAGGTAGACATGGGGCCGTGGCGGACCGAAACCCATTTTTTCAAAGAACCGCAACCCCCTTTTGTTTTCAGCCGGTGTGTCCACCATGAGCATGCGGACCCCTTCTTTCAGCATCAGGTCCTTGAACCGGTTGAACAGTTTGTCGGCCACGCCCCGGCTCTGGTACGAGGGTTCGACCCCCAGCCAGATCAGGTATCCGTATTTCCAGGCGGAATGCTCTTTGATGATGGTGGTTCCAAGGGCGAAGCCCACCAGGTTTTCTTCCTCGTCTTCGGCCACCAGGCAGAACTCCGTGTCACTGTTGAACAGTGTGGTGACTTCAAACGGGTCCCAGGTCCGGTACATGGTGGGGGTTTCATCGGCTTTGAACAGGTTTTCACCGAGATGGTAAACCTGGGCCAGATCGTCGATCTCCATCTGGCGGAGCCTGATCGCCGGTTTTTTCTGGGGTTCGGTTATGGATTCCTTGGCTTTGTTCACAGTGCGTTTTGTACTCTGGGGTTCTTCGGGGTCCATAAGTGTTTCCTTGATCACTATTTTTGACTTAAAGGATAATACGATTCAAACCATGATGAAAAGATCTTTTTTTTCCGATTTTCCAAAAAGGGGACACAGTGATCCCGGGCATTCCCTGTTCATGTGCCTCTGGCGGCACACCAGCTGATATTCGGCTTTAAGGGGAATACCCAGAAGCTCTTCCGAAAGTTCCGCCGCTTTTTTGAGGGCGATAGATCCGTCCCGCTGACAGCACCTTGCCGCGTTGAGGTCCCCGATGTCCTTCAATGTTTTCTGGACAGCGGTCTGAACCCATTGCCGTTCCTTTCCCTTCAGGGGATTGGCTTCAAGAATGAGACTGAACGCGGCCCCAAGCCCGACAGCGGCACCGCAGATCCCCATGAAACCGCAAAAACCGCCGGCCACGGTGCTTCCCCTTGATATGCCGTCAAGAATGGTGTCCTTGGTGATTTTACCCCCGGAATTCCGGTAACAGGCCAGGATGATACCGGGAATCATGGCGTGGTATTCCGGGCCGTGCATGGGAACGGCCGGATGCCGTCTGATCTGTTCGAAAAGTTTCAGAAGGTCTGTTTCGTCCGTTGTAAGGCAGATATGGCGGATGACGTCAAGTGCGTCTTTCGCGTGGCAGCTGTCGCAGACAAAATGGCCGGAACTGCAGGCCGCAAGGGTGCTGAAAACCTCACCGCAGTAATGACAACGCCTATGGGTTTCGAAATTCTCATACACAAGATACGAGCCGCAGACCATGCAGTTGACGTTTTGTTTCGGATCGGATTCCGCTGACGTGAAGGCAACCGCCTCTGTCGTGGCACTCTGTTCCGGTGCACGGTAACAGGCGCAGGTGTTTTCCGCCTCTATGTTGGTGACGCTGCCTGTTTCATCCATGATGAATATTTGGTCGCCCAGAGAACCGGCAAGATCGCCGTCGATGTCCATGCGCTGGCCTTTGGGCAGGATCTCGCCTTTTTCCGTGACAAGAAAGGGAAGGGGACCACGGTACATGGCGTTGACCGTACCGTATCCGCAAGGTTTGACCGCCCGGTACGTCAACGAGTAAAACATGTGCCCGTTCACGTTTCTGTATGGAAAACGCTTGATGAGGGTCGTGGCTGTGAATCCGGTGTTTTCGAGAATCGCCATCAGCCGTGTTTCCGTCAGCGAACCGGCGATGCACTCTCCTTTGAGGGTTTCGTCGTTCCGGATGAAGGGGCCGGGTTCGGTTTCACAGACCACGTCGGAGATCACAAGCCGTCCTCCGGGCTTGAGAACACGGAATATCTCAGCAAAAGCTTTGATTTTATGGACCGAGAGATTCATCACGCAGTTGGAGATCACCACATCCGTCGAATCATCTTTTAAGGGAAGATTCTCAAGATAGCCTTTTTTAAACGAGAGGGTGGAATACCCCAGGTTTTTTTCCACCTGGAACCGGGCTGTTTCAGCTATGGCCAACATGGGGTCCAGCATGTCCACACCGGTGACTTTCCCTTCTTTTCCTGCAAGGCGCGCCGCGATGAAACACTCCACGCCCCGGCCGGCCCCCAGATCCGCGACATGCTCACCGTCCCGGATGTCCGCGTCGAGAACCGGGCTTCCGCAACCGTACCCCCTGAAGCGGAACGCGTGAGGGATATGGGAAAGAAGGGACGGTTCGTAACAGACCGGGTTCAGGATATCCTCTTTGGTTTCGGATGCGGCGTCCGAATAAAAGTCCTTGACCGAGGCAAGGCTGTCGGGCTGGGACGCGGCCAGAAGGCAGTTGGTATGGACAAAAGCCACATCGCCGTGAGCTCCGCAGCTTTCAAGGATGTCACCCGTCCGGAGCAGAACGGCAGGATTGTCCGTCGGGCTGATTCTGGCGGTCTCCTGGGCGATCAGCCAGAGGACCAGCCGCTCATGAAGGGCCTGATACGGATCATGACCCATAAACGATCCGTTATGGATATAACACTGGTCCAGGTCTCCCCCGCCCAGAATGTAGCGGAACGGGTATGCGACGCTGGCCACGGATTCAGAGCGGATCGATCGGAAAACAGGGTTCTCGCGGTATGACGCCATCAGGCTTTCACGGACAGGCCAGGCCAGTTCCTTGACCCCCACAAGGGCGGCGGATGGATACATGTTGCCGCAAGGGCCGACGGCCAGGGATTCCAGGCCTGCCGACGATCCGTCGTGAATCGTTCCTGGGGCTGCGAAAACCTGGGTTTTCAGGGCTTCCAGGTTGTCGATGGTCACCCCGAGGGATTTCGCTATGTCAGCGCTTGAAACCAGATGATCAAACACGGTGTCTAAATCGGGCGCGTTTGCCGTGGCCCCCCGGCCCCGGATGAAATACCACATGAAATGGACATTGGACGCGCCCATTGTGGCGGCATAGTCCACAAAGGCCGGCATGTCGTGCACGTTGCCACGGGTCACGCACATGGAAAGCGTGAAGGGAAATGACCGTTTTTTCAGTGTTTCAAGAGTCCGGGTGAGCTTTTTGAAACTTCCCTTTGAACGGATGGCGTCATGGTTCGTTTCCATGCCGTCCACGCTGATCTGAAGGTGGAAAAAATGCGGGTCCGGGTTGTGCCGCTGAACAAAGGGAACCGCCTCCAGGCCGTTGGTGAGCATGGCCACATGGCTGCCCGGAAGTTTCAGAAGCGATGGAACGAGCATGTCGATGTGGGGATGAACCAGGGGCTCGCCGCCGGTGAGTGCGAAAAGACGGCAACCGGCATCATAGCCTTCTTCGGCAAGGGTGAGGATTTTCCGCCCTTCAAGCTCCAGCGTTTCTGCGGGTGATGATGAAAAAAGGCAATGCGAACAGGCCAGATTGCAGCGGTTGGTGATGTGGAACCAGAGTTCTTTCAGGCTTCCGTTGTATCGGATGCGGCTTGTTCCGTCGTATGGCTTGTTCGCGGCCCTGGGGAGACGGGACAGAAAGAGACGGCTCATTGGTTCAGTTGACGTATCCTGGGATTTTCTGAGAGCGGACAGAATGGCGTCTCCTTTTTCATTGGGAGCGAACCAGTCTGCGCTGTCCCGGCTTATGTATACTGCCTGTCCGTTTGATTCAAAGCGGTTCCATGTCTGATTGAAATGATCAACATTCCATGCTGCGGTCATTTTCTGTTCCTCTGGTGGTCGCTGTCTGTTTTTCTTATGCCCTTTTATGAATCATCAATGCAATACCACGGATTATTGGGTTCAGGATCGAAACAGTTTGCCAGACAAGAAAGAGTCGAAGGGCTGAAAAAAGATCGATGCTGATTGTATCATAAAATGACAGAATGACCCGGCTCTGTGGCATGTCAAATGATATTCATAATGAATGTGATTTTGCCGAATCGTATAACATCCTGACGTTTAAAGGTCAAACCCGGATATGTTTTGAACGGTATTGATTCAGGTCGATCCACAGCCTCCAGCTTTGTCATACCGGGCGGTCTCCGATAACTTTGATCGCTTGAACATGTGTAGGATTTGGCCAAACGAAACCGTTCGACATCCGAAGCCGACCCGGAATCCATGCCGGAACAGGAATCAGTTTTCCAAAAGATCGTGGATCATGTCCTTTACGGGTATGTATTCCGGGTCGGTCTGCATTGCGGAAAACACACATTTTTGAACATGATCGACCTGAAAAATCAGGGCTTCCCGGAATGACAACCCGTAACCCGATGGATGGGCAAAGGCGAAGCCGAGCCCATCTCTTAAGCCAAAAGCATTACCCCGCGCGGGGGGCGACCGTAATTAAGTATGGTGTCCCCGGAACTCCTGGTGTCCCCGGAACTCCCCCCACAGGCGTGGGGAACGGGCGAGTCTGACGCACCTATCCGGATCTGGGGGCGGTTCATCCCCACAGGCGTGGGGAACGGCAGATCATCAGCCCCCACGCGGTCCTCCATTTCGGTTCATCCCCACAGGCGTGGGGAACGGCACTAAAGCAGAATTCTCATTGCCATTTATAACGGTTCATCCCCACAGGCGTGGGGAACGGTGATGCCGCTCACCCGGACGCCATCCGGCGAGCGGTTCATCCCCACAGGCGTGGGGAACGGAAAAAACTGGCCGCCACGGGCGTGGTGCCGACCGGTTCATCCCCACAGGCGTGGGGAACGGTTGTTTGCCACTGTCGTCATACAGCCCCGATCCGGTTCATCCCCACAGGCGTGGGGAACGGGTGATGTACGAATTGGCGATGTCCCGGTCCGGCGGTTCATCCCCACAGGCGTGGGGAACGGAGCAAGTCACGGATTTTTTAAATGGTATACAACGGTTCATCCCCACAGGCGTGGGGAACGGTCAACGGGGCGCGTAAAGTCTAAAACCATAAACGGTTCATCCCCACAGGCGTGGGGAACGGATCCAGAGATCGACAACACAAAATTTCCACAACGGTTCATCCCCACAGGCGTGGGGAACGGGTCGTTGCGACACGGTCCTTGAGCGATGCGACCGGTTCATCCCCACAGGCGTGGGGAACGGAAAAAATCCGTGGAACCGCTTTTCGAAGCCTCCGGTTCATCCCCACAGGCGTGGGGAACGGGTCCTGGCCGTCCCAATTCGTCTTTTCGCTGGCGGTTCATCCCCACAGGCGTGGGGAACGGATATCCCAATGGGATAGAAATGTTTTTTGGGGCGGTTCATCCCCACAGGCGTGGGGAACGGTTCATTTTCAATTTTCACCCGATAAAATCCATCGGTTCATCCCCACAGGCGTGGGGAACGGGGTCTCTTAACTCATCCGCTCTCTGTTGAATACGGTTCATCCCCACAGGCGTGGGGAACGGCTATTCAAATAGATTGGGCCACTTTTACCGGGCTTTCAGGTTCATCCCCACAGGCGTGGGGAACGGCTGTTTTTTCTGCGTGTCTAAACAAAACCGTTCGGTTCATCCCCACAGGCGTGGGGAACGGTCAAAACAGCATCGGAAGAGGCTATAAAGAAACGGTTCATCCCCACAGGCGTGGGGAACGGTATACTCCACGTCTGTAGGATGCGGAATCGGTCGGTTCATCCCCACAGGCGTGGGGAACGGCAATTATGCTTTGAAGCTGAAAGCAAAAAGGCCGGTTCATCCCCACAGGCGTGGGGAACGGTTATTTCTTAATCCTTCCATCCTGCCCATGTTCGGTTCATCCCCACAGGCGTGGGGAACGGGAAATAATGCCAACGTTGAAACGATACGGAAAAGGTTCATCCCCACAGGCGTGGGGAACGGTACTAAATTTATAAAGGATAAAAAATGGCAAGCGGTTCATCCCCACAGGCGTGGGGAACGGTACCAAAATATCTCTCTCGCAAACTCCACATTCGGTTCATCCCCACAGGCGTGGGGAACGGTCCACATGGGATTATAACATTGTAACCGTCAACGGTTCATCCCCACAGGCGTGGGGAACGGTTGTAATCAAATGGAACGCGGTAATACCATCCCGGTTCATCCCCACAGGCGTGGGGAACGGCGTGACCTTTTTTTGATGTTTTCCCAATCATCCGGTTCATCCCCACAGGCGTGGGGAACGGGTATCCGCCAGCACAAAGCCGTCGTTTCCGGCCGGTTCATCCCCACAGGCGTGGGGAACGGGAATAAATATAAAGCCCCACCGTGGGGTCCCGCGGTTCATCCCCACAGGCGTGGGGAACGGAGTTTTTGCCCAATAAAAAATGTTGTTTAACCCGGTTCATCCCCACAGGCGTGGGGAACGGCGTATCTTGGGACGGACGATGACAAGGCCCGGCGGTTCATCCCCACAGGCGTGGGGAACGGTCATACCAGAGCATCAGCGTCATGCGCTTGGGCGGTTCATCCCCACAGGCGTGGGGAACGGCTAAGCGACAAGCGGCGAATCTGGTGGAAACCCGGTTCATCCCCACAGGCGTGGGGAACGGCTGTTGAGCGGGGAATGTCTCTTAATAACGGCCGGTTCATCCCCACAGGCGTGGGGAACGGGTTGTAAAGTTCACAGGCCGTCTTGTCGTATCCGGTTCATCCCCACAGGCGTGGGGAACGGTTCAAGGGCCACCTTGCCGTCGTCATAGGTGTCGGTTCATCCCCACAGGCGTGGGGAACGGAGCGTAGGAGAGCGAGTGCGTCTCTCGGGGAGCGGTTCATCCCCACAGGCGTGGGGAACGGCGGAATGCGTTCATATCAAAATTGGGGCAGGTCGGTTCATCCCCACAGGCGTGGGGAACGGCGATTTCGGTCGGCATCAGCGGATCCCCAGGGCGGTTCATCCCCACAGGCGTGGGGAACGGAACAATGTTCCAGATATCGATCTGGTCGTCGGCGGTTCATCCCCACAGGCGTGGGGAACGGGTTGGCGCACCAAGGCTGAACAGAACTATGGGACGGTTCATCCCCACAGGCGTGGGGAACGGGGAAGAAAACGAAGCTTGACAGCCGGTCGAAACGGTTCATCCCCACAGGCGTGGGGAACGGGTACCACAATTCTTCAGGGTAACATCAAAAGGCGGTTCATCCCCACAGGCGTGGGGAACGGAAAATGCTCTAATAATGCCCTTTATAACGGCGCGGTTCATCCCCACAGGCGTGGGGAACGGATCATTTTGTCGTTCATATTTTGTCTCATTCCCGGTTCATCCCCACAGGCGTGGGGAACGGGCCAGATCCTCGATCGATGCAAACGGGTCGAGCGGTTCATCCCCACAGGCGTGGGGAACGGTGATAAATTCGTCCCCAGTTGTTATGAAAATGCGGTTCATCCCCACAGGCGTGGGGAACGGCAATGGATCCATCACAATCTGATATCGATCAACGGTTCATCCCCACAGGCGTGGGGAACGGTTTCGTCTCCGATTGAAAAACCACGACCGGCGCGGTTCATCCCCACAGGCGTGGGGAACGGGCGAATGGAAAATCGGGGTGGGTAGGCGCAGACGGTTCATCCCCACAGGCGTGGGGAACGGTAGTTCGGCTTTTTTTATTTCGAGCTTCATTTCGGTTCATCCCCACAGGCGTGGGGAACGGCTTGAAATCCGCTATATCCTGGACAGCGAACCCGGTTCATCCCCACAGGCGTGGGGAACGGAAACTGGTCATTCTTTCCGGGAACCCAGGATTCGGTTCATCCCCACAGGCGTGGGGAACGGATTCCACCCGGCCCGCGCTACCTTCTTTCCGGCGGTTCATCCCCACAGGCGTGGGGAACGGAAAAACGCCCCATTGAATCGGCCATGTCAAAACGGTTCATCCCCACAGGCGTGGGGAACGGCACCTGACTGTACGCCGCAACAACTCAGATACACGGTTCATCCCCACAGGCGTGGGGAACGGCGATTAACACAAATATATTCATAATTTGTTGACGGTTCATCCCCACAGGCGTGGGGAACGGATAACTGCCGATACACTCCGACATGGCAACAGCGGTTCATCCCCACAGGCGTGGGGAACGGTTTACATCAGATAACAAAAAAACAACCCATGGCGGTTCATCCCCACAGGCGTGGGGAACGGTCGCCAAGCCAAACAAGAAAAAGAATCAATGGCGGTTCATCCCCACAGGCGTGGGGAACGGAAACTTTCGCTTCAAAACCCTCTGAATAATATCGGTTCATCCCCACAGGCGTGGGGAACGGGTCCATAATCTGTAACGTAGCTTGATGTCGCCCGGTTCATCCCCACAGGCGTGGGGAACGGTTGAGATAATGGCGTCTGCGTCTTTTCTCATGCGGTTCATCCCCACAGGCGTGGGGAACGGGTTCGCCGGAAGACTCAAACTCAAGGCGTTTTCGGTTCATCCCCACAGGCGTGGGGAACGGTTTTCACGTTGGGTTGTGATCGCGGCATCAAGCGGTTCATCCCCACAGGCGTGGGGAACGGTGGGGTTGTCAAGGGGTGTGTTATGTAAAAACCGGTTCATCCCCACAGGCGTGGGGAACGGGCCGAAATGTTTTTTTGCAAGGTCTGAAAATTCGGTTCATCCCCACAGGCGTGGGGAACGGGGGATGAAGTAAGCGAAACGGTGAAGACAGAACGGTTCATCCCCACAGGCGTGGGGAACGGTCCTTTCGATGCTGGAAAGCCAGACAAAACAGCGGTTCATCCCCACAGGCGTGGGGAACGGCATCGCATGCAGTCGCGCTATTAAGCCCAAGTCGGTTCATCCCCACAGGCGTGGGGAACGGTCATCTTTCATCACCATGATCGGCCTCACAAGCGGTTCATCCCCACAGGCGTGGGGAACGGGTTCGCCATTTAAACCACCTCCACACCGGCGTCGGTTCATCCCCACAGGCGTGGGGAACGGCGTAAGCTGTAGGCGCGGGTTGATTGTCAACACGGTTCATCCCCACAGGCGTGGGGAACGGAATACGCCTATGGTTAAAGATCCAGCTTGAATCGGTTCATCCCCACAGGCGTGGGGAACGGATATAAAGTTTTTTTCTCATTAACTAATTTATCGGTTCATCCCCACAGGCGTGGGGAACGGTTCATTATCAGAATCTAAGACAACAACTAAAACGGTTCATCCCCACAGGCGTGGGGAACGGTTTTTGGAATTTCTATACCCATAGATATTGGACGGTTCATCCCCACAGGCGTGGGGAACGGATTAAAAATAACTTCAATTTCATTTGTATCGTCGGTTCATCCCCACAGGCGTGGGGAACGGTGGGAATTTGTCTACCAAGAGTTGATGCAACCCGGTTCATCCCCACAGGCGTGGGGAACGGAAACATTTGTCTTAAATTTTTTACTCATCTCCCGGTTCATCCCCACAGGCGTGGGGAACGGGAAATAACCTTTGAAACGGCTCCCTGATATTTCGGTTCATCCCCACAGGCGTGGGGAACGGTAAAATTGTTTCAATTCCATTTAAATCAAATACGGTTCATCCCCACAGGCGTGGGGAACGGTCATTGTATTGTGTTTGAATATTCTAAAGAAACGGTTCATCCCCACAGGCGTGGGGAACGGCAACAGTCCAATTTGAATATCCGTAATCCATACGGTTCATCCCCACAGGCGTGGGGAACGGGAATAAACGCACCAGGATATTGTTCTTTATCTCGGTTCATCCCCACAGGCGTGGGGAACGGCTAATAACACATCTGGAACAAACGGTTGACCACGGTTCATCCCCACAGGCGTGGGGAACGGCCATTTTATTCCGTCAACCATACATTCCCGGCCGGTTCATCCCCACAGGCGTGGGGAACGGCAAATTCCACATTTCAACACATAATTCATGCGCGGTTCATCCCCACAGGCGTGGGGAACGGTACAGGCTGACAGATAATCCGATTGTATTGGGCGGTTCATCCCCACAGGCGTGGGGAACGGCTCGAACAAGCATCGCTCGACAATTGCGTCGGCGGTTCATCCCCACAGGCGTGGGGAACGGTGCTGTTATCCATCAATAAAGAGGCTTAAATGAGGTTCATCCCCACAGGCGTGGGGAACGGTTAGGCCTTCTATTATTATTCTGTTTATTTTGCGGTTCATCCCCACAGGCGTGGGGAACGGACTTCCTGGAAGTCTTTGTTTTCAAATTATTTTTTTAATGATGTTTTTTTTACCGATTTTTTTGAAATTTTTTATCATTATCATCCAAGTTGTCAAAGAGCCGGTTTTTTTATGTTAGAATTTTTTTTGTCGATCCTGATGTTTTGGTCGCATTGTTCCGGTGGAAGAAATGAAACTAGCCGAAGCCCGTCATAGTCGATGGGAACACGGCGGTTTTTGCCATAGGTCTGGAAATCAAACCCTGATTCGCTGGGGGCGGCCCAGGCCATGGCCACGTTGCCGTCTTCGGCGAGGTTGACGATCTGGTTCCAGATCATTTCCCGGATTCTTCGTGATACGTCGCCCACATAGACCCCGGCCCTGATTTCAAGCAGCCAGACAGCCAGACGTCCCCTCAATCTTGGGGGAACGGCTTCGGTCACCACCACCAGCATGCCCATATCATCCGCTCCTGTGTCCCTCATCCCCTATGTTTTCCGGTTCCGGTATGGCCGGAGGCTGGGCGTCCGCAGGTGGAGGCGGGGGTGTGATTCCACCGGCGGCCAGAATATCCTCGATGCCCGGAATGATTTTTTGCAGTAAACGGGTTTGCCTGAAAACATCGCGGCAGGCGAGCCTCACTTGCCTGTCCGGCTGGGCCGGATTTTTGGAAGCGACCTGAAAGGCAACCGGAACCACCGTATCAAACTTGTAAATATCCGCAATATCATAAACAAAGGAAAGAGGTTTTCCCGAATGAAGAAAACCCACGGCAGGTGCGTAACCGGCGGCGAGAATGGCCGCTTCGGTGACTCCATAAAGACATGATGTGGCTGAACTCAGGCACTTGTTCACCAGATCGCCGGAATTCCAGTTTTTTGGATCGTAGTTCCGGCCTTTCCACGGGACATTGTACTGTTTGGCCATCATTTCGTAGATTTTTTTCACCCGGATACCCTCAATGCCCCGAAGCTGATCAACACTCCGGCGCTCCGGCGGTTTTTCACCGAACCGGATTTCAAACATCCGCCGCACCACCTTCAATCTCAGATTTTCATCCAGGGCGAGTTTCGCCTGATAAAGCAGCTTGTCAGACCTCGCCCCGCCCGGTTGCCCCGCAGAATAAAGGCGCACACCCGCTTCGCCCACCCAGATCAGCAGCGTACCCGTGGTTGCCGCAAGTTTCACGGCGGCATGGCTGATCCGAGTTCCGGGCTCCAGCATGATGCAGGCCACCGAACCCACGGGAATGTGTTTTCGTTCACCGTTCACGTCATCCACCACCACAAAGGCCCCGTCTTTCACGTCGATCAGGCCGTAATACACGAATATCAAAGACACCCGGTCTTTGATGGGGATAGGCTTTAACGGCATGAAGTGGGAGTCATTCATGGAAATTTTCCTGTTTTCAAAAATCTGTCAACCGGATCTTTGAAACGAATGTTGATTTCATGGCAGTGTATGCAATCTTTCAGAAAACGTAATGTCTGTTTGTGGCAGAACAAGCATTTGACATAGTCACCCGATGTTTTAGCCTCGGATTTGAAAATATCTGTAACGTCCTCCATAAACTCGGAAACATCATCCTCATCCAGTTCAAGACGTTCTCCAATGAATTCCATCAGTATCTCCGTTAATTTTTGAAACCGCGCCACTTTCATTTCAAGATCGGTCAATCGGTCTTCCAGAACATCGATTTTGTCGTCTTGATTGTCGATCCTGTTGGAATGGCTTGAAAGGACCGTTTGCTGATGTTTGATTTTATTCTGATGAGATCCAAGAGCTTTCGAATGGCTTGAAATGCTGGATTCCTGTAATAAATCCCATAGGATGTTAAACATGGGCTGGGCTCCGTTGCTCGATGTAAAAATGTTTTCCATCCAGAGAGATTCTCTGCTGTCTTGCCATGAACGCGAACCCCTTGCCCAGCTCCAGAAGAAAATCCTTGAGTTTGTCGATCAACGCCTGTTCCAGGTCTTTTTCAAGAAACCGTTCATCCTGCCTGAGTCCAACAAACTCAAGGACATACGGATCTTTGATCAGATCTTCGGGTTCATGGACCTCGTGGCCGTTCCGGGACAGACCAAGGACGCCCTCCTTGTCCCGTGAGAGAGCCAGTCTGTCGAACAAAAGAGACGCGATCTGCCGTTCCAGTTCACGGGTGGACCATCTCGCATTCACAGCTTCCATCTCATAGAATGCCCGGGCATCCGGTTTATCCACGCGAAGAAGGATGCGGTAATGGGTCCAGGTTAATTCTCGACGCAGTGCGTCGAGTTTTGGGTAGGCCAGATAAAAAAGACGCATATTCCAAAGATTTGATGGATCGAATCCTTTTCCGAATTCCTGGGTTAATCGGGTGGAAAGTTCCGAAACAATCTTTCGGCCATAATCCGCCCGCTCTTTTCCCTGTTGTTCTTCTTCAACCAGCACCCGCCCGATTTCCCAGAAGCAGCACACCATTTCATGGTTCACCGACTGGAGGACGCGCGATCTGGCCTTGACGAGGATCTCGCGGATCTGGCCGTAAACCCGGTTCGAAGGTTCATGGATGATGTCTGTCATGATCATGCTCCGTTAATATTTCTTTCCGCTTTTTGCGAGCCGCTTTCTTTCTTCCGGCTCCGTCAGGTAGTTTTCAGGTGACACGACGTTGACGCCGGTTTCGGATTCCAGTTTTTCACGGGCTTCCCCCGCGATCCGTCCGCCTTTTTTCGCCGCTGTCTTGTTTTCACCAAACCCCTTTGCATCCTGTTTTCGGGCGATTTCCGTGGTGGCCGCTTCGCCCAGCATGGAGAAAATCAACTCAAGATCGGTCATATGATCCCGAAGGTTTTCCCGTTCCAAGCCCTTTACGTCCTTATACTCCGACGGCGTCAGCCCAAATGCGGCCTTGGAAATCTCCGACGTCAGAATGGCATATTCCCGCTCGCCACCCACGCCCCGGTTTTTCCACTCATCGGTGAGTTCCGCCCGAACCGCAATGCCCCGCATCCGTTTTTCAATCCATGCCTCGGAATACCCTTTGGCCCGGTAAATGGCCTTGGTTCTCTCCGTCGCCAGTTCCGGATCTTCAATCTCCTGAACCCGCTCATACCCCACCTTGGCCAGCCACCGTTTGAACGGCTCGGCCTTGGGCGAGGGGATGGACTGGATGATTCGGAAAAGACCTTCGGTGTTGGCACAGTCGGTCAGCCGCATCTTGCCGTCCGGGGCGGGAAGTTTGAACTGTCGACAAACTGTCGACGGTTCAAATCCGTCCTCCGCTTTGACCCGTTTTTTCATTTTGAACCAGTAATCACGGGGATCTACGCTGTCTGTAAGTGCTCCAACCACATCAACCACCGAAAACCACCACACATCTTGGTATAATGTCCGCCTGATTTTTTTGTTTCCGAAAACAACGAGTTTTGAGTCCATGGCTATTCCAAAATTATGAAAAAAATCTTAAAGGGTTAAAAAATCAGTCTTGTGCTTCGCCTTTATGATATCTGACGCGCCGCGACACATAGCTTCGTTTCAGAGTATCGAAAGAAACGGCGATATCCGGGATGGAATCTTTGCCTTGGTCGAACGTTTCAACTTCTTGCACCTGGGTAAAGGTATCGCATGACAACCCATGAAGACAAGCTTCTTCGATCTGGTTCAACGTATCGTAGATACCCCCGAACACAGGCTTTGACGGGATGCAGGACTTCCTTCCAAGCCACAAACCCCAGACAGGATCTTTCAGGGCTTCCCCGATGGACGTTACAAGTTCACGAGGGCCTTCAAGCAAGGCCAGGAACTCGGCGTCGCAAAGGTATTGCCTCTGGGTCAGAACTGCGTCTTTCTTATTTTTCCCGTCAGCGCTCTTTGTCCCAAGAACCGTATGGAAATCTTCGATCCGCCGTGTCGGAATCTTCCAGCGTTTTTCTTCACTCCCGGCATATTTGACCCATGAAAGGGTTGTCAAGGTGCAGGTTCGCATGTGATCGAGAAATTCTTTTTCATCCTGGCTGCCACGTGAATAGCCCAAAGCGGCGCAGATCATTCCGGCAATGGCGCTTTTCGTGGGAAAAAGGCCGGTGTTGCGCTGTGTGTAACGGCTGTCAAAGCCCCAGGACTGCAAGGGGCCGGACAGGTGAAGGACAAGAAAGCAGGTGTCAGATGGCATGGCTGATAAGCTCCTTGATAAAGTCGTCAACGTTTGTTTCAGGGATTTTCACACGGCAGGTTTCATCTGTGGCCAACTTCCATGTGGTGTTGAGGTTCTCCGCTTCTTTGTCAAGGGCTTCGATGGATTGTTCCATAATGCTTTTTCCGTTCCATGCACGCACAGGTTTTTCAAAAGCGTTGACCAGTTGGACGGGATGCCCCTTGGTTCTGACAACCCCCACCACGTAACTGGGCCGGGTGAATCCGTTCATGGAGTTTTTCCTTGCGTTGGGGACAGCTTCGAGAACGGAACGGATGAAGGCGGTAAGAACGTCTTTCTTTTCGTCAGCAGAGAGGGCGGCCAGATGGCTATCGCCGAACAACAGATCAAGGTTTAAGGCGGCAAAACGGTAATAGGTGGCCGAGTTGAATTCCAGGGTTCCGGTCATTCCCGCGCCGGATTCATCGGAACTTTGAAGTTCGTCCACCGCTGAAAAGAAATCAATTTCGTTATCGACCTTGTGGGTTGAAAGGGCGTGGCTGAACATGGAGGCCCCTTCCAGGGTGAGGGAATGGTCACTGGCCACCATGCGACCGAAAATGGAAATGTCGGCGGCGTCTTTCAGAATGTCTGCCGAGACAGCCTTGAGCGCCTTTTTCCCGTCGTTTTCTTTCTGGTAGGCTTCAGCCAGTGCCTGGATTTCTCCGGGGCTTGTGAAATAAAGGGTTTTAACCTGGCGGACACCTTTTTTCTTTTCGGCGTCGGTGTCAAGCTTCGCAAGAGCGTCGGCGATGCTTTTTGCGCCGGTCATAGCATCGTCTTCATTCATTCCAAGATTCATCAGGGCATCTTTCAGCGGATCGACGATCAGTCGTGAACGTTGGCCGGAAAAAAGAGGGCTTTGTTCTTTGGCACATTCCCTGATGGCTCGTTTCCAGGATTGGCTTGAAACCCTGGCCCGCTGAACGCCCCCGAAAATTGCTGTTTTAGGTGAATTCATATCGTCTCTGTTCAAACAGGATACCGGAACGGTTTGAAGAATGTGCAGTTCAAGATGTTTCATGGTTATAGCTCCTTTGTATTTTATATCAAATGGTTATGGGTTTGATGATCATCATGCCGAATCCGAATCCTTTGGCGCTGCCGATTCCCCGGTAAAACGCTTCGGTGAAACGCTCGCGATCCCGGACGTCCAGAAGCCCTTTGAATCGGACGCCGATATGAAGCCCTCTTTTCCCTTCTTTGTGAAAGGAATGGGAGTCTCCGGAAATGATTTCAGGTTTGAGCCGTTCGCTTATTGCAAAGCCGTTTTCCATCGCTTTTCTTTCCAGCCATTCCAGTTGTTTCACCGGATCAAGGATGGCCAGCCGGTTTCCGTGTTTTGTAAAGCTTCCGTCCGGGTTCATTTTCTTCACTTTACGGGTGGGGTTGGCGTACAAATCGAACAGGTAATGGTTGTGTGACAGAAAGCCGGGATTAATCTCTGTCAGACGAAAGCGTGTTTCAGGACACCAGACCGGGCGTTCCGGTTTTATCTGTGACAGAATCAAGAGTTCCACGTCGTGGTATGATGGAGTAAGCCGTGAAAGAAAGGGTGTTCGCTTGTTATGGTTGTCCGCAGTTTCATTTTCCATTCCGGGAAAGGCTTTCCATGCCGCCTTGTGCCATCGGTAGCTGTCTGTCAGCCGTTCTCGGGCCACGGTTTCATAGTCGAGTTTCATGGATGCAAGCCAGCTCATGCGTCGCTCTCCTTATCATCCGTTTGAACGTTCCAGAAACCTTTGGCCCATTCGGTGCGGACCTTGTCTTTCTTGTGGGTCTGCCAGTTCAACAGATCATCCCGGAGTTTTTTGTAATCAACAGGAATCACGGTCTCATGGCTTTTGATCCGCATGACGAACCGAACAACCCGGTCAAGGATTTCTTCCCCATCCGCAGCCAGTAGATGATGAAAACGACGGGACAACGGCCCTTCCTCGCCGTTTGCGAGTTTCGCTCGTTCATCGTCATTCATGAGAGCCTGGCATGTTTTTCCGAAATTACCAGCCTCGCGGTTAACAGGATGTAGGGCGAAAAGACCGGCGATGGTTTGAACGACCCTTTCCCTGTAGCTGTCTCCAATTCCGTTGAAGCGGGCCAGAAGTGGCCAGGTCCGCTGGTTCTGGCCGGGTATCAAGCCTCTTCTGAGGATCGCCATAATACCCCGGTTGTCTTCTTTTTTTAGTTGTTTCAAGAATTCCATCAAGTCATTCATGGTTCCTCCCTATTCGTGTTTTGTGTCTTTTTCCAGAACATTTAAACCGGCGACAAACGCTTTAAGCTGCCTTGAATTGCCGTTTCCGCACAGAGTCTCGTAGCTTTCACGGGCGATGCGGCCCACGGTTTTTCTCCAGACTGCCTGGAGTTCGTCCACGGTTTGACTCTCTTTTCCTAAACTTTCAACATACCTGAACAACGAGGGCAGTTCTCCTTCCACTCGTGTCCAGAAAAGGGCGAACGCCTTGTTGTTGAGTGTTTGTCTGAGGTTTCTGTTTTTCTTGGTCATTTCTTCCCAGGCCGGATCAAGGGTCTTCCTGTATTGTTCCATGGAGCGTGTAAGTCGAAAGGATGTGGATTCAGCGAGTTGGATTTCTTTTTCGTAAACCTCACGGCCATGATTGCAGTTCATGGTGGCAGGGATGTGGTACACAGATTCCACCGAATCCAGTTCCGACGCCTGTTCACGTTTCAAAGCCGCAACAAGGATGTCGAAGGCCACGTTTTCCGGGATGGAATTTAAAGTCAAAGGGCCTCCGTTTCCTGAATTCCGTCTGACTGTCATGGAATGAAGTTCGCGAAACGGGGATTTGGCCTTGATGTTCAACAGAACCCGTTCTTGCTTGTTGTTGATTGTCTTTAACACCTGCGTGGCCGTGGGTTCAGGTTGAAAAGCCGGAGCCACCGGGTATTTAAAGCCCTCGCCCATCAGCATGGTCATCCGGTCGTCGTTAATTCGTATCAACCGGCTTAACGGAACAAGCCTGCCGAGGTAGGTTTCCGTTGCATTTTTAATGGCATTTTCATCAGTGAGATCCTGGGGCAGCCACTCCCAGACTGGTTTTCCCCAACCGTCTTTCCCGTAGGCTGCAAGAACATCCTCTTTCGTGACGGTGTTGGCGAAGATGGTTTTGACAAGGGTTTCCTGTCGGATAAAGGCGTGAAGCATGGATTGGGAAGCACACGGGGCGTCGTTAACCCCTGATTTGCTGGTTTGTTTTCCATTCCACTTCACCTGGGGAAACAGACCGCCAAGGGAAAAGTTCAGGAAGGTGAGAAGGGAAACCGCGATAGCCTGATCTTCCATGGGCCTGAAGGGAGGCTCTTTTTCCGGCGAACCGCCCCCATGGTCAAACAGTGTGGGATTGCTTCCGGTGGAAAGTGTGGAGTTGAGTTTTGTAACGGCATTCAACTCTTTGCCCACCTGTTCGAGGCCGCTGATCTGTAAGAACGGCTTTTCTGCATCAAACAGATGAAACGACCTTTTCCAGTCGTTCAGGTAATCTAAAATTTTTGCTTTGATGGTCTCGGCGTTGTCTTCGAAATCGTCTATGTCATCCGGGCCCTGGATGGCCGCCTGAACAAGACAGATCAGGAATCGCATCACGCTGACCCGTTCGTGGGGATAAAGGGAAAGGTCTTTCCACAGGTGATCCTCGTCGAACAGCCGGGTAAGGCTGATCAACGTTTTTTCTCCGTGCCGGTCCAAAACCGGAAGCCACGGATCAGTCGCAAGATTCATCGTTTTCTCCTTTTCGTGAACCGAGGTAAACCCCAAGTTCCTCATGCCAGTGGTATGTGAAGCCTTCTTTCAGACCGTCGATTTGGAGCGATCCATCTTCAAGAATAAGGGCGGCTTGATGGGTTTCCTTCACGTAGTTTTCAAAGGGTGACGTTTTGGGCTGGCCGGAAAAAGGCCAATCGTGGACTTTCACGATGTTCCGGTGGATGGCCCTGGCATCGTTTATGGTAAAACGGCTGAAAACCGAGGGGACGGTTTCGCCGTTTAAAAGAACGATTCGGTCTATGGTCATTTCCTGGATCAACACAAGGGATCGTGTTTCAAGAGTCTTTAATCGTGTTGAACAGCCTTCCACATCTTCAAGTTCAATTTTGTTCCAGATTCTCGAATTGTATTCCGCCACACGTTTTTTGGCTTTTTCTTCGCCATACGCTTCTTCATACAATGTCAGCCATGCTTCTGGTTCTTCATCGAGGGGTTTGTAAGTTTCATTAAGAAGGCTTCGGATATCGTTGGGAAGCTGAATCGATTCAACCGATTCTTTCAATGTTTTCAAGGTTCTTAAAAGTACGTATCGGAAGTAGACATGCCCCTTTGGCCCCAGTTCCTTTTTGATCTGTTCCACAGATGCGTCCAGAAAGAACGGAAAACCGCACGGCTCTTCGATTACCCATATCTGGGCGTCATCAACCGGCCTTGATGAAGGCGGTCTTTTGAGAAGATGCCGCCACAAACGCCCGATACGCTGGAGAAGCATGTCCATCGGGGCCAGTTCGCTGATCAATAGATCGGCGTCGATGTCCACACTTTGCTCCACGATCTGGGTGGATACGAGAATGCAGCCGTTAGTGTTGGTTGCGCCATGCCCAAATCGTTCCAGCCATGTTTCTTCCAGTTGGTCACGTTTGAAAAAGGGGAAGCGGGAATGAAGAAGGCCGATATCAATAGGTTTATCTTGAACGAGGTTCCCAAGCTGCGTGTAAACTGTCTGGGCCTGATTCACGGTGTTGCAGACCCAAAGGATTCTTGCCCCTTTCAAGGCAAGGTTCACGGCATCATTCATGATGCTGTCCGAAGGTTTAAAAAGAACACGGACCGGCGGTTTTGAATCGGATCGTGCCGGAACGGGCGTGATGCACGATGGATTTTGAAATGGTTTCCCCGTGATCAGGGGGTAATCATCGGTTTCAACATCATCGGAGCCGTTGAGAAACCGGTTTCTGAGGCTTGGAAGAAGGGTGGCTGAAAGAAGAATGACCGTGCAGCCGATGGCCACAAGTTCATTGCATAACGCTTTGATCAAGGTTCCGGTGTACATGTCGTAGCTGTGAACTTCGTCGATGATCACGACTTTTCCCGCAAGGGCGAAACGCCTCACAAACCAGTGTTTTACAGGAACGATACCGAGAAGGACCTGATCCACCGTCCCTACGCCAAAGGGGGATAACAGTGCCCGTTTTGACGAAGCAAACCACAAAATACCTTGATATTTTTCAATATAATCGCCTTCATCTTTTATATCAGGATGATACGTTTTTCTGTGGAGCCATGATGCGCCGTGGATCAGTTGCGTTTCCGGTGAATCCGGTGAAATACGCTCGATAAATTCATGAACGCGAAGGTGAATGCGGTTGCTTGTGGTCTGAGTGGGCAGGGCGAAATAAAGACCCGTGGCCTTTCCCTGGGATAACAAATGGTAAGCGCACGAAAGGGCTGCTTCCGTTTTCCCAAGTCCCATGGGAGCTTCGATGATGTAAAGGCCGGGTTCGATGATGGTTTGGGCGGCCTTTTGCTGTAGCTCGTTGGGATCGAATGAAAACAGATCGTTGAATGTGAGATCCCGTGTGATTTTCGGAGGTTCGAAACCAATGGTTTTAAGGGCTTCCCTGGCTTTTTCTAAACATTCGTCTTTGAATAAACCTTTGTCCGAAGGAAAAAAGGTGGCATCTGAACCGATCCAGTCCGCCACGGTCGTAAGGCCCATGAGTACCGGCAACAAGGGCGAGCTTTTTGATAGACAAAGATTCCGGGGTGCGGCAAATTCGTTCCAGAGTTGTTTGATCAGATCATTCCGCAACGGCTCCCAATCGTCCATGTCCCTTCCGTCGGGTGTTTTGTAAATACGGCCATGGTGTGAACCTGCGATAAGCGGAAGATCTTTACAGAATGGCTTGGAAATTCCGGCTTCCCGAAGTGCCTGATACAAGGAATATTGGCTGATCTGGCCGTGAAAGAGGTTGGAAACAGACCATCGTTCGCTTCGTGATTTTTCGAATAATCCTTGTTGTTCAAGCCAAGGCACGCATTGGCATGAAAACACCTTGCTTGTTTTTCCAACATCATGGGTGGCCACCATTCCGGCGACTTCGAGGGGATCCAAGGAATCATCAAGAGACGGTATGGCTTTGTATTCCGCCATCAGTAGGCCGACCCATCCCACATTCCGGCAATGATCGAGAACGGTTATTCCGGGTTGGCCGTCGGGTGTTGTTTTTGCCCAAGTTGTGATTGTGTTTTTCATTTTAGTCATTAGAAATATTTGTAAAAAATAGTCTTTAGTTGTATGACCTGAAATACAAACACATTATTATCAGCAATATAAATAATGAGAGGGCCGTAATGCTGTGCTTGTTAAAACTGTTGAAACACATGATGCATTCTTTTATGATGACAAATAATTTTTCAAGTGGTACTAAGAATTTCATTCTTGCTCCTTAAATTCATAAGTAAATAGAAAGACCCATAACGTCGTTCGTTTTCAATGAATCTAAAGCGCTGTAGTGTAATTGTCAAGGATCATGTTCCCAAATCTTTTTTGGGATGAACCATAAATGGCAAGACCCATATGCTATTTACGTTTAATTCCCCATTGTTATGGGGATAACAGGGAATGATTATTCATTCCCTGTTTTTTTCTATACTATACAACCCAGTCAAAAACGGTCCCGTTTCAAAAAATATTTTAGCCTTTGTTCAAAATAATTTTCAGCTCCTCCTCAATCTCCCGTTTCAACTCCTCCGGCTCCAGCAATTCCGCCTCTTTTCCGAAAGACATGACCCAGCGTTTGACGTCGCGTCTGCCCGAGGTGGTCATGGTGAGGTTGAGGCTGCCGTCGTGGTGGTCCTTTAGGGTCTGGGTTTTGGACCAGGTTCGGGCTTTGATGTAGCGGGCTTCGGAAGGTGTGAAGCGGATGGTGACGGTGACGGGGTCGCCGTGGATCAGGTCGAAGGCGGAGTTCAGGGTGTCTTCGGGGTCGAAATCGCCGGGGTAGGGGACGTCTTTGGTGCCAGGGCGGATTCGGGTGATGCGCTCCACGGCGTAGGTCCTGACGGCGTTGTCCTTGAGCTTGACGGCGAACAGGTAGAGGCCGCCGTCGTTTTCGAATAGGTGCAAGGGGCCGACTTCCACGGTGCTGGTTTTGTTGGTGTAAAAGGCGTGATAGGTGATGACGGCGGAGGTCCGGTTCAGGATGGACTCGGTCAAGGTTTCGATGACCTGGCCTTTTCCGGCGTAGTTTTTGGACCCGATGGTTTTGGAAATGAAGATCCGCTTGAGACGGGCGATTTCTATCCGGGTTTCCTCCGGGACAAAGTGCCTGAGTTTGGCCATGGCGGTATCGATGTGACGGCCGATTTCCGTGCCGCCAAACACCACCGATTCACCGGCCATCATGCACAGGGAGATGATCTCGCTTTGGGTGAGGGAAAATCGGGGCAGGTTGAGATTGGGCAGGCGGTCCAGGTAGGACGCTTCGATGTGCCAGCGCTTTTCTTTTTCGTAGGGAGCGGTTTCAGGGTAGACGGGTATGCCCAGAGTCTCCAGAGTTTTGAAACAGCGGGACACGGACCGGTCGGTGATCTGGAGGGTTTCGGCAAGGTCTTTCCGGGTGGCGCCCTGGGGACGGGACAACAGGCTCAGGGCTTTGATCAGCTGGATCAGGTTCTTTCCTCTCATGCGTGTGCTCCCTTTCGATGTGATAAACGATCCATAGTCAAACAGTATGATTTGATTTTACTTCATGAGTAAATCAAAAACACAGTTTATTCAGCGTTTTGGCGCACATGTCGTTTTATCTTCAGGAGAGAGGACGGCCCCCCGTCATTTCATCTTTCTTGATCGAAAGCTGTAACCGATGGGGGAGGGGTTGTCAATGGTTAATTTGGGGATGAGAGGGTGTTGATGATTTGGTGGTGTGGGGATGGTGGTGTGGGGATGATGGGCTGGGGATGATGGGCTGGGGATGGTGGGCTGGTGTTGAGCGGCGGTTTTTTTTGAGGATGGGGTCATTTGTCGGGTTTTTGAACCCGACCTACGATGGGCTGCTAAACTATCGTAGGTCGGGTTGAGGAACGAAAGCCGACGAATGGCTCCCATCCTTATGATTCGGTGCAGAGACGGGGAATAGCAAACGTCAGATGTCAGGCGCTTTTCAGGGCCAGAAGTTTATCGACGATGTCTTTCAGGCTTTGGGGCACGTCGTCCAGATTGGTGTCAAAGGGCCGGACGCCTTTCCGGTCCGCGTCGGAGATTTCGGTCATCTCCGGGATGAAGCCCAGGATGTCGATGTCGGGGAAGGAGGCACGGATCAGGTCTTCGTCTTCCGTGCCACGGACCCGGTTGCCGATGACGGTGATTTTTTTGATTTTGAGATCATCCCCAAGTTGTTTGATCTGGCTGGCGGCCACCCGGCTTCGTGCTCCGGGGTTCACCACGATGAGAAGAGCGTCAACCGATGCGGATGTGGCCCGTCCCAGGTGTTCAACGCCCGCTTCCATGTCCATGATCACCACGTCGTCACGGACGAGGACCAGGTGAAGCATCAGGGCTTTCAAAATGGTGCTTTCCGGGCAGATGCAGCCTCCGCCGCCACGTTTCACGGTGCCCATGACCAGGAGTTTCACACCGTCACGTTCCAGGCTGAAACGGTCGGGGATATCGTCCACTTTGGGGTTCAGGGTGAAAAAGCCGCCCATGGTTCCGGGTTTGGCACCGGTTCTCTCGGCGATGAGATCGGACAGTTCGGCGATGGGGGTGATGGGTTTGTCTTCAGGAATTCCAAGGCCAGCCGCGAGGTTTGACACGGGATCCGCATCGATGGCGATGACGTTTAAAGCATCCTGATGTCTGGCGATGAGCCGTGAAAGAAGTGAAGTGATGGTGGTTTTTCCAACTCCGCCTTTGCCGCCGACCGCTAATTTCAATCCCACAGTTGTTATCCTTCGTTAAATGTTTGGGTTGTTGATGGCATTCCGGACATAAGCCGGACATGCATGTGAATCATCGGGTTTTTCTGAGCATTCCTTTGCCGAGAAGAACGAGATACCGTTCTTTGAGACTTATGGATTTACCCATGGCCTGTTCAAGAAAAAGCGAGCCTTTTTCCTTGGTGGTTTGGATCATCAGGGTTTTCTGAAGCTGGTTCATCAGATTATCGAGTTCAGACAGGATTTTATCATCGGACGTGGGAATCTGCCCCAGAAGCCTCTCAATCCGGGTGTTCAGGTCTCGCAGACGACCCAGTACGATTTTATAGTCTGTGACTTTATGTTGGATTACGGACATATTTTCCCCCTTTATGAAGAGATGATGCGGATCATGGCTTTTGATGTGTATTCTCCCACATCGGCCAGAGCATCGTTGGGCATGAATGATGAAGCGTTGCTTGAATAGAGGCATGTGACAGATGCGGGGAAATCGTCATCGGCTTCATAAAAAATGTAGCACAGGGCGAGTTTGGGCAGGGGATAAACAACAAAGGAAAAATCGCCGCTGACGGGCTTTTCAGGTACAAAGCCGTTCAGTTTTTCTGCAACAAGCATCTGATTGGCTTTGAGGGCTGAAACATGGGGGATCAGGATGTTTTCCGTATGCGTGGCGAACGCTCCCACATAAGGCATGGTTCCGGGAAATTCCTTGTATGCCTTGAACGGTTCGAGGATGCAGGGATCGATTTTGGCGTTGAGGGCGTAAAGGGAGATGAGGATTCCCACAACACCGGTCTGGCGATCATTATCCAGAAAAAACCCATCTTCCGTTATCCGGCACGTTTGGCCAAACGCTCGGAACACATATTCCTTTCCATTCAATTCCGATGGCAGGTGCAATTCCAGGGGCAACGGAAAGGCGTCGAACAGCCGCTTGTGATTGTCGGATACGATTCCGGCGTAGTTGTCGTTCATGGGATTTTTTCCGTTTCAAGACAGTTTATCAAGAATCTTGCCTTCGTTATCCAGTATGAAAATGATAAATCCCTGTTTTTTAGTGTAGTTTAGAAGGTCTTCAAAAATCACGGCTTGAGCTTCGTACACGGAAGCCTTGTTTTTACTGAAGGAGTTCATGCAGCGCAGGGCCGATTCTTTGTCGTAAAACGCAGGGACGAACCGGATATCGTTGGTTTCGTCGTACTGGCCGAGAAAACTCTCACTACGTCCGGGGTTTTCTACGATGGCCCATATCCAGCTTTCAGGTGTCAGATCTTTTTTTGTCATGGTTCAGCCTGGTTTGTTTCAAGGTTATATATAATAAGGACAATGTAACCGCTTGCCGCAGTGTGACGCAACGTTTTTTTGTTTTTACCGGAAATGTTCCACAAATATAAAGCAAAAAGCCCCGCCCGCAAGCGGGAGGGGCTTTTTTTATCCATGAAACAATAGAAAAGTCTTCTAAAAATCAGACTTCCAGCCAGGAATCGGAGAACAGGGTTTCGCCGAGGATGACTTTGCAGGTCTTGACATAACCGGCAAGCTCTTTGTCCAGTTTGGAAATGTCTGGCGCGTTGCCTTCCATGGTGTTTTTGATGGCTTCAATGATGTCCGGGCGTTTGTCTTTGGCAAGGCCCATGGTGAAGTCGTCTTTGGCGTCGGCGATGAAGGATTTCATGCCTTTGATGTTCAGCATGACGGTGAAGGTCACGTTGATCACGTAGCGCAGGTGATCGGGAACACCGCTGGAGATGTTGGAAACGCCGCAGGTGCTCATGGCACCGGGAGCGATGTCCGGAAGCATGTCCATGAAGTTCATCAGCGCGATGGCCTGGGGCTGCTGGATGTTCACGGGGGTCACGATGCCGTCCACCCAGATCCGTTCGTTGGGAATGCCCGCTTCGTTGGCGGCGTAAAGGAGTTCCACGCACAGGGCGGCGCGTTCGTTTTCATCTCTTGGAAGTCCGTCCGGCCCCCACATCAGGGCGCAGAAATGGGCGTTGTGCTCGGCGGCCAGAGGGATCATTCTCTCATAGCGCGCAGGAACGGCCATGATGGAGTTGATCATCGGGGGAAGTTTGCATTTGGGAAGAGCTGCTGCGATGGCGTCGATGTTGGATGTGTCGAGAACCAGAGGAATGTCGTCAACCACTTCCTGAACCACTTCAACAACCCAGGGCATCAGGTCTGCGCCGTCTTTTTTGGCGGGCCCGAGGTTGATGTCGATCCAGTCCACACCTTTTGATTTCTGATAAAGAGCTTCGGCCTGAATCGGTTTGGGATCGCGTTCACGGAAACCCCTTCCGATTTCTTTACCGATAACGTTCAAGCTTTCTCCGATAATTTGAAAACCCATAAATTCCTCCAGTTATTAGTGTTTGAACGAACACGAAAAATCAGGATCGGGGCGTTTTCATGAAAACGCCCCGATGTGTCGGTTTGTCTATCTGGATTTCAGGAAAGCGGGGATATGGGCCGCTTCTCTGGGGCCGACGATGATGCTCCAGCCCGGAAGTTCTTCTTCCACGTCTCCGGCGATGGCTGCCGCGTAACCGGGGATGACGAGGTTTTTGTGTTTTACTTTGTCCATGATGCCGCATTTCTTAACGAAAGCGCCCACATCGTCGCCACCGAATTTTCCTGCGGCCCAGGCCGTGAGAACGGAAAGACCTTCGGAATCTTTGATGAGGAGGTAACAGGGAACCCGGCTGCCTTCGATTTCACCGGAAACGATAAAATAGGTGAGGGCGAAGTTGGTGGTCACGAGGATCGGTGAATTTTCATCCGGGTTGTTGATTTCGTAAATGCCTTCAACAACGGTCATCGGTCTCTGGGGATCGGTGAAGATGTTGAGTTTTTCAAGGAGCAGCGGGAATACGGATTCTGTTCTGAATTCGCTCATCACCACGATTCCGCCGTATTTGGCGATGAACATGGCGGAAATCATGGTTTCCACGTCGATGTTCGAAGCCATTTCACAGGGGAATACGATGGAGGGGAAACCCAGGGAACGGTTACCGTCTTTGAGGGCGGCACGTCGCATGGCGATCTGATCTTCAAAAGACTGTTTTACGTCACGGGAACCGGAATCCAGGACGATGTCCTTGATGCCCATGCCGGTGAGTTTTTCTGTCAAAGGAATCAGGGCTTCCACACTGTCGGCCTTTACGGCGATGGGAAGGTCTTTTTCCTTGGCAATGGCACCCATGGCGTCAACGTTGGCCGCTGTTGCCGCATAGAGAAGGGGACGTTTGAAACCGGCGGCGTCTGCACCGGCTTTCATGACGTCGGCGTTCTCGGTCATGAGAATCACGTTGAATTCGGATGTTTCAGCGATTTTTTTGGCGGTGGCGGCAAAAGCGTCTTTGTTGCCGTTCACATCTTTGACAGCGATGAGCTCGGGACGGAGGTTCAGACCCACACGTTCATACTGGAGGGCGTTCCAGCAGACGAGTTTGGCGGTAAGATCCGCGTCGCTGATGTCTGAAGGAACCACGGCTGCGAGCAGGGTGGGGTTGAAAAAGGTTTTTTCATGACGGTACAGAACGGTTTCGCCACCGGTGGTGGCTTTTCTGACACCTTTACCCACGACAACGGGACGAATGGGAGGAGCCGAAGCTTCCGCGAGCTGTTCTCTGGCTTCATCGGACACGTAGGGGCAACTGTCGAGTTCCGCCTTGCCGGATGCGAGGTTCATTGCGAAAGCGAGACATGTAGGAACGCCACATTCCTTACAGTTGGTTTTCGGCAGGAGTTTGAATATCTGAATACCGGTTAATGCCATTTTTGTCTCCTTATGACTCCAGGCAGGATCTGCCTGGAAATAAAGTTATCGTATTGAAACCGGGTGGTTAATGACACCCGGTTTCAATGTGCTCATGTTAGCCGACCAGAGGTTCCATGGTCAGAGCGGGGTGACCTTTGGCCTGGAGGTGAGCCATGACAGCTTCCTCGGTGACGCCCACGGTTTCATCGGCGATCATGTCGTAGAAATCGGGGTAGCCGTTTTCCTGACCGAATTTCACAAGGCGGTCCTTGATCTCTTCTTTCAGCATTTTCGGCATCCAGACCATACGGAGGAGACCACCGTCACCCTTGATGAACTTTTTCTGGGTGACATTGTATTTGGAGTGACCGACAAAGCCGGGAGAAGAAGCACCGCCGCCCATGACTCCGGCAAGGGTGGTGAACTTCATACCGCAGGGAGTGTCGCCCGCGTAGTCACGGTTGACCGTCATGACGCCGTTGCATGCGGGGAGCATGGCGGCGATGCATTCGCAGCAGCCGCAGGTGGTCATGGGGTCATGAACCATGGAGTAGAAGTTGTAGTGTGTGACCGCGCCGCGTGACGCTTTGTAAACGAAATCGTTGACGCCTTTCCACTGACCCAGCTTGGGATCGAGGCATTCGCCTTTTTCAATGGGCTGGTTGGGTCCGGTGGGGTTGATTTCGTAGGCCGCTTTGCAGTCCATCCAGTTGTAAGCGCCGCAGAGGCCTGTTCTTTCAGGGCTGACGGAGCAGACATGGTTGGGGGCGAAGCTCTGGCAGAGACTGCATGAGTAGAAGATTTCCACGTCTTCGTCGGTCATCTTGTCCACACGTTCGTCTCTCATCTTGTATTCGGCTCTTGCACGTTCGGTGAGCTTGTCCACGTCTTCCTTGTTGGTGTACAGGGTGACCTGGACCTTGTCCACGATTTTGGTGAAATCCTGATGGAATTTCGCATGGAGAACAACGCCCAGATGTTTCAGGCTGAAGCCTTTTTCAACGGCGGCCTTGCTCACGCGGACCCAGGAAATGTCTCTCTGGCCGATGTGCATGATGCCCTGGATGTAGTTGATCAGGTGATGAACCTGACGTTCCATGATGGGTTCGAAATCACTCTGGAATTCACGGCCGGCGATCTGGATATAGATACCCAGGGGCAGGCTGTCGCCTTCTTTGAGATCGGCGATGTCTTTGCCCACGACAGTGACTTTTCCGTCTTCGATTTCGTTCATTTCAGCCATTTTCACCAGCTCGGTGCACTGGGTCTTTCCACCGCCCATCTGGCTGTGGAGGTCAGCGCCGCGAACACGTTCACCTTCGTAGGCCGGACCGAATGCCATGGGGATGTCGATGTTGGCCACGGATACTTTAAGACCGCGGACTTCGACGGAACGCTGGCAGATTTCGCTGTGAGCGACGTTGGCCACCACATGTTCGTAAGTACAGATACCCGTGGGAAGAATTTCCGGGATGTCCGTGTCGGCCAGAGTGGGGAAACCCCAGTTGACGCAGCCGGCAGCGGCCACGCCCCATTCGGTTCCGATATCGCCGAGGGCGTTGACGAAGGCAAAGATACGGTCTTTGTTGTACATCAGCATCTTTTTGTAATCGCCGGGCTGAACGCCACCGAAAGCCATGGCCGCTCTGTTGGCGAAGCCGAGGGCGAAGACGGCGGAGGAGATGTCCGGACCGAAAGGCACGATACGGGTGTTCCAGCCGATCTGAACACCTTTGGATATGAGCTGCTGAATCACGGAGGTGTTGTTGTGGTTTGCAGCGCAGAAGATGTAAAGGTTTTTCTTCTGGTAGTCTTCCACGATGTCCTTGGCGATGTCCGCGTTGGGAGCGGCACCGACGATGGCGGCGAACCCGGGGGCCGAGCCGTCGACGAATTCAACGCCGCGTTTACGCAGAATGATGTCGTCAGCAGGGCCGACCCAGATTTTACCGGCTTCGATGTCCGGATCTTCTTCGGGAATGTAGAAGTCCGGTTCACGAAGGATGCGTAAGGCTTCCTTGATCTCGTATGAGAAAATGGCGGCCATACCTGCGTCCAGAAGGGGCCCGAGGTAGGGAAGATGATTTTTGCTTTTGATGTGCGGAGGCAGAAGCTTCCGTGCAAAAGCCATAGGTTTCAGAAGGTCTTCCAGTTTTTCCACTTTCATTCCCAGAAGGGAATAGATGACCGGGAGATAATAAGCAGTGTTCGGAAAACCGATTTTAGTGTCCGCGCTGTAAGTTTCAAGGGCGCGCTGAAGTTCACCTTCCACTGTTGATACGACTTTATATCCACCCTGAATGGCGGCAAATGCGACTAATTTTGACATTGTTTCCTCCTTCGTTGAGGATTTATTCTAAATTTTTGTTACAGTCCAAGCGCCTGACGGTCAGCCATATCCATGAGAACACGTTCTCTTGCCTTGTCGATGCCGAGTTCTTTACGTTTTTTGTCGATATGGGCGATCATCTTGTGGGCGTGTTTGATGGGATCGGGTTCGCAGTCCCATTTGCCGCCGTAGATTTTTTCCATTTCGTTGTAAAGGTAGTTTTTGAGAACCGGGGCACCGTCAAGTGGCATATGGTAACCGAATACCGTATAAACACCGGAGGTCACGAAGTACTGGCCGATGGCGATGGCTTTTTCACTCATCCATTCAGGCGCACTCCCTGCTGCGGGTATGTCGCAGAGGTCTTTTCCGAGACCTCCAGCTTTGATGACTTCCGTTGCGGCAAGGAGAATACGGCTGTTGTCCACGCAGGAGCCCAGATGAAGGACAGGGGGGATACCCACGACTTCACAGACTTCCGCAAGACCCGGTCCGCAGTAAACGGCGGCTGTTTCAGGCTGGAGCAGGCCGTGGATACCGGCAGCCAGGGCGCTGCAACCTGTTGTCAGAACGAGAACGTCATTTTTAATGAGTTCTTTGATGATGGTGATGTGTTCATGGTTGTGCTTGGTTCTGGCGTTGTTGCAGCCGACCACACCGGCAAGTCCTCGGATGCGGCCGTTGATGATGTTGTCGTTCAGGGTGTAGTAGGTTCCCCTGAATGATCCGCCAAGATGGTATTCAATGGATTCGACACTGAAGCCCACAACCTGTGTTTCTTTCTGCGGAGGAATGATGACGTCCGCCTTGCGGTTCTGGAAATTGTCGATGGCCATTTTAACGATGCGGGTGGCGTCTTCCATGGCGTGATGTTCGTCAAATTCGATGTGAATGACATTGTCCTGTTCCATTTTGGCCATGGGATGGGTCGTGATCAGCATAGTGTGGAAGCATTTCGCCACGTTGGCAAGGTTCTGGAAAACGCACTGAACATCAACGACCATGGCATCGCAGGCACCGGTAATGATTGCAAGCTCCTGCTGGAGGAAAGTTCCTGCTGGTGGAATTCCGTGGCGCTGTAGAATTTCATTAGCCGTACAACAGATACCGCCGAGCTGGATGCCTTTCGCGCCTTTGGTGGCCGCATAGTCTATAAGTTCTTTGGACTGGGATGCCGCAACGATCATTTCGGAAAGGACGGGTTCATGGCCGTGGACGATAATGTTGACATGGTCCTGCTTCATGATGCCCATGTTGATTTCGGACTGTAGCGGAGTAGGCGTTCCGAACATAACGTCCTGAAGATCGGTGGCCAGCATGGCACCGCCCCAGCCGTCCGCAAGAGATGCTCTGGAGCATTGTTTGATGATGTTTTTGTAGTCCTGATCGACACCCATGTGGGTCCGGTGCATGATGTCCACGACTTCGCGGTCGATGTTTCTGGGAAGAACGCCCATTTTCTTCCATTTGTCGTAGAGAGGTTTTGGGGCTCTCTTGAGATACATCAGCTCGCCTTCAGGCTTGCCCCATTCTTTTAGAGCATTTTCAGCAACTTCCAGAGCGATTTCATCGATGTCTCGGTCTTTTACTTCACCGTCCACTTCAACGGTGGTGGCGACTCCCAGGTGGGGTGCGATAGAGATGAGTTTCTGGTAATCTTTAATTTTGTAATCGGTGGTTTCCTTACGGGCTACGGAAAGGAAAACTTCGGCCACGCTTCTACCATGGTCGGAGTGGGCTGCCGCACCGGCGGCGACCATGCGGGCAAAGTTTCTTGCTGCGATGGTGTTGGGGGTGGCTCCGCAAAGCCCTTTACGTGTGTCTTCTCCGACAATGCCACCTTTGGGAAGGGGCAGGCGGCAGGGGCCCATGGCGCAGTTTTTACAGCAAATGCCCTGAAGACCAATGTTACAGGGTTTCATGTCAACAGCACGGTCAAAAACCGTATCAATCTTCAGCTGCTGGGCTCTTTTAATCATCAGCTGAGTCGATGTTTCAATAGAAGCTTCAAGCGGATCGGCAAGTTTGATTTCTTTTTCCGCTTTCACTATTTTATCTTCTGCCATTAGAGGTTCCTCCTCATATTGTATGGATTATGGCTTTGTGTCCGTATAAATTTATTATTAATGATGCGGACAACATTCCATGGTAAAAACAGCGTACGTTGTCAGGATGCTTTTTTATGAATGAACACCAGTTTATCAAGCATCTTGTCGTGTACGGTTTTCTGCTCTGCCGCTGCTGTGAAGGTGATGTCCTTCTTCACGCGATTGGCGGTCATTTCATCACGGTGAGCCGCGCGTTTGGCACGGATCTCAGCTTCTTCGGCTTCGCGTTTCGCTCTTTCAGCGGCAGCTGCATCGGCTTCAGCTTTGGCGGCTGCTTCTGCATCGGCTTTGGCTTTGGCTTCGGCAGCTGCCTTGGCTTTGGCTTCCGCATCGGCCTTGGCTTTGGCTTCTGCTTCGGCCTGGGCTTTCAATGCGGCGGCGGCAACGGCCGGATCGATGGCCGGAGCTGCGGGCGCTGCAGGTGCAGCTGCGGGAGCCGGGGCTTCAGGAGCCGGAGCTGCGGCAGGCGCGGGGGCGGCTGCTTTGGGAGCTTCAGCTTTGGGTGCCGGGGCTGCGGCTTTGGGCGCTTCGGCTTTCGGCGCTTCGGCTTTCGGAGCCGCTTTGGCTTTTTCTTCTTCGATGGTCAGATCGGCTTTGGGAGCCAGCTTGGCGAAGTCGATGTCCACATCGTCAAGCCGTTTGGCGATAGGAGCCACGCTCATGGCGGAACCGCCCACAGCGATCAGATCGATGAACGATTTCACCAGACGGATGGACTCGGGATGACGCATGATCAGGATGTTCGAACCGGAAATCAGATAAGAAACAGCACCCACGGCTTCGAGAAGGATGCCGCGTTTTTCGGGATCTCCCAGGAGGGGAGCGTCTTCCACCGTCAGTTTCGCTTCCTTGCATTTCCAGATTTCGTTACCCAGGTTGTTGATGATGGGGAACTGGAGTTTGTCGTCGCCCTGAGCAAGAGCCGCCATTCTCAAACGTTCCATAACGGAATATGTGTATTCGAGGCCATAGCCGAGACCGCCGGTGGTGGGGTCGACGATGACGCGGTTCATGGGCATGCCCAGGTTTTCAAGAAGGATGTTTACCTGTTTCGCCAGGTTGACGTCAATGGGTGAGGATGAGATGACAGTGTGTCCGTAGCCCATGGCGGATGCGCCGATCCCTTTGTGGTTGGCGTCTTCCACGGGTCCCAGGGTCAGGTTCTGTCCTTCGCATTCCTGGGAAATCACTTTCAGCACTTCTTCATCTTTGGCAGGATTGCCGCAACCCCAGACGATGAGGGGCACGTCGATGGCCGCAAGAACTTTTTTTACAGTGGCGGCCGCGTCGGCGGGCTTTGCATCCTTGTCGTTAGGGTCTGTGCTTTTGAGCTGAAGAACGATCATTTCAGCACCGTAATCAGCGACACATTTCTTGGCCCAGGCGGCCGGATCGGAAACCACGTCTTTGAAAGGAGCCAAAGCGGCCTGGGGCCAGTCTTCGGGTTCAATGTCCCAGACTTCCATGGCGATTCTGGGTTTGTTGGGCATTTTACCCTCGAACTGGTAGAAAGGATAGCAGGCCTCTCCACCCACGGTAATCGCCTTCGCGCCTTTACCAATGGTGATCTCCTTGATGCTGCCAGCATAGGATTCTTTCTTGATTTCGAAACCCAATGTTACCTCCTTATTGTTAACAATTAAATGTGGTTTAAGGTTGTTATTTTTTCAGCATGGTGCAAACTGAAAATTTAAAACGAACCTGATCCGTATCACCCGGACCAGTGTAACATTCAAAGGTTGCAGCTTTTCCCTTTCCTAAGCCAAGATAAAGGAATTATATGATTTTTTTTTAATTTTTTTTATTCGAGCGATATATAAACAACGTTACATTTAATATTTTAAAGAATGTACCTAACAAGAGGGTTTAAAGCTGTCAATGATAAAAGCTTATCAAGATTCAAATATGTGAAAGGGAGGAACACTGCGGCTGAGCGATTCTGTCTATAGCGATTTTTTACGAATCCTGTTCGCGAAAAAACAACCATTGTCCGATGGGCTCCTGTGAACGAAGAATAGAAATAACAAGCGCGTTTTTTTTGATAAAAAAATACTTGACTGCCTTGATTCTTTAGGACATGATCCGCTCTCGTATACTGATAAATATGTTTTCCCTGTTATTTGTTCTCAAAAATTATTTATTTATATTTTTATTTTCGTTTAATTGTTTGCGTCAAACAGTGTTTACGAAAGTATGACTGGTGCACGAAAGATTTAGTGAGTCCGGATTGTCGTTTTCCATCGATATCTGGCCTTTATCTTTCACCGGTCGATTTTCTTAAATTAACTTAATGATGAAATGATCATGGGTCGGAAAACAGTCTTTTTCCGATTGATAATAAATTGTTCTGTGGTTTTTGTTCGAACCCTTAAAACTGTCTTTCAAGAAGGTGACGAACGGGTTTAACTTCATCGACGGCCATGCAGAGCGATGCAGGCCAACACACGAAAGGGGTATATTTATGGCATTAGATCCGACCAAACATGCGGACTGGGAAATTGCTCAGGACTCAGAAAAAACCATGAAAACCGTTTACGAAATCGGAGAGATTTTCGGGCTCGACAAGAAAGAGCTTCTTCCCCAGGGCCACTATTTCGGTAAAATCGATTACAGGGCCGTGCTCGACCGTCTCAAAGACAGACCCCAGGGAAAATACGTCGACGTCACCGCCATTACCCCCACACCCTTAGGCGAAGGCAAATCAACATCAACCATGGGTCTTGTTGAAGGTCTTGGAAAAATCGGTAAGAAGGTATCTGCGGCCATTCGTCAGCCTTCCGGCGGTCCGACCATGAACATCAAGGGTTCAGCAGCCGGCGGCGGTCTCGCTCAGTGCATTCCCCTGACACAGTTTTCATTGGGTTTTACCGGTGATATCAACGCGATCATGAACGCTCACAACCTGGCGATGGTGGCCCTGACGTCCCGTATGCAGCATGAACGGAACTACAATGACGAGCAGCTTGCACGCCTTACCAAAATGCGTCGTCTCGACATCGATCCCACCAACGTGGAAATGGGCTTTATCATCGACTTCGCCTGCCAGTCCTTGCGAAACATCATCATCGGTATCGACGGTGTGAACGGCAAACGCGATGGTTTCATGATGAAATCCAAATTCGCCATTGCCGTTTCCTCCGAAGTCATGGCCATTCTTTCTGTCGCGACGTCACTTAAAGACATGCGCGAAAGAATGGGCAAGATCGTTGTGGGATACGACAAACAAGGCCGCCCCGTGACCACGGAAGACCTTGAAGTCGCCGGTGCCATGACCGCGTGGATGGTTGACGCCCTCAATCCCAACCTGATGCAGACCATCGAAGGCCAGCCCGTCCTCGTTCACGCCGGGCCTTTCGCCAATATCGCCATCGGTCAGAGCTCCATCATCGCCGATCAGGTGGGCCTCAAACTTTCCGAATACCACGTCACCGAATCCGGTTTCGGCGCGGACATCGGTTTCGAAAAATTCTGGAACCTCAAATGCCGTTACAGCGGTCTCGTTCCCGATGCGGCCGTTGTCGTCGCAACGGTTCGCGCCCTCAAATGCCACGGCGGCGCTCCCGTTCCCGTTCCCGGCAAACCCATTCCCGATGAATACAAAGGTGAAAATGTGGAATGGGTCGAAAAAGGCTGCGGTAACCTGCTGCACCACATCAACAACGTCAAGAAAGCCGGGATCAGCCCCGTGGTCTGTATCAACGAGTTTTACACAGACACTCCCAACGAAATCAAAAAGATCCGTGAAGTCTGCGAAGCGGCTGGCGCGAAAGTGGCCCTTTCCCGTCACTGGCTCAAAGGCGGCGATGGAGCTATCGAGCTGGCCGAAGCCGTTGTGGATGCCTGTAAAGAGAAACCGAACTTCAAGTTCCTCTACGAACTCGACATGCCCATCGCAGACCGTATCAACAAGATCGCCACGGAAATCTACGGTGCGGACGGAGTGGACTACTCCGGTGAAGCGCAAGGTCAGCTCAAGAGAATCCAGGCTGATCCCGAACTGTCAAAACTCGGACTCTGCATGGTTAAATCCCATCTGTCACTGTCCGACAACCCCGCGCTCAAAGGCGTTCCCAAGGGCTGGAGACTCCATGTCCGTGAAGTCCTCACCTACAGAGGTGCAGGCTTTATCGTGCCCGTGGCCGGTACCATCAGCCTTATGCCCGGAACCGCTTCCAACCCGGCGTTCAGACGTGTTGACGTTGATGTGGAAACCGGTAAGGTTCAGGGTGTGTTCTAATCTGACCCCCCATGTGATGTTTGAATGATGCAAGGCCGGAAGATTCGTTTCTTCCGGCCTTTTTTTTATAGGAGGTTAACCATGGCTTGGGTATATTCAAAAAAAAGTAATGGCATGACATCGGAAAACGGTCATGCCACCACCCATCTTCCAAATGAACGTCAAGGCCAGCCTTTCCATAACAACATCCGCTATATCGACAGCCTGCACAGAAGCATCGGAAACCATGCTATTGGCATTTTATTGAAAACAGGGGCCGGATCGCCGCAGGGTATTCGGGCGGTTTCAAAGTATCGGGTCCAGATGACGCCGAGTCCTTCCGCTGAAGGTGCCGCTCAGACGGGCGATGCGAATCCGGGCTGGATTTTTCAGAAAAACATGGAAGGCCGGGGGCTTCGGATGAATCCCCGTTATTGGGAGGTGATATATCACCTTCGTTCCGACGCGGGTGAAATGCCCATATCCAACAGCGCCAATGCCACGGCTTACGAGAATGTTCAGACCCATCTCGCACGGAATCCGGCATGGCGTGCCAACAGGTCCGTTCCAAGGATTGAAATCCGTCTTCTCAGAAACAATCCATCGGTCACGGCAGTCGCCGCAGCTCAGGATTTAACTTCAGCGGGTTCTGCAAGGCAGTATGCCTTTGAATGCTACACCGCAGCAAGTCTTGTCCAGTATTCCGGTGTGCTGCGTGGACTTGAACGGACGGAACCCACCACGGCCCATGCCCGTTTCAACCGGGAATACGCTGATTATAATCTGGTGATACAAAATGGGGGTAACATTCTCCAGATGGGAGGATCGAGAATCGTTGAAAACCTTGGAGCCATCCGGAGCTTCAGGCTGGGTGAACTTTTAAACGACCCTGCGGATCGGGGACTCGAAAGGGGCGACTGGGTATACCTGAACAACGGGAGCTTTATCGCCCGTGGGGCGTTTCAAGGTGAAAATGCCACGTATCTGGGAGGAAAGCGCTTTTATGGGCATGGCATCGGTACGTTTCACATCAATGAATACGTCAGACGCCTTCGGGTAAACCATGGGGTCCGATTGACCGAAGACGCCATTTTAAGAGAGGTCGTGGTTTCTCCATATTACAGAGCGCCTTTGTTGGGGGGTCAGTCAGCACCTCAACCTGCAACGGCCACGCCCTGACACCTTACAGAATTTTGGCGATCAGGTCATGGACGATTTCCGCCGTGATGCCCCAGATGATCCCTTTGGGCGTTTTGTAAACCAGGATGCGGTGAATGGCCTTTCCCCAGGGCTTGTGATAAATTTCAGGCAGGCCCAGGTCTTTGGCAGGAAACAGGGTGACCTCGTTGCCGTTTTTATCGGTGTAAAACGGTTCGACGATAAGACGGACCTTGTAATCTTCGGCCGGATGCTTCACGAAATGCGACACGGGGATCAGAAATATGTCTTCCACTTCTTCCGGATTCACGGATAGTTCGGATACGTCTTTGATGTCCACAAGGGCGAGAACCGGGTCCACCGTTGCGCCCATGGACGCCACCAGCGTATCGAATCTTCCGATGACCTCGATTTTTTCCTTGCCGATTCCCAGTTCCTCCACGGTTTCACGGACAGCTGTTTCAATGCAGTTCGCATCCGTTCCAGGATCATGCATGCCTCCGGGAAAGCAGACTTCAGAGCCTTGCCGGATGCCCTGGGCCCGTTTTTCAAACAGAAGATGAAATTCATCACCGCATGTGACAAGAGGGACGAGAACCGCCGAGTTGAAAAATTTTTCCCTGGCAAGAATGCCGGGACAGTCAGGCAGTTTTGCAACGAGCCGTTCGAGGGTTTCGTGATTCATGGAGCCGGTTCCTTTGGATTTTAATATTCAACCAGGGTGACAATCCTCCTTACCATGGAAAGCGTCTTTCTGTCTTCAATTAAGAAACAATCGTTCACTGTACGGAAATACAGGCTGTCTGGTGTCGAATCGCCTCGATCAGTTCATTGACGCTGCGGACGTCACCGGCTTCGGCGTGGTCGTGAAGGTGCTTGAATAGGGCCACAAGATCTGTGAGGCCGCAGTTACCTGCTGCGCCTTTGAATCCGTGGCTGAGGCGAAGGACAGTCTGAAAGTCACTGTTTAGAAGGGCGGCTTCCATGTTTTCCAGTTCTTCGGATATCTCATCGGTCAGCACCCGGATAATGGGTATAAGGTGCTGTGGTATAGCATTCAGGGTATCTCGGTTCCGTAACAGGCGGGTCATCATGGGCACAAGATCTTGCCTGGTGAAAGGTTTGATCAGAAAATCATCGAAGATCTCATGGCCGTCATTTCCGGAATGGCCGTCGGCATAGGCGGTGAGTGCAATGATGGGGATGCGGCGTGTTCTGCCGTGTGTCTTTTCGAGAGTGCGGATGTGCTTTGCCGCAGCATATCCATCCATGCCTGGCATATGGAGATCCATCAGGATGATGTCATACGATTTGCCTTGAAAGGCTTCAACCGCCTTGATGCCGGTATTCACCACGTCCATTTCAAAGGGCAGGCCTTTCAGGCTGTGGCGTACCACCTGGACGTTGGTTTTAAGGTCCTCTGCCACAAGAACGGAAAAGGGGGCCATGGATTGGGTGCCGCTGATGTCCTGATCGTTGTGGATTTCATAGGTGGATTTCAGCCGGAGAACGGAAAGGCCCTGAATGGGGACATTCTGTTCGGAAGGGTCTGAAATTTCGATCATGGGAAGGGTGACATCAAATCGGCTGCCCTGTCCGGGTGTGGAAGACACGGACAGGGTTCCGCCCATGATCTGAGAAAGTTTCCGGCTGATGGCAAGGCCAAGTCCCGTGCCGCCGTATTTTCGTGTGGTGGAGGATTCAGCCTGTGAAAAACTTTCAAAGATCTCACTGAATTTTTCAGATGGGATTCCGATTCCTGTATCTTCCACGCTGAATGTGATCATCCGCTGGCCGGAAGGGGAGATAAACGAGTGCACCCGGAGAACGATGCTTCCATGGTCCGTAAAGCGTATGGCGTTGTCCGACAGATTGATCAGGATCTGTGACAGCTTGAAGGGGTCTCCCTGAACATGCCGGGGCGTGTCAGGGCTGAGGGAAAGCATGATGTTCAGATTTTTTTTCATGGCCACGGCATGAACCATGTCTTTGATGTCCTTCATCAGGGCGTAAAGGTCGAAGGGGATGGTTTCCACAGACAGCCGGTTGTCTTCGATTTTTGAAAAATCAAGAATTCCGTTGATGATGGAAAGAAGAAGGCCGCCTGAATTGAGAAGTGTTTCAACGCATGCCCGCTGTTCGCTGTCAAGAGATGAGTCTGAAAGCGATTCCCCCATTCCCAGGATGGCGTTAAGCGGCGACCGGATTTCATGACTCATTCGTGAGAGAAAATCACTTTTCACCATGGCTGCGGCTTCGGCTTTGTCGTAGAGACGGGCGTTGTTCACGGCCGTCGCCACCTGATTGACGTAACCCTGAAGCTTTTCCAGGTCCTTGTCCGTCATTTCAAGGGGTTTTGTATATGAGAGAAGTATGAGGTTGCCGATGATGTCATGGCGGATTTCCATGGGCAGAACAAGGATCGAGGTGAAGCTGAGGATATCGTGGATGGAATTTTCAAAAGAGGCTGAATTGTCTTTCCGGTATACTTTGATGTAAGCCCGCTCTCCGGTTCCGGCGCAGCGCGCGCACAAAGATTCAGGAATTCCGTCGTTTGTGGAAAGTGATTCCAGTTTTTTTTTGATGTCAGTGTCTATGTCTGTTCCATGGACTTTGGCCAGATGAAGTTTGTTGTGGTCCTGATCTCTGAGCTGAACGAGAACCGCGTCAAACCGGAATATGGGAGAGAGCAGATTGTAGAGCGCGGAGAGAATGTCTTCGAGATTGAGGCTGGCGCTGGCAGATTTTATAAAATGATTGATCAGGGTGATTTCTGTAAGGGCAGACGAGAGATCGGAAGTCCTTCGTTCGATGTCTTTTTCCAGGCTTTGAAGCCGTTTCGCGTTTTCGATATAGGGGCCGAGGATGTAACCGGTCCGGGTGATGAATTCTTTTTCCAGGGTTGAATAGGATGCCCCGTCCGCCTTACCGTAAAAAAGAAGCAGGCAGACAAGACTGCCTTCCCAGTGAACGGCCTGGACAATATCCGCTTTTCTCATCATGTCGTCACGGCTTATGACGGTATCCGAGTCGGCGATCCAGGTTTCCACCTGCTCCTGGGTGACAGCGTGACGCTTGGCCGAATAAAAGGAGAGCAGGGGGTGGTTTGCTATATCAGGTGGAAGGTGCCCGAGCTGACTGTTCTCTGTGAACGTGTTCCGGAAATATGGGTTTAATCGTGATATTTCAAGGAATATGTCTTGCTTGATGTCATGAAAGAGAAGGGTCAGTCTGAGGGTTTGTATTTCAGAGAAAACCGGATGCCATACCGCGTCAACAATTTCATCCACGGATTTTGTTCTTGAGAGACGGTCAGTGAGCTGGGCATGGAGCACATCCAGTTTTTTCTTCTGTCTGTCGAATACATAGGAAAGAGCGGACCCCCATGACCATTCGACCAGTCTCAGCAGATAAAATCCGATGATCAGTATGGAAAAAACGGTGAAGCTCGAATGACCTGCGCGAAAAGGGCGAATGATTATGGAAACCGTTCCAAAAAGAACGATGAGACCCGCAAGGAAGACGATCCGGTTCATCAGCGTCAGGACTTCTTTCAGATTGTTTCTGAACATGGCGAAGCCGAACAGAATCAGGGGAATGAAAATAAAGTTTCCGGCAGGGTAAATATCGAAACCCCACATGGCTGGGAGGTTCCCCAGGGCGAAAAGGGTCGAGGCCCCTATGGATATGGAAAACAGCGTCAGTCGTTCTGTCGCGAGAGATGGTGACTTCTGGGCGGCAGTACGGTGAAGTGTCTTAACGCAATAGACGACCTGGAACAGGGCCAGGGCGCAGAACAGATCGAAAATGGGGCCCCGCTGGGCGAAGAAACCCCAGGGGTATTGTGACATCGCCGGCAAATACGCGGCGCTGTGGGTAGAGAGCGCAAAGCAGATGCCGGCAACATAGCTTGAAACAAGGACGGGCGATGTTTTTTTCCGGCAGACCAGAGAGACCAGATGAACGCACAACGGGGGCCACATCACAAGGAATATGTGGCAGAACCTGCTGATGCGAAGACCGGTATCAGGATTTGTTACTATCTGGTTCAACAGGATATCGGCGCTCAGATAGGCCAGAATCATGCAGATCAGTCCAAAGAGCCTTGTTCCTGTCAACGTGGGCCCGACCCTTAAAGCGAGAAATGAAAAAAACAAGCATGTGGCCAGGGAAATTAGCAGGGGAAGGCCCGACGGAAACAGGCCTGTGAGAATGTCCTGGGTGGGAATGCCGCTTATCGTTTCGTAGATCAGAACAGCGAGAAAAAGATAACCGGTGCCTGTCAGGGCCATGGCCACACGAACCCAGAACCTTTTTTTGAAGTAGGCGTTGATTTTCACCACGTCGTAGCGGACAACGCCATAGATCAGAACAAGCATCGGCACAAAAATGAATGTTCCGAAAGGAAAAAAATCAATGCCGCTCATGGCCGGGATGTTGGCGAGGTTGATCATGGCCATGGAGATGATACCGGCAAATGAAAAAACAACCTGCTTTTTTTCAATACTTCCTTTTTCAAGGGTTCTGATTTGTCTGATCAGCGCCCGGCTTCCGAAAGAGATGACGGTCAGGGTGACACCCATCAGGACATCGAAAAGAAATCCTCTGGAACCGAACAGACCCCAGGGATATTCGTGCATTCCCTTCAGGTAATACGGTGTCAGGGTCAGTGGGACATAGAAAAAACTGAGCCCGTATGCAAACAGAACCGTCCTTTTTTTCATGGCCGTGAGGGAATGAAAATAATGGCTGCACAAACCCAGCTGAAACACCAGGATCGAATGGTCGATGCGATTGATCAAGAGGGCTGTATCTTTGTCCTTGAGAATGAAGAGAAGGGTGATGTCCAGATTGAGAAAACCCCACAACGCACAGATCGCTCCGAAAACAAGGGTCTGAATTCTTCGGCTTCCTTTCTGAAAACACACCGTGGCCAGAAACAGGCAGACCAGTGTTGAAATGATGGCAGGAAGACCCAGAGGCATCAGCCGGGACCCGGCATCGGAATGAAAAAAACGGTTTTCATCGGTCATGTACAAGATCAGGGCAAGAACGCCAGGCGTCCAGATGAAAACGGTCAGTGCGTCTGGGGCGGCTTTGAAGGGGTTTCTGAACGACGAATCATAACGACCGTCCGCCGTAGTGGGAGCGGCATCATCGTTCATGGATTCCGCCAGGCTGTTTGTTGATCCGTTTGTTCAACGCGGGCTGGGATATCCCGAGCATGGATGCGGCTAAAGTTTGTTTGCCCTTGGCTCGTTTCAGGGCTTCCGCCACCAGGGCGTCGGTGATTTCCTTGAGCGTCGGAAGCCGGTCGGGGAACCGGAGAAGCTCATCGTCATGGGCTTGGAAGGCACCCGGTTTTGTGGGACCGACGGTTTCGCACAGAAGATGACGGCCGAAATGATCCACGGACAGTTCTCCGTTGCGGCACTGACTCACCGCGTCGAACGCCATGGCTTTCAGTTCACGCACATTGCCGGGAAAGGGGTGCGCTGAAAGACGTTTGTACAGGCCTTCGGATACGGATGAGATTTTGATGTTCAGGCGCTTGCCGGCCATCCGGATAAAATGATCCAGAAGAAGGGGGATGTCCTGTTTTCGCTCCGATAGCGGCGGAAGGTGGATGTGATGGGTTTTAAGCCGGAAAATCAGATCTTTCCTGAACTTTCCCTTGTTCTGAAGATCGGTAAGATCTTCGTTTGTCGCCACGATGATACGGGCTGTGCTTTGTTTGACAGCGTCGGATCCCAGGGGCATGTATTCGTTTTCCTGGAGAAGGCGGAGCAGTTTGACCTGCGATATGGGGGATAAGTCTCCGATTTCATCGAGGAACAGGGTGCCGTTTTCCGCTGTTTCGATCAGTCCTTTCCGGATTTTTTCAGCACCGGTGAATGCCCCGGGAATATGGCCGAACAAGGTGTCGGAAAACATGGAATCATCGAGACCGGCCACATTCACGGGAACCAGCTTGCCGGGCCGTTTGCTCAAGGTGTGAATGATCTGGGTCACGCGCTCTTTTCCCACACCTGTTTCACCGGTGATCAGAATGGATGCGGGGGATTCGGCCACGGCTTCCATGTACTGGAAAATTCTGAACATGGAAGGACTTTGAGTGATCATGTCTTTAAAACATTCCGGATGTTTCAGATCGTGAAGGGTATGAACGGTCTTTTTCAGGTCGCTGTTTTCTTTTGTCAGATAGCGGAAAGAAAGGGCACGCTGAATGGTGATGGTAAAAAGATCCTGGTCCACCGGCTTGGTGATGTAATCGAAAGCGCCTTCTCTCATGCAGGCAACCGCGGTTTTTACATCACTGACATCGGTGATGATGATCACCGGGATTTCGGGACATTGTTTTCTTATTAAAGGAAGCAGGGTGATTCCGTCTGGTGGAGGCATACGAAGATCCAGCAGGATCAGATCCACAGAATGGTCACATAAAAGGTCAAGCACCTTGGAGCTGTCCCGGCATGGAAGGGTGCGGGTTAATCCCGCTTTTTCAAGACACGTTTCCATGAACAGGATGTTTGTTTTTATGTCGTCCACCACCAGAATGAGGGGTTCGATTTGATTCATGAGGTCGCCCGATCTATTTTTTTAAAGCTTTCATTATATCAAATTGTTAATTTATAACTATTTTTATAATTTTAATTATAATTCATGATTACCGCCATGATGATGATATGTCTATATAATCAGAATATTATGTGTTTCACGGCTTGAAAGGCATGCTCGTTGCTATAATAAAATTTAATCATGTTTACAATGTTTTTTTGATGGAGCGCTGTTAGTGGCCATTACGGAAATGAACATGATGAATGGCGGCAGCCCGGATAGCTGCAGTGAAACATATTACAAATTTTAAAAAGGAGTAGAGATGATCTCAGTGACAATCAAAAAAAGAATGTTAGCGTTTTTATTTATAGCGGCCACGCTTTTTTTATCTGCGTGTGACGAGGAATTGAACGAGGGTGTATGCACCACGAACATGGGGCTTGAATCCGGTGAATATCAGTCCGCCACCATCTGTTATCCCTGTGAAATGGGTGACGAGGAGTATCCTGCCGTGGCGGTATCCGGCGGATACAGCAACACCAAGGAACAGATGATCGATTATGCTGAGACCCTAGTGGCGGATGATTTTATCGTTATCGGCGTGACACCCAAAGGGAATTACACCACAAACCACACCTATTTCAGGAGAGCCCTTTCAGAGGCGTTTAAAAAACTCAAAACACAGAACGCTGATCCACAAAGCCCCATTTACGGTAAAGTCGATGTGGACCGTCTGGCTCAGGTGGGGTATTCCATGGGCGGCGGTGCAGCGCTCCTTAACGCCCAGGGCGATGAGGGGGATATCAAAACCACTGTGGCCATCAGCCCCTTTTATCCCGGTGTCAAGCCCGAGTCGCTCAATAATGTGACAAGCCCCGCCATGCTGATCACCGGTACTGCGGATATGGTGGCGTTTCCGTCCTATGTTGAAAAGATGAGAGATTCCATGCTCAGCGGAGATTACAGCAGGGTAGTTTTTTCAAACTTTCAAGGGCTGTCTCATCTTGATGCAGTGAAAGGAATGGGTTCGGCCGAGAAACATGCGCGGATACTGGAATACACACGGGCGTTTTTAAAATCCGAACTGATGAATGATTCCGATTCGGAATCCGTCATTGCCGGAGATATACAGGCCCAGCACGAAGCTGAGGGCTGGTTTAAGGAATACGACGTGTTTGAGGCTCATTGATTCATGAATATCGATTAATGCCGGAATGACTCACCACGGTCAAACGGCATCATGAATAATATCCGGGCATTGCCATCCGGCCTTGGGGGGGCCGGAATAAAATGCATGGAATTTTGTGCCGCACTGTTTTGTCATTGTTTAAAGGGTTTCGGTTTTTGATAAAAAGATGATAGAAAACGGTCTTAATTTGGTTCCGTGTTCAAGGGCGCAGGTGATGACTTTTCTGTTCAAAAAACCTGTTTTTGATCTTTTCGACAAAATCAATGTCGCCAAGGATGGAAGGCAGCTTTTTAAGGGTTAATGTCCGCACCAGCGATTCGTCCTCGATTTCCCCCATGAACGTTCGATATTTTGTTCGGCGTTGATCCGGCTTTTTGGAAACAAGATGCCGTCCAAACCATGTGCACTTTTAAACCGCTGGGTATAAACTCCATTGACATGCCGCATGCACCGGTCCAGATTCGCATCCGGCGTCTGGACCAACAAGTGATAATGATTCGGCATCAGACAATACCCACTTACCCTCAACGAGAAAAGCTCAACGGCTTCGAGCACCCCCCAATGAAACGTTCATAGTCGTCTTTCGTTTCGAATATACACTCTCCCCGGCGACCACGGTTCATCACAAGGTACCAGGCATCAGGATATTGTATTCGCAAGAGTCTGGACATGAGTTTAAGTCACCGAGTTTATTTAATGAGTCAAGAACAGGCTTGACCCCTTTAGACCCCTTTATTCCAGGAATGAACAGCGAAAAGATATTGACCGGGGTTAAAAAATATACTTTACAAGCATTTGTCAATCAGCTATGGATCAAATACTTAACCTGATTAATGAAAGTGCGCCCGGGCTCAGTCTGTGGGGGGCCAAGCCCGGTTCATTAATCGCGACAATTCGAATCCGTCAGACAGGAATCACCCGTGCATTCCACGTGTATAACTGTTTGCTCCGGATTCCTACGTGATAATGATCAGGAGACTTTATGGCGCGGCTTTCAACGATCGGCAAAAACTACACAAAAAACCCGTTCTGCCATTTCAATTCCATGCATGGCCTGAAAAACACACCAGGCAACCATGACGCCGATCATTCAGCACACACCAGTGAACTTGCCGGTAAATCCATACATCAATCAAGACACCCAAACCGGCCCGAAGACCCCATGATTAACCATCAGGATACCGTATTTTTTTCAAAATTACGCCTGATATCCCATAGAAATCCTATAATTAATCGCGCAACAACCTTATTTCAAAAGATATTTAACCCGAACACAAAAAAGTACATACAGGTCACGCGCCTATGATCACTTTTAAAAAATGATAATAATTAATCATGAAACCAACTGATTTTAAAGGATATAAATTCAATGAACAAGCCCCAATATTCCGGTGACCCGCCTAATATTACAGGACTATATTTTCGCCTGTTTTTCCAGGCCAATATAAAACATATAATCTATTAATCCGTTATTACATGTCATTTTAATAGTTCGACGATGTTGAACGTACATACAGGCGAAATGACCGGTCAATAACAATGTTCCCATTAGCCCCCGCCAGGGGTTAAGATGTTTTGGGTTTGCTCTTTTTCAACGTCTGCCGCACTAATC
>DYJE01000015.1 GCA_020723285.1 Desulforapulum autotrophicum | reverse complement strand
TACAATTATGTCCTTTGTTGAGCTCCTGACTTTTTACATGGGCATCAACATCGAATGGTGAATGGGGATGCCGCAGGATGACGGATGGAAATGGAAACGGGCAATGGTGCTGAATGAATGTTTTGAACGTCCAACGCTGATGGACTCGTAAAAAGTCGCCCGATGGCTATGGAAAAAGGCCCAGAGGCAAGGCATAGTGTTTGGCCAGGCGCGAAGGCATACATATAGTATGTCGAGTGTCTGGCCAAACACTATTACGCCGCATATGGGACTTTTTACGACGCCATCAACGCTCAACGTCCAACGTCGAATGGTGGAGCGATGGCTGAGCGGCGGACCCTCGTAGGTCGGCTTGAGGCACGAAAGCCGACACATGACCCCATCCTTGAAGTAAGAATATCGAAGGGCATGCCGAAGGATGGCGGCGTTGGACTTGGACAAACGTTTTGAAAGCTCTTTGAATGGCTGTTCCGATGTGTTAAGAAAAACTTCCGGCCCAGTTTGGGGCTGTCATTGAGCAAAAAAACTGTGGCACCAAGGTGATGATTAATGAAAAAAAAAGCAATCCATGGGGAAATGGCGGTTCTGGCCGTTTTGTTTATCCTTTCTACCGCGCTGTCGGCAGGGGCTTTCGAGAACAAAACCAAATTCGGGACCATGAAAGAACCGGAAACCCTGAGTAAATTTTCAGGCGGCGCCCGGCTCCACGATGAATTTCCCGGCCTTCCCGAACTTCCTGTGGAAAAAGACGACCTTTCTTATGAATTGATGTACGAATTTCACGACGGCATCGGGTACTGGCAGGTGGGGGCGGGTTACATGCCCGAACCGGACGACAAACGCTTTGAATACCTCATAACCCCCCAGGTCAACCTGATCCTGAAAGACCGGATCTACCGCCTGGGGGCCGGAGCCCTTAAAACCTACGTGAAAACCGAAGACGACACGGCATGGACCGATCTGTACTGGCAGGTCATCGCGGGTCTCGGTTTTCCCATCGGCAGCTTCATCAGCATTGACATCTGCGCCCATTACGTGTTCACGGACTGGAAAAAGATCGGTGACACGGACATGGCCGCCGTGGATTACACGGCCCATCTGGCCCTCAGTTTTTAAAATAGCCGTATGCGCCCCATTCGTCACGGATCAGGAGGGGTTCGACGTTTTCCACGCTCCGCCGGATGGCCCAGTCAAGCATGGCCGGATCTTTGGCCGCATCGGTGCAGAGTTTGTCCGGGACGGGCATGATGTCCACGCGGCCCAGGTCCAGACGGTCCGAATCCCAGCAGGTCCGGACCGTGAGGTCCGCTTCGGTTTCTCCGTCGGTGTGCCGGACGCAGGCGTCGTAGAGCCGTTCAAAATCCCGGTCCGGAAGATCGAAGTAACGTCCCCTCATCGAAGCCGCCAGGTCGGCACCACGCTGTCCATGGCCGGGGTCCCTGGATTCGGTGATGCGGCAGGCGTCATGGAATAATGCGAAAAGTTCCACCACCCGGATTTCGGCTCCGTTGACCGCCGCAAGCCTCCGCCCGTTTTCAAGAACCCTGGCCCAGTGGGCAAGGCCGTGACGCCCGGTGATGTTCTGGGCGTACTGCGCGATAACCGCATCAAACAGTTTTTTCGTGATCATGCTGCATCAACCTTTTTTATGAATGACCTGTCAGGGACGCTCTGCCCCCTTGTCAGGACGAACCCGACATGTAAACGCCGTGCCTTGCCCTGGCCGCGGCTTCCAGCACGCCGATGTTCACGTCCACGTAATCGAAAACCCGCGCCGTTTTTTCTTTTCCTGGCCTCAGAATCCGGCCAAGGTACTGAAGCAGCCTGCCTTTGAACCGGATGGGGTAAATCAGGAAAAGGGTGGCCAGTTTATCGGAATCGAAGCCTTCCCCCAGAAGCTGGCTGGTGGCGATGAGAATGGAAATCCGATCATCGTTCAGCCGTTCGAGAACGTCTTTCCGCTCCTGTTCCCTGAGGTCGCCGGTGAGAATTTCGGCGGTGACGCCGTGTTCGGCCTCAAGGATATCCCGGATGGCCCGGCAGTGGCTTTTCCGGTCCGACAGCACAAGGCAGACCCCGGTGTGCTTCGACGATTCCAGGGCGATATCCCCTGCGATAAGGCGGTTTCTTTCCGGATCTTCGATCAGCTCGGCCATCAGCTGGGTGTACTGGTGGGTGGGATCGGTGAGCGATGAAAACGCCGTGGGCCGGAAAACCACTTCGGCCTTGAGGATATCGCCCTGTTCCACCAGGTCTTTTTTGTCCACATCGTGGATGCGGTCGCCCAGAAACAGAAAAATAAGTCTGGAAAGGCGGTCCCTTCTAAACGGCGTGGCGGAAAGACCGGTCATGTAATACGAATCAAAGGCCGACACGGCTTCATGGAAAGTCCGGCTGGGTGCCCGGTGGCATTCGTCCACCACCAGATTGCCGATATGGGGTGCCACCTCGGCCGTGTGCTTGTAAAGGGTCTGAACCATGGCCACGGTGATCTGCGACCCCAGGGAAAACCGGCCACCGCCGATGAAACCCTGCTCGGCCGCCGGAATCCCCAGAAACGTTTCGATGCGGTTCACCCACTGGGCCGCAAGCTCCTTGGTGTGAACGAGAATCAGGGTGGGTTGCCGCCGTTTGGCGACGATGTTGAGCATCATCACCGTTTTCCCTGAACCCGTGGGGGCGGTGAGCACGGCGAAATGCTTTTTGAGGATGTCGGCGCAGGCATTTTCCTGGTAGGGCTTGAGATCCCCGAGAAACGTAAAGGAAACCTCCGGCAAACGCCGCCGCTGATCCACAATCTCGAACGGCAGACCGCGTGCATTCATAAGCGTAATAAGGTGGCGCATGAAACCCCTTGGAATTTCAAGCTCATCCCCGTTTTCTTTAAAAAATTCAAGGTATTTGGGAACCCCTTTGTTCCAGCGCCCCTGTTTTTCGTTGTCCTGGAAAACCGGGTTGGGAAGCGTCAGCTCCTTTTTGAGATGATCCGCCAGCTCCGGGGGAATCCCGGAAAGAACGATGGCATGGTGGAGAACGATAGGAATCACCTGATATCCTCGAAAACCCGAAAGGTTGAAAACAGCCTGTTCATGAGTGTTTAAGCCTTGAATTCTTTTAGACGATCCACTTTCTTTTTGCAATATCAGGGAAAATGTTTTAACATTGTCGACATCATTGTAAGTTCAGATTGACTCTGCTTCTGACAAAAAAATCAATCGCGTAAAACACCATCCCAGGGTATTCACAATCACGATTTATTGCCGTTCAACATGCAGTTATTATTTAGTGATCATCAGAAAAACAAACTGTCGGATTCTGTTATGAGCCAGCAAAAAACAACCATATTGTTTGTCGATGACGAAGAAAGCATCCTCGAAGTCGCCAGCGAATATTTCACCCAGAAAAACTATCACGTCATCACGGCGGGAAACGGCCGTGAAGCCCTTGACGTTCTCTCCGCAAACGATGTGGACTGCTGCTTCACCGACATCAACATGCCCGGCATGGACGGCCTGGAGCTGGCGGAACATATCCGTGAAAAGGACATGACCATCCCCGTGATCGTCATGACCGGCTATCCGTCCCTTGAAAACACCATCAACACGCTGAAAAACGGTGTGGTGGACTTCCTCATCAAGCCGGTGAACCTGGATCAGATGGAGCTGTGCGTGAGGCGGGTCCTCAGACAGCGCCAGGTTTTCGTGGACAACCTTCTTCTCAAAAAGGAACTGGCCAGCAAGCAGCGCATCGAAGCGCTGAACAACGAACTGATCGAAAAGGTGGACGAGCTGAACCACCTGAACCGGATCATGAACGATTTCGAGCAGGTGAACTCCAGCCGGGAGCTGTTCTCCCGGATCGTGGAACTGACACGTGAAGTGACCCATGCCGACGTGGCCCGCCTTTTCATCATCAGTTCGGTGAAAGAACCGCCGTTTCAGGTGACGTACTCCGCAAAACGAAACGGAGACGCCCAGAGCGTGGACAAATCGGTTGAAAATCTGGTGGTGGAGATCGTGGAAGACGGCATACCCCTTCTGATCAGCGACTGCAACGGCGGGAAACGCGGATTGCCGGACACCGTGGAGTCCGCCATGATCGTTCCCCTTAAAATTCGGGAAAAGGTGTTCGGGGTGGTGGCTGCCTTTGTGGATGAAAACCCCTACCGTTTCAACGAAAAAGACCTCTATTACCTGTCGTTCATGGCCCAGAAGGCGGCGGACACCGCGGAAAACATCGCCCTTTATGAAACCATTTCGGAAAACCTCTTCGCCACCCTGAGGGCCTTCGTCAAGGCCGTGGAAGCCAGAGACGCATACACCAAGGAGCATTCCAACCGCGTGGCGGACATGGCTGTGGCCATCGGACGGGAAATGGGATGCAGCGAAGAGGAGCTGAACCTTCTCAATTTCGCGGGACGGCTTCATGATATCGGAAAAATCGGCATCAGGGACAATATCCTCCTGAAGCCGGGCCGGCTCACCGACGAAGAATTTGAAGTCATCAAGGAGCATCCCGCCATCGGCGCGATGATCGTCAGCCAGCTCGGCCTCTGGGATCGGGAAACCCAGATCATCCGACACCACCATGAAAGGTTCGACGGCACAGGCTATCCGGACAGACTGAAAGGGGTGGCCATTCCCTTTCTCGCCCGGATCATGTCCGTGGCCGACGCCTATGACGCCATGGCCTCGGACAGGGCCTACAGGAAAAAGCTGGATCTTGACCGGGTGATGACCATCATCAAGGAAGGGTCCGGAGCCCAGTTCGACCCTCGGGTGGTGAACGCCTTTGTCCGGCTTGTGGACGACGGACGGTGGGAGTTTTTGTGACCGATGATTTACGACCTGTTATTACGTGTTTACACAGGGTGCTTCCGATGTTATAATTTTTCCGGTTTTTGACATGATCATTCACGCAAGCATATTCCAAACGAAAAAATAACACCGTGCTCCTGGTCTTAAAAACACCGGATTCCATCAAGCGAGACCTTCATATAAAATGAGCGACACTTCGAGCCTGAAAGACAGGAATCATTACAGAGCGTGCGTAACGGCGAAAACACGCGCCGTGGTCATCGAAGACGGAAAGCGTGTTTACGTCAGGAAAACCCTCGATATTCCCGGTTCGGGAGATATAGCGGCGGGATCGGAAGGTTCTGTGGGCACGGTTCTGTCGTCGCTTGTCACCGTTCTTCATCATATTGAAGAGAAACTGGACCGCATTCTCGAAAAAATGGAAGACAAGGAATCGGGCGTCCGTGAAATTGACGTATGTGACACCATAGATATCAGCGGATCAGGCATCAGCCTCCTTCTCTCTGAAAACCTCGCCGAAGGCGTCATGATGAAACTGTCCATCGCACTTCCCGGTTTTCCGTTCGGACGTTTTGAAACACTCGGGCGTGTGGTCAGGTCGGTTGAAATGAAAAAAAGGGACGGGACCTTCTTTCAGACCGGGATCCGGTTCGTCGATCTGAGCGATGATGAGATGGAACGCCTTGTCCAGTATACGTTCAGCCAGCAGAGAAGACAGATCAGGGCCTCCGGGGGCGGTGACGCCTGACCTCGGAGACGTGCCCATCAATCGTTAACCTGTGGAGTATTCGTATGGAGAAGCAGCAGGGTCAGGAACGTCGGAAAGGAATTCGGGTTGAGTTCGAGACGGATGTTTCCGTAACGGTGGAGGGGGTGGAAACCCACTACAAAGGAAGCTCCCGGGATCTGAGCCTGAGGGGTGTGTTCATCAAGACCGACCGGGTGCCGGACGAACACAAAGTCTGCCAGGTGACCATCAGGCTTCAGGGACTTGAGGAAGACATGCTTCTCAGCATGGAAGGTCGCGTGGTGAGATCCAGCGGGGAGGGTTACGCCATTTACTTCGATTCCGTGGACCTTGACACATACACCCATCTGAAAAATATCGTCAGATACAATTCGCCCGATTCGGACAGCGTCTGAAAGGGTTTCATTACATATTAAGACTCGAAAGGACGGCGATTCATAAATGGACGCGAATCTGATCAATCCATTCATCAATGCGACGAACAATGTCCTTTCCACCATGGCCTTTGTGAAGTGCAAGGTGGGAAAACCTTATCTAAAGAAAGACGATAAAGCCAAAGGAGACGTCACCGGGGTTATCGGCCTTACAGGAGATTCCAACGGAACCATCGCCGTGACGTTTGATCAGGGCAGCATCCTTAAAATCGTATCCAACATGTTCGGCGAAGAAATGACAGAGCTGAACCACGAAGTGTCCGATGCGGTGGGCGAGCTGGTCAACATGATCTCGGGTCAGGCCCGGCGGGAGCTGGAAGAACTGGGCCGCCTGTTTCATGCGGCGATTCCCACGGTGATCAGCGGCCAGGGACACTGTGTGACCCATTATACGGACGGTCCAAAAATCGCCATCCCCTTCACCACCGAAGGGGGCAGCTTTACCATCGAGGTGTGCCTTGAATCGTGACATGCCGGACAGCCGGTTTCAGACGGCATTCCCATGCGTTGATTATGACGATGACGATTATTTCCGCTTATTCACCATGAGCTATTCGGAATATGAGGGGATTGAGCTATGAACAATGCGATAAAAATTCTCGTTGTGGACGATTTCGCCACCATGCGGCGCATCATGAAAAATATTCTCAAACAGCTCGGGTACACGAACATCGGTGAAGCCGACGACGGGACCACCGCTCTTGAGGAAATGAAAAAAACGACGTATGACCTGATCATCTCGGACTGGAACATGCCCAAGATGACCGGTCTTGATCTGTTGAAAACCGTGAGATCGGACCCTGTCTACAAAGAGGTGCCCTTTCTGATGGTCACGGCGGAGGCCCAGAAACAGAATGTCATCGAAGCGGTTCAGGCCGGAGTGTCCAACTACGTGGTCAAACCCTTCACGGCGGAAGCCATCGCAGAAAAACTTGATAAAATATTGGATTAAAGGATTATCCGTTTGTTCGGCCCTTCATAGGCTGGCTGACCGGACGGCCCCACGACTCCATCTCAACCGAACAATACGGAACTTTTCAAAAAGGCCGGGGCATTCCGGCCTCTGGCTTTTTTTCGAAGCCATTCCACGGAATTCAGGCGTGAGGGCATTATGACGCAGGTTCACTACGCGGGAGAGCATGATTCTATGACGTTTTTTCCCGATCCAAATGGAAACAGCCCGGAAGATGAAAAAACACTTTCGCCGGACAGATCGGATTCGCCGTTTTTTTTCGGCGATTTCATCGGCGAAAGCGAGGCGATAAAAAAGATCTCATCCATCGTTTCACGGGTCAGCGGAACGGACAGCACCGTTCTCATCACCGGTGAAAGCGGTACGGGCAAAGAGCTGATCGCCCGGGCCATCCATGCCAACAGCCCCCGAAGGAACGCCCCCATGATCACCATCAACTGCGGTGCCATTCCCAGGGAGCTGCTGGAAAGCGAGCTGTTCGGCCATGAGAAGGGCGCGTTCACCGGAGCCCATCGGACACGCATGGGACGGTTCGAACTGGCGGACGGCGGAACGATTTTCCTCGATGAAATCGGCGACATGAGCCCGGATCTCCAGGTGAAGCTCCTCCGTGTTCTTCAGGAAATGTGTTTCGAACGGGTGGGGGGCACCAAATCCATCCATGTCAATGTCCGCATCATCTCCGCGACGAACAAGGATCTGAAAAAAGCCATCCGGGAGAACGTCTTCAGAGAGGACCTGTATTACCGCCTGAACGTGATCCCCATCACCGTCCCGGCTCTGAGGGACAGAAAAAAGGACATTCCCCTCCTGGTTGAGTATTTCATCCGGAAACTGGATGAAAAAAACAGCTGGGGCATCAAACGTTTTTCACAGGACGCCATGGCGGCGCTTTGCCGCTACGACTGGCAGGGCAATGTCCGGGAACTGGAGAACATGATGGAACGGATTTCCGTGCTGGTGGAAAAAGAAACGGTTGCACTGGATGATCTTCCCGATTACATTTCAGGTTTAGAGCCGGAAACCTTGGACTTTGCACCCTCTCTTGACGATTTTTTTGAAAACGGCATGGGCTTCAACGAGGCGGTGGAAGAGCATCAGAAAAAACTCATCCTCCACGCGCTGAACAAAACCCACTGGGTCAAAGCCAAAGCGGCGGAAATGCTGAAGATGAAGCGCACCACCCTGGTGGAGAAAATCAAGAAAATGAATCTCCTGCCGGACAATGAACTCTGGAACGATGACGACGAAGGGGAATGATGGGTATCATGAGTAAAAAAGCGCTGTTTCATCCGTTGAACACCGGGTTCGGAACCGGGTCCCTCCATAAAAACAAACAGGTTTCGGCGGAACAGGCCGTGGCCGTCATTAAAAACGGCGACGTCATCGCCACCGGCGGTTTCGTGGGCAGCGGGTTTGCAGAAGAAATTGCCATCGCCCTTGAGCGGCGGTTTCTCGAAACAGGAAACCCCAGGGACCTGACGCTTTACTTCGCTGCGGGACAGGGCGACGGTGTGGACCGGGGCGTCAATCACCTGGCACACGAGGGCCTGATCAAGCGGGTCATAGGCGGACACTGGGGCCTTGTTCCCAAGATGCAGGCCCTGGCCATTCAGAATAAAATCGAGGCCTACAACCTTCCCCAGGGCTGTCTCGCCCACATGCTGCGGGACGCGGGAGCCCACAAACCCCGAACCATCTCCCAGGTGGGTCTCGGAACCTTCGTGGACCCCCGGATCGAAGGGGGCAAGATCAACGAACGGACCACCGAAGACCTGGTGGAGCTGATCACCTTTGACGGCCAGGAATATCTGGCCTACAAAACCCAGAAGATCGACGTGGCCATCATCCGGGGAACCACGGCGGACACCGACGGCAACATCACCATGGAAAAAGAGGCCCTGACCCTTGAAAGCCTGTCTCTGGCCATTGCGGCGAAGAACAGCGGGGGACTGGTCATTGTCCAGGTTGAGCGCATGGCCGGACGCGGGGCGCTTCCCCAGCGGGCGGTGAAAATTCCCGGCATCATGGTGGACTGTGTGGTGGTGGCCAGCCGCCCGGAATACCACCTCCAGACCTTTGACACCGACTACAGCCCGGCCTTTGCCGGAGAATTCAGGGTTCCGGTGTCGTCCATCAAACCCATGGACCTGGACGAACGGAAAATCATCGCCCGGCGGGCCGCTTTTGAACTGGTGCCCAACAGCGTGGTGAACCTGGGCATCGGCATGCCTGAAGGCGTGGCCAGCGTGGCTGCGGAAGAAGGGGTTCTGGATTACATGACCCTCACGGCGGAGCCCGGCGTCATCGGCGGGATTCCCGCTGGGGGCCTGAGCTTCGGAGCCGCCACAAACGTGGACGCCGTCATCGACCAGCCCTACCAGTTCGACTATTACGACGGCGGCGGACTGGACGTCTGCTTTCTGGGCCTGGCCCAGGCCGACCGGTTCGGCAACCTCAACGTCAGCAAATTCGGACCGCGCCTGGCAGGATGCGGCGGGTTCATCAACATCAGCCAGAACGCCATGAAGGTGGTGTTCGTGGGAACGTTCACCGCAGGCGGCTTAGAAGTGACCGTGAAAGACGGGGCTCTCGTCATCGTGAACGAAGGCAGGGCCCGAAAATTTCTGATGGACGTGGAACAGATCACTTTTTCAGGCAACGTGGCCGCCCAAGGCGGCAAGAAGGTGCTTTACATCACCGAGCGCTGCGTGTTCGAGCTGTCCGGAGACGGCCTCGTTCTGACGGAAATCGCTCCGGGGGTGGATCTTGAAAGGGACATTTTGGGCCGGATGGATTTCAAGCCCGTGATTCCCGAAAAAATCCGCGTCATGGATTCAAGGATTTTCAAGCCCGGACCCATGGGACTCAAAACCGAACTCCTGTCGGTTCCCATTCCCGACCGCCTGTCCTACGACGCTGAAAACAACCTGTTTTTCGTCAATTTCGAGAGCCTGGTCATCCGCTCCTCCGATGAAATCCGTGAAATCCGAGCGGCGGTGGCAAACATCCTCGCCCCCTTGGGGAAACGGGTCAACGCCGTGGTCAACTACGACAATTTCGACATCAGCCCGGAACTCATCGACGAGTACCTCGATGTGGTCAAGGGCATCATCGACGATTTCTACATCGACGTGACCCGTTACACCACCAGCTCGTTCATGAGCATGAAACTGGGCGACTCCCTGAAACAGAGAAACGTCTCTCCCCACATCTTCGAGACCCTGGAAGAAGCCCGGGCCGCTCTCAAGCCCTGATCTTCCAGTCCATGGACCCGCGCGGTTCCGGGCTCTGTGCCTGGGACCGGGCCAAGGTCAAGAGACGTCCAGCGATCGTTCAGCCTTCCCCATTTTTTATGAAATCTTCGAACGCCTCTATAAACCCCATGATATCATCCACGATGCACAGATCGGAATAATTGAATATGGCGGCGTTGGGATCGGAGTTGATGGCGATGACATAGCCTGAACCGTTCATTCCGGCGATGTGCTGGGTGGACCCGGAAATGCCGCAGGCAATGTAAACCGAAGGTGAGACGGTGGCACCGGTGATGCCCACCTGATGGCGGTATTCCAGCCAGCCCATGTCGATGAGCGGTCGGCTTCCCCCCACGGCGGAACCGGGAAACAAGGCGGCGAAACGCCGGATGGCGTCGAGGTTTCCGGGTTCTCCGATGCCCCGGCCGGCGGACACGATGACTTTGGCTTTGTCCAGCTCCGATGACGTTTCCCGGCTTTTTTCCACGCCGTTCATCCGGAGGGCACCGGGACCGGCTTCAAAGGTTGTGGTTTCAACCGCACCGGCGGTCCCTTCGTAAGCCTGAACCTGGAACGCGCCGGGCTGAATCATGATGACGGCAGGGGAAGTGGCGGGTTTTATCAAGGCATTGAACTGGCCGCCGCAGATGCTCCGGGAAAAAAGTAGATTTCCGTCGACATCGATCACCACGCCGCTGACGGCACTGATGCAGGCGGCGTTGAGCCGCACGGCGAGGGCCGGGGCGTAATCCGTGCCTTCCGCAGAGTGAGGGCAGAGGATGTAGGACGGGGCGAATTCTCCGGCGACGAAAGCGGCGGCCTGTTTCCGGATGTCGCTGGTGATGGATGCGGTGACGGTGACCGCAAGGACATCGATGCCTGTACGGCTTGCAGCCTCAGAGGCCGCGGCGTCCGGTGACGTTCCGGTCACGGCCATCAGGATGCTGCGGGTCGCACCGCCGGTCATTTTCAGGGCGGCGGCAACCAGGTCGAAGGTCACCGGTTTCAGGTTGTTATCCTCAAGTTCGGCCATAATGAGCAGGGTTTTGTCGTTCATAGTCACCTCGATTATCCCAGAATGTTTTTCTGACGCAGAACCCTGTAAAGTTCCCGGACTTTTTCTGTTCTGCCGCCCTCAACCACCACACCCGCCCGTTGTTTTTCGGGGTGGCGGATGGCTGAGCACACCTGCCGCGGGGAAGCCCCCTGACCGTCCACGGTTAGGACCTCTTTGTCGGCGGCCCTCAAAACCTTGGACAAGGACGGGTAGCGCGGGGTGTTGATCCCGGCCTGGATGGTCAGAAGGCAGGGCATGGACACGGTGATGTCGTGGCGGACGCCGCCTTCAAGCTCTCGTTTCACCCGGAGGGACTTCGCGCCTTCATCCACGGAAACCGACACGGCGGACGACACACACGGGAGACCCAGATTTTCGGCGGTCATCTGCCCGGTCTGGGACTGCATCATATCCTCGGACATGACACCGCAGAATATCAGGTCGTAGGAACCTTTAGCCGCTTCACGCGCTAAAAGTTCCGCCACGGCCGAGGGATCGAGGTATTCGTTGTCGGCCGCAAGAATATGGAAGCCGTTGTCAGCGCCCATACCGTATGCCCGGCGGATCACTTCCTTGGCCCGGTCCGGTCCAAGGGTCATCACGTCCACATGCACACCGGAATGGGATTCTTTGATCCTCAGCGCTTCTTCAAGGGCGTATTCGTCAAAGCGGTTCATTTTATAGAGGGTGACGGTGCTCCGTTCGATGAAATCTCCCGAAGGGCTGATGTCCGTCGCCGCTTCGGTCTGGGGGACCTGTTTGATCAGTACAAGGATGTTCATAATTCACCTGTTTGCTTGTCATTCCGGGCACGGCTTTTAGCGACCCGGAATCCAAGCCCGTTTTTATTTCACCCGCTGTCTGCGGGGTTTGTTGCCGGATTGATAAACCTCTTACCATGGTTTGACCGGCCTTTTACATGCAAAATAACCCAGGCCCCGGAAAAGATCAAGATAAAAAAGCGAACGTTCGTTCTATTTTGTTGACAGCAAAACAGAACCCCTGTAATATGGCTCCAACATGAAAACACACACGGCAAAAGGCGGCGAAAAAACCATGAGCACACTGTGGATCATACGGCACGGTCAGGCGTCTTTCGGAGATGCGAATTACGACAAACTGTCCGATCTGGGGCAGACCCAGAGCCGGATTTTAGGGTGCTACCTCCGAAAGGCCGGAGTGGTTTTCGATCTTGCGATGACGGGCGACATGAGGCGTCAGACCGAAACGGCGGAACTGGTTCTCGCGGAAATGTCAGGCGATGCACAGGGTCCGGCAACCGTATCCGATCCGGCGTTCAACGAATACGACCATCACGGCATCATCACGGCCCTTCTGCCCGGACTGATGGAGGACGAACCGGAGATGCACGAGATCCTGCCCAACATCTTCAAGGACAACCGGGAATTCCAGAAGATGTTCGGAAAGATCGTGGATCGATGGATTTCGGGAAATTACGCAACACCGGGGACAGAACCGTTCAGGGATTACGTCCGTCGGGTGGAGGCGGGTCTGATCCGGGCCGCAGAAAGCGTTGAAGATAAAACCGTGGGGATTTTCACCTCGGGCGGCGTGGTGTGCGTGGCCATGAAAACCGCCCTGGGTCTGTCGGACGCCGAAGCCATGCGACTGGGCTGGTGGGTGAAAAACACCGCCGTCACGGTGCTGGACTGGCGGAAAGGACGGTTCAACCTGACGGGTTTCAACAACCTGAGCCACCTGGAGATGGAAGGCCGGCCGGAGCTTTTGACGTACAGATAAGGATCGGGGCATTGTCGGGTTTCGTGCCTCAACCCGACCTACGATAGGACAAAACAGCGAAACGAGCGAAACAATAAATGGAGGAAACTATGGATTTCAGCGTATCACCCAAGATGCAGACCATCATCGGCATGATCAACGAATTTGTGGACAAGGAACTGATTCCCCTGGAAGCGGAGTTCATCAGTCATGATTTCCGCGACATGCTTCCGGTTCTCAAAGAAAAACAGGCCATGGTAAAGAAAATGGAGCTCTGGGCCCCCAACTTCCCCCAGGATGTGGGCGGCATGGGCCTCTCCCTTCTGGAACACGGCCTTGTGTCCGAAGCCCTGGGCCGTTCGCCCCTGGGACACTATGTGTTCTGGTGCCAGGCCCCGGACGCGGGCAACGTGGAGCTTCTCCACATGTTCGGAACCCCGGAACAGAAGGAACAGTACCTGCGGCCCCTGGTGGAAGGCAAAATCCGAAGCTGCTTTTCCATGACCGAAGTGGACATGCCGGGCTCCAACCCGGTGATGATGGAAACCACGGCGGTGAAAGACGGCGACGATTATGTGATCAACGGCCATAAATGGTACACCACTGCCGCCGACGGGTCCGACTTCGCCATCGTCATGGCCGTGACCAACCCCGACGCCCCCACCTATCTCCAGGCCAGCATGATCATCGTGCCCACCAACACGCCGGGCTTCAATCTGGTCCGGAACATCCCGGTCATGGGCCATGAAGGAAGCGACTACGCCAGCCACGGTGAAATTCTGTACCAGAGCTGCCGCGTACCCCAGAAAAACCTGCTGGGTCCCGAAGGCCACGGCTTTGTTCTTGCCCAGGAACGCCTGGGGCCGGGACGTATCCACCACTGCATGCGCTGGCTGGGCATCTGCAAACGGTCCTTCGACCTGATGTGCGCCAGGGCCAATTTCCGCGTAATCCGTCCTGACGGCGCCACATTGGGCTCCACCCAGATCGTCCGCCAGTGGATCGCCGATTCGGCGGCGGAAATCGAGGCGGCCCGTCTCCTGGTTCTCAAGGCGGCGTGGGAAATCGACAACGTGGGTGCCAAAGACGCCCGTGACCACATCTCCATGATCAAATACCTGGTGGCCAACACCATGAACAACGTCATCGACCGGGCCCTCCAGGTCCACGGCGGCCTGGGCATGACCGACGATACGGTCCTGGCCTACTTTTACCGCCACGAACGGGCCGCCCGGATCTACGACGGAGCGGACGAGGTTCACAAGATGTCCCTTGCCAAGCGCATTCTGAAAACGTATGAAGGTAAGATCGTGAAATAAAACAATCAACTTCAAGACGGACACACCATGACGTATTCGGAATTCAAACGGAAAATCAGCGAATCCAAAGAGGATATCTGCCGGGAGGTCTACCAGAAGAACCAGGACAGCATCCGGATCAAAAAAGAGAAAACCGCCGTCAAAAATTTCGAGAAAATTTTTGACGCGGTGTTCAAGATCTCTTACTCCAAAGGTTTCCAGGCCATGAGCATGAGGGACTTAAGCCGTGAAACGGGCCTCAGCATGGGGGCCCTTTACGGCTACTTCACCAGCAAGGACGAACTCCTGGGCATCATCCAGCGCCAGGGAAGAACCATGGTGAAGCGGGTTCTGGAGGAAAGCCAGATCGACAAGGACGAACCCATGGAACGTCTGGCCGCCGTCATCGCCGCCCACATCTATCTGAGTGAAGTGGCGAGACCCTGGTTTTTCTTCACCTTCATGGAAGCCCGGAACCTGTCCGAAGAGGAACTGAAAGCGGTCCAGGCCATGGAGTCCTATACGGAACAGATTCTGGTGGACATCCTTGAGGGCGGTGAAAACAAGGGGGTTTTCAAAAAGGGAAACCACCCGCTCACCGCCAGCATCATCAAGGCCATGCAGCAGGACTGGTACCTGAAACGCTGGAAATACAAGAAACGGAACATCAGCGTGGATGAATACGCCCAATACGTCGTGGATTTCGTCAGATCGTTCTGCCTGGACAAACAGGCGGAACCGAACTGAACATACGGAGAGAACCATGGATTACAACGATAAAGCCAAAGAAATACGAAAAGGCGAGGAGCTGGACATCAAGACCCTCGAAGCCTACCTGAAAGACACCATTCCCGGTCTTTCAGGATCCCTTGAGATACAGCAGTTCCCCAGCGGGTTTTCCAACCTCACCTACCTGATCAACGTCGGTGCGACGGAAATGGTCCTGAGACGGCCGCCCATCGGGGCCAACATCAAATCGGCCCATGACATGGGGCGGGAATTCCGGATTCTTTCCGCCCTTCGCCCGGTCTATCCCTATTGCCCCAGACCCCTCGCCTACACTGAAGACCCGGCCGTCATGGGCTGCCCCTTCTACGTCATGGAGCGGATTCCCGGCGTCATCCTCCGGAAGAACCTGCCCAAAGGCATGGACCTCAACGCGGACCAGATGAAAAAACTCTGTGAAAAACTCCTGGACGTCCATGTGGAACTTCATAGCATCGACGTGAAAGGGGTGGGCCTGGACAACCTGGGCAAACCCGAAGGCTTCGTGAAACGCCAGGTGGACGGCTGGAGCGAACGCTACCGCAAAGCCCGTACACCGGACGCCCCGGATTATGAAAACATCATGCTCTGGCTGGCCGACAAGATGCAGAAGGACACGGACACGCCCACCATCGTCCACAACGACTACAAATTCGACAACGTGGTGCTGGACAGCAAAAACCCCATGGACATCATCGGCGTTCTCGACTGGGAAATGGCCACTTACGGCGATCCCCTCCTCGACCTCGGCAACTCGCTGGCCTACTGGGTGGAAAAGAACGATCCCGACGAAGTCCAGCTGATCCGCATGATGCCCACCAGCGTGGACGGAGCCTTGACCCGCAACGAACTCATCGCCCGCTACGGCGAAAAAACGGGTCGTGACATGGGCACCATGGATTTCTACCTGTGCTTCGGTCTTTTCCGTCTGGCGGTCATTGCCCAGCAGATCTACAAACGGTACTATGAAGGGGTCACGAAAGACGAACGCTTCGCCCTTCTCATCGTGGCGGTCCAGGTCCTGGAACGCCAGGCCAAGGCCATCATCGAGCAGTCCAAACTCTAACGAAAATATAACGGAGGTACTATGGTTGTTGTCGCGAAATTGACGGCCCTTGAAGGAAAAGAAGCCGACATGGAAAAAGCCTTGACCGACATGGTGGCCCTGGTGGCCAAGGAACCGGGAACCCTGATGTACAGCCTTCACAAAGATTTGAGCAACCCCCGGGCATTCCTGTTTTATGAAAAATACAAGGATGCGGAAGCCCTGGGTTCCCACAGTGCGACGCCGTATTTCAAGGAGCTGTTCAAGACTTTGAAGCCGCTGATGGACGGGAAGCCCGAGATCTCTATGTATACTGAAATTGCGGGTATATAAGGTAAAAAAGCATCTTTAGTTTGGCCCCGGCAGGGCCAATGTTGTGGGTTAAAGCCTGTTTGTTTCTGATGGGCACGCTGACGCTTTGCCCATCCTACGGTCAACAGACCGGAATCATGTAGGATGGGCAAAGGCGAAGCTGTGCCCATCTCTTAAGCCAACAGCATTGCCCGGCAAGGCCACCGGAGGCCATCACAGTCAATCAATCACTTTTTTAAGATCATATATCATATGGAGGACCCCATGGTCGACTTTTCACTCAAAGGTAAAATTGCTCTGGTCACCGGCGCGAGCCGGGGTATCGGCGAAGCCATCGCCCACACATTCTGCGCCAACGGCGCACACTGCATCCTCGTCAGCCGCAAACAGGAAGACCTGGAGGCGGTGGTGGCGAAAATCAAGGAAAACGGCGGTTCCGCCGAAGCCATGGCCTGCAACATGGGTTACCATGACCAGATCGCGGCATTGATGAAAGCCATCGAGGACAAGCACGGCCGTCTGGACATCCTGGTGAACAACGCCGCGGCCAACCCCTATTTCGGTGAAATGATCAACGCCGAGGAATGGGCCTGGGACAAAACCCTGGGCGTGAACCTCAAAGCCCCCTTCTTCCTCACCCAGGCGGCGGCGAAGATGATGAAAGCCCAGGGCGGCGGAAGCATCGTGAACGTGTCGTCCATCAACGGCATCCGTCCGGCCCCGTTCCAGGGCATTTACTCCATCACCAAGGCGGGCCTTACCTGCATGACCCAGGCCTTTGCCAAGGAGCTGGCCCCGTACAACATCCGGGTGAACGCACTTCTGCCGGGCCTCACCGAAACCAAATTCTCCAGTGCCATCACCGCCAGCGAAGAGATCACGAAAATGGTTCTGGCCCAGATCCCCCTGGGACGCATGGCCCAGCCCGAGGAAATGGCCGGTGCCGTGCTTTATCTGGCATCTTCCGCGTCATCCTTCACCACCGGTGCCTGCATCGTGTGTGATGGCGGCATGATCGCTTAGGCAGGGTGCACCACTTTTACCCCGGCAATCCAGGTCGGACTCACGCCCTGAAAAAATTGCCGGGGGTGTTTCTTTTATTGACTTTGCAGTCTTTGTTTATCAATGTATATCAATGCCTCGGGCGGCCCTGCCGGCCAATGTTGTTGGTTTAAGAGATGGGCACGGCTTCGCCTTTGCCCATCCTACGGGCTACGGGCAACAGACCGGAATCATGTAGGATGGGCAAAGCGTCAGCGTGCCCATCAGAAACAAACATGCTCAAACCAGGAGCCGAACCATGGAGAATGCCGTACTCTTTGAAACAGACGACCAGACCGCCATCATCACCCTGAACCGCCCGGAGCGCCGGAACGCCATGAACCAGGCACTCCTCACCCAGCTTTACGATGCCGTGGACCGGTTTTCAGCGGATGACAGCCTTCACGCCGCCATCATCACCGGCAACGGCAAGGCCTTCTGTTCGGGCATCGACCTTTCCTGTCTCGGCAAAGACAACCTGTTCGACCCCAGGGGAGACGGTTCGGACATGGTTTCGGTGTTCAGCGCCTGCAAAAAACCCATCATCGGGGCGGTGAACGGCCACACCATCACCGGCGGATTCGAACTGGCCCTGAACTGTGATTTCCTCATTGCTTCGGAACACGCCAGTTTTGCCGACACCCACGCCAAAGTGGGCATCCATCCGGGCTGGGGCATGACCCAGCTCCTGCAGCAGGCCGTGGGGCAGCGCATGGCCAAGCAGATGTCCCTTTCATGCCAGTTCATCAACGCGGAAAAAGCATTGGAGATCGGGCTGGTGAATGAAGTGGTTCCCGAAGACCTTCTGATGGAAAGGGCTCTTGCTGTCGCCCGTCATATCTGCGAGGTGAATTACCCGATGATGATGACGGTGAAATCCCTCATCGAACACAGGAACTCAGCCACATTGATAGACGCTCTCGCCGAAGAGGCCAGGGGGTTTGAAACTTTCGCCAAAGCGTTCAGGTGATGGTGATGGAAACGGACGGTTCACGAGGAACCCCGGTCATCGACACCCACGTCCACATCATGACGGAAAAGCGCATCCAGGGGCTTGCCCGCTGGATGAAAAAAGCCTTTCCCCAGCATCCGGTGTCGTTGACGGTGACGCCCATGGACCTTGTGGACGATCTGAAAAAAGGCGGAATCACTCATTTCTTCAACCTGGTCTATCCGCTGAGCGCGGATGAAACGGAAAGCCTGAACGAGTTCAACGTGTCGTTCTGTGCAGACATCCCAGGTGCCATTCCTTTTGCCGGAATCCACCCGGACACGCCGGACAAGGCGGCCTACGCCGAAAAATGCCTGTTCCGGGACGGCATGGCCGGATTCAAACTCCACCCCTTTGTCCAGGGCTTCGATCCCTGGGACCGACGGCTTGACGATCTTTACGGGTTTCTTCAGGAAGCCTCGAAACCCGTTTTTTTTCATACCGGCTTCGAAGCGTTTTACGGCAGGACCATGGCGGTTTCCGGGCTTGAAAACCTGATGAAACGGTTTCCCCGGCTTCCGGCGGTGTTCGTCCATATGGCCTTTCCCGAGCTGGAAGCGGTTTTCCACATGATGGACGATTATCCCGAGCTTTACCTGGACGCCACCGGGGTTTTCGTGTTTTACAGGAACAGTTTCAGGCCCTACCTTGACAAGGTCCTGGGCGGGGACACGTTCAACCGAATTATTGAAACCCATCTCGAAACTTACCGGGACCGGATTTTCTTCGGTTCGGACCATCCCGTGGGCTGGGGGGATATCGGAAGGGTCTTCAAGGACCTCAACTTCATTCCGGCCTCCGATGAAACGAAAACGTATCTGACACACAGGTCGGCCATGGCTTTCATCGACCGGTTTTTCCCCGGTTTCGACTGGTCCCGGCGTCTGGATGAGGATCGGGTCATTTGTCGGATTTGAAGAACCCGACCTACGATTTCATCGTCTTCCAATCAGAGATTTTGGACAGTGCATCGCGAAGGAGTCAGCACGCTCTCGTAGGTCGGCTTGAGGCACGAAAGCCGACATATGGCCCCATCCTTGTGATGGGGAGCACTCGCATATGACAGACAGGCCAACCGCCATCACAATGAGAGCATCGCCGTAAAAAAACGACCGTCCGATCATTTTGAGGATCGGGTCATTTGTCGGGTTTGAAGAACCCGACCTGCGATTTCATCGTCGTTCATTCAGAAGTTTTGGACAGCCTTGCGCCTGCATTAACGTAACGCTTCCTTGTTGAACGTCGCTTTGTCCATGGGACCGTTGTATTTCAGGGTTTTCACGGTGAGCTCGGTTTTTTCTTTGGCGTCGGCCAGGGTCATCACCATGCGGTGGGGTGTGATGATGCCGTCCACGGTTTTGATGTCGAAGTTTTCAAGGGTCTTGAGGTATTTGCTGTCCTTGAAAAAATCCACTTTCAGCACAAAATAATCGGACTTGCGTACATAAAGGACGACCTTGTCGTAAATCATGGCACCTTTTTTCTTCACCGCCTCCACGACATGGCAGTCGGCCCCAAGGACTTTTTTCGGATCAAGAAGTTTGTATTCGTAATCGTCCAGCTTCCGGGACGAAAGATCTTCGTAGCAGAAATGGGAATTCACGAAAGACTTGTCTTTGCCCGACGAGGTGATGCGTTTGGCTTTGCCCGAGGTCATCATCAGCCACTGGTCGTCTTCCTGATCCGGATGGGTGTGAGTCAGAAGCTTGATTTTACTGGGCTTTGTGAATGTGATCAGCGCCCGGGTGTCGTTTTTTCCCAATCGAAGACCCTGGAGCGTGAACTCCTTGTCCACGGCGTCCTTGCCGGTGACGATTTTCATGGAGACTTCGCTCAGGGTGGTGTCCGGCTGGGCCAGCCGGTCGCTTTTCTCCATGATTTCACGGGCCGTCAGGGCCAAGGATGTCGAAGCGGCCAGTGTGAGTGCGAAGCAAAAAACGGGAACAAGGATCAAACGTGCGCGGGTTTTCATGAAGCTCTCCTTTTTTACAGATGAATGATCAGAAATCATAATGAATTTTCCATATCAGGGTATCGTTGTTCCGGAAGTAGTAGAACAGGGATTCCGTGGTGTTCGGCGCGTCGCTCCGGCCATCCAGAAAAATATAGGACAGACTGGTGGACAGGCCGTTCTGAAAGTCGTAGCCGATTTTCGGCCAGATCACGGCTCCAGGTTTATCCACGGACACCAGGCAGGTGAGGGCCACAGGCACCCGGCCCCTTGCGTACGTGTCCTCAAACCGGGCTGAAATGAAATCGGAGACCATGGGTTCGGCCCTGTCTTTTTCTTTGAACAGGGCCTGATACCATTCCACGGTGAGAACCGTGTCGCCTTCATGGTCTTGTATCCATTGATGAAGGGGGATGAAATAGTTGAAACCCAGGGCATAGGCAAGATACCCGCTCCGTTTCACGGTGTAAGGAAACCGGATATCCGCCGCATCCGCCGTGTTCTGTTCGAGGCAGGCTCTTTTATCCGGGGAAATCGCAAGTTCCGCCTGGAACACGAAGGTGTCCAGGGATTTGGACAGGTCCATTCCCAGGTACGTCACCGGATACGTTTCAGGAACGACCCGGACAGCCAGGGGTTCGTCGGGTTCGATGAGAATTTCGGCGGGCCGGTACAGGAAGTCTTTGTCCGGGCCGTGATAGGCGCTGAAGGACAGGTCCGTTCCAAACACCGTGGACGAAAACCTGACGCCGAACCCGCAGTTTTGAAGGTCCCGGTCAAGGGGCCGGATGTCATCGAATACGATGGGAAGCTGGTAGTTGTCCATGTTTATTTCCCAGTACCTGCCGTTTCCGGCGATGACACCCGGAATGTGGAAGGGAACGAAGACCATTTCCATGGTGAGATTTTCGAAAAACACCATGCCTGACACCGACGGCACGCCCAGCTTCATCTCGTCATCATCCTTGAAGAACGTCTCCCGCATGTCGTAAGGATTGAAATAGGATGTGGGGTTGAACACGTCCGCCGTGCCCCAGCCGTAGATCTGGTTACCGACCCGGAGTCTGGCTTTGCCGCCGCCCACGTGGACGTAGGCTTCGTTCAGGCTGATTTCGTATCCGCGATCGGATATCCGGCCGTTTCGCGCCACATCAGCGTCGTCGCTGTAGGCGCAGGTGTTGTCATTGTCCGATTTGAACAGGGCCGATGAAACATAGACATCCGGTGAAAGGAAAACATGGGCGTTGTCTTCGCCCCAGCGGATTTTGAACTTTCCCCGGGCTTCGTTTTTCTTCACCGCGTCTTGAAAATCCTGATCCGTGCGGGTGTTGACCTGGTTTTCCAGTTCAATGAACCCGGAAAAGGTGAAACGGCTGTCTGAAGAATCTTGCTCCGATGCCGCAGCCTGAGTCATGATCAGAAAAAATAGGCTGAACACCAGGCTGAACCCCTGAACGATCGCCCTGTTTTTTATCCTGCCGGTCATGCGGTCACTCCAGAGCTTCCGCCAGTTCGGTTTTGATATCGTTGGTTTCAAGGGGTTCCTCTTTGTCCGCAAAGCACCGGGCCGGCCGGATGTCCGGTTTGAAGATCAGGAGCAGGGCCGGAAGAATGAAAAGATCTCCCAGAAGGGCGAAAAACATGGCGAGGCTGGCCAGTGCCCCGAAGGCGACGATGGGTTTCACCGATCCCAGGACAAGGACAAGATAGGACAGACAGAGCACCACCGAGGTCATCACGATGGGTTTCCCCGCGTCTCTGAAGGTCTGGAGCACCGATTCCCGTGTGTCCAGCCCGGCTTCCCGGCTCCGGCGGAACCAGGTGATGAAGTGGATGGTGTCGTCCACGGCAAGACCGATGGTGATGCTGGCGATCATGATGGTGGCGGCGTCCAGAGGGATGTTGAACCAGCCCATGATGCCGAAGGTGACGAAGATCGGGAACAGGTTGGGAATCAGGCTGATGACCGTGAGTTTCACGTTGCGGCACACAAAGAACATCATGAGGGTGATCACGGCCAGCGCCGAAACGAAGCTCCAGGTCTGGCTGTATTTCAGGTTCCGGTCCATGGTGATGTACAGGGCCGACATTCCGGTGAAATGAAGTTTGTAACGGTCGCCCAGCAGGGGCCGGATGTCGCTGTCGAGAAAACGGGTGAACCGTTCGGAGCTTTTCGTGCTGCCGAATTTCGAAGAGACGGTGACCCTGGCCTCCATGCGGTCCGCTGACACGCAGCGCTTGAAAATGGCCGTATCGCCCAGTTCGTAGTAATCGGTGATTTCGTCCTGCCGATGGGGAACGGCGGCCGACGCGCTGGTTCCACCGGTGAAGGCCCCGTGCATTTCCTTGATGTAGTCGGCCACGGAAAAAGTGCTGGTGAAATGGCCTTCGCCGTATTCCATCAGGGATTTCTGGACCTGTTCCAGCTTTTTCAGGCTTTCGGGATATGTGAAATCGTATTCCGGTGAAGCCGCCCGGATCACCAGCTCCACGGGAACGGTTCCCCGGATGTTGTCTTCGATGAAACGGATGTCTTTTTTGATGGTGTTGGAATCTTTGAGATAGCTCACGAAATCCGTTTCGAACTGAAGATCTTTCACGCCCCAGGTGGCCACCACCGTCAAAAGGAGAAACAGAAGGCAGATGTAACCGGGATGGGCCGTCACGCTATTGCCGATCAGGGTGATCACATGGGAAAGCCTGTCTTTTCCGTCATGTGTCCGTTCCGGTTTTCGTGTGGACAGGGTCTTTTGCACGATGGACCTGAACGCCATGAGAAGGGAGGGCGCGAAAAGCATGGTCATGGCATAGGCGATCAGGACCCCGATGGAGGTGAAAATCCCCACCGTGATCACCGGCCGGACCGTCGCGGTGACAAAGGACAGGTAGCCCGCGAAAGTGGTGAGGCTGGTGAATAGACAGGGGTACCAGAGATCACGTATGGCGTCTTTCACCGCTGAGAGGTGGTCGTGGCCGTTGGCCCGGTAGCATTCACTGTAATACGACAGGATATGGATGGAGTCTGAAATGGATATGGCCAGAAGAATCGGTGCGATCACCACGGTTACGGAGTTGATGCTTTCGCCGCACATGATGAGAAGCCCCACGCCCCAGATCAGAATGATCACGATGTTGAGCTGCCCCAGGATGGACAGGGTGAGGTTCCGGAGCATGAAATAAACCACGGCGATGATGATGAAAAACGTGATGGGCGTGAAACTCTGGTTGTCCTTGTGGGTGAGGTCGCTGATCTCCACTTCCAGGTAGGCGCCGCCGGAGTAATGGAGTTTGACAGCACCCGCCGCGATGCTTTCCAGCTTGTTCCTGATGCTGTTTAAAAGATCGTGCTTGGCCTCGTTGGACGAGATGGGGGAAAGTTCGATGACGATGGCCGTGGTGGTGGCGTCTTTGGAGATCAGGGCATCGGCGATCATGGGATGACTGACGGCTTCATTCCGGACTGCGGCCAGATTCTCCGCCGTGAACGCCATATCCACGGGTATCAGTTTTTGAAAATCCACCGTGTCTTCCGAGCCCCTGGCGACCTCGGTTTCGGTGAGGCTGGTCACCCGCTGGACGCCGTCAAAAGGTTTGATGGCGTCGGTAAGGCGGCGGATCAGTTGGATGTTTTTCTCGGTGAAGATATTTTCGGCCCTGAACACCACCGCCGCCACTTCATCGTTGCCGAACCGGTCCTGAAACGCTTCGTAATAATCGATTTCAGGGTCGCCTTCTGGAAAATACACGTTGATGTGGTTGAAGTACGTCTGCTTCGAGTAATAGTATCCAAAGGGAATCGTCAGGATAACGATAACGGCCAGAACCGTTTTGTAATGCGCAAGAAGCCTTTCAATCCATCGGTCCATGGGAACCATCCTTCAGGTCAGGTGTTGAATTTGCCCGTTATCGGGCGTGTCGGATCGGAGGAGTTGCTTTACACGATATGAACATCTGTTCATTTCAAATGCCTGATGGATACCTTTGTTTTTTGCAAATGTCAATCGGATTCGTGAATATCGTTCGTGGCTGACAGGCAAGAATGACAGGCATTGTGTGGAGACATTCCTCATTTTTCATGACGCCGTTCCACCTTTGTGCCTATTGACAGAGTGTGAACCAATGGGTATACAGTCGATATGCAGATTGAAAATCCATATTTTTTAAGGGGAGGACGGGGTGAAAAACGCCGCCGATGAACGGGAGTTTAAAGAGAACACGCACAGAGCGGTCATGCGAATCGGCGATCTGTCCGCGCGAACGGGTGTCCCCCGGACCACCATCCATTACTACATCCGCAAAGGGCTGCTCCATCCCCCGGAAAAAACGGGGAAAACCATGGGGTATTACGACGAGACCCATGTGGACCGGCTGATTTTCATTTCGCGGATGAAACACGATCTGCCGGGGACGTTCATCAAAAAAATGCTACCCGGAACCGAACGAGACCCTCTTGCCCAAACCCTCCGCGCATCGCTGGAGCCGTCGACGTCCAGATCGGAAAAGCGTGATAGAATCATCCGCGCGGCGCTGAACGTTTTTTTGGCCAAAGGGTACAGAAACGCCACCATCCACGACATCACAGCGTCCCTTGGCATCTCAACCGGCGCGTTTTACATCTATTTCAAAACCAAGCAGGATCTTTTCGAGGAGTCGGTGGATCAGCTCCTTCTGGGACTGATCGAAAACGCGGAAGCCGCGATCCGGAGCGAAGAGGACCCGCTCCGCAGGCTTTTTTTAAGGGGGCATATCTTTTACGCCAATTTCAGAAAGTACAGCGATATCCTCAATCAGGTTCGGGGCGAGATGGCGGGGCATGAATGGGCCAGAAACATGGTCCGGAAAGCTTACCTGCGTATCACCGGTCCTTTGATCGAGGAGGCCAGAGCCCTGATGGACGCGGGTGTTTTCAGGTCCGTGGATCCTGAGCTTTTCGCCTACACCTTGGTGGGGATCGTGGAGATGCTGGCCTTGCGGATGACGTTTGACGACGCATACTCCTTCGAACAGATCGACCGTTTTTTAATGGATCTCATCGTCAAGGGTTTTCCTTACATCCCGGTGGGCGCAAAAGATCATGCCTGAAGATCCTGAAGAAGCACATCGCCTGAAATGACCCGGTGAACCTCCCCCTGTTCGTCACGGACCACGAGAATCCCGTCGCCGTCCACATCCTCCACCCGTCCCCGGATGCGGGATCCGATGAGGTCCACGGCCACATCGCGGCCGATGATGTCTGACAGGGCTTTCCAGCGGTCCATGATGGCCTTGAAGCCCTGGCCTGTGATCAGGCTGTAACATTCTTCAAACCGCTTGAGAAAACGACGGACCAGATCGGCTCGGGACACTGGGCGTCCCGCTTCACCAGCAAGGGAGGCGGCGATATCCCGGACATCCGCAGGGAAAAGGCGGCTGTCGCTGTTGACGTTGACACCCACACCCACCACCACATAATCCACGCGGTCCATTTCCATGCTCATTTCCGTGAGGATTCCCGACAGCTTCCTGCCCCGGACAAGGATGTCGTTGGGCCATTTGATGTTCACGGAAAGACCCGTGACGTCCGTCATGGTTTCCGCCAGGGCCACGGCGGTCATCAGGGTGAGCCGGGACGCTTCGGCGGGATTCATCACCGGCCTTAAAATCATGGAAAGGCAGATTCCGCCGCCCTCGTCGGAAAACCAGCTGCGCCCTTTGCGGCCTCTTCCACTGCTCTGGTTTTCGGCCAGCACCAGGGTGCCTTCTTCCGCGCCTTCCGCAGCCAGTTCCTTGGCCCGGTCGTTGGTGGAGGCGATGAGGGTGTGGTAATCGATGGTTTTTTGTCCGAAAACGGCGGTTTCAAGACCGTGACGGATTTCTTCGGGAAGAAGAAGGTCCGGTGTTTCCCTGAACATATAGCCTTTTCCCGGCGAGGCGGCGATGTCATACCCGTTCTGCCTGAGGGCCGCCACGTGCTTGGACACCGCAGCCCGGCTCACCTTGAGTTTTTCCGTGAGGGACTCGCCGGAAACACAGGTTCCACGGCTTTCTTTCAGAAGAGCCAGAAGCTTTTCCCGTGTGCTCATATACGCCTCTATGGAAGGTCTTCGCTCTTCACGATAAACTCGCTGAGTTTTTCGAACAGGCTCTCGGGCCATTCCTCGCCGTGAAGAAAAAGCTCCTTCTCTTCATCGGTCATGCTGTTCCGTATGCTGGGCGGCAGGCTTTTCATCGCCGCTTCCCGTTCTTCCAGATCTTTTTTCGTGATCTTCTGTTTGGCCATCTTAACCCTCTCTGTGATCGGTTCATATCCTTGAAATCAGGAATGTTTATCACAGACACTCCATGGCTGTAAACATCTGGATGCCCTCCTTTGGAAACCACGGATGTTAGGGTCTCGGACGGCGGGTCACCTGAAATGAAACGGCGTTCCTTTATGCTGGACAAAACAGACCCGCCGTTTTAAAAAGAGGCAAAAAACATCATCCGATACCGTCACTCACGTCCATAAACCGGAGGTATGCCATTCATGAAGAAAAATGGGATGATCGCCGCCGCGCTGTGCGCAGCGGTCCTCGCTGTCTTTGCCCTGACCCGATACCTGCCCCACAGATCGTCATCGTCAGACTCCAAGCATATTAACGCCCAGACCTCGGAAGGACTTCCGGCAGGATCGGACGACGGCCGGGTGAACAATCCCGAAGGCGCTTATCTTTCCTCTTTTGGCGATCTTCCCGGGACCCTGAAACAGAAACCGGTGGCCGGTTCCCTTACCGCCGACGTGAACGGGGCGCTTATTCCCCTTCATTCCATCCGCAGCCGTTTCGAATTTTTTCTCGCAGGAAGCGAGGCGGAAGGCATGGACAAAGCCGTGGGCCGCCTGCGTGAAAACATCGAGAAGTCCCTGCCGGCCGGTGCGGCGAAAGAAGCCGAAGCCGTTCTTGATAACTACCTGGAGTATAAACGCGCGGCGGCCTCCCTGACAAAGGACGGTTCAGGCCTTCCCCAGACGGGCGGCGATGTGGAAAAACTCCGTGCCGTCTACGACGAAAAAAAACAACTGAGAGCCCAATATTTCTCGGACGACGTCGCGGATGCCTTTTTCGGTGACGAGGAAATTTTCGACGCGTTCGATCTGAAACGGATGGAGCTTTTTTACGACACCACCGTGTCCTCGAAGCAGAAAATGCAGGACCTCCAGAAACTGGAGGCCCAAATGGCCGTCACCCTTCGCGAACGGAAGAAAAAGGAACGGGAGCTGATGAAAAGGGCAGAGACCGGATCATGAATTCCATAAAAATCACAGGGTATCCGTGGTGAACCGCACGGTCTGGTCAAGAACCGTGACACCGTCGGACAGACGGGTGATTTCCCTGGGTGCCATGTAGAACAGTAAAAACGTTCGCCAGTAATACCCCACGTAATTGTTTTTTTCAGGGCCGTCGTCGAGGTTACCGTCAAATATGGCGAACACGTAAACACCTTCGACGGCGAAGGGGTTTTGAACGGGTATCCGGCAGTCCATGGCCGGAAGGAGGGAAAGGCTGTATTCGTGTCCGCTGTTTCCCGTCGAAGGGACATGACAGGAGCCGAAGCCGATGATGTAATCCATGTCGATCACCGGGTCCTGGTTGATGTGGACGCCGTCTTTGTGAACGGCCACCACCGTCACATGTTCGTTGGGGTCCAGGCTGACATTGAGGCTGTTTCGCAAGTTGCTGTCGTCAAGTCTGAATGTCAGCGAGGCGTCATGGTTCACAAGAACGCGCCCCAGCCTGAAATCCGTTCCGTCCGAAACGCCGATCCGATTCAGGCCCTCCGCCAGTATTAAATCCACAGCCATGGCGGTCCTGTCCTGGTAATAGCCGACAAGGTCTCCTTCATCCATTTTCGGAAAACCTGCGGCGTAGCCTTTGTCGTATAATGCCAGCACCATGACCTTGTCTCCTGCGGCAAGACCGCTTTTCGAGAGATCAAAAGAAAAATGCCTCTCCCCTTTCGGCAGTTTACTGAAATACGTAACGGAACTGAGATCTCCCCCGATCAGAGTGTCGAGGTCAAGATTGTCAGCAGCTCGGACCACCAGGATGAAAAGATTTTTGTCCAGAGGTTCCAGGCTGTCCGCCACGTCCACGGTTCCTTCCATGGAAAGCGTAGAGCCCGAAGGGGTGGGGATGGTAAGAGACAGGGTGATGTCACAGTCCGGCAGATGTCCCTGATTGATGGTGACAAGGGCGGGAAGGCCATCCTCTGTGCTGTGAAAACCCAGGCGGTCTCCGGCGTCCGGGCGTCCGTTGCCGTTTTTGTCGAGAAAGGCCATGAGGTAGACGTAATGAATGGGAACGTTGCGTCCGTAAGGAAGAATGGGAAGCGTGTACTCCACCGGACCTTCGGACTTTGAAACCTGGGTGTAACCCAGAATATCCGAACTGTCGATGCCGCCGATGTCCAGGGTGCTGATGTCCCCGGCGTAGGCGAACACCGTGACGGAACCTTCCCCCTCGCCTTTCACCGTTCCGCCCACGGAGGCTTCGTAGGCGAACACCTCCCGGTCCAGGCGGATTTCGATGCCCGCGTTGCCTCCCTCTTCAAGGGAAAGGGCCGGTGACAGGGTTTCCGTGTCCAGATAGTATCCCACCATGTCCCCTTCATCGGGTGAGGGGATTCCGCCATTGTAGTTGTTGTCCGCGAAAACCACAAGATACACCGAATCCCCGGCCTTCAGGTTTTTTCCGGCAAGATCCACGGTAAAAATTAAGGACCCGGTGTCCACAGCCTGAACCGCCACAAGGGCGTCGGTGAACGAAGATCCCCCGTCGGCGGGGCTCCGGTCAAGAACGGCGATGAAAACGGGCCCGTCGGGCCGGGCGGATTTATTCTGGTACACCACACGTCCGGAGAGTGAGAGTTTGACTTCTTTTTTTTCAGAGTCCCCACAGGCGCACAGGACAATGGAAAGGACAAGGATCGGGGCGAGATGTTTCAGACATGGGTTCATGGTGTCTCCATAATCATTGACTAAGCCGTGTGCCTTCTTCTATTCATTTTTGAGAGCTTCAAGGGCCTTTCCAATTTCCGGGGCCTTTTTTATAAATTCAGAAAGCGTTTCACATGGATATTCGTTACATTTTGCACAGTTCTCAGTACCCTTTTCAATATTGCATTTTCTGATAGGGCACATCGTTTCTGTGAAAAAGAATTTGATACCGTTTGATTTGCAACCCGTGCAGTTCACCTGATCCGCCAATATCTCAGCGTGATATCGAAGACTCCAGTTCGCAGCCGTTTCTTTCCGTTTAACATCGTCATTCTCTTGGGTTGCGATGTAGGCCGCGCATTTTAAACAATTCATGCCACAATAAGATATCATATTGAATTCTCCATTATTCAGGCATTGAGTTTACAGCGGGATGTTTGTCCTTAATCGGACAAATGGATTGAATGCTTTTGCCTTGAATGGCCATCAATGTTCCAAAATCTTTCATGCATTCTCAGCATTTCTTCATTCATAACTGGACCATTAAGGCAAATGCCGGAATCATCCGCATAGGCTACAGCCTTTGCAGAAATAAATCGACCCCATCCCCGGATTTTGAAAACATCCTCCTGGGCCAGAAAGTAGGTAACATTACGGATACCAGACCAAATGCACGCCCCAACACACATTGGACAGGGCTCATTCGACGCAAAAAGATGCGATTTCTGAAGCACGGCAGGACCATGTTTTTCAATAACAAACTCTATTGCCAACATTTCAGCATGATGCAATGGATTGCCAGTCGTACGAGAGTCGTTTGCCGCTGATGTAAGAATTTTGCCATCACATTCGATAACCGCTGCAAATGGAGGATTTCCACAATCAAGCGCCTGTTGCTGCTTCTGTATCAATATTTCGACAATTCTTTGCCAAATCATACGTATCTTATGTCGATCATGCCCTTCACCAGGAAGGCGCTGAATAACGTTAACGTTAGAAAAACATCAATTTATAATCAAGGCGTTCTGTAGCCCGATCGGGTGCAAGGGGCTTTTTCCGACCAGTCATTCTATTCAATTTCAAAATTTTCAGATTTGAAATGGCTGTAATATCGACCAGTTTGCGCAGTGAATTTAAGCACACAATAATCAGGATCCGTGACGCCTTGCGAATAATATATTTCATCACCCGCACTCCAGATCATCTCTTTTGTCTTTTCGTCTTCCAAAACTTCCATTGTGCCTTTGAGCATGACACCACGGTAAAATCTCTGATCAAAAAAATAGATGCAGGACTTATTGTTTTCCTTATACTGCCCAACTCTCATTGATGACGTATTGGTCGTAAAATAAAAACATTTTATGCCTTCTCGTTTTCTTGGCGGAAGCATGGCTTTTGTATTAGGGAAACCTTCATCGTCAACAGAGCTTATGACTGAAACGGAGGTTTTATCAACTATATTTCCTATGGTTTTCTCAGCATCCCGCATATTAATTGGTCCTTATGAGGTCGACTATCATTGACACCTCCATTTCTGGCTAACCCGAACCGTCAAGTCACCGTCAGAGTTTCAATAATCCGGGGAACATCCCGGACACTCGTCAAAAGGTGGTAATCGCCGCTGTAGTTTTCAGGGCCGGACAAGGCATGGGGAATCATCAGGCAGGTGATGCCCGCCCGGTTGGCCGCAGTCAGGCCCCGGGCCGAATCTTCCACCACCAGGCATTGCGAGCTGTCTGTTCCGGCCATGGCCAGCCCTTTCAGATAAGGCTCGGGATGGGGCTTGGTGTTCCGGCATTCGTCGGACGTGATGACGAAGTCGAAGTATTTCAAAATATCCGTCTTTTCATGGATGATGTCGAAATGCTCGCGCTGGGAACTGGTGACGATGCCCATGGTGTAGCGTTTGTGAAGAAGGGAAAGGGTTTCAGGAACCCCGTCCATGAGGGTGTCGGCGTTTCGGAGGTAGGAGGCGTACAGCCTGTTCCGTTCGAGCCTAAGGGGTTCGCAGCCGGACACGTCAAGGCCTTCCGCCGCCATGTAGTCGCAGAGGCCGTAGCCTTTCACCAGGGAGAAATCGATGAAACGCTCCTGGGTCAGGCTGACGCCCAGTGTGGCCAGAATCTCCCGGGTGGCCCTGAAAAAATAGGTCTCCGTATCCACGAGAACACCGTCGTTGTCCCAAAGTATCGCCTTGATCATGATCCGCCTTCTGCTGTCCGGTTGAATGATGTCTCTAATCCGGCAACCCGGAAAAGGTGTCGGGCTCCGCTCCGCTGCCGGCGATGTAAAGGTTGATACCCGCGTGTTCAATGACGCTCATGAAATCGGGCGACGGCGGACTGTCGGTGAAAAGGGCGCTCACCTCCGAAATGTGACCGATGCGGGCCATGGCTCCCCGGCCGAATTTGCTGTGGTCCGCCACGAGAAACACCCGCCTTGAATTGGCAATGATGGTCCGTGTGACCCGGACTTCGTTGTAGTCAAAATCGATGAGCGTGCCGTCGGGATCGATGCCCGCCACACTGACGATGCCGAAATCCACCTTGAACTGCTTGATGAAATCCACGGTGGCGTCGCCCACGATTCCCAGGTCGTGGTTCCGCACAATGCCGCCGGTGATAAAGATCTCGAAATCCTCCTTGACGGAAACGATGGACACCACGTTCATGTTGTTGGTGATGATCCGGAGTCCCGATTTGGAAAGCAGGGCTTTGGCCACTTCTTCGGTGGATGTGCCGATATCGAGAAACAACGACGCGTTGTTGGGGATGTGCTTGGCCACCAGTTTCGCCACTTTGTGCTTTTCTTCGCTGCGGAGGGTCCTGCGCTCGGAATACGAAAAATTACTGACGCTGGTGTTGGGTCCCGCCCCCCCGTGATAACGACGGAGAAGTCCGTCGTCACTCAGCTTGTTGATGTCCCGCCGGATGGTCTGGGGTGTGACGTCGAAATGCTGGGACAGCCGTTCGATGGACACGTAACCCTTTTCCTCGACCATGCTGATGATCTGTTTCTGGCGAACGGGGATTTTTTTTTCCACGATCTCGGCTCCTTGCAACCCTTTGAATGAATTTACAGAAATCCTATAACACTCTCAGATACAATGCTCAAGATTCTTGAATGGAACGACCGATTGAAACAGTCATGACTCCCACATCTCCCACCGGAAAACACGCTCATACAAAACCTTGTTAAATCAGCGGCCATCGGTTATATTGGCTCATCATACCAGCGTTTGAATCATCACCTGACCATCGTTCCACGATAACATTGAATATTCCAAGAGACCCAATTTAAAGGGGAACTGTTTTCTATGGAAAAAATCAAGACCCTCGGTACACGCATCTACGCCCGCAATGCGTCCCTTTTCCTGATACTGCTCTCGGTGGCAACTCCCCTGCTCAGCGTTCTCTGCCGGGTCACCGGGGTGCGGATCAATCCCGGAGGGATGGGTGAGTTCAATCCCATGGCCGCCGGATCAGCCCTTTGCTTTCTTGTGTTTTGCGGTTTTTTCATTCAGGTGGTGCGGCATGAAGAAGGACCCAGGGAACATAAAGGGGCGTTTTACGCGGGAGCTGCGGTAGCCGCTTACGGTTTTCTTGTTTTTCTCGGATGGCTGACCTCGCTGCCGGTCAATCCGGAAATCATCCTGTTCCGGAATCCGTCCCTTGGGGGATATCCTGATTCAAAAACCATGTCCGCCGCCACGGGATTTCTTTTCCTTGTCTCCGGTCTTGCCCTGTCCGCCCTGATCCTCGGACTTCCCAGGAACCGCCGTGCAGCGTCTTATCTGACTCTTTCGGGGTTTGCGGGTGTCTTTGTAGCCATGGCCGGAGGCCTCGTCATGCTGTACTATTATCTCGGAAAACCGGTTTATGGGGACACCCTGCCCGTTCCCTTTTCCCTTTCATCGGCTCTTTCTTTCCTCACTCTGGGGTGTGCGCTGACGGTCACCGCCGTTCTTCACGGTCCAGCTTCAGGGCGGTGGTACAGAAGCCTGAACGACATCTCCATCGGAACTCAGCTGAACCTGGGTCTTGGCATCGGATTTTTTTTCATTCTTGTCTTGGGTGTGGTGTCGGCCCGGCAGTCGGATCTGATCTGGCTGAACACCAAAGCCTTATACGACCATCCCATGGAGGTCCGGAAAGCTTTGGGCGCTTTTGAATCGAATGTTCTTACCATTCACCGGGGCATGAAGGATGTTCTCCTTCTTGAAAATGAAAAAGACCGGGAATCCGTTCTTCTGGAGATGGATATTCGAAAGAAGGACGCGGAAAACCAGATTCTGATCCTGAAAAAAAGCTACCTGGGTCCCGAAGGTGACATCGAAATCATCGACCGTGACTTTGCGGCATGGAACGCCATCCGTGCTGAAACACTCCGACTGTTCCGGGCAGGCCTGAAAAATGAAGCCCGGGCAAGGACCATGAGAAGCGGGGTGGGCGGACACATGGCGGCGCGCCTGTCGGATCACATCATGATCGTGGATCTGTTTGCGAAAAACAAGGCCGTCGAGTTTTACACCCTGTCCGAAGCCCAGAAATCCGCCCTGAACCGGCGGCTTCTGGTGATCATCGGTTTTATTCTTGTGCTGGGCTGGGTCATATCCTGGCGTTTGCTGAAAGGGATCAAGGAACCGCTGCGGCATCTGGCCTGGGCCGCCGAGCAGCTGAGGGAAGGCAAGCTGGAAACCCGGAGCGGCTATGATTCAGCCAACGAATTCGGACTCCTTTCCACATTGTTCAACAGTCTGGCCGAGGTTCTGGAGAAAAGGGCCCGGCTCCAGGAAAAGACATCGATGATCACTTCCGTCATGCTCAGGGAAACCGAAGCACGGAATTTCTGCCGGAGCCTGATCACCGAACTTGTCCGGCAGACGGATTCGTGCATGGGGGCGGTCTATCTCCAGAATTCCGAGACAACGGTTTTCGAACATTTCGAATCCGTGGGACTTTCGTCTACCCTTGTTCCGTCGTTTTCCTCGGAGGACCTTGGAGGGGCGTTCGGCATGGCCCTTTCCACCGGGCAGATCCAGAGACTGAAGGACATCCCCGATGACACGGCCTTTATGTTTTCCACGGTGGCGGGCAATGTCAAACCCCGGGAAATCATCACCATTCCCCTGTCCGCTGACAACATGACCCTTGCGGTCCTTTCACTTTCAAGTGTTCATGGCTACAACTCTGAATCCCTGAACCTCATCGAGCGGATTGTGGGGATCATGACGGCGAGGCTGAGTGGGGTTCTGGCCTTCCGCCAGATCCAGGTGCTCACGGAAGACCTGGAAGAAAGAAACAGACGCTTACAGACCCAGCAGGAAGAACTTCGGGTGGCCAATGAGGAACTGGAAGAGCAGACCCGGCGCCTGATGCAGTCTGAAGAGGAACTCAAAGCCCAGCAGGAGGAACTCCAGGTTTCAAACGAGGAACTGGAGGAAAAAACAGGCCTTCTGACACGCCAGACCCAGGACATTGAAAACGCCCGGAAACGGCTGGAAGAAAAAGCCGGGGCCCTGGCCCTGGCCAGCAAATACAAATCGGAATTCCTGGCCAACATGTCCCACGAACTGAGGACCCCGCTGAACAGCCTTCTTCTTCTGTCCCAGGGACTTTCGCGGAACAAGGAAGGCAATCTCACGGCGGATCAGGTGGAATCCGCGCGCATCATATACAACGGCGGCAGCGAACTCCTGAATCTCATCAACGACATTCTCGATCTCTCCAAAATCGAGGCCGGGCGGATCGACCTGCACTTCGGTGTTGTGCGTGTGACGGATCTTGTCGAAACCTTGAAAGATTCCTTCCAGCATCTGGCCGATGAAAAAGGCATCGGACTCGGTTTTTCCATCGAAGAGGATGTGGCGAAGGTCATCCGCTCGGACGGCAAGCGCCTGGGCCAGATCCTCAAGAACCTGGTGGCCAACGCCATCAAATTTACGGAACAGGGCGGTGTCTCCGTCTCCTTCGGACGGCCTGGGGCCGGAATCGCTCTGAACGCGGCCGGGCTGACCCAGGACCAATGCCTGGCGATATCGGTGAAAGATACCGGGATCGGCATTGCCCCGGAACTTCAGGAGATGATTTTCGATGCGTTCAAGCAGGGTGACGGCAGCACGTCCAGAAAATACGGCGGAACCGGGCTCGGGCTTTCCATTTCCAAAGAACTGGCAAGCCTTCTGGGCGGAGAGATCCATCTTCAAAGCCAACCGGGCCAGGGTTCGGTGTTCACTCTGTACCTGCCTGTGGAGCCCGACGAAACAGCAATCCCGCGCCCCGGCGCTCCGTCTGCTAAAGGGGCCGCCGCACCGCCCGACCCAGCTCCGAAAATCATCCGGCGTCCGGCCAGAAAACAGGACTCTCCGCCCGATGACCGGGACACGCTGGGCGAGTCGGACCGGATCATGCTGGTCATTGAAGACGATGACGATTTCGCCCGTCTTTTGCTCAAGACCTGCCATGAAAAAGGATTCCGATGCCTGATCACGGCCACGGGAGAGGAAGGCGTAGAACTGGCGGAACGGCATCTGCCGTCGGCGGTGATTCTCGATCTCGGGCTTCCGGGCATGGACGGCTGGTCCGTTCTTTCAGCCCTCAAGGAAAACGTGAAAACACGGCATATCCCCGTGCATATCGTGTCCGCCGAAGACGCCAGCACCAAGGCCATACACAAAGGTGCCGTGGGCCATGTCACGAAACCCGTGAATCAGGACATGCTGGAAAACACCTTCAAACGCCTGGAGCAGATGGCGGTGGGCAGACCCAAACGGCTTCTGGTTGTGGATGACGACGCCCTGATCCGGAAAGAAACCGTGAAACTGATCGGAAACGGCGACGTCACCGCCTTTGAAGCGGAAAGCGGCGAGGCAGCCCTGGCCGCTCTGAAGGCCGAACCCTTTGACTGCATGGTTCTCGATCTCGGCCTGCCGGACATGGAAGGCGGTGAACTCCTGAGGCGGCTGGAAAGAGAAGGCCTCCCTGTGCCGCCTGTGGTCATCTACACCGCCAGGGAACTGACGGTGGCCGAAGAGGAATCCATCCGTGAACGGGCCGATTCCATCGTGATCAAGGACGTCAGGTCCCAGGAACGCCTTCTCGATGAAGTGTCATTGTTTCTCCACCGCGTGGTGAGCCAGATGCCGGAGCACAACCGCAAAGTCATCCAGAGCCTCCACGATACGGATGCAGTGTTCAAGGACCGGAAAATCCTGGTGGTGGACGACGACATGCGCACCACCTTCGCCGTGTCCAGACTCCTTTCCGAAAAAGGGGCGCAGCCGTTCAAGGCGGACAACGGAGAGCGGGCGCTGAGGGTCCTTGATGAACATCCGGGCATGGACATGGTTCTCATGGACATCATGATGCCGGTGATGGACGGCTATGAAACCATGCGGAAGATCCGCAGTCAGGACCGGTTTAAAAACCTGCCCATCATCGCCCTGACCGCCAAAGCCATGCCCGAACACCAGGCACGCTGCCTGGAAGCCGGAGCCAGCGATTACATGCCCAAACCCATTGACGAAAGCCGTCTTTTTTCCATGATGCGGGTCTGGCTGTGCCGCTGACCGACGATACCCATGAACGGATGACACATGCCATGACAAACACACAGGACAACGTGGAGGCCATCGAGATCGATCTGCTGCTTGAAGCGGTCTACAGGCGGTACGGCTATGATTTCAGATCGTATTCCAGAGCTTCCATCGAGCGGAGAATCCGACATTTTCTGTCCACCTCGGGCTGCGGTTCCATATCCGACCTGATTCCCCGGGTTTTGTACGACGACAGTTTTTTCTCGCGTCTTGTCCGGTATTTCTCGATCCCGGTGACGGAAATGTTCAGGGACCCCCAGGTGTTTCAGATCTTGAGGGAAAAAGTGATCCCTGTTCTGAGGACCTGGCCCCATGTGAAAATCTGGCATGCGGGATGCGCCACCGGAGAGGAAGTTTACTCCCTGGCCATACTCCTCCGTGAAGAGGGATTGTATGACCGGGCCACCATTTACGCCACGGATTTCAACGATGAAGCCCTGGACCAGGCCAGGGCCGGCATCTACCCCGCCGAACGGCTCAAGGACGCCACCCGGAACTACCAGAAATCCGGCGGTCGGCGGTCGTTTTCCGAATATTACCACGCCCACTACGATGCCGCGGCCATGGAGGCGTCACTGAAAGAGCGGGTGGTGTTTTCAAGTCACAATCTGGCGTCGGACAGTGTTTTCGGGGACATGCACCTGGTGTTCTGCCGGAACGTGATGATTTATTTCAACCGGGATCTCCAGAACCGTGCTCTGGGGCTGTTCACGGAAAGTCTGGTCCACGGCGGGTTCCTGTGCCTTGGGACCAAGGAAACCCTGAAATTCAGTGCGGTATTTCGAATGTTCGAGGAGGTGGACGAGAAGGCCCGGATATACAAAAAAACGGGGGGATCATGAACCCGCCACCGGACAGAGTGAACGGTGCCGCCATGGCCGGACTTGTGGTGATGGGTTGCTCAGCCGGAGGTTTCCGGGCTCTGACGGAGGTCCTGTCAGGCCTGCCTGCGGATTATCCCCTGCCGGTGATGCTGGTCCAGCATCTCCATCTCAACGACGAGGGGCTTTTTGCAGGCCATCTGGCCCTTGAATCCCCGCTTCCCGTCACGGAGCCCTTTGACAAGGAAGAAATCCGGCCGGGGCATGTGTACGTGGCTCCGGCGGATTACCACATGCTTGTGGAAAGCGGCGGCACCGTGGCTCTTTCAACCGACGGTAAGGTCCACTGGTCCAGGCCGTCCATCGATGTTCTTTTTGAAAGCGCCGCCTATGCCTTCGGCCGCCGGGTCATCGGGGTCATCATGACCGGGGCCAGCGACGACGGCTCCCAGGGCATCCGGACCATCCGGTCCAGGGGAGGTTTCACCATCGCCGAAGATCCGGCCACGGCGGAATTCCCCTTTATGCCAAGGTCTGCCGTGGCCACCGGGTGCGTGGACACGATCCTTACTCTTGAAGGCATCGGAAAAAAATTGGCGGACATGGCGAGAAACATCATTTCATTTCCGGACGAAACCTGCCGATATGAATAGAACAAGATACTCTATGACCAAGAAAACCCTGGACGCATCATGACCGTGTTACAGAAAATTCTCATTGTGGATGACCGAAAAGAAAACCTGGTGGCCCTTCGTCAGGTTCTCAAAGGGGTCGATGCCGAAGTCATCGAGGCCCAGAGCGGAAACGCGGCCCTTTCAGCCACCCTTGACCACCATTTCGCTTTGGCCATCCTGGACGTCATGATGCCGGGAATGAGCGGCTTCGAACTGGCGGGTTATCTGCGCGAGGACGAGGCCACACGGCACATGCCCGTGATCTTCGTCACGGCGGCCCTTCCCGACGAGCACGACATTTTCAGCGGATACGAAGCCGGGGCCGTGGATTATATTTTCAAACCTTACATTCCGGAAGTGCTGCTGGCCAAAGTCCGGATTTTCCTTGAAATCGACCGCCAGCGCCATGAACTTCAATGGCAGAGGGACCACCTGGAATCCCTGGTGATCGAACGGACCAGGGCGCTGGAACTGGAACTGGCCGAACGTAAACAGGCCGAAGCGGAACGTGAACGTCTGAGGGACCAGCTGAACCAGGCCCAGAAAATGGAATACATCGGCCGCCTGGCCGGCGGGGTGGCTCACGATTTCAACAACATGCTGGGGGTGATTCTGGGTCACGCCGAACTGGCCCTGGATCAGGTGAACCCCATGTCCACGGTGCATTCGGACCTTGCGGCCATCCGCAAGGCCGCCGAGCGTTCCGCCGATCTCACCCGCCAGCTTCTGGCCTTTGCCCGGAAACAGACGGTTTCCCCACGGATCCTCAATCTGAACGACACGGTGGACGGCATGCTGAACATGATGTGCAGGCTTATCGGCGAAGACATCCGCCTGATCTGGAATCCCTGCGCCTCTCATCTGAACGTCCGCATGGACCCCGGCCAGATCGACCAGATTCTGGCCAATCTCTGTCTGAACGCCCGTGACGCCCTGGGCCGCGAGGGGAGCATCACCATCGAGACCCGGACGGAACATTTCAGCGATAAGGCGTGTGAGGGAATAAATGGCATGACTCCAGGCGAATACGCGGTGCTCACCGTCCGGGACACCGGCAAGGGCATGAGCAAAGAGGTCATGGAACATCTGTTCGAACCCTATTTCACCACCAAAGACGTGGGCAAGGGCACGGGACTGGGACTGGCCACAGTTTACGGTATGGTGCGGCAGAACAACGGGTTCATCGACGTGAAAAGCGAACCCGGCCAAGGCACCACGTTTCGGATCTTCCTGCCCAGCCTGGGTGCGGATGCCCATCCGCAGATGTTTTATGACGAGCTTCAGGAGATACCGGGCCATGAAACCATCCTTCTGGTGGAAGACGAACCGGCCATACTGGATATGACCGTCACCATGCTTCACCACCTGGGTTACGATGTCCTGGCCTCACTGGAACCGGCCGAAGCCCTCCGCATGGCTGAAAACCATTCCGGCCTCATCGACCTCCTGATCACCGACGTGATCATGCCGGGCATGAACGGACACGAGCTGGCCACCAGCCTCCAGTCCAGATTCCCGTCCCTCAAGCGCCTGTTCATGTCCGGCTACACCGCCGACATCATCGCCCGTCACGGTGTACTTGAAACCGGCGTCCATTTTATCCAGAAACCTTTTTCCAAAACCGACCTCGCACTGAAAATCCGGGAAACCCTGGAAAGCTGACGGCTAAACGATTCATCATCCCTTCGTGATACAGCCCTTGTTTATCCTTCATAACCGGCAATCCGGGCCAGGACCCACCAGAACGCGAAGGCTTTCCTGTTGCCGGTGATATGCTGGGTGGTGTGACCGTCGGAACAGTTCACCGTTCCGCCGGGTGTCTGCCGGTTGTAGTACCAGTGGGTTCCAAGGGTGTGACCGGCCTGCCAGTCCGCGTAAAAATTTCCGCCGTAAAGCGTGGACACCGCGTTGTCGTTCACATCCTCGTAGTAGGTGTCGTCCATGGCGTGGCTGTCGATGGCGTAATAATCGACACAGTAATAGCCGTGGGCGTTGCAGTAGTCGGTGATCAGCTGGGCCTGGTCCCTGGGTTTTCCGGCTCCAACGTTGTTGTTGCCGTTGGCGTGTCCGGTCATGAAGATGAACGTCACCGGCAGGGTCCGGGTCTTGCCCGTTCCTGTTCCGATTTTACTGCCGCCTTCCCCGTATTCGTCGATGAGGGTCTGCATGGACGTGAGGTAGCTGCCGACGTTGTGCCCGGCGATGTCGCACCAGGACCAGATCATCACATTGATGTGGGCGTTGGCGGCGTTGTTGAGATAGGTTCTCACCTGATCGCGCCATGTGGCCCAGTTCGCGTCGGCGGTGGAAAGGTCCGCATACGCTCCTGAAATCTGTCTGTCCCGGATATCCAGTTTGTTGGGATTGGCCGTGGCGGCGTTGCATGTCACCCCGAATTTTGTGCTGTCCCCCTCTTTGAAGCCGGGAAGACCGTACACCCCGTAACTGAGCTGGGTGCCGTGGGATGTGTGGTTGTAGGCCACATGCAGCGTGGTCCGGGCGGTGTTGATATAACTATCCGGAATGGCCCGAAGCACCGAGTCTTTGGCCACGGTGTGGTCGGCCACAAACTTTTCCACGGGATCGTCATCTTCTTCGGTCACCGTATACTGAACGGAACCGACGGCGCTGTCCGTCATACCGGTTTTGACGGCAATGGCTTTGACCACGGTGACACCCACGGTATCGATGACAATCGACGAACCATACGGCGTGGACTGGTCGGTGGGCTCTGAACCGTCAACGGTGTAATAGATATCGGCGTCCGCCGTGCCGCAGGTGATGCTCACCGTCACGCTGCCTTCATAGGTCCCTGCGCCCGGACTGATGACCGGGGTGTACACGGTGCCGGGTGCCACCAGGGTCACGGTGGCCTGCGCGGTGGCTGTACCACCGTCAGAGGTGGCCGTGAGCGTGTAGGTTGTTGTGGCTGAGGCATGAACCGTCTTGCTGTCTTCTCCGGTGACATCGCCCACGCCATGGTCGATTTCAACGCTGTCCGCCCCGTCAACGGACCATTGAAGTGTGACGTCTGAGGCAGAGGTGATGTTGACGGGAGATGCGGTAAACATGGAGATCACCGGGGCATCGTCCGTGTCCGCGGGTTCTTGTTTGGCCAGAGTGTCATCTCCGCAGGATACCAGAGACAGGGTCAGAAATCCGGCGACCACCAGCGGCCATAGCTTTGCGATACGTTTCGTCATCATGAACATTCTCCTTTTATCGAAACCCTGAGCGGTAGAAACAGCATGATCTGTCTTCATCAGGGCCGCATATGGTGATATACAGTCATTTTAGTCTATGTATCACATACTTAAGCAAGTTTCCGGCCAAAATCCTTTCCGGCTGTTCGATGGTTCAAAATGGACGTTTTTTCATGCTGTGATCGTTATCCGCCGGGAACGCCACGATCATGAGTCGTCATGATTCATCACATTCACCATATGTCGCCACTTTATCCTGTCCGTCACGGTCTTCTTTACCGGAGTTTATTTACCTTTGGACAAGCCTGTGGTATCACCGGTCATCGAAAGGATGTGAAGATCATGAATGACTGTCCGGACAATACCCCGTCACCCGAATCCGTTTTAAGGAATGTGTTCGGATACGGCGCGTTCCGGGGACCGCAGAAAGAGATCGTGGATCATGTGCTGAGGGGCGGAGACGCCCTGGTGATCATGCCCACGGGCGGCGGGAAATCCATCTGCTACCAGATCCCGGCCATTCTCCGTCACGGCACGGCGGTGGTGGTCTCCCCCCTCATCGCCCTGATGCAGGACCAGGTGGAAGCCTTATCGCAGCTGGGGGTGAGGGCCGGGTATCTCAACTCCTCCCTTTCGGCCAGGGACGCGTTTCTGGTGGAGCGTAAGGTGGTTCAGGGGGAACTGGATCTGATCTACGTGGCCCCGGAGCGGGTGATGACCGAGGGATTCCAGAACCTTCTCCATCATCTTTTCAGCGATCAGAGAATTGCACTGTTCGCCATTGACGAGGCCCACTGCGTGTCCCAGTGGGGGCACGATTTCAGGCCCGAATACATGCAGCTTTCCATCCTCGCCGAACGGTATCCGGCGGTGCCCCGGATCGCCCTCACCGCCACCGCCGACGATCTGACCCGGAATGAGATCGTGACCAAACTGAAAATGGACGGTGCCCTTCGGTTCATCTCCAGTTTCGACCGGCCCAACATCTTTTACAGGATCATCCAGAAAACCGAAGCCCGGCGGCAGATGACGGAATTCCTCGCTGAGCACCGGGACGAATCGGGCATCGTGTACTGCCTTTCACGGAAAAAAGTCGATGACATGGCCTTTTTCCTCAAGGAAAAAGGGTACAAGGCCATGCCCTACCACGCGGGAATGGCGGCGGAAGACCGGGCGGAAAACCAGCGGCGCTTTCTGGCCGAGGAGGGAAGCATCATGGTGGCCACTATCGCCTTCGGCATGGGCATCGACAAGCCGGACGTGCGTTTCGTCGTTCATCTGGATTTGCCGAAAAACATCGAAAGCTATTACCAGGAAACGGGCCGGGCGGGACGGGACGGAAAAAAAGCCGACGCGCTTCTGGCCTACAGTCTGTCCGACGTGGTCCTTCTCCGACAGATGATCGACAAGTCCGAAGGCAACGAGACGTTCAAGAGGGTTCAGCAGCAGAAACTCAACGCCATGCTGGGTTTCTGCGAAATGAGCGGATGCCGGAGAAAAGCCCTTCTGGCCTATTTCGGCGAAACACGGAATGAAGACTGCGGGTTCTGCGACACCTGCATGGGCGATGTGGAAACCTTCGACGGAACCGTGGCGGCCCAGAAAGCCCTGTCCTGCGTGTACCGAACCGGCCAGATGTTCGGGTCCAGGTATCTGATCCAGGTGCTGCTGGGCAAAACCGATGAGCGCATCTTAAAATTCGGCCATGACCGGGTGTCCACGTTCGGCATCGGCAAAGAGCACAGCGAATCGGAATGGCAGAGCATCTTCCGGCAGATCGTGGCCTTTGGTTTTGTGAGCGTGGACCCGGAAAAGGGCGGATTCCGGCTGAACGCCCAGTCCATGCCCATTCTCAAAGGCGAAACACAGGTTCTGTTCACCCGGGAGAAAAAGACGAACAAGGTGAAACGCCGTGAAAAGCTGGCTTCAGCTATGAAAGAAAAAGATATCCGAAGATCGGATTTCGACCAGCTGAGGTCACCGGAAGAACGCGAACTTTACATGAAGCTCAAGGAATACCGGTATTCCGTGTCCCAGAAAAAAAAGATCGCGCCTTTCGTGGTGTTCCACGACAGCACCCTGGTTGAGCTAGCCAGCCAGAAGCCCGTCACAAAAACGGCCCTTCTTAAAATTTCGGGCATCAGTCACGGAAAATATGATTCTTACGGAGAAGACGTCCTTGACATCATCGGGACATTCACCGGGACGGCCACGGTGAAGGAAGACGACTCATCGAAGGCGCCCGAACCGGCAAGGACAAAAAAGGGAAAAAAAACAGCCGGGAAAACCGGAAATACGGGGTCTGAAAAAAAACAGGGTAAACGGCGAAAAGCATCTGCTGAGAATGGCGATCCGGAAAGCGGCAAAAAAAAGAGGGCCGTGATATGGGAAAGCACCTGGTCGCCCCAGAATCCGGCCACGGTCCGTTTCATCGAAGACAAAATCAGAGAGCTGGGCTCCGTCGAGTCCGTTCACGCCTTCTATTCCGAACCCTCGCTGATCTCCGCCTACGCCCGCCGGATCGCTGGAGGTATTCTCGAAAAAAATCGAAATATTCCGTAAACTCAAAACCCTCGTAGGTCGGGTTCAAAAACCCGACAAATGACCCGATCCTTAAAAACCCGGCTCTACTTCGATCCTTTTTTGTACTTCTCGTTTTTCACGAAGGTGAGAACTTCGAGAAAAGACTTGGGATCAAGATATCCGGGCTGATTGCCGATGGCCTCACCCTGTTCGGTTAAGAATATATTGGCGGGAAGACCCCGGACATTGAATTTTCGCGAAAGCTGGGGTTCCTTGTCCGAATTGATCCGGACGGCGATATAATTGTCATTGAGAAAAGCGATGACTTTAGGGTCCACGAACGTCTCTTTTTCCATTTTACGGCAGTATCCACACCAGTCGGCGTGAAAATTGATGTAGATCTTTTTCTTTTTTTCTTTCGCAAGAGCCAGTCCCTTGTCGTAACCGTTCCACGCGATGGAATTCGCGGCCATGGCTTTAAAGGGCACGACGAGAAAAAGAAACATGACGAAACAGGCTGCTGTTGAAACGACTCGACGGTTCATATAAAAACTCCAGGATTTCTATTATCGTTACGTTAAAAGGACGCCAGCACGTTCATTTTGTCGAAAACAAGGGCAAGGCCCAGCACGATCAGCAGAACACCGGCCGCCACCGTGATGAACCGTATCCATTGTGACGCTTTTTTAATGAACGTCAGCATGTAATTGATGAAAAAACTCATCAGAATAAAGGGAATCGCCATACCCAGGGAATAGATGGAAAGAAGGAACATGCCCTTGACCACCGATCCTTCGGTGGCGGCGATGGCCAGAATCGTCCCCAAAAGAGGGCCGATGCAGGGACTCCAGCCCGCTCCGAAAGCCATACCCACAAAAAACACGCCCAGGATATGAAGCGGTTTGTTCCGGACATGGATTTTCTTTTCGTAATCCAGAAAGGGAATTCGCAGGATGCCTGCAAGATGTGCTCCAAAAACAATGACGACACCTCCTCCTGCAAGGCGGATGAATTCCTTGTAAGCGTCGAGCTGCTGACCCATCATGGAGACCGCCCCGCCCAGCATGATGAAAACAAAAGAAAAGCCAAGAACATAGGCGAGGGTGGACAGGAAAACCTTCCATTTCACAGCCGAACCGCTGTCCGCGGTCAGGTCTTCAAGACTCATGCCCGTGATGAACGTGAAGTACGCCGGAATAAGGGGAAGAACACAGGGCGACAGAAACGATAAGATACCCGCCGTGAACGCTGCGGTCAGAGACACATGTTGAGCGAACATACCCCGCCTTTTTTGATAAGTGTTCTAGCTGCGCCCGTTTTTAAGTGTCGCCGGGCATTCAATCGTGTTAACCGTGTCATGATCATACAAAAAAATGGAACAGGAAAGCAAATAAAAAGGCCTATATTCTTTTTCTTGCAAAACCCTTTGTCTTTGTTATATAATTTTCAACAAATCGTTGAAGGTATACGCCCAGGTCCCAAGGGACACATCAAATCAGACTTTTCCATATCCGTTAAGAACCGTTTATTTTAAGTTGTTTATTAATAATCAGCTCGGCTTGCGACGCCTTATCATACCGGTGCTGTAAACATTTTTTCCCAAATATGCCGAAGTCTGTTCAACTTTTTTTTTAAATTGCCGATAAACAGAATCAAAAGGGGTCACGCGCCCCTGTCAAGCAACCGGCCCAAACAAACATCCGCGTGATTTTTCAAATAAAAAAATGATAACGCTCAAGCAGGAGGCGCTATGGTCTTTGAAGATGACGAAACCCTACGCATGTATGTGGACGAATCTCTTGAACATCTGTCGAACATCGAAAACGATCTTCTCACCATCGAGGAAGGGGGGGCCGACATCGATGAAGACCTTGTGAACAACGTATTCAGGGCCGCCCATTCCATCAAGGGGGGTGCCGGTTTCATGGGGCTGACGGTGGTCAAGGAGCTGGCCCACAACCTTGAAAACGTTCTGGGCATGATCCGGACCCGGGACATGATCCCCACGCCGGAAGTCATCAGTATTCTTCTCAAAGCCTTCGACAAGCTCAACGATCTGATCCAGAACATCCAGGGAAGCAACGACGCCGATGTTTCAGAACACATCGAAAGTCTGGTGGCGGTAACCACCGGCTCCCTGCCCGACCATGAGAAAGAGGATGTTTCAAGTATCGTGGAGGTCTGTCATCAGGGATCGGGCATCTCGTTCTTCGTTCCCAAGTTCGATATCGCCCAGGCGAAAAAACAGGGAAAATGCATTTATATCGTGGAATACGATATGATCCGGGATATCCAGCGAAAGGGAAAGACGCCTTTTGACGTCATCACATCGCTTCTGAACAGTGGAAACATCATCGATTCCAAGGTGGACATCGGCTCCGTGGGAACACTTTCGGACGATCTTCCCGCAAAAATTCCCTTCAGGCTTCTTTTCGCAAGCATCATCGAACCGGACATGGCGTCGACCCTGGTGGATGTTCCCAAGGAAAACGTTTTTCTCGTCACCGACAGCATGATATCCGAAGCCACGGGTGTTGAGCCGGACATCAAGACCGTGACAAAACAACCGGCCCAGGCTGTTCAGCCCGAACCGGTTCAGGTTGTTCAGCCCGAACCGGTGAAACCCGCCCCCGAACCGGTGGTCGAAGTGGCGAAGGTGGTGGAGGCCCCGCCGGTTCGTCGCGTTCAGGAAGACGTCCGGGAAGCATTCGTAAGTCCGATCCAGGCCGAATCCATGGAAAGCAAGGAAGACATGCGGCAGATCGATGCCTCCAAATCAGCCCAGAGTTCGCTCCGGGTCAACATCAACCTTCTCGACACGCTGATGACTCTGGCCGGAGAGCTGGTGCTCAGCCGAAACCAGCTGATGCAGGGTGTTTCGGCAAACAATGCCCGGGCCACCGAACTTTCGAGCCAGCGCATCGACATGATCACCTCCGAACTTCAGGAAGCGATCATGCGGACACGGATGCAGCCCATTTCCAACGTGTTCAACAAATTCACCCGTGTGGTCCGTGATCTCTCCAAGGATCTGGGAAAACAGATCGACCTGTTCATCGAAGGAAAAGACGTCGAACTGGATAAAACCATCATCGAGGCCATCAACGATCCCCTGACCCATCTGGTGCGCAACTCCGTCGATCACGGCATCGAGAGCCCGGATATCCGGCTGGCCCGGAAAAAACCCATGACGGGAAAAATCGTGCTCAAAGCCTTCCATGAAGCCGGTCAGGTCAACATTGAAATCACCGATGACGGAAATGGCATCGACGGTGAAAAAATTTCCGAAGTATCGGTAAGAAAGGGACTGATCACCGAGCAGGAACGGAGCATGATGTCCGAAAAGGACAAAATCAACCTGATCTTCCTGCCGGGGTTTTCCACTGCCCAGAAAATCACCGATGTTTCCGGGCGTGGCGTGGGTATGGATGTGGTGAAAACGAACCTGGACAAACTGGGGGGTATCATCGACATCGATTCGGTGGTGGGATCGGGAACCACGTTCAGGATCAAACTTCCGCTGACCCTGGCCATCATTCCCAGCCAGATCATATCCATCGGCAGTGAGCGATACGCCATTCCCCAGGTGAACCTGGACGAACTGCTCCGTATACCGGCCGCACAGGTCAAGGAACGCATCGAAAAAGTGGGGAACGCCGAAGTGGTCCGGCTGAGAGGTACCCTTCTTCCCCTGCTCAACCTGTCTCAGGTGCTTGGAATCCAGAAGTCCTTCGTCCATCCCGAAGACGGAATGACATATCCTGATAAACGCATGAGCATATCCGACAGAAGATCCATAAACATGAACGATGAAGGATTCTCCTATTCCGTCGACCCCGAAAAGATGAAAGATCGAAACGGTGAAGACCGGCGTTTCCATTCCGCCAGTGCCATCAATATCGCCGTTGTGTCTGCCGGAAACTTCAAGTACGGACTTGTGGTGGACCGACTGTGCGATTCCGAGGAAATCGTGGTCAAACCCCTGGGCCGTCACCTGAGCCAGTGCGAAGGCTACGCCGGTGCCACCATCATGGGAGACGGCAAGGTGGCGTTGATTCTCGACGTGGCCAGCCTCGCCAGAATGGGCAACCTCATGAGCATCTCCAGCAAGGCTATGGAAAAAGAAGCCCAGAAAGCCCAGGTGGGAACAGACAGAACCTCGCTCCTGCTGTTCAGAAACGACGAGAAGGAGCAGTTCGCAGCACCTCTGAGTCTCGTGGAACGCATCGAGCGGATCAAAACCTCGGATATCGAAAATGTCGGCGGCAAGCGGGTGATCCAGTACCGGGGCGGAACCCTGCCCCTGCATGAACTGTCCGAAGTGGCCAAAGTCCAGCCCCTGCCGGAACGAAACCAGCACGAAGTCATCGTGTTCAAGATTTCGGGCAAGGAAGTGGGACTTCTTGTTTCACCGCCGGTGGACGCCGTGGAGGTGGATCTCAATATCGACGCCACAACCCTGAAGCAGGTGGGAATTATGGGCTCCATCATTGTGGGGAATTTCACCACCCTGATGATCGACATGTTCGAAATCGTCAAAACCCTGAACCCGGACTGGTTTATCGAAAAGGAATCCGTGACCCGTCTGACGAAAAAATCTCCGGACAGTGTGACACTGCTTTTCGCCGAAGATTCGGCGTTTTTCAGAAATCAGGTCAAAGGTTTCTTTGAAGATGAAGGTTTCAAGGTTGTGGCGGCTGAAGACGGCTCCAAGGCCTGGGATCTCCTTGAAGAACTGGGTGATGCCATAAACGGGGTTGTCACCGATCTTGAAATGCCGGTGATGGATGGTTTCGAGCTTACGAAAAAAATCAAGGGCAGCTCCAAATACAGCCATCTTCCGGTGATCGCCCTGACGTCCCTTGCCAGCGAGTCGGATATCAAAAAAGGCAAGGCGTCTGGCATCGACAGCTACGAAATCAAACTGGACCGTGAACAACTGGTGAACGTGGTGAGAAGTTACGTGTTGAAATGACGGCCATGGGCCGCCCTCCATACCAGGGAGCCCGCAACGAATGATGAAAGATGACGTTCATCCCGCCATGTCGCTTTCATATACACAAAGGAGCATGAACCATGAGTCAGGTGAAATCCAAAAGCAACAGTTCCGACATGCTTGAACTGGCGACGTTCTATGTGGGTGACGCCCTGTGCGGCATCGACATCCTCAATATCCAGGAAATCAACAAACAGACGGAAGTCACCGTGGTTCCCCAGTCCGCCGACTATGTGAAAGGTGTGCTGAACCTCAGGGGCAAAATCGTGTCGGTGATCGATCTGGGACAGAAAATCGGGCTTTCCCCCATACAGACACACAAAGACAACCGGAACATCATCGTCAACTCCCATGATGAGCACATCGGCCTTCTGGTCGACCGGATCAGCGATGTGATGGTGGCGGAATCCGCGGGCATCGAAAAACCCCCGGCCAATATAGGGGGTATCCAGGGCCGGTATTTCCAGGGGGTCTTCAAGACGGAACGGAGCCTCATCGGAATTCTCGATATTGAAGAGGTTCTCAAAGACTGACGCGGAAGCTTCTTTGTCCTTCACTTTTCTTAATTCGCACAGAGGTGGCTTGTGGAGCCTTTACGCGTACTTGTGGTCGACGACACCATCGTTTACAGGAAAATCGTCAGCGACGTGCTGTCGGCCATTCCGGGCGTCACGGTTGTGGGCTCGGCCAACAACGGAAAAATCGCCGTTTCCCGGATTCAGAGCCTGAAACCGGATCTGATGACTCTCGATGTGGAAATGCCCGAAATGAACGGGCTTCAGGTCCTGGAATATCTCAGGAACGAGAACCTCGATACGGAAGCCATCATGCTCTCAACCCTGACGGTAAAGGGCGGGGAAATGACCATCCGCGCCCTGGAGCTGGGGGCCTTTGACTTTATCCCCAAGCCCCAGGAAGGCACCATGGCCCAGAACATGGAAGCGGTGACAGCGGTTCTCACCCCCATGATCCGGACCCTGCAGAAACGCATCGAAACCAAAAAAAGGATACGGGAAAAACTTCAGTTCACGCCCAGCCGGCCTTTTACGCCCAGTCGTCCGGTTCAGGAAGCACCTCCTGTTCCTAAATTTGAAAGCCGTATCGTTCCGCCCCGTCCCGCATACAGCGGCGTCCGCTCTAAATCTGAAATTGTGGCCATCGGCATATCCACGGGAGGCCCCAACGCCCTGTCCCTGATGATGCCCAAACTGCCTGCGGATATCAATGTGCCCATCGTCATTGTCCAGCACATGCCGCCTCTTTTCACGCAGTCCCTGGCCAACAGCCTGAACGCCAAGTGCGCCATTACGGTGAGGGAAGCGAAACACGGCGATATCCTTGAACCCAATGTGGCTCTCATCGCCCCCGGTGGAAAACAGATGCGCATCGCAGCCCACGGAGACGGAAAAAGGCGGGTGGTTCAGATCACCGACGATCCGCCCATGAACAGCTGCAAACCTTCGGCGGATTACCTGTTTTTATCCGTGGCCACCCATTACGTGGGACGGGCCACGGGCGTGATCATGACGGGAATGGGATCGGACGGAACAAAGGGTTTGAAGCTCATGAGGGAGAACGGGGCCAGTATCATCGCCCAGAACGAGGAAACATGCACGGTTTTCGGTATGCCCAAAGAACCCATCGAGTCGGGTATCGTGGACACCATCGCCCCACTTGACCGCATCGCCGACGAAATCGTGAAGACGTTAAAGGCCAGAACCGTTATTTCCCCGATTGGAAAAGCCAATGAGTAAACTGAAGATAACCCCCACAGAGTTCCAGACCATGTCCCGGTATATCTTGGATGTTTCGGGAATCGCTCTTGCACCGGGGAAGGAATACCTCATTGAAACACGCCTTTCCCAGATCGTCGACGAGCTGAACGTCAAATCGTTTCAGGAACTTCATTCCAAGGCCAAATCGGACGGAACGGGAAACCTTGAGAAAAAGATCATCGACGCCATATCCACCAATGAAACCTATTTTTTCAGGGATAACGCCCCTTTTGATCTGATTCAGCACAAACTGCTTCCGGATCTCATCGACCGGCGGATGAAAAACGGGGCTGCGGCTCAGAAAACGGGGATTAAAATCTGGAGCAGCGCCAGTTCAACCGGCCAGGAGATCTACAGCATCGCCATGATCATGAAAGATCTGGGCATCGATCCGATAAGGTACAACATCAAGCTCCTTGCCACAGATATTTCAGATGCGGCCATCGCCCAGGCCAGTTACGGAAAATACAACCGTTTCGAAGTGACCCGGGGTTTGTCGAAACAGCGTCTGGACCGTTATTTTTGTCCGGATGGGGATTTCTGGCGGATCAAGGATGAAATCCGCGCCATGGTGACGTTCAGGAAGATGAATCTCATGAAACCCTTTGTGGGGCTCGGGAAGTTCGACATGATTCTCTGCCGGAACGTAGCCATTTATTTTACAAGCGAAGACAGAAAGCGTCTGTTCCAGAAAATCGCCGAAAGCCTGGAACCGGACGGTTTTCTGCTCATCGGGTCCACCGAATCCCTGACCAACGACATCCTGATTTTTCAGCCCCAGCGCTATCTCAATTCGACGTTTTACGTTCTTAAAAAATAATTTCCGGTGTTAAAGAAAAGCCAAACAGAAAGGATATGGCATGGATCAGAACGAACTTCATTTTCTGGATGAGCTGAAATACTGTGTGGACCGAAACGACACGGTCAAAGCCATCGCCCTTCTCCAGTTTTTCCCGGACATCAGTTTGAAAGCGCAGAAAAAAGTGTTGTACGAGGTGTTGAAAGCCCCGGACAAAACGGCGTATCCCATGCTGGAACGCTTGTCCCGTGTGCATATCGAAGATCCGAAAGTGAGGGAAAGCGTCACGGAACTGATTTACGAAAAGTCGTACAACAACGAGGATCTGATCATCGATTACATCAGGACCAGCACCCCAGAAAACAAGGTTCTTTACATCCGCATCGCCGGAGATCTGAAGATCAGGGAGAGCATCGGCCTTCTTGAGAATATCCTGAACAGCGAAGCGGATCCCGACATTCTTGAATCGGCCATGGCGGCCCTTGGAAAAATTGGCGACTCTTCGGCATCCGCCACAGTGGCGAAATACCTCCACGTCAGCGACTCCCGTCTCTGTCTTGCCGCCATCGCCGCATTGACGGACATGGGCGGCCCGTCCGCCATCAAAAAACTCTGCGAATGCCTGACCGGCGGTTCAGAAATGGACCTCCGGGTCATCGACGCCCTGGCCCAGATCCAGGATCAGCTGGCCCTTGAAAAACTCTGCGAACTTTTAAGCTCACAGTTCGTGGACCTGCGCAATGCCGCCATCGACCATCTTATCGCCATCGGACCCAAGGCCATTCCCGTGGTCTGTGAAAACCTGAAAACCGACGATGACGACACCCTGATCCATTCCCTGAACGTCCTCGGGAACATCGGCGACATCACAGCCCTTCCGGCCATCCTGAAAGTGATTTACAACGAACCTTCAAATCCCAACGTGCGTTTCGCCGTTTACGAGGCCATGGAACGGCTGCCCTCGTCCAAATCCGCCATCAGTCTGGCCCAGGGTCTGACGGATCCGGAAGAATCCGTGGCCATGGCCGCAGCCAAGGCCATCGACAAGAACCTGTCCACCGTGCTCATCGCAGGCATGCGGAACATGATCGAAGCCAAGGACGATCTGTCGGAAAAAGTGGTGGCCACCCTCATCGACTCCGGCGCGGACAATGCCTTCAACTTTCTCCTGGATTCCGAAACCTTCCAGAATTACGCATTCAAACACCTCACGGAAACGGCCCACCCGGATATCTCCGCCCATTTCCTCGACCTTCTTAAAAAGAAAGGTGAAAAACACCTGTCCAAACGGATCAAAAGCGCCCTTAAGCCGGAAGAAGACCGCAAAATAAGAATCATGGCCGTGGACGACTCCAAGATGATGCTGAAGATCTACATGCGGAAACTCCACGACATGGGTTACGATTCGGACACTTACGAATTCCCCGCCAAGGCCATCGAAGCCGTGAAAGCTGCCAAACCCGATCTGTTGATCACCGATCTCAACATGCCGGACATCAACGGAATCCAGATGACCCAGGAAATCCGGAAAACATACAGTCCCAAAGAGCTTCCCATCATCATGATCACCACCCAGAGTGATATCGCCGGGCAGGCGGTGGCAAGCCAGGGTGGAAAGAGCGAAAACATTCTGGAAAAGGCCGGGATCAACCTCGTTCTCAACAAACCATTCGAAGACAAGGATTTAAGGGAGGCCATCACATCGCTGATTGCCAGATGACCAGTGCTCTGTAAAAAAAACGACGGGCGAAAGGAGGATGATTATAAGTGTTTATTATTTCATGATCCAACAAGAAAAAATTCGTCTGTTCCGTCAGACAGGTTATCGTAACCATTTTAAAACAGGAGCTGATTATGAAAAGGAAAAAAGGAGTCTCATCGCTCGTCATGATAACGATGGTCATCCTTATGGCCATGATCGTCCATGCAAGTGCCGGTGACGTGATCATCGTCACGAACAAGGGGGTTCCGCAAGGGGCAGTCAACGAGGAAAACGTCAAAAAGATCTATTCAGGATATATGTTCAAATGGCCGGACAACCAGACCATCGCCATGGCTGTCATGGAAAAAACCGAAGCGCACAAGGATTTCCTGAAATCCTATGTGGGCAAGAACGAATCACAGTTTTCTTCAACATGGAAAAAAATGATGTTTTCAGGACAGGCCAGTTATCCCAAACAGTTCGACAGCGCACAGAGCCTGCTGGAATATGTGAAGAAAACACCGGGGGCTATCGGCTATGTTGAAAAAGGCACCAGCACGGACGGAGTCAATGTTTCGAAATGATTTGAACAGACGTTCGATGATTTTTTATCTATCCACGAAGGAGGATGACATGAGAAATTTAAAGTTATTCCTGGGATGTTATCTGGTGCTGTGTTTGGCCTTGATGGTCGTCCCTGTTTCAGCGGATCAGGATGTGGCCATCCACGGATTCGTGAGTCAAGGTTATATGAAAAGCAGCGACAACAATTTTCTGGCGGACACAGACAGAGGGTCTTTCGAATTCAACGAAATGGGCCTCAATTTCAGTTACGATACCGGTGAAAACGTCAAGGTCGGTGCACAGCTTTTTGCAAGGGACCTTGGAGATACCGGCAACGACAATGTTTCAGTGAGCTGGGCATACGGTGATTACAAATGGCGAGACTGGCTGGGATTCAGGGCTGGGATGATGAAACTGGGAACGGGTCTTTACAATGAAACGAGGGATGTGGATTCGCTTCGGTCAAGCATCTTCCTGCCACAGGGCGTTTACAACGAGTGGTTCAGGGACGTGGGCCAGGGAACGAAAGGTTTGGCCTTTTACGGAAACGTTCCGCTTGGCCCCGGCGGGACCCTGAAATACGACGCCAAGGTGTTCAATGTCCAGATTCCTCTCGACAGCGGATCCGCGAAGTTTATCAAAATGCGTAACCCGGCCGTTGGTGAGATTTACTCCTTTGATTTCGACAAAGTCTACATGCTCACCCTGAACTGGCTGACACCTGTCGAAGGACTTGTCGCTGGAGTGAGTGGTTACAGCACCAAATCCAAATACCAGGCGAACATGTACAATCCTCTGGCCGCCGCCTATGTCGATGTGGAAATCGACAACGAGTATCAGCGTAACTACACGTATTCCCTCGAATACACCTATCAGAACCTTACGCTGTCCTCCGAGGTTCTGGTTACGGATCGAAACACAAGCTCTTATGCAGTGGGTCATCCGAACAATATCTATGATAAAATTATAAGTACGAATTATTACTTCAGGGCATCCTACCGCTTCAACGACTTGTTCGAAGCCGGAGCCTATTACTCCTACGGCACGGCCGATGACGACGGCAGCGGCCCTGCCAATGAGCTGAAGGACTATTGCCTTTCCGCCAAGTTCGACATCACGGAAAACATGGTCTTCAAGCTTGAAGGTCACTCCATGGACGGTCTTTATGGTGTCGAACCCGATAATGATGGAAAAATGGACGACTCCTGGATGCTCTACGCGGCCAAAGTATCCTACACCTTCTGATCATATCACACTCAAGCCACACCACAGCCGGCGCTCCCGTTTTCGGGACGCCGGTTTTTTTATCGCTCAAAGGCTCCAAGATCCCAGGCGATTCCGTTCATGATCCTTTCGATGATCCCCCCATGAACGACGTATGACATGGAAAGCGGATAATCGGCCGCTGCACCGGCCAATGCCGTTCCTGCGTTCTCGCACAGTGAGCCGGAAACCAGGGTGAAGTCCTGAGTGCCGATGTCGGTAAAACCCGGAGACGTGCCGGTGATGTTGTCCGAGTTCGCCAGAACCGTGGCTGACGTGCTTTCGAAGCTGTTCACATACCCTTGGGTGAAATAATTGGCGTAAAGGTAAAGCCGCCCCAAGCCGTTGGTCAGGGACAGATGGCCGGGAGAGGCCGTGGTGTGGATGATGTTGTTCCGCATGTCCGCCGTGACATCGGTGGTGGACAGCCGGATGAGGGTGGTGTTGCCGCTTCGTGTGGAAACCACGGTGTTGTTGTAGAAGTACAGGGTTCCATGCCGGTACAGCGTCTGGTCACCTCCGTCCCCGCCGTAGTGGATGATCTGGCTGTTGCCCGCACCGTCCGGTTCCACGAGGATATTGCCGTACACGAAGGTGCTGTCGTAGGACGGGTCGTCGGCAAAAGAGCGGTAATCAGATTCCACAAGGTCCAGCTGGCGGTTCCCGGCTTCAATCCAGTTATACCGGATCACCGTGCCGGCGGACCGGTCTTTCAGGTTGTTGCCGTTGCATCCGTTTCGCAAAGGCCCGAAATGGTTGAACTGGTAAACGATACCGAAACTTTCCGTGTAGGTGTTGTGTTCGTAGCCCGAACCCTCGATGCCGTTGTCGTAAATGTGGTTGTTGCTCACACGGACATTCCGGCTGAAATGTCCGGAAAAAAGGCCGTTGCCACTGTCGTGGAGCGCGCAGTTCCTGACGGTGATGCTTTCACCCTCCTCGATGTGAACCGCCGCCGCGTTGGTGTTGTAGGTTCCGCTCCCACCGTTCCGGTTGGTGTAGCTGTAGCCCGGACGTCCTGAACGGATATCCAGGTTTTCAAGGATCACGTGAGCTGGAATTCCGCTGTCGTCTTCCCCGGTGTAGTTACCGACTTTCACCACGGAGCGGGCCTCGTTGAGATAGTACAACCCCGGCGGCGTGACCGCGCCATCACCGGTGATCACAGGCTTTTCCCCATTGTCGCTGACCCCCAGAATGACCAGGGGATCACTCTCTGTGGCGGCGGTGGTGATCACCCATTTGGACCTGTAGGGCTCGCTCCGCCAGTGTATCCTAACAAGTGTCGAACCACCGATACTCGCCCAGGGAACGGCGGTGGGTGTTTCGTAGTCCAGTCCGGGTCCCACGTCGATGACATGATCGAAATCATCGGGATTCCAGGTGCCGGGTTCTGCAATATCCGGTTCTTCGGGATTTTCCGGAACGTCAGGAGATTCGGGATCTTCAACGTCTTGATTCTGGGTTGTGGTATCCGAAGAACCTGTCCCTCCGCCGGAGCCACTGCACGCTGAAAAAAGCAGCACAACCCATATCAAAACGCAGCTTGTCCACACAGTCCGTTTCATGAATCCTCCATGGTGATATATGATTGGAAGAATTACAATACACCTATCATGCCATAACTTATTTTCACGTTCCCAGGTTTACATGGTGTAAAGAAAACAGACAGGTTCTTATTCATGGAATAACGCGTCAATCGTGCATTAACCGCTTGAATCACTGGCTTTCGTGACTGTTTTTTGACCATGGCATACGCCTTGCTCATATCCTTTGATGCGAGTGTAAGGTAAATCATCCGTTCACACATGATGATATATCACTTCAATTATCGATCAATCACGTCAGGAGGTTACCATGGGCGATAAAATGAATCGTGTACTAATAGGTATCGACGGATCTGTTCAAAGTTTCAACGCGGCGGCATACATCAGCGGCATCATGCCTCCGGATAAAACCATGATCGTTCTGTACCACGTGGACGCGGAAGTCATGGATCTCTACTTCGATGTGGAGGACAAACCGGATAAAATCGACATGAACCAGGCCTCCTATTCCGACTGGATCGCCATGAGGCGTAAAAACATGGCGTCGAGGCTTGAAAAAACCCGTGACATGTTCATTGAAAAAGGATTCCCTGGAAAACATGTGGAAATCATCACCCGTGAAATTGAAATCGGTGTGACCCGGGACATCATCGAAGAATCCCAGAGGGGTTACGATCTGCTGGTGGTGGGTAAAACCGGGGTCCGCTGCGTGACAGGCATCACCACGGGTTCGGTCACCGGCAAACTGATTTCCAAGGTGTTTCATGTCCCCATGGTGGTGGTGGAAGGACGTCCTGAAACACGACGGGTTCTCGCCGGTTTCGACGCCTCGAAAGGCTCCATCAGCGCCCTCAGATCCATGGCCGGTTTCGCCCGGCCCGAAACAGATTTCACCATTTGCCATGTGGTCCGAGCCATGAGCCTTTTGTCCGGTGATTTCGATGTCTTTTCTACATCCATCGACAATTCCATATACCCTGAATTCGATGTCCAACGGATTATGCAACAGAAAAAAACCATTGAAAAAGCTATGAATGTCGAAAAAGAATGGCTGGTATCCCAGGGGGTCCCCGCTGAAAAAATTCAAACATCCATCCTTGAAGGGTATATGAGCAGGTCCCAGGCCCTGGTGGAAAAATCGAAAAAAGAAGGTTATGGAAGCCTTGTTCTTGGCCGCCGGGGTCATTCGGCGGTGCTGGAGTTCTTTATGGGCAGGGTCGGAAGAAAGGTTATTCAGATGAGCGACAGTATGGCTGTCTGGATCATCAACTGATCACAATGTATTCCCATCTTATGGGGGGAAAAGGTCGAGTCCCCTGGTGCCTTTCAATTTTCCCCCATTTCCTGAAAGGGCGGCTTTATTCGGTTCAGTGATATCTGACAGCCCCCCTTCTCTCTCCCTTCCCCCTTTTGGCACCCTGCCAGAAGGGGGTTTTTTTTAAAGATCCCTGTGAACGATTTCCGTTTTGAATCCTTGCTCCGTCAACTCCATGGCAAGAAGATTCACAAACGTCACTGAACGGTGCTGACCTCCTGTGCAGCCGATGGAAACGATAAGCTGGCTTCTCGCCTCCTTGACGCACTGGCCGATCACAAAAATTACAAGATCTTTGATTTTATGGTAATATTCCCGACTTTCAGGAAAACCCATGACAAAATCCCTTACGACTTTGTCATTTCCTGTCAACACCCTGAGTTCCTCCTGATAATAGGGATTCTGAAGGAATCTGAGATCGAACATGAAATCCGAATCCATGGGAATACCTTTTTTGTAACCAAAGGATGTGAGGGTTATTTTAACTTTGGCCGAATCCAGAGCCCCTTCCAGGGCTTCGCAGATGGCATTTTTCAATTGGGAAAGATTCAAGCGGCTGGTGTTGATGATGTAATCGGCGTCTTTCCGGATATCGAAAAGGATGTCTGTTTCCTTTGCAATGCATCTTTCAAGAGATTCGCCGGGATCCAGAGGATGTGTTCTTCGTGATTCCTTGAAACGTTTGATAAGGACATCCTTGTCCGCCTCAAGAAAAAGAATTTTGCATTCAAAACCATTGCTTTGAGCGGCGTTCAGGGCCGATCTGAGCTTGTCGAAAAAATTTCCAGCCCGAATATCCATGGCCAGAGCCACTTTGCTCAGTTCTCCTGAATTTCTTAACGCCAGATCGGTAAAAGAGGGAAGAAGGTCCACCGGAAGATTGTCAATGCAGTAGTAACCCAGATCTTCAAGGACTTTGGTTGCCTGGGTCTTTCCAGCACCTGAAAGACCGGTCACAACAATGTATTCCATGTTGGTCATCCCCATAATGGTTGCATATACGTGTTTTTCGATAGCCCATCTTACGTTATAGCAACGGGTTTTCAAATGAATTTCTTTATCAAAAAAACAATCGGGACGCTAAAATTTAAAACCGATCTTTTCAGCCTGAACCATCATCCTTTCATCTCAATAGTCCAGCTTTTCCATGAGCCTGTATCTCTTTGCCAATGATCTGAAACAGAGAGGGTCCATGTACCTTTGATGGATTCACCGAGCATACTGCTCAAAGCTGGAAGAGATGAATCCTTAAAATTTTTCACAAAATCTCCCGATGAACTGCCCAGGGAATTGAACTCCACGATATTCACAGTCTTTCCTGAGGGCGCAGTCAGCTGGATCTGAAGATCCCCGTGATACGAGTGCGTTAAATCGACACCCAGCGATATGGATATTAAAACCCCTTCGCTGTCGGCGGCCACGCTGCTCCGAATACCCTGAGGATCGTTGTCGGGAATGGTTTTACCCACATTGACCGTGTACGATGATTTTTTTTCGTCGTTTTTAAAATCCATCTCTATTTTCCATGCGTTGAACCTACCGATATCTTTTTTTCCGAGGTCTGCGACCTTGAGCGACCAGACACCGTCCATGGTCTTGCCTTTCAATGAGGACAGGATGTTTTCCGAGTCGAAAATTTCTTTTATATCCCCTGAATCGCCTCCTTTCTTGTTTCTCAGGATCACAGCTTTTCCACCGGGGGGAATCAGTTCTATTTTCAAATCACCGGTATAAGGATGGGTGATGTCGACATAAACACGGATCTTTTCGATCAATCCTTGATGGCTGATATTGATGACATCCGTCACCCCTTTTTTGGAATTGTCGGGAATCAGTGCGGAAGGCCGTGACTCCCGGACAAGCGTGTTACCTGCCGTATCGGGTTGGCCGGGTTGTCCTACGCTGAAAGATATGGATTTTCCGGGTTTTCCGATGTCGAATATCGTAAGCCCCGATTCAGCGCCACCCCAGCACCGGGTCGAAGGGGACGTCTGGTTGGAAAGAACAAGGCCTTTCTTTTCACCGAACAGATCCCCATCGTCACCGCTGTTGATGTTGTTTTCAAGGTGAAGGGCTCCGTCAGCCTGGACCAGGGCGCACTGATAATGGTTTGACGCCGTGCCTCCCTGCCATTCATTGGAACCCAGAATATCGCAGTGATAGATCGCAAGACCGCTTGACGGGCAGTAGCTGTCCATGTTCATGCGCGTTCTGTTTTCAATAATAAAGTATTCGTTGGGTTTGTTGTCGATGCGGTATTTGTAGAGCGAATTGTAATCCCCGTGTTCGGCGGTGAATGTTCCTCCGTCGTTCAGAAGACGTATCTGATCCGTCCATCCCGCCAGATTTCGTAAATAGGCGCTTAACGGAGCCGGGTTTCTTCCTTTGTCAAGATGACTTCCGGATGCCATGAGACAATAATAACCCATACCGGCACTGGCGTCCGAATCCCCGTCTCTTTTTCCGTAATCGTAAAGATCCGGAAAACGGCAGATCAGATGGCCCGCTTCATGACAGAACGTTCCAATTTTCATGTCCACCGGCTGGCGTCCCAAACTCTGGATGGTATAGAAATTGGTTTTGATTCCGTTAAATGAAGCGCTCATGGTGTGGTTGTGAGGCCACAGCCATCCTTCGTACAATGTTTCTCCGGCGTATAGAAAATTGATGGCGTCCACCACCCCTCTTCCTGTGCAGTCAAATTTTGAAAGATCGATGTGATATTCACTGACAGCCAGGGATAATGCCTCGTTCATGCAGGGGTTTTCAATGTAATGGGTTCTGTTTTTTGAAAGGGTGACCGGTCCTATCACTTCGTTGACATATTCAAGCCGGCCTGATGACATGATTTTGTAGTATTCCTTGACCGAGCAGGCGTTACCGTAAGACGTGAAACCATCTCCGTTTAAAAGTTCACCGACTTTTTTCGAAGGAATCTGGCTCTTTTCATCTTTGAAATGGATTAAAATCGTCAAACCCACGACTTTTTTTTCTTTACTGAGCTGCTTTCCAGGTAAAAAACCGTTGTTTTCGCCGAATGTCGCTTCAACTCCCGGAACAGGGGTTCCTGCGGGACGCATGAGGGTGTATTTTCCATCAAATTTTCTGTTCCTTATTTCCTTATCTTCCTGAATGTGTTTCGTAAGACCTTTGGGAACCGGTTTGTCTATGGGAGCGCCGCTTGACGTCAGATGACCTTTGACAAGGATGGCAAAACAGTACTTTTCAAGGCGTGTATCGTACACCGCTGTGTACCCGTCCAGTGTTTCGTAGCGGGCATAGAATTCATCCCCGAAAACCCTCAACTGAACACGGGGACCGTCTCCCTGGGGAAATGTTCTTGTTTTTCCGAGAATCAGGCACATGGCATCACCTCATTTTTTTGGGTTATATTTGAAATCGGCTTGTCAGAATTGATAATAAAACACCATGGAAAAGTAAAGAATTATTCCTTTAAAAGGAAACGATGCAGGTTTATATCAACATATCGGCATATCGAGGATTAAAAAACTTGGGTTGAATTGGAATGTAATTCTGATAAAGAAAGATCTCGCACTTTATATATATTACGACAAGGAATGAGATATGAAAATTGTGGAACCTTCTGTTGAACTGTTGTGGATCACCGAAAATCCGGAGCGCCAGATCGAGATGGCCGGACGTACCTGCTACAAAAGCGAAGATAAAATCACTCCCGATTCAGCCCGCATATTTGCAGGGAAAATGAGGGAACACGGACACCATGCCATGATCGAGCATGCCGTGGCATCGTTCCGCATCATCACGGACCGGGGAATCACCCATGAGATCGTTCGTCACCGGATTGCGTCTTTTGCCCAGGAATCCACGCGGTATTGCAATTACAGTTCGGATAAGTTTGAAAATCAGTGTTCGTTTATTGAACCCCCGAATCTGAATGAAGAACAGAAAAAAGTGTGGGAAAAATCATGCCTCGACGCTGAAAAAAGTTATTTTTCCCTTCTTTCAGCCGGATGTTCGGCGCAGATCGCCCGGTCTGTCCTTCCCACCTGCCTTAAAACAGAACTGGTGATGACAGCCAATTTCAGGGAGTGGCGTCATTTCATAGCTCTCAGGGGAACCAAAGCCGCCCATCCCCAGATCAGGCCCATCGCGGGAATGATCAAAGATATCCTTGTTCAGCATGCGCCTTCCGTTTTTGAAGATCTTTCTGTTTCTCTGTAGTATCTGTCACTGATACATGCGGTGGAAGTGAAGCACTTTCTGAACGTACCCGATGGTTTCCTCGAAGGGGGGAATGTTGTTGTATTTCTCCACCATACCGGGCCCTGCGTTATATGCAGCCAGGGCCAGGGAAAGTTCGTTGTTGAACCTTCTTAAAAGACCGCTGATGTAACGCGATCCTCCCATAATGTTTTCGTAAGGATTGAAGGGATTATCGATATTCAAGTCCCGCATGGTTCCGGGCATGATCTGCATCAGCCCTTTGGCCCCTTTGGGTGATACAGCATTGGGATTGAAATTGGATTCCACCTTGATCATGGCTTTGATGAGGGATGATGAAACATCATTGGCCGATGCCGCTTCCTCGATGATATCGTTGAATTCATCGGATGTGTAATACGATCTGTAATCCTCCCGGTTATAAGAGTTTCGGGATCCGATTCTTTCTTTGATGAAAAGCTCCATTTTATGACCGCTGACAGGGGTGTCCGTAAAATGGAGAACCCCGTTTTCGTCAACGTATTTATAGATGTCACCGGCATGGGAATATGTGCCTGAGCACACCATGATGGTGATACCGATTGCCGTCGCCGCCGTTTTCCTAACGATTCTTCTGAGTGTCATTGTATTTTTTATTCACGTATTTATGTGAAAAATCAGGATGAGACAGATATTTCAGATTCGTTTTCAAAAAAGAATCCTTCAGCTCACTCAAAACACGGTTTCTGTCTTTTTCGTTGATGAAATGACGTTCGTGTCTGGCTTCATAAACGACGTTTTTTCCAAGTCTCTCTCTTATATCTTCATCGGATAACGTCATTATTTTTTTAGTTATTTTTTTTTCTATATCTATATTGATCCTGAAAACAAGTGTAATGAGCCACGTGTCTTTCCCGATCATTCTGGATTGATCGATGATTTCAAGTGTTTCACCGTTGTCCAGATCAAGGTTTTCCACGATATCACCGTTCCGCATGTCTAAAAACCTTATGTTTAACTTTAAATTATATTTTTAACTATTGGTTTTGATTATTGGATATACAATAATTTATTGATAAAAAACAACAAAAAATGATCTTGTTTAGCATTTTCAAACAATATATAGTCTTAGTTCATGACCGATACGTTAAAAAAAATATTAAAATATTTTCATTTTTATATTTAAATCAAGGATATTGGCTAATTTATGGAATGACCCTTCCGGTCATTTTTTTTTATTCATTATTTTGAAATGGAGCGATTACCATGGGTATTCTGGCGTCAACCTCATCCCTCACCCGTTACAGAGTTAACGGATCCTTGGGAGATAATCCCATCGACGTCGTTGAAATGGGTCTCAAGCGTCATAAAATTGTCGATATCGACAAAGAGCCTCAGGAAATGTCCGTGGGCTGGACGAGCCTCACCGATCCCTATCATCCCGATTTCGAAGGTTCTTCATTTCTTGTAGCCTCCTATTTCATTTTCTCGTTAAGAATAGACAAAAAATCAGTGCCGGCCAATGTTCTTAAAAAACAGGTCATCATGGAGGAAAAAAAACGTCTCCGGGAAAGCGGAAGGGAGTTTCTTTCAAAAACCGAAAAAAAAGAACTGAAAGAGGATGTCAAACAGATCCTTCTGACCCGGATGCCTCCGGTGCCCCATGTATACGACGTGGTATGGGATCCTGAAAAAAACATTCTCTGGTTCTACACAACCCATAAAGCCGCCAATGAAGAACTTGAAACCCTTTTCCTGAAGTCCTTCAACATCAACCTTGTCAAACTGTTCCCTTACACCCTGGCCGACCTTGAACTGGGCCTGTCAGATCATGAAAAAGATATGCTCTACAAACTTAAACCTTCACGCTTCACGGAGTAGATGATGCTCGATATCGCCGTTGCATACAATCAATACAAATTTATGGGACATGAGTTTCTAACCTGGCTCTGGTACGCCATCGATTCAGGGCAGGACGATCATTTCAAGGACAATACCGGTGTTCCCTATTCTTTTACCATCGGAAACAGGATTGTCTGTGAAAACATCGTAGAAGAAAACACGGTGGAATCCGTAACCATCAAGGGAGACAATGCGGGTCTTGAAGAAGGTCTCACCGCCCTTAAAAAAGGATCCGTGGTTACGGAAATAAGCCTGACTCTCTATTATCTGGAGCAGACATGGGATTTCAACCTGAAAGGGGAAAACCTGCATCTGACCGGTCTCAAACATCCTGAAACAGAAAAAATCCAAAAAAAAGAAGATATGGAAGGTGCTCTTCTTGAGAAAATATACCTTTATGGAAAAGCCGCTGAACTGGTGGACAGCGCCTTTCTCTCTTTTCTGAAACTGCGTCTTTCAGAATCCTGGGCCGATGAACTTCACCGTATACGGGGCTGGATCGATTCTCCGGAGTCCTGATCTGTCGATAAAGGTTCATGGATCTGTTCACAGGCTTTTTATTCTTTGTTCATAACTTTGAGGTTATGAACAAGAATCCTGAGGCATGACAAAACCCCCGTTTGTTCATCACGGGACGTTCAAGGTTATTGATAAAAAAACAAATATAAAAATTAATGAAATCAGAACATTATTTCATTATTACACTTATTGACAAACCTTATTGTTATGATTGTTTTTTAAAAAAATTTAAATAAAAATATAAATTGATCTTTTAAACGTATACGACTATTTATTTAGGGATTATTTAAAAATAAAGATCGATGAAATGGTATCTTTCCATCGGCCGCTGTATTTAAAACATCAACATATATAACCACAGGTTTTTTATGAAATTTACCATCAGAAAAAGCGATATTACAGACATTCTTTCAAAAGTTCAGGGGATTACGGGCCGGAAAAGCAATCTGACCATCACGGCAAATATCCTTGTGAAAACCAATGAATCGGGTATTTCATTTATCGCCACCGATCTTGAAACCGGTTTTGAAGGAAATTATCCCGCCTATGTGGAATCCACAGGGATTATCACCATCAACGCCCGAAAGTTTTTTGAAATTGTTCAGAACTTCCCCAGTGACGATATCCTGATCGAAGAAGAGGAACGCCAGTGGATAAAAATAAGCTGTGATAAAGTCGTGTATCATATCGTGGGTATGAGTCCCGATGATTTTCCACAGATTCCCGTGATGGAAGACGTGGATTTCATGGAGATCGACTCCATCAAGTTCAGGAAAATGATCGAAAAAACCGTGATGATTTCACCGTCCACCGATGAAAAAAGGGCTCATATTACCGGAGTTTATTTCGAATCATCCGAAAAAGACGGTGATCGCATCATCCGAATGGTGTCCACTGACGGCAGACGCCTTTCAAAAGTGGAATTTAAAAGTCAGGGGGATCTTGATTTCAATGAGACCCAAGGGGTCATCATTCCAAAAAAAGGTCTTTCCGAGGCATCGAAACTTCTGGATTCCGACGGCATCATCACCATCGGTGTCAAGGACAACTATTTCATTGTAAAAAAAGATCATGAAACCATCATCATAGGTCTTCTGGAAGGGGATTTCCCATCTTACGAAGGCATCACTTACAAGGAAGACGATCTTTCCATCACCATCAACAAACGCATGTTCAATATGATGCTGAAACGCATGTCCATCTTGTCCACGGAAAACTACAACGGCGTCATATTTAATTTTGACCGCAACAAACTGGTGGTGACGGCGACGAACCCCGATATCGGGGAATCCAAAGAAGATTTCATGATCGATTTCAACAGGGAGCCCATCGAAGTGGCGTTCAATCCGAAGTATTTCATGGACACCATGGGTGTGATCGATGAAGACAACATCCTGATAAACATCAAAGACAGTAAAAGTCCCTGTATTATCGAGGGAACAGACGATAAAACCTTTTTAAGCGTTATCATGCCGATGAAAATATGAGCGATATCAAAGAGACGAACAACTACAACGAAGACAGCATCAAGGTTCTCGAAGGGCTGGAAGCCGTTCGGCTGAGACCGTCCATGTACATTGGAAACGTGGATGTCGAAGGTCTTCACCATCTGGTTTACGAAGTGGTGGATAACAGCATCGACGAAGCCATGGCCGGAATCTGCGACACAATTCATGTGATCATCTACAAAGACAACAGCGTCAGTGTGGAAGACAATGGCCGGGGTATTCCCACAGGCATGCATGAAAAAGAACAGATTCCAGCGGCTGAAGTGGTTTTGACCAAACTCCATGCCGGAGGGAAGTTCAACAACGATTCCTATAAAGTGTCCGGTGGTCTTCACGGCGTGGGGATTTCTGTGGTGAACGCCCTTTCCATTTTTCTGAATCTTGAAATTTATCAGAAAGGGAAGAAATACGTTCAGACGTATTCCCAAGGCATCAAGACGTCAGAACTCACCGTGGTGGGCGATACGGAAAAAAGGGGAACCCGTGTTCATTTCAAACCGGATACGGAAATCATGAACGACGACAATTTCAGTTTTGACATATTGTCCCGTCGCATGAGGGAACTGGCGTTTCTGAACAGCGGAGTCCGAATCATCATCGAAGACGAACGGACCGATGAAAAAAACGATTTCTGCTATGAAGGGGGGCTTGTATCATTTGTGGAATATCTGAACAGGGCTCACGCTCCACTCCACGAACCGATTTTCATCAAAGGTGAAAAAGACGACGTTCAGGTGGAAGTGGCCATTCAGTACAATGACACGTACAATGAAAAAATCTATTCCTTTGCCAATAACATCAACACGGCTGAAGGGGGATTTCATCTTTCCGGATTTAAAGGCGCTTTGACCCGGACCATCAACACCTATGCCACATCGGACAGTGTTCCGAAAAACATGCAGGGAAAAATTTCCGGCGACGACACCCGGGAAGGTTTGACAGCCATCGTCAGTGTAAAGGTTATGCAGCCCCAGTTTGAAGGTCAGACAAAAACAAAACTTGGAAACAGCGAAGTCAAAGGGGTTGTGGAATCGCTGGTTAACGATAAGCTGGCTGATTTTCTTCATGAAAACCCAGGTGTTGCCAAAAAACTCATCACCAAGGCCGTGGAAGCGGCACGGGCGAGGGACGCGGCCAAACGGGCCAGAGATCTGGCCCGGAGTTCCGGTTCCATGCTCGACGCTTCGCTGCCAGGAAAACTGGCGGAATGTCAGTACACCGATCCTGAACTTCGTGAACTGTTTCTTGTGGAAGGGGATTCGGCAGGTGGTTCGGCCAAAATGGGACGTGACAGAAAGTCCCAGGCGATTCTTCCTCTCAAAGGAAAGATCCTGAACGTCGAGAAAGCCCGTTTCGACAAGATTCTGAAAAGTGATGAAATAAAAAACATCATCACCGTTCTGGGCACCGGTGTGGGTACGGAAGAGTACAATATCGACAAGATCAGGTACCATAAAGTCGTTATCATGACCGACGCGGACGTGGACGGATCTCATATACGGACGCTTCTCCTCACTTTTTTCTACCGTCAGATGCCGAGCCTTATCGAAAGCGGTTATCTTTACATCGCCCAGCCGCCTCTTTACAAAGTCGGAAAAGGGAAAAGCAGTGTCTATCTGAAAGATGAAAACGATTTCAACGAATACATTCTGAACAGGGCCTGTGATCAGAAATACCTTGATATTCCGGTTAAAAACAAGGAATTCAGGGATAAAGACATGATCGTTCTCCTCAAGAAGCTGGCGGAATATTATTCGAGCATGGATAAGCTTGACCGGCGCGGGTATGAGCGGGATGTGATCGATGCGGTGTTAAGCGAAGGAACCATTGATAAAAAATATCTGGCTGACAAAGAAAAGATGCTGGAGCTGCAATCACGGCTTATGGCATTTGGGTATGCGTCCCAGGACATCGTCTACAATGAGGTGATGGACCGTTATAGGTTCAGCATCACACGGGAAAACAAATCAGACGATGATCAGTCTATCGTTCTGAAAAAAGGACAGACCGTTGAAATTGGAAGGAGTCTCATCTATTCCAACGAATTTCAGGTTGTTGAAAAAATGCGGGACATCCTGACGATTTTCGATACACCGCCGTTCAAGCTATGCAACACGGAAACAAATGCCTTGATCATGGAATTCGACCGTCTTGACGAGCTTTACACTTACATCATGAAAGAAGGTAAAAAAGGCATCGGTGTTCAAAGGTACAAAGGTCTGGGTGAAATGAACCCCGATCAGTTATGGGAAACAACCATGGACCCCGAGAAGCGTGTGATGCTCAAAGTCACCATCGACGACGCTGAAAATGCCGATGCCATTTTCACATTGCTCATGGGTGAAGAGGTTGAGCCGAGACGAAACTTTATCCAGAGAAACGCTCTGGAGGTCAGTTCACTGGATATTTAGGTGGCGGCATGGCCATGGATTACAAACCCACATACGAAGAGCTTGAAAAACGTGTCGAAGAGCTGGAGAAAAACCATGCCGTCACCGACACGTATGAAAAAAGGATGGAAAGAAACAAAATCGTTGGTGGAATAGCCCATGAATTCAATAACCTGCTGATGGGGATCCAGGGGAATCTATCCCTTATATTTCTGGATATTCCATTTACGGATCGGTTTTACACCAAACTGAAAGATATTGAAAAGTATGTGGAAGGCGGCGTCAAGCTCACGGAAAAACTTCTGGATTTCGTGAATGAAGGGATCTACGAGCCTGAACCTAAACTCAGGGAAATTCAACCGGATGCTCTAAACCGGCTGAAATACGAAATGAACAAAAGCATTCAGGGCCAGATGGTCAAATCCGGTTATGGAGCCCAGGGGAGTCAGGCTTTTAAAATTTATGAAAAAGTGTACACCGGCTCCAACACCGTTCTTTTTGTCGATGACGAAGGCATGATTTTGGATGTTGGCAAGCAGATGCTTGAACGAACGGGACTGGAAGTGCTCACTGCCCGAAGCGGCGAAAAAGCCGTTGAAATCTACAAAAAAGAACACAAGAGAATCGATCTGGTGATTCTCGATCTGATCATGCCGGGGATGACCGGTGTGGATACGTATTATGAACTGAAGAAAATCAATCCGGACATCAAAGTTCTTTTTTCAAGCGGGTATCGCAAAAACCTCGACGTCAACACCATTCTTGATGAAGGCCGAAGTGCGTTCATTCAGAAACCTTTCAAAATGGAGCACCTGACCCAGGAAATAGGACGGCTTCTTGAACTGTAAAGAAAGGCTTTCTTGATTAGAACTCGATATGTCCGGGCGTCCTCGGGAAAGGGATCACATCCCGGATGTTCGATACACCGGTGAGAAGCATCAGAAGCCTTTCAAATCCAAGACCGAAACCGCTGTGGGGTACGGATCCGAATTTTCGTGAATCCAGATACCACCAGTAATCTTCCATGTTCAATCCCATTTCTCTCATCCTCATTTCAAGAATATCGGGTCTTTCTTCCCTCTGACTGCCGCCGATGAGTTCGCCGATTTTTGGAACGAGGAGATCCATGGCCGCCACGGTCTTCTGATCGTCAGAAAGCCTCATGTAAAAGGGTTTGATGGTTTTGGGATAATGGATGATGAACACAGGTTTTTTGAAGTATTCTTCGGCGAGAAATCGTTCATGTTCCGATTGAAGATCAAGACCCCAGGATACAGGATATTGGAAGGATCGACCTGAATTTTTGAGAACTTCGACGGCGTCGGTGTAGGAAAGCCTTGCGAAATCCCCGGATACGATGGACATTAGGGTCATTTCCAGGTCTTTGTCCACAAAGTTTGAAAAAAGGGAATAATCTTCGGAACATCTCTCCATGTATTGCCTGACCAGGTATTGGAGGAAATCCTGGGCCACGTCCATGTTTTCGTTAAGATCACAGAAGGCCATCTCGGGTTCCACCATCCAGAATTCCGCGGCGTGACGGCTTGTGTTGGAATTTTCAGCCCTGAATGTCGGTCCGAAGGTGTATACGTCTCCCAGAGACAAGGCGAACATCTCTGCTGAAAGCTGTCCTGACACCGTGAGACTTGTCTCTTTTCCAAAAAAATCCTGACTGAAATCAGATATTCCTGAAGGTGATGAGTTCAGATTGGACACCCTGAACATTTCACCGGCGCCTTCACAGTCAGAGCCGGTGATGATGGGGGTGTGAACGTAGTTAAACCCTTTGTCCTGAAAATAGCTGTGAATCATCATGGACACCCTGGATCTGATCCTGAACATGGCACCGAATTTATTGGATCTTGGTCGAAGATGGGCGATGGTTCTTAAAAATTCATCACTGTGGCGTTTTTTCTGAAGCGGATAAGTTTCAGGAGCTTTCTGATAAATATGTATTTGTCCTGCCTGAATTTCAACATCCTGACCTTTACCCTGGGATTTGACGCAATTCCCCCGAACAGATAGAGATGAACCCGTGGTGAGACTCTGTATTTCACTGTAATTGTTTAATGATTCGTCAGCCACCACCTGAATGTTTTTAAGGCATGATCCGTCGTTCACTTCGATAAAAGAAAACGTTTTTGAATGACGGATCGTCCTGATCCAACCTTTGATAAGGACATCGTCCCAGTTTTGGGTCTGCGATAAAATATCCCGGATTCTGGTTCGTATCATATCCTGCTCCCTTAAAAAATCACCGTTCAACGGTGATGTAATATCCGTACCCTTTTCTGACGATCAATACGACAAACGATGGGTTGTTTCTGTATTTGACAATGGCTTTTTTATAATCTTCATGGGAGTCCGTCACGGTATCGTTGATCTGGCACACACTGTCACCCGGTCTTACACCCACCCTGTAGAGATAAGATGTTTTGGATATTTCGGATATGGAAAGACCTTTTTGTTTGGGTTTTTTAACCACTTTGATTCCCAGAATCTCAGATGCGAGAGTGTCGGCATTTTCAATGGGAAATGTCCGCGATTTAAGAGAAATGACATCCTGTTTTCCACCCCGGATGATTTTAAATTTAAGAACATCCCCGGCGGAATGATTTTTAAGAATGGATTCGTAATCCTGGATGCCGGACACAGAATCTTTATCAATGCCAGTGATTACATCCCATTTTTTTAAACCCGAATGAAGGGCGGGGCTGTTATCTTCGACTTGGGTCACCACAACTCCGGATGAGGATTTAAGACCCAGATATTCGGCAATATTGCCATCGATGTCCTGAATGACAAGACCTGTCCAGGGAAGAACGACTTCACCGTATTTGATGAGGTTTGAAACGATTTTTTTTGCCCGGTTGATGGGAATGGCGAAACCGATGCCTTGGGCGGACGCGTAAATCGCTGTGTTGATTCCGATCAGGTCACCCACGATATTGAGAAGAGGACCCCCACTGTTACCGGGATTGATGGGAGCGTCGATCTGGATGAAATTCTTGAACAGCCTGTTACCGGCATTGACGCTTCGATTGACGGCGCTTACCACACCGGTGGACACTGTGTTGGAAAAACCAAAAGGATTGCCGATGGCGATGATGGTTTCCCCGATCATGATGTCATCACTGTTTCCCATGGTAATGGCGGGAAGAGTCCCTTTGCTTTTAATCTGAAGAACAGCAAGATCCGAGTCGGGATCGGCTCCGACGAGCTGGGCTTCAAAATCGCGTTTATCGTTTAGACTCACGGTGATATGGCTCGTCTTTTCAACGACATGTGCGTTTGTTAAAATATAGCCCCTTTTTCCGTCAATGATGACACCAGAACCAAGGCTTACCTTTTTTGATTTTTCTCTTCGGGGTTCGAAGAAATCTTTAAAAAAATCATCGAAATTACGATTGAAACGGCGTGAACCAAAGGGATTGGATCGGTTGTAAACATCCACTTCGGATGAAATGTTCACAACAGCGGCACTGACTTTTTCCACGGCCACCACAACATCCGAACGCCTGAGGTTTTGTGATGCCGATGCGTGAGCTGGCAAAAGCCATAGTACAAAAATAACAGAAAAAACAAGCTTCTTGGGAGATAGATAATTATAAATTTGCATTTTCCGATGAATAAAATATAATGACAGGTTCTTGTTTGAATGATTTAATTTTAACTGAAAAGATATACCATGGGTTTTAAAAGTATTCAAGAAATCTTGAAATCAGTCGAACAACCGAGCCGATACACCGGCGTGGAATGCAATGCCGTCATAAAAAAGAACGAGGACATCCTGGCCCGTGTGGCCCTGGCATTTCCTGACCTCTACGAAATAGGGACATCTCATTTCGGTATCCAGATTCTTTATCATATTTTGAACAATGAGAAAGGCGTTTCGGCGGAACGTGTCTACGCCCCTGCGCCGGATATGGAAAAAGAACTGAGAATCAACCGCATTCCGATGTTTTCACGTGAAACAAAAACACCTTTGATGGATTTTGACATTCTAGGTTTCAGTCTCCTTTATGAACTGAATTACACCAATATCCTGACGATTTTAGATCTTGCCAATATTCCGTTTACCCATGACCAGAGAAACGATAAACATCCTTTAATCATTGCCGGCGGCCCTTGCACCTTCAATCCGGAACCTGTTGCGGATCTGTTCGACGCCATGGTGGTGGGTGACGGTGAAAAGGTGATTGTCGAGCTGGTGGAAACGTATATTTCGTGGAAAAAATCAGGAAAAGCAAGGCATGATCTTTTAAAATCATGGTCTAATATCCGAGGAATCTACATCCCTGCCTTTTTCAAACCTGAATTTGTTGAAAAAAACGGCTGTTCCATTCAGGTGTTAAAACCTCTTTACGAGGATTACACGACGGTCAGGAAAACCATCGTTCCCGATCTTGAGGATGAGGAGTTTCCAACCGAACCGGTCATTCCTTTCGGACGACCTGTTCACGAGAGACTCCGTCTTGAGATTTCAAGAGGGTGCAGCCGTGGATGCCGTTTCTGTCAGGCTGGAATGATCTACCGTCCTGTTCGGGAGAGAAGTGTGGACAAACTGGTTCATCTGGCCGACTGCTCCATTCAGAACACCGGCTATGAAGATCTGTCTTTTCTTTCGCTGAGTGCCGGTGATTATGAAAACATCGGGCCTTTGATGCTTAAACTCCTGGATTTGTCCGAACAAAAAAAGGAAACACATAAAAACGTTTCGTTTTCCCTGCCATCCATAAGGGCCGGGCGTTTGAATTCCGATTTGATGGAAATCATCAAAAAGGTCAGAAAAACCGGATTTACCATTGCTCCTGAAGCGGGTTCCCAAAGGTTAAGGGATGTGATCAACAAAGGTATCACCGAAGAGGATATCGTTAACACTGTTGAAAGCGCCTTTGATATGGGATGGAATGTGATCAAACTCTATTTCATGGTCGGTCTTCCCACGGAAACTCAGGACGATCTTCAGTCCATCGTTGAACTCATAAAAAAACTCAGGGACATTAAAAAAACAAAGCGGCGAAAAGCCCAGATTCACGTCAGTGTCACCACATTCATTCCAAAATCCCACAGTCCTTTTCAATGGGAAAGACAGGATTCCCAGGAAGAGTCCTGGTCAAAAATTCTCTGGCTCAAAGAGAAACTTCATTATCCGGATGTCAGTTTCAAATGGGGCAAAACCCAGATCAGTTATCTGGAAGGATTGATGGCCCGTGGAGACAGGCGATTGACGAAATTGATCATCAATGCCTATTCCAAAGGATGCCGCCTAGATGGATGGACGGAGCATTTCAGGCTGGATTTGTGGGAAGAGGCCATTCGGGAGGAATCCATTGATCCGGATCACTCTATACACCGCGAACGGTCCTGCGATGAAATTTTACCCTGGGACCACATCGATTCCGGTGTTTCACGACAGTATCTGAAGATGGAGCGAGACAAGTCGCGGGAAGGATATTTGACGGAAGACTGCCGCACAGGATCATGTTCAGGATGTGGAATTTGTGATTTCAAGGATATAAGGCCGATTACCCTTGAAAAAATTAATTTCATCGGGTCTTGCGGACCCTTGAAGCCTGATATGGAAAAATCGTACCGAAAAGTCAAATGTGTGTATCGTAAAACGGGCGATGCGAAATACCTGGGACACATGGAACTTGTCAATCTGATATCACGAAATCTCAGAAGGTCCGGGATTCCTGTGAAATACAGCAGCGGTTTTCATAAAATCATCAAATTGATCTGCGGTAACCCCTTGCCTGTGGGTTATGAAAGTTTGGAAGAGTTTTTTATCATTGAAGTTCATGAGGATTTTGATACTAATGTTATTCAACCTTTGATGAACAGCTTGTTTCCAGACGATTTGAAAATCATGAACGTCGAGTACGTGGACAGGCGATGCGACATTCAAGAAATGCCGAACAAGCAGTATCGCCTTGTTTTAAAGGATTGTGAGATCTTAAAAGAAGATCTGGAAAACTTTGAAAAAGCAGAGCATGTGGCTTATGAAAAAGTAAACAAGAAAGGTGTCAGGCAGACTGTCAATCTGAAAGATTTTGTGAAGAACATTCAAATCGAAAGCCCCGGAACGATCACTTTCGATCTGATCAGTGCTGGACAGGTTCATGTAAGACCCGACGATGCGATTAAATATATTTTTTCCATTGACGATGATGTGATGAAAAAATCCGATATTACGAAATTGAGGCATTTTGGCTGATACTTATGTATAAAGAGTTAATCGTTAACGTCAGTGAAACCGAAACCCGGGTCGCTCTCGTTGAAGACGGAAATATAACCGAACTTTTCATAGAAAGAGGTGATGAGGAAAACATCACCGGCAATATCTATAAGGGAACGGTGCAACGTGTTCTTCCGGGGATGCAGGCGGCCTTTGTCGATATAGGCCTCAAGCAAGCCGCTTTTTTGTATGTTGACGACGTCATAAAAAAGCAGAATCTCGATGAAGCCGAACCTCCGGAAAAAGTCAACGGTCTTACGGACAAGGATGATTTCGTTCCCAACAACACCCAGAGAAATATTCCTATTGAGCAGCTTCTGAGAGAAGGCCAGCAGATCATGGTTCAGGTCGTCAAAGCTCCTATAGGAACGAAAGGAGCCCGGGTATCGACCTATATTTCCATACCTGGACGATACCTGGTTCTGATGCCCAATGTCGATCATATCGGTATTTCAAAACGCATAGACGCCGATGAAGAGCGGATACGCCTTAAAACGCTGATCAACGAAAAAAGAAAGGTGAAATACGGATATATTTTCAGAACAGCCAGTGAAGGCATCGACAACGATCAGTTGAAAACGGAAATGGATCTTCTTGTCAATTCCTGGGAGAATATTAAAAAGAGATACAGGCAGTACAGCGCCCCTTACACGCTTCACAGGGATCTCAAAGTCACTTTCCGGGCCATCAGGGATCTTTTGACCCATGAAGCGAACAAACTGATCATCGACTCAAGCATCGGTTACGAGTCCATCAACAGCTTTCTGCGCAAAATCATGCCCGAATTGAAAGTCAAGGTCGAACTCTATGAGGGACCCGAACCCATCTATGATTTTTTCAACATCGAAGGCGATATTTCTCGGGCTCTCAAGAAAAAGGTTTGGCTGAAATCAGGGGGATACATTGTCATCGAGCACACGGAAGCCCTGACATCCATCGATGTGAACACCGGCCGTTATGTTGGCAAACAGAATTTTGAAGAAACCATTTTCAAAACAAATATGGAGGCGATCAAAGAGATCGCATACCAGATCCGTCTGAGAAATATCGGTGGTATCATCATCCTCGATTTTATCGACATGGAAAGTGAAGAAAACAAAGTTAAAGTTTTCGAGGAACTGAAAGATATTTTCAAAAACGATAAAAGCAAGACCAATATTCTTCCCATGTCTGAGATTGGCTTGATCCAGATGACGCGAAAGAGAGTCAGACAATCGCTTAACAAGGTTCTTTGCGATAACTGCCCCAATTGCAGCGGAGATGGATTTGTTTTGTCCCGAAAAACCATTCTTCAAAAAATATTGAGGGAGATCCGGCGGTTTAACCGTGATATGGCAGGGCATGAGTTCTTGGTCAGAGTGAATCCAGATATGGCCGATTATATTGTGAAAGAGGAATCCAATATCATTTTAAGACTTGAAAACGAATTTGGAAAACATATCCGTATTCAGAAAAACGCCGATTTTCATATTGAAGAATTCGAAATCACTGAAAAGATTCATTATTGACAAATCCTAAAAAGTATGGTTAGCTTCTCTGGTTAATATTTTGAAAAACTAAACAATGACAGCATGTTACACAATATAAGACACAGAGGTTTAAAAAAATGAAAAGAACTTACCAGCCCAGCAGAATTAAAAAGGCAAGAAAGCACGGATTTTTATCACGAATGGCGACTGCCGCTGGAAGACGCGTCATCAAACGACGACGTGCACGAGGAAGAAAGAGACTTTCCGCTTAATCAGAAAGCCGAATCAGGCAGGCATGAACGTTGCGTGAATTTTCGTTAAGAAAAAAAGACAGATTACGTAAATCTATAGATTACAGAAAACTTAATCTAGGCGGAAAGAAAACTGAAAATCATGAATTTATACTTATTTACAAAAAAAATGTATTAAAAAATTCACGCTTGGGAATTACAGTATCAAAAAAGGTCGGCATTGCAGTCGAACGCAACAGAATAAAAAGAATAGCACGTGAGTTTTTTCGTACAAACAGGTATTTATTCATAATGGGAGAAGTCGATGTCAATGTTATCGCGAAACGGTCGGCTTCTTCCAAAAACAATAAAGAATTATTTGATTCTCTGAAAGAAGTTGCCAAGAAAATTGACATTAAAATCCGTTTATAAATATCCTGTTCTTTTTGTGATCAAGGTATATCAGGTTTTTATATCACCCATCAAGGGACCGACATGTCGATTTTACCCTTCTTGTTCAGATTATGCGTACCAGGCGGTTGATAAGCACGGATTGATCAAGGGTTTTTATTATTCCTTGAGACGTCTTTTAAAATGTCACCCGTTTCATCCTGGCGGTTTTGATCCTGTTCCGTAATATTCTTTTTGATCTATCTGCGAGCCCCTTCTTTTTGATACATCACCGTTAAAAAAACAGGAGTTATTATGGAACAGAGAAATTTGTTCGCCGCCATATTTCTCACGATTTTGGTGTATGTGGTATGGTTTCAGCTTTTTCCACCTAAAAAAAATGATGTGCCACCTGCTGTGAAGGAAAAATCAGAACAATCCTTGACACAACAAAATGTTTCTGCCGACAAAGTTTCGGATATTAATGCTGAATCATCCACAACGTCCGAAATCCCCGATGTTCAGAACTCCAGTCAGGAAAAACTGATTTCTGTCGAGACACCTCTGTTCAAAGCCGATTTTTCAAGTCTTGGAGCTGTCATGAAACAGATCCAGCTTAAAAATTTTAAAGAAACCAATCATCCGGATTCCGGTTTGAAATATCTGATCGAGAAGGAAGTATCTCAGGGCACGTATGGTGTATCCTTTAAGAACCAATCGATCAGGGGCCTGGAGACGGCAATTTTCACACCGGACGTTTCAGAAGATAAGATTGTTGTAACAGATAAAAAACAAATCTTACGATTTGCATGGAAATCCCCCGACGGTATCGTCATGGAGCGGTTTTTCGAATTTTCACCGGATTCTTACCTCATCACTATGAAAATCATCATCAGGAACGGTGCTGATCAGCCCCTTCAGGACAGCATCGTTGTGAACCTTCAGAATAAACTGGTTGAAAAAAGCAATATTTCCTTCGTTGGACCGGCAATATACATGAACAAGGAAGTCATGGAAATTAAAACCGGCGATATCGATGAGGCAAATCATTTCAAAGGTGACATCAGCTGGATGGCTATTGAAGATCGCTACTTCATTATGAGTCTGATATCCGGTGACACATCCGAGTCACATGTGAATCTTTCTTTTGATGAAAAAAGCAGTTATCTTGAAACAAACATGGTCAAAGAGACCGGATTACTGGGTCCAGGATCTAAAAAAGAATGGACTTTCGGAATTTTCGCCGGACCTAAAATAGCTTCCGCCTTGAAAAATGTAGGCAATGACATGGACAAAATCATTGACTACGGGATGTTCGATATCATCGCAAAACCCTGCCTTACACTGATGAATCTGATATACAATAACGTGGTTAAAAATTACGGTATAGCCATTATCCTTCTCACCATTTTATTCAAGATCATTCTGTGGCCGCTGGGAACCAAGAGCTACAAGTCGATGAACGACATGAAAAAGCTCCAACCCCTTGTTAACGAAATCAGACAGAAACACGCGAATAACAAACAGAAAATGAATGAAGAGATGATGAATCTCTATAAAACATACAAGGTCAATCCCTTGAGCGGGTGTTTGCCACTTCTGGTCCAGATGCCCATTTTTTTTGCGTTTTACAAAATGCTCTATTCATCTATCGAGCTGCGTCACGCACCCTTTTTCGGCTGGATTACGGACCTTTCCGCTCCGGATAGACTTTTTCACTTTAATTTCATCATACCCTATTTCGAACCACCGACAGGTATTCCTGTTTTGACCCTTCTTATGGGCGCATCCATGTTTTTACAGCAGAAAATGTCCCCGCCTGCGGGAGATCCGGCTCAGGCCAAAATGATGATGTTTATGCCCTTGTTTATGACATTCATCTTTTTGAATTTTTCTTCGGGTCTTGTATTGTACTGGCTGGTTAACAATATCGTTTCCATTATTCAACAGTACTATATCATGAAAAAGTACGCATAATTCGGGAGGGACTATGACTTCTTGTAGAGAATTTGAAGGCAAGAATGTGGAAAAGGCTGTTGAACTGGCGTGTGAACAACTGAACATTTCAAAGAGTCAGCTCAAATACGACATTATTTCGAACGGATCAAGCGGTATTTTTTCAATTATAAGAAACAAGAAAGCCAAAATAAGGGTCAATCTTGATCAATCCACCAAGCAAAAACAAAAAGTCATCAGCCTGGTCGACGAAGCTTTTGGTGTGAAAAAAAGCTCAAATGAACAGCCGGAACGCGAAGGACGTTCTGAACGAAAGCCGGATAAAAGGGCGGATAAAACACCTGAAAAAAATGATAAACCCATCGAGAAAAAGACTGAACGAAAAGGTCATACAGAAAGAAAAACAAGGGAAAATGTTCAGAAACCCAAGGTTAAGGTCGATATAATCAGAGATTTCGATGGCGAGGATGATGATGATGAGGATACCCCGAAAGAAAAAATCATTTCCGATTTTTACAAAGGAAAATCTCCTGAAGCCATCGGAGAAGAAGTTATCCGAAAAATCACATCCTATGTATCGGATTCTTTCGGAATCGTCGTGGAGTCAGATGGCGAGTATCTGACATATCACATCAGCAGTGATGATTCCGCCGTTATTATCGGTAAAAGAGGACAGAATCTTGAAGCCATGCAGTACATCGTTGACAAGATCGTCAATAAGCATACACTTGAGAAAAAGCGTGTGTTGATCGACGTGGAAGGATATCTTGAAAAGAGGCGTGAAAATCTTGAGAGGATGGCTATCCGAATGTCCGACAAGGTTAAAAAAACCGGCAAACCTTCCACGATCAGCCAGATGTCCTCGCAAGACCGCCGCATCGTCCATCTGGCTTTGAAAGATAATAAAAACGTCAGAACCCAGAGCATGGGAGAAGGATATTACAGAAGACTTGTGATTTTTCCGAAAAAAACAAGAAGCAGAAAACGAAATACACCGAAGGAATAGACGAATCCTTACTGATGCTGAACATCGATAGTTTCATTCGACCTGTTCCGGAATACACCGGAACAGGTTCTTTTATTTGAAGGATGGACATGGCGGAACAGACAACCATAGCGGCGCTTGCGACACCCACCGGTAAAGGCGGGATTGGCATCATCCGTATATCCGGAAACCGTTCGATGGAAATCGCGGGAAAGTGCTTTTATCTTTCTGGCGATACGAAATTGGAGCGTTATGACAGCCACCGTGTTTACTACGGTTTTGTTCGGGATGAGAAGGGTCGTGTTCTTGATGAAGTTTTGTTCATACCCATGAAAGCCCCTCGATCATACACAACGGAAGATGTTGTCGAAATTCAGTCCCATTCAAGTCCGGTTGTCCTGAGGTCCATTTTATCTCTTCTTGTTCGATACGGCGCTGTTTTGGCCGAACCGGGTGAATTCACCAAACGTGCCTATATGAATGGACGTATCGATCTGACTCAGGCGGAAGCCGTTATCGACATCATCAACGCTCGAACAGAAGCATCCGTGAACATTGCCGTGTCTCAGATAGAAGGCTCTCTTAAAAAGCAAATTATGCTCATGAAAGATGAGATATTAGAATTGCATGCCAAGATTGAAGCGGTGATCGATTTCCCGGAAGATGTGGGCGATATTCTTGATCAGGATCAGGTTTTTAAATCCTTCGTCCGTATTCAGTCGGAGCTTTCGGAGTTAAAAAAGAACCATGAAGATCTTCACGTATTCAGGGAGGGTGTAAGGCTGGTCATCGTGGGTCCGCCCAATTCAGGGAAGTCCAGTCTTTTGAATGCTCTTGTGAATAAAGATAAAGCGATAGTAACCCCGGTTCCTGGAACAACGAGGGACGCTATAGAAGACCTGATTACCATTGACGGAATCCCCATAGAAATTACCGACACGGCCGGTGTCCACCAGACTGACGATGTTGTTGAAAAAATCGGAATTCAAAGAACCCTCGATAAAATGGATTCGGCCGATCTTGTTATTCTGATGATCGATGCTTCTCAAATGTTGTGCGATTCAGAATGTGAGTCCATCAACACGATCTATGGAAAGTGCAAAGGCCGAAAGAAAATGCTGGTGGTGGCCAACAAGATCGATCTTGATTATCACTGTATAAAAGACGAGCGAATACCTGAACCCGATATCCGTATTTCGGTTTTAAAACGCGAAAATATGGAATATTTGAAATCCAGGATCTCGGAAATGATTTTAAGGGACATTCCTGAAAACCGATGTGCTGTTGTTCCGAATTTAAGACATTACAATCTGATATGTGAAACCCTGGGATCCATCGATCGAATCATCCGTGGAATGGAAGATGGTGTCACCTTTGATTTACTGGCCGTGGATATCAGATCATGCATTCGAAGTCTTGATGCCATTCTCGGTATTCATGTGCAGGATGACGTATTGGACAGAATTTTTAGTAATTTTTGTATTGGTAAATGATGTTTCACGTGAAACAGTGGAGTGTGTATGGATTTCTCGATATATATAAAAAAATACGAAGACTTGGTTCAACAGATTGAAAATGTATGTCTGAAAGTTAAAGAAGATCATAAAGACAAAGTGACATGCCGACAAGGTTGCAGCGACTGCTGTCACGCATTGTTTGACCTGACTCTTGTGGAAGCTGTTGCTGTCAAGCGACGATTTGATGAATTGTTTTCAGGAAAGATGCGTCACGACATTTTAACAGAGGCAGACATCACGGACAGGAAAATCTTTAAAATAAAAAAGCAGGCCACTGAAGCCGAAAAAATAGGTTCAGACGGCGGCCGGATCATCGAGAGAATATCCCAGGAAAAAATTCCGTGTCCACTGCTGAATAAGGAAAATCTCTGTAAGATGTATGATCACAGACCTATAGCCTGTCGCGTTTACGGGATACCAACATCCACAGGAGGAAAAGGATACACCTGCGGGTTGTCTGGTTTTTCAAAGGGTGAAAATTATCCTACATTGAATATGGACGCTGTTTATAAAAGGCTCTATGACATATCCCATGACATGGTGAAGGATTTCAAATCCAAATATACGGGTATGGGAGGGATTCTTGTGCCCCTCTCCATGTGCTTGAACACAGACTACAACGATGAATACTTCGGTATACCGGGTCTCGAAATCATTGGGTGACACGATGGATCATTATAGCGACGAAGATATTGAAAAAAAGAAAAAAGCCATTTTCGATATGATGGGAAAAAGAGGACAAAAAAAAATCCTCTCCATGGGTTTCGAGAACTGGAATCCTTTTGAAGAACCCAAAGATCCTCTTGATATCCGAAAAGATGTGACGAAAAGAACGATCAACGATCTTGTTCATGAATTCCTTCAGATGCGGCGCGAGGAAAAAACCTCGGCCTCTTTTGCAGAAGGAGTTCTTGAAATCGCCATGGCACTGATGAACAACAATGACAAGTACCGCGGCATGTTCGAATTTTCAGTCTGGTATGCGGATCTTATCAGGCGGGAAGGTCATGAAATAGATTCATGAGCACGATGATTCCTCCCACAAATCTTAAAGATATCATTGTTGGTATCATCAAAGATTCAGCTGCGCTTGTCTCACCGTCAGATCTTGAAAAAGAGATGATCAAAATAGGACATGGCGTTCGTAAAGATATCCGACTCGCGGTTCGGGATCTTGTAGAGGAAAATGTCCTTGAATACATGGATAAGCACGGGAAAACCCACCTGGCGCTTTCATTCAGAAAACCTGTGCGCTTGTCTCGCCGGATCGTTGTTTCACCGCCGGACCTTCGGAGCGATTCCATCAGCGAAAACACGATCAAACTACACATGGGTACCGCATTCGGCAAAGGCGATCATCCAACGACCCAACTGTGTGTCTGCGCGCTTGACGACATTATGGCCGATGCCATCGCGGCCGGTAAAAAAATTGAAAGTGCACTGGATATCGGCACAGGCACAGGTATTCTCGCCATGGCAGCGTCCATATTGGGCGTCACGCAGGTCACGGCATGTGACAGAGATCCCATGTCCGAAAACGAGGCTCGAATGAATGTCAGGCTAAACGGCCTGAGTGATCGAATCTTTATCACAGGTGTTCCTGATTGGAACAGCACATACGACATCATCATCGCCAATCTGCGATATCCGACACTGCTGGATCTTCAGTCCAAATTGATACCGATGACCAAACAAGGAAGCGCCCTTGTTTTTTCGGGAATTAAAAAAACGGAAATTGACATCGTTCATGATCTCTATCTTAAAAATGATGTTTTCAAACTGGTTTGGAGCGGACAGCGGGGAGGATGGTGTGGTGTGGTTTATCAAAAATGGTAAAAATGATTAAAACTGAATGATGGGGTCAAATGCGTTGTTTCCCGGATTTAACCCCTGTTTTTGATGTAAACCATTCGGTATGTCAAGATCGTTTAATACAAGCGCATTTTCGAAGCCGGTTTTTTGGACATAGAAATATAAATTTCAGGGCTCGAACGTTTTTCCGAGATGAGAGGGCGCGGGTTTGGAAAGAAATCGTGCAGTCAAAAAAAACAATCGATACTTTCTCTGATTTCTGCCGACTGAAGTTTCAGAAAAACGATTTGTAAAATAAACCAGCACCAGTGAAAAAATCATCAAGGGAAAGGGTGCCACCTGAAAGACCTGAGCGGGGACATCGGAAAACCACTGCTGAAACAAAAGGCCCATGATCTGCAAAAATGAAAAAATATAACACCCCAGTGCGACACGAAACATATTCCAGCTTCCAAAAATGACAAGGGCCAGAGCGATCCAGCCTGTGCCTTCGCACCCTTGAGGTCTTCCCCATCCGGCTTTCAAAAAAAGAGAAAAAGCAGCACCTCCTATACCTGTTAAGATACCACCGGCTATCACATGACAAAGCCTGATAAGCCTGGGATTGTATCCGCGCGCATATGCCGCATATGGGTTTTCACCCACCGATTTCATTGAGAGCCCGGCTTTTGTTTTATCAGAGTAAATCCAAAGAGCACATGGAAGCAAGAAGGACAGGTACACTACGATATTGTGGCTGAAAACCGAAGGACCGATCACTGGAAGATCAGAAAGAAAAGGGATCGGTAAGGGGCCGACTTCCACACCCTGTAGACGGTTATAGGCATTGCCGAAAAAATAGGCAAGGTCACGGCAGAAGAGAGACAAAACAAATCCGAGGGCCACCTGTGACACTCTGAAATAAAGAGTCATGATTCCAAGAAAGAGGGAAACAAGTGCCCCGGTCATCATGGCGGCAAGAAAACCGATCATCAGCGACGAGGTCTGGTATGAAGCCGCAAAAGCGGAAAGCGCGCTAAGGAGAAGGCATCCGTCAAGAGAGAGATTGATGACTCCCGCTTTTTCCGACAGAGTTTCCCCGAGAGCCGCAAACAGAACCGGACAGGAACCGGCGATAACCCCTGAAACGATGAGAATCAAAGTATCATTCATAAACAGGTTTCCTTATGCGACTATTCAAATGCCGAGCAATACCCATGTACACCAGATAAACCATGACGACGATTCCCTGGACAACACCGCTCAACGATGAATCAATCTGAAGCATCATGGGCAGCTGGATACTGCCCACAAGAAGACACGAAAAGAAAAAAGAGATAATGGGAACAATTCGGATATCGAATCCGGACAGCAAAACCACAAGAATAGCAAGATAGCCGTAGTTGCTCGATATGGAAGGTATCAGGCGGTGATACACCCCTGAAACTTGAAATAAACCCGCCAGACCCGCAAATCCACCGCAGACAGCCAGGGCCAGATGTATTGAAAGAGTAGGCTGGAGACCGAGCAAACGGGAAGCGAAAGGATTGGATCCACTTGCATGAAGTTTGAGACCGACAATAGATTTTCGGATCAGTATCCAGGTAAAAATAAACAGAATGAAAACGAGGATCAGTTCAAAACCAGAAATCGATAAAGGTCCAGATTCGATCAGGCAATAAACATCGGCAATCGGGTCCGTACCGCTCATGGAAGCGATGCCAGGACGTTTCCAGGGCCCGAAGATCAGCCATAATGCCAGGCCCTGACTGACAAAGTTCATACCCAGTCCGGCGAAAATTTCATTGACACCACAGGTTGACTTCAAAAAACCCGTGATCATTGCCCAGCCCATTCCCCCTAAAAAAGCTGAAACGATTCCAAGTGAAAAAAACAGGGAGGGTACCTGAGGTTCCGGGAAAAGACGGAAAAGAACCATGGCACTCAAGGCACCGACGATCACCTGACCTTCGATGCCGATATTCCACAAGGAAATACGGTAGGTGTAGACAAGCCCCATGGCACAAAGAGTCATGGGAAAAAACGACTTCATGACATGTCCGAGGTGCGAAACAGAACCCAGCGATCCCTGGTAAAGCAAAGAGAACGCGGTGAAAGGGCTGACACCGGCTGCAAGAACAATGAAAGAAACTATAAAAAGAGACAATACAAGAATCATCAGGACATGAAACACGGGCAGACCAAGATGACGTCCAATGGTTTTAATCGACATAGTCTCACACCTGAATCCGGATTAGAAAATGTTTCACATGGAACATACAAGGATAACCCTCTAATATTTTGTTTGTTTTATTCCGGACACAGCCTGTCCGATATCATGGGGGTCAAGATCATGACAAAGGCGGTCCATCATCAGTTCTCCGTTCGAAAAAACGAGGACACGATGGGCAACCTGTAAGATTTCATCAAGTTCAGAGGATGAAAAGACAACGGCAGATCCGGAATGACGAACCCGGGTTTTCAGGATATTCCATATCGCTGCTGTGGCATCGTGATCAAGACCGCGGGTGGGGTTCTCAAGAAACAGAATACGGGGGGTGTCGGGAAGCAAGGATAAAAGAAATTTCTGCTGGTTACCGCCGGAAAGAGAATCAACAAGGGAATGGGGTGACGCCTTGATGAAAAAATTCTCTATAAAACGGGAAGTTTGTGACTCGACTGCACGCTTTCGGGTAAAGAGGGTGTGTCCGGAACGGCATAGGGCCACATGGTCAGAAAGGGTAAGCCCTGAAATTAAGCCTTCCTCCATCCTGGAACCGGGTACAAAAAAAACGCCTGACGATTGATATGCCTTCATGGACCGGGCTGTCAAAGGGGTGTCCCCAATGCGGATCGCACCGGTATGGATATGCGAAACGCCTGCTGCAACGCGGAGCAGCAGTTCCTGACCGCTGCCTTCAAGACCGGCAAGGCCGACAATTTCACCCTGGCGGAAGTTCAATGAAATCGGTTTCAGTACCACACGGGACGAGGACGCCGTTACCTGATCCAGAAAGTAAAAAGGGTCTCCAGGCTGATAATCGTCCGCGATATCGACATCACCGCCCGAAGGAAACATACACTGAAGAAGGTCCTGACTGGAAAAGGGTCGTGAGAAATGGCCACTCACTTTTCCCTGACGCATGACTGTGGCTTCATCACAAAGAGACGTGACATCATCCATTTTATGAGAAACAAGAATGATGGAATGCCCGAGCTTTGCAAGACGCCGGAGCGAGAAAAAAAGAACGTCTTTCTGGAGGTCTGTGATGCCTGTGGTGGGTTCGTCGAGAATAAGCACCTTTACGCCCAGGGACAGCAGACGTATCATTTCAAGCTGCTGCCTTTCACCCAGGGTAAGAGAGGCGGGGTTGGATGCTGGATTGAAAGAAAAACCCAGATCCGAAGAAAAACGATCCAGATCGTGCAGCGCTTTTTTTCGGCTGATGAAAAAACCGGAAGGACGACCGGCCATGAGATTGTCAAGAACCGTCATTTGCGGAAAATCCATGGGCTCCTGATACATCATGCCGATACCGGCTTTGAGGGCCTTGACCGGTGATGAAATGTCGACCTCATTTCCACAGACAAAGATTCGTCCCGATGTTTTTGCAATAAAGCCCGAGAGTATTTTCATCAGGGTGGTTTTCCCGGCTCCATTTTCGCCGAGAAGGGCGTGAATGGAACCGGGCCGGACAGACAGATTTACACCGTCATTGGCTTTGACCGAACCGTAATCTTTGTGAATATTTTCAAGCCTGATCATGTCGACCGATCCGTTGCATCTATTTCTTCAACTTACCGCCCATACCTTTCAAAAACTTTTTCATGTACCAGATCTGTTTGTCCGTTGCTGTTTCGCCAGGTTTGAGAAACACCGAGCCGTCGTCAAAATAAAGAGGACCTTTGAAAAGGCTGACCTTTCCGCTTCCAAGCTCAGCGATAAACCGGTCCAGTTTTTTTGCGTTCTCAGGTGACAGAGCAGGGCCCTTAGCAAACCCCACAGGGCTTTTTTCCGGGTTGTTGATGTCTTTGAAATCCGGTGCCAGCCACTGCCAGGTCTGTTTTAAAGATCCGCCCGAAGCTTTACTGACAAAGTCGACATAACTGGGACCCCAGTTGAAATACGGTACACCCAGACAGACATCGCCCGCACCGTCACAGGCGTTTTTATAATCGTAGGGAATGGCGAACACATTTTTTTTGGCCAGACGTTTCTGCCGGGCCACGGAACAGGCTTCAGGGGTATCGATGCCAGAGATCACCACATCGTAACCTGAATCGAAAAAAGCGGAGGCCACCTGAGTGGGATCGGAGGTGACACCGGGGATGTTGAACCAGAAACCGATGAAGGAGGTGTCGAAGCGAAGGTCCTCCGCCTTGCGGTGAAGGACATTGACCCAGGCGTAACGCGCACCCAGGAAGCAGGAGACGGCAAGACGCCTCGTTTCATCGTTGACAAGGGGCCCCAGGTAAGCGATTTTGCCTGTTTTAGAGGTCAGTGCAGCAACAAAACCGGCCATCATTTTGGTGTATTCCATGCGGCCCATGACGTTGCTCAGGTTTTTCGGGGCTTTTTTCGTCAACGCGCCGTCACCTGACACATGGAGAAACTGGATGGCGGGATGGCGTTTGGCCGCTTCGAGTATGCCGTCGCTCATGTCGTCGGAATTGGCGATGACCAGTCTGGCGCCTTTGGACACCAGATCATCCACGAGCTGGGGAACGGTGACTCCCGGACGATCCGCCGGGTTCACTTTGTCGATGTAGATCATCCGGCTGCCGGGGATCTTTTTTTCCACATATTTTCCCGCGTCGAAATGGGCCTGACTCCAGCCGTGATCATTGTATGGCCCCACAAGAAGGAGTCCGAAAGCAAAGGGTTTGGCAGCAAATGAAGATCCGGAAAAAATGAGGATCATCAGAGCTGCGGCAGCAAGAACACGATTCATTTTCAGGCGGGCGGTTGCAGTTTTCAACATAGAGACCTCCGAAAAGATGATGGTGCGAGTTATAAAGAATCTGAAAGATTATCCGTTAAAAAATCAACGTTACCCGTGTTTGCTGCTCGTCACTGGGATATTCCCAGACGAGACAGTGTTTCAGAGAGATGCTCAACGCCGGAAACCTGAACGGCGTGAAGACCGACACGCCGAGCGTTTTCGATGTTCATCGGGGTGTCATCGAAAAAAATCACACGATGAGCCGGAGAGGGAATCCGGCTCAGAACATAGGAAAACGTTTCGGTTTCGGGCTTGATCCGCCCGATTTCATGGGATGGAAAGTTGTGATGGAAGTAGCTGTCGAGCTGATAACGGTCACAGAGCATGTCCCAGTGCATGACGTTGGTGTTGGACAGACTGACAAGGGTGTACCGGTCTTTAAGAGCTGAAAGCAGGCGGCGGGACCCTGGAAACATCTCGGAGGCCCAGGACGCGAAATGGAACAGAAAATCGTCCGCGGTCACCTGAAGTCCGTATTCACGGATAATGCCTTCTGCAAACGACTGCGAATCAAGGGTGCCGGTTTCAAACCCTTTCACGGAATCGGACTGAAACCAGATGGCCCAGAGTTCATCAACCGAATATCGGCCCATGGTCCATTCCATCATTTTTTCCACACCGGTGAGCTTGACGAACACGCCGCCCAAGTCAAAAATCAGGGTATCCACATGATCCACGGGGATACACGAATTTTCGTCATGCAACAATCCGGTCATGATTCGTCTCCAGTGATGTCCTTGTGAGGCGGTTTCTGGCGACGCCGACGGTTACGTTTCCGTTTGGGTTTGTCATCGCTTCCGGGGTCAGAACCGCCCGGATGGTCACCGGAACTTTCACTTCGGGGACGTTCGGCTCTGGGCCGTGATTCCTGGCCGCTGCGTTCACGTGGACCGCCGCTTCGGGGTCCGCGTTGTCCGCGGCTTCCCGTTCGTGTCCTCTGTCTCGGCCGTAAAGGCTCAAGCTTGGCGTCCAGATCGTCGGTAACAAGTCCGGTTTCGGGAATCGGGGGCTCTTCAAGAAGGGCGTCATCGGGATGCTCACAGACCAGATCGTTTCCAAGGAAAGCCTCGATGTCCGGAATGTGAAACGAATCGTCCTCACAGGCGAAACTCACAGAAATTCCGCTGCTTCCGGCCCGGCCGGTCCGGCCGATACGGTGGACGTAGTTTTCCGGGTCCTGGGGCAGGTTGTAGTTGATCACATGGCTGATATCCTCGATATGAATACCGCGGGCCGCCACATCGGTGGCCACGAGCACACGGTGTTTGCCGCCCCTGAATCCTTCGAGGGCCCTGATCCTTTTGTTCTGTTGAATCTCACCGGAAATCAGGGCTGTGGACACCCCGTAGCTCAGAAGTTTTTTTGCGAGATCCCGGGCCTGGTCCCTTCGGTTGGTGAAAACGAGGACGCGTTCCAGATTGTTTGAAATGATCAGGTTGTAGAGAAGGGGAAATTTCTCGTTGCTGGTGGTGATGTAGACCACCTGTTTCACCGATTCGGCCGCCACCTGCTCGGGTTCGATTTCCACCATGCAGGGTTCCGTGGTCCATTGCTCCGCCAGCCGGGTCACTTCAGGAGAAAAGGTCGCGCTGTAGAAAAAGGTCTGACGGCGGGCCTTGGGCGGCGTGCTGTATATGATCCTCCGGACGTCGGGGATAAAACCCATGTCCAGCATCCGGTCCGCTTCATCGAGCACCAGGATTTCGATTTTGTCCAGTTTCAGAAGTTTCTTGTTCTGAAAATCGATCAGACGGCCCGGGGTGGCCACCACGATGTCAAAGGACCTGTCCTTGAGGCTCTGCATCTGCTTGTCGTAACCAGTTCCACCGTAGATGGATATGATTTTGAACGGTGTGTACTTGCTGAGACCCAGGGCGTCTTTTTCGATCTGGAGAACGAGCTCGCGGGTGGGGGCGAGAATCAGGGCTCGTGGAAAACCTTTGGGAGGACCGCCTTTGATGGGGGTCCGGATCATTCGGGTCAGGATGGTGATGATAAAAGCGGCGCTTTTTCCCGTTCCGGTCTGGGCTTTGCCGATGGCGTCACGCCCTGTGAGAGCCGAGGGAAGAATGCCGGCCTGAACCGGGGTGCAGTACTGAAAGTTGAGATCGGCAATGGCGTGAAGAATCTGGGGAGGAAGATCAAGATCATGGAAACGGATCTTACCGTCCACAGACGGCACCTGAAAATCTTCGGGGTTCCAGGCCGGAGTGCGTTGAACACGCTCCTGCGGCGGTTTCTGAGGTCTTGGTTTGTCCTCTTTACGGGCTCTGCCTTGACTTTTCGACGGTCGTGACGGAGAAGCATCGTTCAGGGGAATGTCTTTGGCAGCCTCCCTGGAGCGTTCCGCAAAGGGAATGGCCCCGGATTTTTTTCTTCTGAATAAGTTTCCTATTTTTTTGAATAAAGTTTTAAACAACCTTGTACCTATACACGTTCGCTAAAATATTGAAAAAAAGCCCTGGGAAGACCGTGACTGGTCTACAGCCAATGTCACGCCATTAAATATTTAACCACCTGATAATTTAGGTAATTACGAATCGAGCGCATCATCGGGGCAACTGATAAATATAACCATCAAAGACGGTCAATTACAAGCAAAAACAATCCGGCGTATGTCATGAGGTTTCGAATAAAAACGGGATGATACAATTTTCTTCCGCGCCGGATGTTTTTTGTGGTAGGAACACACGGGGCCGAGGGCTCTGAGCTTCACCCGATTTAAGGCGAACATCACCGCAGGTTACGAACAGAAACAGGAAAACAGGATTTTACGTGGCACGGAACAGACCAGGGAAAAGTCAACGCACAACCCATCGCAAAAACCAGACACCCCGATATCTGGACGCCCTTGCGGCCAACGCATCGGGAGAGATTTTCGAACTTCCGGGCTACGCCGCCGTGGGGATGGCGGGCCACCGTCTTGTCCCTCTTACTTCGGACACCACCGTGGCCATGCCCTACGGCAGTGAGCTGATGCTGCTTCCGGATCGCATTCCCCTGGTTTTCAATATCCGGAAAAAAACGTTTCAGAGCCTTGCGGACAACCCTTACGAGCCGGGCCAGCCCATCTTTCCCGTAGCCATTTTCAATTCTCCGGGATACGTGAACGCCATGGTCTGCGCTTATGAAGAACGGCCCGGAGCCGGATTTCTCCCGCTGTTTTCCTATGGTGCGGCAGGGTGGGGCCAAGGGGGATTCCGGTCATCGGTGATTCAGGTGGACTGGGAGCGCAGGCAGGATCTCCGTCTGATGCCCGAGGATCAGGTCCATGACGGTGTAAAGCGCTACAGGGCGGCCTTTCCGAAAAACCGTCTTCGGGAGCATCTGGAGCATTGCGCCCTGGTCAGCGGTTGCCCGGCGGCCAAGAATTTTTTCATCGGACGCTGCGAAGCACCCCTTCCCAGTTCAAGACAATGCAACGCACGGTGCCTGGGCTGCATTTCTCTTCAAAACGAACCCGGAATTTCCTGCTGCCAGGAGCGGATCAGTTTCACACCGACACCCGATGAAATCCGGGAAGTGGCCACAGCCCACATCGAGAAGGTGCCCGACGGCGTGGTGAGCTTCGGCCAGGGCTGCGAAGGGGACCCCCTGATGGTGGCCGATGTGCTTCGGGAATCCATTATCGACATCCGCAAACAGACGGCAAACGGAACCATCAACCTGAACTCCAACGCCAGTCTGCCCGGACAGGTGGAACGTCTGTTCGACAGCGGTCTTGACAGCATCCGGGTCAGCATGAACAGTGTGAGGGAAAGTTGCTATACGGCGTATTTCAGACCCAACGGCTACACCTTCGACCATGTGACGGAATCCATAAGGGTGGCCGCGAAAAAAGGGGGTCATGTGGCGTTGAACTATCTGAACTGCCCCGGTGTCACAGACACGCCCGAGGAATTCGAGAGCCTATGCCGGTTCCTCTCGGACCATCCGGTTCACCTGATTCAGTGGCGCAATCTGAATTACGACCCGTTGCGCTACGTCAGCATCATGAAACAGGCTGACAGCCAGAGCGAATCCCTGGGCATGGACCGCGTGCTATCTCAATTGAAAAAACGGTTTCCGGCCCTGAAACACGGGTATTTCAATCCCCCCAGACAGCGGTTTTAATATCAAGACTATCAAGGAAAAAATAATGAAGTGGATAGAAATCAAAGTCATTTTTGAACCCGATGAAACACGGATGGTGGACGAACTGATTGCCTCGGTGTTTGAAGACGCCGATACCGGCGGGGTCGCTGTGGAGCGGCCGGACGTGGAGCCGGACGAGGGCTGGGACCCTGGACCGGTGAGCCGCCCGGATCATTTTGCCGTGAAAGGATTTATCCCCGACGACGAAAATGCCGAAAACACCCTCACCGTGATCCGGGACGGTCTGGACCGCCTGACGGAGCAGGGCTTGACCGTGTCTCTCCACACGAGGGTTTTTGACGAGGAGGACTGGTCCGAATCGTGGAAGGAGCATTTCTGGCCGGAAAACATCACGGAAAGCCTGGTTGTGAAACCCACCTGGAGGGAATACGACGCCAAAGAAGGTGAAACGGTGATCGAAATCGATCCGGGCATGGCCTTTGGAACCGGAACACATCCCACCACGAGGATGTGCGTTATGCTCATCGAGCGCTATCTGAAACAGGGAGACCGATTTCTTGATATCGGCACCGGCTCGGGTATCCTGATGATCGCCGCCCACACGCGGGGAGCAGGGCACATGACAGGCACGGATCTGGACATGACCGCCGTGGAAACCGCAGAAAAGAATCTGATCCTGAACAAGGTATCCCAGGACCGGTTCACCCTGGTTTGCGGTCATCTGGCTGAAAAAGTGAAAGCCAGGTTTCCCGTGGTGGCCGCCAACATCCTGGCCGAAGTCATTGTGGAGCTTGCGCCGCATCTCGATGATGTCACGGAAAAAGACGGCCTGTTCATCTGCTCCGGCATCCTCGCCGAAAAAGCTGAAAGGGTGGCTGAATGTCTTGCGGCCAGCGGATTTCAGATTCTGGAAACCCTGTATCAGGACGCCTGGGCCGCCATGGTTGCCCGAAAATTATAAGGACGAGTCCGGGGCCGGAACGCGGATGAAGGTGTAAATTCTCGCCCAGAGCGTCAGGGAAAGCACCCCGCTGGCCATGGCAAGAATGGACAGGTAACGGACCTTGTCCGCCCAGTTCAGGGAAATGGCGGCCATGGACAGGGCTCCCAGAATGAAATAGCAGAACACCATGGCCGACGACGCGGTACCCGCGTCTTTCGGCACCTGCTCAAGGGCCAGGTTGTTCGACGGGGGACGGCTGAGTCCTCCGGTGAAGGAAATAAACCCCATGGGCACAGCCAGCCCCGGAGGTCCTTTGATCAGACCTGAAAACATGAGCATCCCGCCAATAATCATGCCCAGATAACCCACCGTCATCATCCGCAGCGTTCCGATGCGTTGACCGAATCTGGCGCAAAGCATGGAACCCGCCATCAGGCAGAGGGCGTTGGCCCCGAAATACAGGGCAAAACTCTTTTCGCCAAGCTGGAAATCCTGGATGTACATGCACGACGATCCCGCGATAAAGGCGAAATGGGGCAGTCCGATCATGGAGGTGCAGGCCACCACGCCGAGAAATCGGCCGTTTCCAAGAATCCGCCCATAGGGTTCGAGAATAGCGGAAAAAGGTGATGAAAGCCGTTGGGTGTGGGATTCCTTCATGACGGCGACGCCGATGAACGAGATCAGCCCCATGAACGCCTGAACCCTGAAAATCCAGGGCCAGGTCAGCCGGGTCATGATCAGGCTGCCGATCATCGGTGAAATCATGGGGGCCAGGGCCATGATCACGGCAATGTACCCCAGGACCACCTGCCGCTGTTTGGCCGGAAGCCGGTCTTTGGCGATGGCCAGGGATATGGACGACGCGGCGGCGGCCCCGGCGGCCTGGAGAATCCGCGCGCCGATGAGAAGCGTGACGCTGTCCGCCATGGCGCAGAGAAAGCTCGCCAGGATGTATACGGCGATGCCGGTCAAAAGGGGCGGGCGACGTCCGAACCGGTCCGACAACGGGCCGTAAATAAGGAGAAACACGCAGTACGTCACAAAGAAAAGCACCAGAGTCAGGTTCATCACCGAAAGGGGAATGCCCCAGAGATCCTTGAGATAGGGTATGGCCGGCAGGTACATGTCCGTGGCCAGGGGCGGAAACGCCGCAAGCATGGAGAGAAGCAGGATAAGACGGATCATGGTGACCTTTCCTTGGTGTGCCGCGTCATTTCAGACGGCGTTATAGTTCCGGATAACCCGATGGGATGAGGCAGACAAACGATAGAACGCCATCTCCGGTATTTCTGATCTGATGGTCGAGGTGGCCGGGAACAAAGGCCGCCGTGCCTTCGTTCACCTTCTTCCAGGCATCGCCCAGGAAAATTTCGCCCTCGCCCTGATGAAAAAAAATTTCATGCTCCCATTCGTGGCGGTGAAGGGGGGTGTGTCCTCCGGGATCGAGCTGGAACAGCCGCATGCAGAAATGGTCGGCTCCGTCGTTTTTACCGATGAGAAGCCGGGCGGATACGCCTTTGGCCACCTCGTTGTCGATGCGTTTGGGCGTTTCGTCGGTGTAATGCATAAGTTTCATGGCGGTCTCCTTTAGAAGAATAACGTTAAATTTTTTACAGCCGTCGACGGTCCGGTGAAAAATAACCGGAAAGAGCCATGGTGACGGCGGGAATCATGTAATCCTTTCGTGTCACGACCCCGTCTGTGAGCATACCGATGATGCCTTCGGAGTATCCGATTCGGGGGTTTTCGGAAAATCCGGATGCGAATATCGCCTCGTCCAGCTCAAGCTGCTTGTTGATGACAAGATCCACAATGACCGCAGGCAGCTCGAAGGCCGGCCCGAGTCCTGTGAAATGGCTGCGTCCGTCATAAAGGGCGCAGACTGAAACGTTCATATACCCGGTCTTTGTCATGGGAACGGGGATCAGACCCGATTCGAGGCCCACGCTGAGAATTCCCTTTGAAAATGCGTGGACAGCCCTTTGCCGGGCACCGGTTAAGATCTCTTCAAGACCGATGGGCTGGTCGGACACGCCGGAGCTTGCAGCGAAGGATTCGAACCGGGCCTCCTCAAACCGGGCAAACAGGCGGAATGCCTCTTTCACCGCCTGAATTTTATTGGGATTCTTCGATCCGACTGTGATCAGCATGGCTCTCCATTTGAACGGGGTATGTCATGTAAAGTTCCTTTTTTTGTTTCATCGATTTGGATCCGAGACCATAACACATTGGCAGCCTCAAGGCAATCGCCCGCCTTGACAAGGATTTTTCATTTTTCTATAGTCGCCTTTCGAGCCCGGACGGACTTTCCCATAACTCAGCATAACAAGGAGAATAAACCCATGATCAGCCAGGATGTCTTGAAAGAAATCGACGGATTCTTAGGCACGTGGACATCGGATGACAACGCCATGAAAAAAGCGTTCATCCGTCTGAAACAGCATCTTGAAACCATGGAAGGCGTGTCGTTTGCTTTCAAGGGAAGAGCCGGGGTGAGTTATTCGCTTCGGGCGAAGCACGACAATCAGACCGGCAGAGATCTTTTCGTCATGGTGGATGTCATTGACGACGATCCTTCAGCACGCTGGCTGTCCGTCTGCTTTTACGGGGACCTCATCACCGATCCCGATGAAAAGGGGGATCTGGTGCCCGGCGGTCTTGCCGGAGACGACGGTTACTGTTTCAACCTGGATGAGTGGGACGAAGAGGAGGTCGTGTATCTGGAAAACCGGCTGGGTGAAGCCTGTTCAAATGCATCACGGCCATGATGGCGCGTAAAACAAGTCATTAAACCTTCACAATTTCAAGGGTTACGAAAAATCTCCATCCATCCAGCAGGGTTCGGCATGTCGGATGGGTGGAGCTTATCCATGTCTGTCAGAAAATATTTTTACAGATGATAAGAGCTCATTCTTTCCCCGGATTTGTTTTTTTGTAAAAAAAACTCGGTTTCTTCATATATTCCAAACACAATCATGATGGTTTCTTTTTTTGTTTGAGAAACCATGGATGCGATAACGATCATACGGAAAATTTGATGATTTATTTCCCTTCACGTCACATGGGGAAAAGATATGAAAATACGTACATTCCACAGCGTAGCCTATGTATGGTATGAAGCATGATGAATAAATTCAACAGTTTTCAAAGGATAACAAGCAGTTTTTTATGAATGATGCTTCCACGGTTTTTCGATACGTTCTCCTATGTTCTATTTTATTACTCATCTACATCTTTGTTCCTGAGGATTGTTTTCGAGCGATGATTACTATGACATCAATTTCTTTATGGAGCATTCTGAAATCCATCGGAATTGAAGCCGTGGCTTCCGGCAACGTGATAACCATGCCGAATTTATCAGTAGAAATAGTCCCCGAATGCACCCCGATTCTTTCGTATGTCATTTATTCGGCGTTTATTTTAAGTCGAAAATGGGATCTGAAAAATAAAATCCACTGTCTATTGATTGGCTTGCCCTTGTTTTTTGTGTCAAACGTTTTGAGACTGACGGGTATATTGATCATTTCCAGTTTCAGACCAGACTTGTTCAGCATTACCCATATTTATTTCGGTCAAATTATCTCCTTTGGGTTTCTCATTGCAATGTGTATATGGGCAAGTCAAGTCAGGGACCCCTTTGCCAAAAAAAGCTCTCCCGTAGTGTTTCTTGTTAAGGTCGTGTTGATGTTTAGCCTCATGTTGCCTCCCTGGATGTATCTGTTCGGAGGTTACGTGAATATGACCGGGAAAGCGGCTACATCTTTCCTTGGTTTGTTGGGCCACAGGACCGGAATGGCACTTAAACCTGGCGAAATACCTTATGCCTCTTTTACTGTATTGTCATTTGTATCTTTAATTATCTCAACTCAATCCATAAAAACATCAACAAAAATCGTTTTATTGCTGCTGGGGATTTGTTCGTTGACAACCGTTCAGATCATCATGAGCATCACGATGTTGATAAATTATATACAGCCTCAGCCTGTATGGAGCTATGCGTTTAAGATTTGTAGTGTAGCTCATGGTTTTTTACCGGTCTTGATATGGGTATTGGCGGTTCACTGGGACGGATTATTCTGGAACCGAGTGAAAATGACGGGCTTTATTAGGAATTCGGAGAGTAGGACGTGAAGATGGGCCAGGGGACAGCGGATTGGGTTTTCGCCATTGCGGTTTCCCTTGTTTCACATTTTATCATTGTGTTGATCATCATCGGTCTTTCCTATCCTTTTTTCAAAACGTTCAGTGGCGTCAAGTCTTTGTCTTATGATGTGGACCTGTGTTCGATGCCGATGCCGAAGAGAGGCCAGGGCGACTCAAGTCCAGATAATACGCAAAAAATGGGGAGTTTGCCGGAGTCTGCCGATCATATTCAATCGGCGAATGAAGGTTTGGAGAATAGCCGGAAATCGGATTTGAAGACGGTTAACGTAAACGATATACAAAAAAAACTGTCAAGTGGAATGGACCTCACGGACAAAGGGAGCGGCACCAGATCCTTAACCATGGGTTTCAATGAACATTCCCACAAGCCAAGCCCGGTGGTCGAACCTGAATCGGAATCTGATATGGTTTTGAAAATAAACGATACGAACCATGATTATCGTGACAGGAAAGAACGGTTAAACGATGGCAAACCGACTGAGTCCGTCGACGATAAGCACGGCATGCCGGATCCCGCTCCCGTCCATGGGTTAAGCCCTGAATCCAATCGCATGATAACGAACCCTGATGTTCCGTCGAAGGTTACGCCTCTTCAAAATGTCAGGCAGCCTTTGTCCATACAGTCGATTGAAAGCCTTGCCGGAAGGGTATCGGTATCCGGCAACGTGTTGGGAAGCCCGGCCATGGTGGCCCAGCTCAAATACAAAATATACAAAGGGGTCTCGAAGCTGGACCTTGAAAGCTGTCCGTTAACTTTTAAAATCAAAGGGTACTACTGTATCCTCAAAATCGAACCCGGTTTTGATAACGCTTACCGAATCGTCATCGAGTGTTCTCCGCAAAACCCGCCTTTTGATGTGTTGAAAGCTTTGGAACGGATGTTACCCAGATGAAGAATTCTTTTATATGTGATGCATGCAAACGCGGGACAGTGTTTTTGGCATGTGTCGTTTCCCTTGCATTCCTTATATTATCGGGGTTAACGGTACAGGGTATGGGTTCTAAGCCGCAGATGGTTGAATCCATCCAAAAAAACTCGCTGTTGAAAGGCGTTGAAGTAAAGACCAACACCATCGGCATGTTTTTCATTTTTATCGTTCCAGGAACGTACATGATGGGAAGTAATCCGGACGAACAAGACCGGGGCGAACATGAAACCAGGCACAAGGTGTCGATATCAAAAGGGTTCTACATGCAGGCGACGGAAGTGACCCAGGGCCAGTGGAAAAAGGTGATGAAAACCAGCCCTTCGTATTTTAAAAATTGCGGAGATGACTGCCCTGTGGAAATGGTCTCCTGGGATGACGCCCGCATGTTCATCAAAAAGCTGAATAAAAAGGAAAGGCATAACAAATACCGCCTGCCCACCGAAGCGGAATGGGAGTTTGCCTGCCGTTCGGGAACAGTTACCGCGTTTTATTCCGGGAACTGCCTGACAACAGATCAGGCAAACTACGATGGAAACAACCCGGCCATCGGCTGTGCTTTCGGTTCCTATAAAAAGAAAACAGTGCAGGTGGCCTCATTTTTACCCAATCCCTGGACTTTGTATGACATGCACGGGAATGTGTGGGAATGGTGCGAGGACCGATGCACGGAAGATGGGGCCATAACGGACGGTTCTTTCAGAGACGGTGCCGTCGACCCCATAAGCAAAACCGGAGACCACAGGGTTGTGAAGGGTGGAAGCTGGATCAGCGACGCCTCGTATTGCAGGTCGTCAAACCGGGAGAGCTACAGGCCTGATTATCGCAGTTATAATATCGGGTTCCGGGTGTGCCGGGAGATGTAATCGATGATCATATGTCTTTCGTAAAAACTCATCCATGCTGCTGTGTGTCCGACAAAGGATCACTATCACAGAACAAAAAAACAGACGACCGAAAAAAATTCCGTTTTCCTCATAATATCCAAACACAACCGTGATGATCTCTTTGCGACTGAGAAAAAATATTCATTAAAAAGACCGCGGATTGTGGGGTGCAAGCATGATTAAACGTGTTCTGTTTCAGGATCAAGCGATTTTGTGTTTCGTCGGACTGATGGTCTTCATCCTTGTTTCACGAGGGTCTTCATATGCGGCGGACGTTCAGCATGTCTACGATAATCTGGGTCGCCTGACCTTGACGCAGTTCACGGACGGGGACACCCTCTATTCCATGGATTACGATTATGATCATGTGGGCAATATCATGCTATATGCCCGTTCACATCACATGGACAGTGACGGTGATCAGATCCCCGACAGCTGGGAGAGTGAATACGGCCTTGATCCGGGAAACCCCGATGATGCCGCAGAAGATCCGGATCAGGACGGTCTCGCCAACCGCGAAGAATACCTTGCCGGAACCAACCCCACCCTTGCCGATACGGATGGTGACGGTTTTTCCGATGGACACGAAAAGGTGGTGGGGACCAACCCCCTTGACCCCGGTTCACATCCCACAACGGAGCCGGTCCCAGCGATGTCATTTCTGACCGGTGTGCTGTTTAGTCTGGCTTTGCTGGGTTTCGAACTCCTGAGGTTGAGACGCCGTTCTTTGACAGTGGGTCTGGTGGCCCTGATATTCCTTGTTCCGTTAGGGTCATCTCGTGTGTTTGCGGATTGCAGTTGCAACAAAGGGTCGAATGGGGTTTATTCCATTGGCCTTGAATATATAGCAAAAGTATGTCCGCCCGAGCCTTTCTCCGATACCCGGAATTATACATACCTTATTTATGCGGTGCGATGTCCCGGGAGTGCTGTCGTCAATTGGGCGTTTCAGGGAGATTTTTCCGGTTCTCCCCAGTCATTGCAGAATTATCTGGTTAGTCGAGGTCAGCGTGTGTTGAGGAATCAGGCGGGAACGCATATCTATTCGGTTGGAACAAGCTATCAAGGGACCATTGCCGGTGTGAACTTCAATGGCCTTTCCGCAGGAGTGTATTATGCGGATATTGATGGGTACTGTTGCGGGCTTCCCGGAAACGCCTATGCCTGTTCTTCTCAGTTGCCAGCTGATTCGGACGGAGACGGTTTGTCCGTTTGCTTTGATGACTGCCCTGATGACCCGACCAAAACGGAACCCGGTGACTGCGGCTGCGGTGTGGCAGATACGGACCGTGATGGGGACAATACGCCGGATTGCATTGACCCATGCCCGGACGACCCATTAAAAAGTGAACCCGGACAATGCGGCTGCGGAAAATTGGAAACCGATACGGATGGGGACGGAACCCCCGATTGCACAGATGGATGCCCCACAGATCCCAATAAAATCGAACCCGGACTATGTGGTTGCAATCAGGTTGATACCTTCACTGAAGATGGCTTGCCTGCCTGCAACGACATGGAAGAAGGCGATGAGGGGTGCGATCCCGAAAGCAAACAGGGAGATCCGATCCGTATTTACAATGGAAACAGCATTCAACAAGAAACGGACATGACGTTTCCGTCACCCTATACCGAAGGATTTTCGTTCGGACGGCACTACAACAGCCGTTCGCTGGTGACAACCCCCATGGGATACGGCTGGCGTCACACCTATCATGCCACCCTTCGCCCCGTCACCCTGGACACGGGAAACTACCTCAAAATTCTCGATGAAACCGGTCGGGGCATTTATTTCATTGAAAACGGCACCCTGTACGAAGGGGTGAACCGGGAGCTTTCTCATATTGAAGTTGTGTCCGGTCAATACGTCTGGCATCGGTCCGATCACAGGATCTATATCTTTGACAGCGACGGCCGTCTTGTTGAAACCAGAGATGTGAACTTTAACCGGCAACTCCTGTCATACAACGCCGATTCTCTCCTTGAAACCGTGACCGACGAGGCCACGGGCCGAACGATGACTTTTCATTACGATGCCCGCTCACGGATCGATACCATCACAGGCCCGGTCACACCCGCTGTCGGCAATGGTATCTGGGCGGATTTCGGTTACGATGACAACGATAACCTGACCTCCGTATCCTACCCCGACGGCAGCGGATACACCTACAGCTATGACGATCCCAATGACATCCATAATCTCACCGGGAAAGCGGACAGCCAGGGCCATATCCTGTCCCAGTGGGGGTATGACTTGACAGGCGTTACCGCTCAAAACAGCCTAAAGGACAATAAGGGTGATGCCCTGTCCCAGTGGGGATTTGACGCCACGGACAGGGCCGTGTCTTCGACGAATCGGGAGGGTAAAAATGTCACCATCGATTACTCGGACACCGAAAATGTGGCTGTGACCGATGGTTACGGGGTGACCCGGATCTACGGCATCGACACCTTCGCCGGAAGAAAGAAAGTCACCACCGTCAGCGGAAGCGGGGGATGCTCGAACTGCGGTTCGGACGTGGTCCGCTATGACTACGATGCGAACCGCAATCTTGTGGAAAAAGAGTATGCAAACGGGCGAATCGACATTTTTTCGGACCATGATTCACGGGGTAATCCGGGTACCGTGGTCCGGGCTTCCGGCACATCGGATCAGCAGATCGTGACCTTCACCTACCATCCGGCCATCAATGCCCCGCTTTCCCGGACAGAACCGTCCGTGCTGGGTTCCGGGAACAAAGTGACGACCTGGGATTACGACAATGACGGCAACACCACGCCCAACGAGAACCCCACCCTGCTTGTCAGTCGTATCATCGAGACCGGTTACACGAAAAACGGAGCCGGAACCGTGGTCCCTTTCGCATACATCACCGCCAACACCTACAACAGCAAGGGTCAGCTCACGAGTGTTGACGGCATGCTTCCCG
>DYJE01000014.1 GCA_020723285.1 Desulforapulum autotrophicum | reverse complement strand
ACTGCCACTGGTTACGTTCACATGCAATTTCATGGGATATCTTCTTTCTGAATGGCGGTTGTTCGATAAATGACCTGTCCCATATTGTTCCCATATTGTTCCATATTGTTTTTCTGGCGCTGGCCATACGAATCTTGGTTCAAGGAATAATTGGTGTCCCCGGAATTTGAGACAGTTAATTATGTAATTGATAATTTTTATCGATCATGATATTGTAATACCAAATTTATCGATGGAGGTTTTAGTCATGCAATTAGTTACGGTATCACCTAAATATCAAATCGTTATACCTAAAACAATCAGGGAGGCACTTCATCTTCAGCCAGGTCAAAAATTACAGGTCATAGAATATGCGGGACGTGTAGAACTTATACCGGAGCGCGACATCAAAGAACTCCGTGGATTCCTCAAGGGTATCAACACAGATTTCTGCCGAGAGGAAGATAGGGTATGAACATTATTGATTCTTCAGGATGGCTCTCATATTTCGCAGATGATTCCAATGCAGAGCATTTCATAATTCCATTGAATGAACCTGCTTCACTTATCGTTCCGACGGTGACTATTTATGAGGTATTCAAGGTAATTCTACGGGAATCAAACGAAAATAATGCATTACAAGCCATTATGGCTATGCAAAAGGGTGCTGTTGTAGATCTTACGCCATCAATAGCAATGGCAGCCTCAAAATTAAGCATAAAACACAGTCTTCCAATGGCAGACAGCATTATCCTTGCAACGGCCCAAGAATTCAATGCTGTCATCTGGACTCAGGATTCTCATTTTAAAGATATAGGCAACGTAAAGTATTTCTCCAAATAATAGGAATTATTTTCCTGTCCCCGGTTTCTACTGTCCCCGGTTTCTACTGTCCCCGGTTTCTACTTGACCAGCTTTTCAAGCTTGTCCTCACGAAAGTGGGGACGCTGGCCGCCGGAGGCAAAAAAAATGATTTGGAAACGATTTGTAAGGTTATTTTTTGAGAACCCGTTCGTCGGGTTCTCAGAAACCTGACGCATGCCCTGGGCCACAGGCGACTCGGAGGGGTTTGTTGTCATGCGGTACGTTTTATATGATGGAAGTTGTGGGGGATGTGGGAGTGTGCCTTATGGAAGGATGGGGGCCATGTGTCGGCTTTCGTGCCGAGAAGCCGACCTACGATGGGCTGATCTAATTGGTTCAGGGTATGAACCTTACGGTCGTCAGCCATGAGGTGAACCCGCATTGAGCTATAGGGGGTCATTCCTGTGAATGCCCTCGAAGAACGATGCCTCCCGGCAGGGATTCGCCGAACTCCGCCGTTTCTTCCTGACGGGTGATGGGCATGACGGTCATGAGGGTTTCGTAATTCCGGGCGGGGATGGTGTTTGCTTCCATGAAACCGACGATCTGCGACAGGGTGGAATCGTCCAGATCCCGCATGCGGTCGCCGGTTTTCCGGGCCATGCGCACCAGGGCTGCTGCGGGATGGGCCGGATCGGGCCAGGGGCCTTTGATGAGGGTTTCAATCCAGGGTGTTGCGTTTTTGGGGGGAACCACCCGGTCCACCGAACCGTAAAGGGGTTCCCGCGCACCGAACCGTGACAGGGCCCAGAAATCCTGGGGCAGGGATTTGGAGTTAAGTTCCGCGCAAAGGAGGTTGCCCAGACGGATTTTGTCGTGGGTGTTCAGGCGTTCCATGTTGGCCAGGGCCATCCAGATTTCCCGGCGTTCCTGGGGGCTTGTTTTGACACCGTTGTTTTTGTTTTTCGGATCAAGACGGCAGACCAGATCCTGAAAGAACTGGCGCTGATGCCCAGGGGAAAGCCCCGCCGCCACCCGCCGCCACATGATCCACCACTCGGCGTTGACCTGGGCGTTGTTTGCGAAGGCCGGGCCTTTTTTGTAGATCTTCCACAGCTGTTTCATCCGTTCGGGGTCGAATCCGTGGCCGATGCCGGGACGCAGCGTGAATCCCATGAGGTTCAGCCATGTTTTTTCATGTTCGGGGCTCTGGTTTTTTCCGTCCATGGCAAGGATCAGCGCGTCTGCCAGATGGCGGAGAAGGGTCAGGGGCCAGGCGTTTTTCGTTCGCCCCGACGTGGCTGCGATGGCCTTGGCCACACCGGACAGCACGGCGTGGGTCTCAGTTTTTGAACGCGTGCTGACAGCAAAGGCGTTTTCGATCACATGGGCCGCCTGGGTGAGCACACGGTCGTCCAGGATTTCACGGTCCGTCACGTCCATGGGCATGGCATCCGTCCTCAAACTAAAACTCAGCTTCCAGCGGTGATCGCTTTCAAGGGACCGGCAGCGGATATCGAGGGTCCCCATTTCCGTGTATTCCGCTTCGAGATGCACGGGAATGGCCGCCTCCGTCTGTTTTTTTCCGTAAGTGATCACGGTGTTCAAAGGGGGCAGGGGCGACAGGGTCTGGTCAATGGGAACCAGGTCGGAGGCCTTGTCGCCGGACCTGAAGCTGGAGCTGAACAGGTCGAAGCTCACCAGGCGGTTGGCCAGCACCGTCAGATCCATGTTTTTCAGTTCCACCAGGGAACCTTCATCCAGACCCCGTTCCACCAGACACACGGCTTCCACGGGTTTGGGTTCATCGGGCCTCGACAGGCCGAGGTAATAACTCCGGGGGCTTCCGCTGCCCACCCGGACCCCCTTTCCCTGTTTCACCATGCCGTAATATGCCGCGCCCAAGGCTACGGCGAGGTCCGGGTCCCGGTTATCAAGAACGCGGGGCAGGGCGTCGTTTTCTTCACCGAACCAGTGACGAAGGGCTTCGCGGATGCGTTCGGTGATGATCCGGGGCTTCAGGGACCCGCCGTTGAAAAGGAGATGGGACGGTGACGGAGCCACGCCCAGGGTTTTGCGGACGTCCTCCCTGTGCTGTTCGAGAAACCAGCACAGATGGCGGGTCATGGAGGGTTCCTGCTCGTAGGGCAGGCCGAATTCGCTGATGCCTTTGCGGCCCGTTTTCTTCCGGGTGTCCGACGGTGACACCAGCGGGAAAAATCCGTTCAAAAGGATGTTTTCAATGGTGTGCCGGGTAAGATCACCGGACACGGTCCCGCCGATCAGCCGGCTGCCCTGCCCCATGAGAATGATTTTTTCCTGATCGCTTTGGCCGTCAAGAATGGTTTCCTTGGCCCGTCGGCACTGGTGGCAGAGGTTTTTCCAGCGGTCGCCGGAAAGAGGGCCGGATGAGGGGGGGAAGCTCTGTTCCACCTGACGGGCCAAAGCCAGATCGATGTTGTCGCCGCCCAGAATCAGATGGTCACCCACGGCCAGACGCTCGAACCGGGGTGTGCCGGAGGTGGCCCGCAAGGTGATCAGGGTAAAGTCCGTGGTGCCGCCGCCGATGTCGCAGACCAGGATCAGATCGCCGGGATTGACGTGATCGGCCCAGGATTCTTCGTGTTTTGACAGCCAGCTGTAGAAAGCGGCCAGGGGCTCTTCGAGAAGGGTGATGTTTTTGAAACCCCCAAGTTTTGCGGCTTCCACAGTCAGCTCCCTCGCTACCTCGTCAAAGGAGGCGGGGACGGTGATCACCACCATCTGGTGTTCCATCCACAGGGATTCGTCGTCTTTTTTTGTGGCGTTCCAGGCTTTGCGGATGTGGGCGAGGTAATGGGCCGATGCGGCCACAGGGGATACTTTCCCCACTTCGTCACCGGAACCCCAGGGAAGGATTTTCGCTTTACGGTCAGCCTGATGATGGCAGAGCCAGCTTTTCGCTGAACTGACCAGGCGGGAGGGAACCCTGGCCCCGTGGTCACGGGCGTAGCTTCCGGCAAAGCAGCGCTCATTGGTCTGAAAAGGATGAATCACGGCGTCTGCCGGGATATCATAGTCGCCGGGAATGTACAGAAACGAGGGCAGGACTTTGCCGGCTCCGATTTCACCGGGCCCCGTGAGCTGGGGGGCGTGGAATATCCGGATCTCCCGAGGGTCTTTGGATTCGAGATCCACAAAGGACACGGCGGAATTTGTGGTGCCGAGGTCGATGCCGATAACGTAGCGTATGGAATCGGGAGATGTCATGATTACCCTTCGTGTTCCCTGACGTTGAATTCCAGTTTCCATTTGTCGCCGTTTTCACGGGACACGCAATGGAATTCCAGTGTTCCTGTTTCTGTGACGTTGATTTCGAACGTGACGGGGATCATCCGGCCCGGTTCGCCGGAAAGGGTGGTTTCGATGGCGGCCACGTCCTCGATTTCCCCTTCACGCCAGCCGTCCACCACGGTTCCGGGCTGGTCGTCCTTGCGGGATGTGGAACCCAGGATGTCGAATACCACAGGCTCGCCGGTGATCAGGACGAATTCCTCGCTGTCGATCCGTGCGTCCGTCCCTTCTTCCATGCCCCGTGGTGCCACGCACAGGGCTTTGAGGGGTGCGGTCATGCCCGGCACTGCCGGCATGGAGGATTCGATGGCCACATAGTAAGACCGTTCAAGGCCTGCCCGGATCCGGATGCCACGGCCTTGCCGCGCAAGACCGTAATAAGCGGCTCCCTTTGCCACGGACATGTCGAAGTCCACGGCCTCGATTTCTCGGACGGTTTTGGGCTGAGCCAGAGCCGAGCTCCACTCTGACAGCAGATCTGTGATCCTCCGCCTGAGGGCCGCTGATTTCATCACACCGCCGTTGAAAAGAACGGCGTCGGGAATGTCGAAAGACCCGTCGGAGTTGGTGTTGGCAGCGAGGAAAGCCGCAAGATGGCGGGTGATGGCCGGATCGGCCTCGTAGGCGAGCCCCAGTTCACGAAGACCCGCTCTTCGCGGTTCTCTGGGCCTGTCCATGGGACCGCACACGGGAAAGAACCCGTTCAGAATCACGGTGTCGGTATCGCTTTTCAGCAGGTTTTCCTTTAACGTTCCGCCGATGAGGCTGCTGCCCCGGCCCAGGACGGTGACGGGAACTTCGGAGACGAAGGTGTCCGATAGAATTTTTTCCTTGGCCCTCCGGCAGGTGTGGGCCAGGCCTCGCATCTGCCAGTCGTCCAGTTTCGTGCCCCGCTGCTGGAATTTCGCGGCAAGGGTGTAGGCCAGGGCCAGATCCATGTTGTCCCCGCCCACCAGAAGATGACGGCCCACGGAAAGCCTTTGAAGGTCCAGCTCGCCGTTGTTTTCCGAAATGCGGATCAGACTGAAGTCGGTGGTTCCGCCGCCCACGTCGCATACCAGAATCAGTTCGCCTTTTTTCACCTCTTTGCGGAATTCTTTTTTCCGGCTGTCGATCCAGGCGTAAAAGGCGGCCTGGGGTTCTTCAAGGAGGGTGATGTTTTCAAAACCGGCCATGTGGGCCGCCTTGACCGTGAGTTCTCTGGCCACGGCGTCGAAGGATGCGGGTACGGTGATGTGGATGTCCTGAAATTCCATGGCGTTCAGCGCATCGTCCGCCGCCATTTCGTGGTTCCATGCGTCCCTGATGTGGGAGAGAAGCGCCGCCGAAGCTTCCACAGGAGACATTTTCGACAGGCTGTCATCGCCTTTCCAGGGCAGGATGGCCTTGTTTCGGTCCACCAGGGTATGGCAGAGCCAGGATTTGGCGGAGCTGATCAGGCGCATGGGGATTTCCTCGCCCCGGTTCCTGCCGAATTCCCCCACGGCCAGATGGTTTTTGCTGTCCCAGGGCAGGGAGAGGGAGCCCTTGTCCACATCGTGGGTTTCGGCGAGAAAAACAAAGGAGGGGAGAATGTCCCTTGCGGTGACGCTCCCCGGACTGACAAGCTGGGGGACGTTGTAGGCGGATATGGCGGCATCTCCGGCATCGGCGCGGGTGTAAGCCGTCACCGTGTTCGTTGTTCCAAGGTCAATGCCGATGATGTAACGTGCGTCTGTCATGAATCGGTCCTGTCAAAAAAAGCTTAACGGTTGATTTCCACTTCGGCGGGGGCGAGGATTCCGGGATTTTCCTGCTGGGACAGTTGGGGCAGGTCCAGCTTTTCGGCTTTCCAGCCTTTATGCCGGAGAATGCCTGTAAAAGGCGGGTTGCCCGTGACGTCGCCGGTGAGTTTGATGGCCGACGGGTCGAAACCCGCGTCAACAGTGACGGTTTCTCCCTCGGCTTTGTCCAGCACCGGCGCAAGGCTTAGGTATTTGTCAAGGGTCCGTGAGCACTGGTCGTGGATGTGGCGCACGGCGGCTCCGATCTGGGCGTCGTCGTAACCGTCCAGTTTTTCGGAAAAAAAATCAAGAAGGCGGCCTTCGCTCTGGAGCACGGAAAGAAGGTGGACAAACAGCCGTTCGTTGTTTTTTCGTTCCAGGACAGCCTGATCGGGAGAGACCCGGGGAACGTCCGCAGATTTTTTTGCCTCGGTTTCCGGGGCTTTGAAATCCTTGCGAACCACATAACCCAGAACGAAATAGCTGATGATGGCCGAAAGAAGACCCACGGCCATGGTTCCCGGAACGAACACCTTGAGGAACCAGGGTTTGATGAAAAGGAATGACTCAAGGCCTTCCTGGAAAGCGGTTCCCCCGGCAAGGGCCTGGCTTTCGCCGGCTTTCACCGCCATCATGGTTATGCCCATGTAAAGAAGGCCGTTCAATACGGCGACCAGAGCCACCGTCAAAAAAACGATCCACAGTAAAAATCTTCCGGACAATCCGTTTACCCGTTCCATATGATCATTCTCCTTGATTAATCCTAATGAATGTTGTTCTCGTTTCCTTTTATGAGGCTCCCTTTGGAAAATTTTTGTGCTCGCAATCGTTGCTGTTTAAGACAGCAGCATTTAGGGGTAGACCTCTCTTCGATTACCGATTCTTACGACTAGAATACACATCGCTTTGTCTTCAATGCTGCTGATGATTCTGTAGTCTCCGACCCGGTATTTCCAGAATTCACCCATTGTTGAGCCTTTAAGTGCCTCACCGATACTGCGAGGATCGTCAAGAAGGGCCAGGCGCTCTTGAAGAAATTTTATGATGCGCCGAAAAATCTGAGGATCAAGTTTGTTCAGTTCCCGCACTGCTGCGGGATCAATCTCAATCTTCCAGGCCATTTTCTTTTATGACGTCTTCAAGCGGCACAGCTTTGGTCTTGCCGGAGCGCAGATCAACCAGACGCTGCTCGGCAAGGTACAAATCCTCAAGGTCATCGATATATTCACGGATGGCCTCGATCATATAAAAAGTCTTGCTCCTTCCGGTCTTCTTCGCCAGACTCTGCAGCCGGCTTGAAATGTCTTCGGGCAATCTTAAAGATACAGCCATAACTCCTCCTTTGGACAGGTGTATTTGAGATACAAGTATCTCATGGCCTATGGTCGGCGTCAACGGTGTATAAAAAAATCTCTTTTTCGGGCGTAGATACAATCCACCTGATTCAACCCAGGTTGTTACGCCACGAACAAATAAACCGCTATAAAGCCAAACGGTCCGGCTGTCAATGGTTGTTGAAGGGAAGCATCAGGTCTTCGCCGTCTTTTTCAATGATCACGTGGTCCTTTTCGATGCGTTTCACAAGCCCTCCTTCGACGCGCCGCCCTTCTTTCACGACCATGGAATTGATCACGGCGATGCGGTTGATGGGGTTGCTGGACCAGGAAATGGCGTGGAGAGAGAGCCAGCTGCTGTCCACGGTTCTCTGGGGTGGAAGGATGTTTTTGGGGATCTTTTTGACCAGAGCCCTGGCCTTTCTGTCAAATTGGCTGTCTTCCGGCCCGGACGAAGGACGGTTTCCATCGAGAATGGAGGACTTCTTTTTGACCAGGGAGGCCAGTTCATCGATGCTGGCCTGGGCTTCCTTGTCCAGAACCTCGGTGTCGGCCGCGAGCGTTTCCTCACTGTCATCCGGGGCTTTTTCCGTGGCGGGGGGACGCTGGACCGTCTCGTCGAAGGCCACGGCATCTTCCATGGTTTCGGTTTTCATTGCCGGATCGCCGGGAATCTCCGCTGTTTTTTCGGTGACCGGCGCTGTCCGGGATATGGCATCGGTGCCTTTGCCGGAAGGACCCGACAGAAGATAGACCACGGACACGATAAAAAACAGGGCTCCGCCGACGCCGATGGCCAGCTGGCGGCCGTTGTTTTTTTTCATCCGGTCTTCAAGGGGAAGGCGGCCCCCCAGGGTCAGGGTCGGGGCGAGAACGGCCTCCCGTTCCACGTCCGCTTTTTCACGTTCAAGTTTTTTTAAGGCGTCAAGAATTGAACTCACTTGCTCTCCTCACGATCCGGCATGGGTTCAGCCTTTTGTCGGTGTGTCCGGAGCCTCTTCCGGCGTCTTGTCTGGTATAACATACGGAATGGGAAACGCTTTTTTCTCGTTGTAAATCACGATTTTCGTCAGGTCGTCCACTTTTCCGTCGGATTTGAAACCGTATTTCTTCTGGATGGCCTTGATGATTTTTTCCGTTTCCTTGTCGTATACCGCGTTGATGTCCACGGTTTCATAGCCGATATCCCGGAGAAGCATCTTCAGGCTCAGAATGGATTCTTCCGGGGCCGAGCCGGGAATGTTGCCCACGCAGCCCAGAAAATTCTTCCACAGAACATAAGCCACCCCGGTCCACTGCTGGTCCACTTCAATGCGGCTCATCACCAGGGTTTTGCCGTTGCCCTGGTCCAGCACCATTTTTTCCCCTTTCATGCCTCTGAGCACCAGGTAGATGGGGTTTTCGTAACCGGGCATGAAAAACTCCGCGATGGCCGGAAGATTCAGGCTCTGGACCAGGGAAAAATCGTCGTTGACCTGGTACAGGGAATAGCCGTTCATCCGGGCACCCAGGTTGAAATACGTGGCGTCGTCGGTCAGGGTGTCCAGTTTCCCCGAGATGGAAAGGTTGTCGTCCCAGAGTCTGAGGGCGGTCTGGAGCGCGGCTTTCCGGGTGTGCTCCTGAACCGCTTCGCCCCGGGTTCCCGGTGGTCCCACGAACAGGGTTTCGTCAAAAGACCCGTCCACGACCGGTCCATTTTTGACAATGGGGTATTTTGTGATGGGCATGGGAAAGGAATTCAATCCCGCCTCCCCGGATTCCGTGCTTTCGGCGGCTGATCCTTTCGCATCGGGTATGGGCTGTCTGGCCCCCAGGGTGTCATGGCCTGAGCGGATGAAAAGGAACACGAGAATGAAGAACACGAACACACCGAAGGACAGGGCCGGCGTCAGGAACCGCCGGTAGCCTTTGATCCGTTTGAGGGTCAGTTCCTTCACCGCCTGCCGCACGATGGGCAGGGTGATGTTCCGGCTGCCCGTGACAAAGGCGGTTAAAAGGGATCGGTCGCAGACGATGTTGATCAGCCTGGGGATGCCCTTGGAATACCGGTGAATGGCCCGTACAGCGGCGTATGAGAATTTCGTGGGGGGGCTGCCGGAAGCCACGTAAAGACGGTGACGGATGTATTCCATGGTTTCCGTCATGGTCAGGGGCATGATCCGGCAGGACAAGGTGATCCGCTGGCCAAGCTGCCGGAGATTGTATGAGTCCAGGACTTCCCCCAGTTCGGGCTGGCCCACGAGAATGATCTGGATCAGCTTGCTGGTGGTGGTTTCCAGGTTCGACAGCAGCCGGATCTGTTCAAGGACTTCGGCGGACAGGTTCTGGGCCTCGTCGATGATGAGGATGATCTTTTTGCCTTCGGCCTTTTTTTCCATGAGAAAGCGGTTCAGGACATCGATGAGTTCCTTGATGTTGTCCGCCGTGGAATCGATGCCGAAATCGTCGTTCACCGCTTTCAGAAGCTCGATGGAGTTGAGTTTGGGATTGAAGATATAGGCCGCTTCGATGTCTTTGGAGAGGCTTTCAAGAAACACCCGGCACAGGGTGGTTTTCCCCGTTCCCGCCTCGCCGATGATTTCAACGAAGCCGTCCCCCTGGGATATGGCGTAGTTCAGGTGGGCCAGAGCCTCTTCATGGGATTTGCTGAGGTACAGGTAGGCCGGGTTGGGAACAAGCTGGAACGGTCTTTCCTTGAAACCGAAAAATTTTTTATACATGGTGTCTTGCGCTGCTCATCCGGCGAACCGGTGTGTCAGGGGTTGTCCGGCGTTTTCGATGAAGGGATGTCGCAGTGCCTGATCAGGTCCTTGATGCCGATGACGGCGGCCTGGATGCGCTGCCGGACAAAGGCCAGGGAAAGCTCCCTGTTGAACAGGGTGATCAGAAAAAGATCATCCGAAACCTTGTTGAAATGGATGTTGTCCCTTTCACCTTTGAGAATGAACATGGGGAATTCTTTTTCCCCGATGATGTTCGACATGGCGGAGAGAGAGCCGATGTTGCTCGCCGCCAGAACGGCAAGACTCAGGGCGTCATACACGATGTCCCCGCTGTCCTGCTGCGCGATGATATTCCCGCTCAGATCCGTGAGGATGGCCTGATACATGCCTGAATCGATCAGTTCCGCGTTCAGGATGTCCTTGACGGTCTGGATGCGTGTTTTATCAAAATATTTGGAAACATTCATAATCTGTCCGATTTTTTCCGTATGTCCTTCAACGGTTGAATTCCTTCCATCCGCCTTCAGATGAACAGGCGGGTTACGTCTCGTGTTTCACCGATGTACCGCCGCCTCAGCACAGGTTTTTCGATTTTTCCTGTGGGGTTTCTGGGAACATCGTCGAATATGATTTTTCTTGGTCTCTTGTACCTGGGTAGCCCCAGAGAAAAATCCTGAATCTCCTTTTCCGTCAAGGTCCTCCCCGGTTTGACCTGAACGATGACGGCCACCACTTCACCGAGCCGTTCGTCCGGAAGGCCGATGACCGCCACGTCCTGGATATGGTCGTGGTGCATGAAGTGGTTTTCGATTTCAACAGGAAATATATTCTCTCCGCCTGTTATAATCAAATCCTTTTTCCTGTCCACAAGCCAGATGAATCCACTTTCGTCGATCCGGGCCATGTCGCCGGTGCGCAGCCACCCGTTCACCAGGGTTTTTGCCGTTTCTTCGGGATTCCGGTAATACGCGACCATCATGCCGGGACCCTTGACCAGAAGCTCCCCGGTTTCACCGCCGGGCAGGGGGTTCATATCCCCGTCCACCACCCGGCATTCCCAGCCATGACCGGGGATTCCGATGGCCCCCACCTTGTGCTCGTTGCCCAGGCCCAGATGCACGCAGCCCGGACCTGCGGCTTCGGTGAGTCCGTAATTGGTGTCGTAATCCTGATCGGGAAACACGGCTTTCCATTTTTCGATAAGAGCGGGCGGTACGGGCTGAGCCCCGATGTGCATGAGCCGCCACGCGGACAGGTCGTAATCGGCAAGGCTTACGTCCCCGTTTTCAAGGGCGATGAGGATGTCGTGGGCCCAGGGTACCAGCAGCCACACGATGGACACCTTTTCCTCGGAAACGGCTTCGAGTATGAATTTCGGGGTGACTCCTTTGAGAATGACGCTTTTCGCGCCCACCAGGAAATTGCCGAACCAGTGCATTTTGGCCCCGGTGTGGTACAGGGGCGGAATGCAGAGGAAATTGTCGTCATGGGTCTGGCCGTGGTGGGCCTGTTCCACCTCGCAGGCGAATGCCAGGGACCGGTGGGTGAGGAGTACGGCCTTGGGGACGCCGGTGGTTCCGGAGGTGAAGTACAATGCCGCGTTGTCTTCGGGTCGAAGAGGAACGTGCGGTTCACCGTCATGGCCCTTGTCTGACACGTCACGGAGGGCCATTGCGTATGTGGGTTTCAAGCTTTCCGGCCCGGTGAAGATGTAGACCCTTACATGCCGGTCCAGCTGATCTTTCACCGCGTCGATCCTTTCGATGAACTCTTCGCCGAATATGAATACCGTGGCTTCGGCTGTATCGGTGCAGAGAAGGATGGTATCCGCGTCGAACCGGAAGTTCAGGGGAACCACCCAGGCTCCGGTGCGCAGAACCCCGAAATACACGGGCAGCCATTCCAGGCAGTTGGTCATGAGCTGGATGATTTTATCGCCTTTTTTCACACCCAGGCCCATCAGGGCGTTGGCCAGACGGTTCGATTCGGTGTCAAATTCCTTCCAGGTGATGGACCGGCGCATGCCGATTTCCGGTGCCCGTTCCACCAGGGCTGTTTTACCTGGGTAACGCCCGGCGTTTTCAGTCAAAATACGTGTGATCACCATGGACCCTTTGTCTGGCTGTATGTGAAAAGGGATCATCCCTTTTTTTATTGTCGATCATGGCTTGAAGTCCGTAAAAGGACTCTTCGCCCCCCTTTGTTTTGCCCATGCTTATCAATATAAGATGCAAATGTAAAGAAGCGGGTTCGATGGGCTAAACATAAACGAATTCAATCAGGTAGGAAGAACGGGGGCGATATCATTCACCGGAGCTTTCCGCCCGTTTTCGGGCCTGTTCGATGAGATCGAGAAGGGACGTGATTTTGGGTGCAGGTTCCTTGAAAATCAGCTGCTGTTCCTCGGTGTTGAAATGCGTGTTCATGTAGTCTTCGATGGGCAGGGTTTCAAACCAGCAGTCCCTGATTTTCCGGCAGGGGGTGTTTTGGGACGTGGTGCGGCAGTAATTGAAAGTCACTGCGTGGCCCAGCATGCGGCAGTAAGATTTTTTGTCGTCGTGTCGGTCCATGGCTGAAGGCTCCGGCGGGTTGAGGAAACGGGCGGAAGGACGAATGAGTCCCGGTCCGCCCGTTTTTAAACAGATATCAGAAAGGAATCACCATTTTCCGGTTTTCTTCACGAACGCCTTGGGATGATCCTTGATCTCTTCAAGGGAGGCGTTGATTTCTTCCTGGGACAGTTCGTTGTCCTTGAGATCTCCGGCCATGAAACGGTCATAGCTGTTGAGATCCATGATGCCGTGTCCGGAGAGGTTGAAGATGATCACCTTTTCCTTGCCTTCTTCCTTGGCTTCCCTGGCTTTGCGGATGGTGGCCGCCACGGCGTGGCAGGTTTCCGGTGCCACGATGAGGCCTTCGGTCCGTGCAAACAGGAGACCCGCTTCGTAACATTCCAGCTGGTTGATGGCCACAGGGGTCATGAGTCCTTCTTCCACTGCGTGGGAAACAAGGGGGGCCATGCCGTGGTAACGAAGGCCACCGGCGTGAATGGGCGCGGGGATGAAATGGTGTCCCAGGCTGTGCATCGGGAGAAGGGGCGTCATTTTGGCCACGTCGCCGAAATCGTACATGAACGGCGCTTTGGTGAGGGTGGGGCAGGACGCCGGTTCGGCCGGTATGATCTCGATGTCCGCGCCATTGATCTTGTCATAGGTGAAAGGAAAGGCCAATCCTGCGAAGTTGCTGCCGCCGCCGGCGCAGCCGATGACGATGTCCGGTTTCTTGATGCCGAACTTGTCCAGCTGTTTCTTGGCTTCAAGGCCGATGATGGTCTGATGGAGCATGACGTGGTTCAGTACGCTGCCCAGGGCGTACCGGGTTTTACCCGTGGTGTCCATGACCGCTTCTTCCACCGCTTCACTGATGGCGATGCCCAGACTTCCCGGCGTGTCCGGGGTTTTGGCCAGGATGTCTCGGCCGGCCTGGGTTTCCATGCTGGGGCTGGCCACACACTTTCCGCCCCAGACGGCCATCATGGTTTTCCGGAAGGGTTTCTGGTCAAAACTGATCCTCACCATGTAGACCTTGCATTCCAGGCCCAGCTGGGAACAGGCGTAGGACAGGGCGCTTCCCCATTGTCCGGCCCCGGTTTCCGTGGTGATTTTCTTAATGCCGAATTCCTTGTTGTACCAGGCCTGGGCCACGGCAGTGTTGGGCTTGTGACTGCCCGCCGGGGACACGCCTTCGTTTTTGTAAAAGATTTTGGCCGGTGTTCCCAAGGCCTTTTCAAGGCCCGTGGCCCTATGAAGGGGAGACGGCCGCCATTTATAGAGCATGTCCAGAACACCCCGTGGGATATCGATCCACCGTTCCTGGCTGACTTCCTGCTCGATGATGTTCATGGGGAAAACCGGGGCCAGCTGATCGGGCGTCACGGGTTTTCCGTCAGGACCCAGGGGCGGGTTCATGGGGCTGGGAAGATCAGCCGCCAGGTTGTACCATTGTCTCGGCACATCGTCTTCGGTCAGAGTTATTTTTGTAGGCATGGTCTTGCTCCTTTGTCGTATGTCTGTGTTTTTTTGTCCAAAGCACGGGAAAATGAGACTTTTCTGACGCCGCCGATCCCCCCGGATGTCCGTTTCGTGAAGTAATTTAAATAGTTTGAAGGGCTTTCAAAGTCAAGTACAAAGAAGAGCGTGGTCATGGTAGAAGAGAATGGTAGGGTTTGGTCATCCACAGGAGGCGATGAAGCCGGTATGAAAATGAAAACGCCGGGCATGGGATTGTTTCGCCAGACCCGGCGTTTGATCGTTCGCATGGATCGTGATGGATCCATGCGCTTGTTGCCGCTGATTATTTTTTTCTACGGTTTCTCACACCGGCAAGCCCGACCAGGCCTGTTCCCAGAAGAAACATCGTCGCAGGCTCGGGCACCGGGTTTTGTTCAACAACATAACCCACCATGGTGTTTCTGTTGTCCATATCATCCCACTGCCATGTCCCTTCCGGCCAGTAATGCAGGTAGTTCTGAGTTCCGCCTACCCCGTTGTTGGGCTCATTGACATACCAGTTCGAATAGGTCCAGGCTTCACCGGTGACCCAGGTCCAGCCGCCCAGGGGTTCGACAGCGCCGACGGTCTGATAGCCGCCAAGCCAGTAGTTTTCAGCGTTGGTGGTTTTCTGGCTTCCAAGCAGACTTGCAACAAACCGGTCTTCCTCGAGGCTGGTAATGGTCACGAGATGCCAGTTGTTTGCAGCAGCTGCGTCCCTGGCCTGCTCCCATGAAAGGGTTGAAGATGTTGTGATCACGTCATACCAGTGGCCGTTCACGGACCATTGAACCGCTGTGGCGTTAGCAAGGCCGGCCATGCCAAGCACACATAAAAAAGCTATTAATAAATTTTTCTTCATAGATTTCGATCGCTCCTCTAAAACATAAACGTTGAGTTGAAAATTGAACACGTGCAGTGTATTTGCAATATCTGTTCCAGTTGTATTGTGGTCATTAAATGCCTGGAAACACTGGGTTGGACAAAGGGTCGTGTTACATGATTGACACAGGGATGGGGTGATTATTTCATAAACTTGGGGTGAAGGGAATGAACACAATTTCATACATGAATATCAGACTTATTCACTCGCCCGGACCCGACATCCTTCATTGTTCCGATCATGGCCGGTACGCGTGGTCACATGGTCGGACACGTCTTGGAAGGTCTGGTGCAGCAGGTTTTTCGACACGGCGGCCGGATGGCGGAGAAAGGGGTGGAATCCCACGGCCGCGCGTTTTCGTATGGACTCGAAGACGGCGGGGAAATGTTCCACGGCCAGAAGGCCTGCGTAAAAAGTTCGGGCGTGGGGCCGGAAGAACAGGCCCAGGGTTTTGAAAATCAGGATATGGCTCCTTGTGTATGTCATGAGAAGCGACAGTTGCAGCCAGGTCCACAGTCGAAGGACCTGGACCAGGGTGGCGACGGCACCTTCCCAGGAGATCAGCGGCAGCCAGGGGATTTTTTCACCGTAAGCCGGGAAAAGATGGAAACAGGCGACAAACAGAAACATCATCGGGAAACGACGCACCGGAAAAAGCAGGGTGGATGTTTCAAAAGGAACGGTCAGGCGCACTGCAACGGTGACGGCAAGGGCGATGGCCAGCAGAATGTGAATCGCATCGATGAACATCAGCCCTGTGCTTAAGGCGAGCATGCCGACGGATGCGAGGATGTGTTTCGGGTCTGAGCTACCGTGGTTTTCGGGCAGTGAACATCCGGCAGGGCCGGGATTGTCATTCATGGCCTCCGCCAGATGAAACAGGTGGGGGGTGATCAGGCCCACCAGGCCGCCGAAAAGAACGGAAGCGGCGATCATGAACGGGATCTGGTACAGCAGGGCGACGTTCCCCGCCAGAAGGACGTAAACCCCCGCGACCTGACCCAGGTTGTGGCACAGTGCGCCGATAATGGCCACGCCCACGGTTCCAAGATATTTTCCCCGGCAGGAGAAACGCCAGACCAGGGACATGGCGGCCATGGAAAACAACCCGCCGCTCAAACCGAGCATCAGGGTGACAAAGGAAAAACCGAAATAAAAACTCACCAGCCAGATCCGCAGCAGGGAAAACAACAGGGCGTCGGCGCTGCCGAACCGGATCAGCCAGAATACCGTGACGCAGTTGGCAAGACCGGGTTTCAGCCAGGGCAGAACGGGAATCCGTGGCAGGAACATTTCCAGGGAATTGATGGCCACCGCCACCAGAATCAGCGTGGCTTTAAGGACGATTTCCCGGTTATCTTCGAAATTACTGGCTGACGGCATCGACGGTATCCTATTTATTTTGGCCTGAAACGGTGATCATCACCCGGTTGGGGGCGCAGAGAACCATCTGATGGGGCTGGGCTATGGAACCGGCATGGACGCAGAGTTTGTTGGCGCAGGATGCGTCGCAGATCCGGGCTTTCCCCTGGTTGATTTCAATGTCGACCTGCCCGATATCCCCGGATACGGAAAACCGCCGGTTTTCGTTCAACGGGTATTCGGCCACCAGCCGGTCCACCCGGAAAACCTGGACCGTGCCGCTCCGGTTTGAGGCGAGCAGGGGAAAACTGACTGCTGCGGCCAGAATCAGGGCGGTGATGAGGATCACATCGGGGATGCGGACGGCCCGTATCCGGGGAGCCGGGCTTGGTGGTTTTCGTTTAAAGCCATCGCTTGCAGAAACCCTGAGAGCTGTCGTCGTTTTTAACATTTCAATTCGTTTTCACTATCGCCCAGGGTAGCGGCTTTCGCCGCAACCCTGGGCTTTATGTCAAAGCCCCGTTGGGGCAAAAAACTGAAGGGTCATGGGTGTTATCCCGAATCATTTGCCGGTTTTTCAAGGGTCACAAACCAGGGCGTGGCGTATTCCGAAAGGGTCCCGTCGCCACGGTTCACGATGATCAGCGCTTCGACATCCGGCAGGCTTCCCTCGCTCCCAGGCTTCGGCCTGGGAGTGTTATCCCGGAGGCTCCAGCCTTCGTCATGCATGGCCGGAGCCATACGCATAAGCGTTCCCAGGCCGGAGCCTGGGAACGAGAAAAATCCCAACGGGATTTCGTATCGTAGCCCAGGGTTGCGGCAACGCCGCTACCCTGGGTTCACCGGCGGTCATCCGCCAACCCCAACGGGGTTGCGTCCAGCCATCGGCGATTCATCGGAATGCTGCGCAACCCCGTTGGGGTTGAAAATCATCATCGGGAATGTCCCAGGGTAGCGTATCGCCGCAACCCTGGGCTTTATGCCGCAGCCCCGTTGGGGCAAAAAAAATCAAGAATCATGGGTGTTATCCCGAATCTTTCGCCGGTTTTTCAAGGGTCGCAAACCAGGGCGTGGCGTATTCCGAAAGGGTCCCGTCGCCACGGTTCACGATGATCAGCGCTTCGACATCCGGCAGGCTTTCCGCAAGGGCGATCCCTTTTTCAGCGCCCATCACCATAAGGGCTGTGGCCAGTCCGTCGGCCAGGGCGCAGGATTCCGCTTTCACGGAAACGCTGATGACACCGTTTCTGACGGGATAGCCGGTGCGCGGGTCCAGGATGTGGGAAAGCCTCTGTTCGCCGGATCTGAGGAAATTCCGGTAGTCTCCGCTGGTAGCAAGGGCCGTGTCTGAAAGATTCGCGATTTTGTAGACATCCTGGGTTCCGGCCTTGGGATTGGGGCTGTTGATTCCCACCCGCCAGGGCTTTCCGCCCGGCCTCTGTCCTGAGGCCACCACTTCACCGCCGATTTCGACCAGAAAATCCGTGAACCCTTGTTGCTTGAGAAGACGGGCCACCTGGTCCACACCGTACCCTTTGGCGATGGAGGCAAGATCCAGGGTCATGGCGGGAACGGTTTTCACCAGACGGCCCTGTTCGGTGAGGGTGATGAGCCCGAAACCCACCTGCGGCAGAACCTTTTTGATTTCAGAAGGTTCGGGAATCCGGCCCTTTGTTTTTATACGGCCGAAACCCCAGAGGTTCACCAGGGGATCCACCGTGCCGTCCCAGGCCCCGCCGCTTAAGGTGTGGATCCGGCTGGCGGTCCGCATCACCGAAAGAAAATCGGCGGAGGGCTGAAAGGGCTGAGCGTTTGCGGGCATGGCGTTAAACCGGCTGATCTCGCTTCCGGGAATGAACGTGGACATGCTTGCGTTGATGGCGTCAAGACGCTGGTCGATGACGGATTTCAGGTGGCCGGTTCTTTCCAGGCGGCCCGCTGAAACCTTGACCATGTAAGTGGTTCCCATGGTCGTCCCTTTGATGACGGTGTCGGTGCGGCCGCAACCCGCAAGGGTCGCGGCCGCCATGACCGTCAGCATCCATGATGCGGCCCGCAGGACGAGGGATCGGAGTCCCCTTTCCTGGAATGACAGGCAGCCGGTGTCTGAGTGAAACGGAATCATCATTTTTTCGCCTGGAGCAGGGCCTGAACCATGCCGATTTCGACGGCGCTGGACGTGACGGTGGCCCCGGAAATGCCGTCAACCTCGGCGTTCTGTGTTGAAACCCATTGTGCGGGAACGACGGTGAGTGCGGTATAAGCCCGGTCTTCCACATGTTCCTCGATTTCAACCCCGCTGAGTTTACCGCCTTCCACGGTGACGCTCATGGCCACGGTCCCCCTAAATCCCATGGGGGTCACGGAGTAGGTCCCGTTGGTGAGGCCGTTGAAGGTTACGGCTTTTCCGGCTTCCGCCAGTTCCCGCCACGCCACGCTCTGGTCGTAGCAGGCGTGCCACTGGGCATCCCGGGTGTCGCTTCCGGTGACATAGGTGGCGGAGTCGTAGCCCTCGTCGATGATCCACTGGGTCCATTCGATCACCTTGTCGTATTCACCCATGCGGAAAGCCAGGGACGCGGCCCCCACCGTGGCGGGCACCATGGAATTGGCGTTGGAATACTGGGTGACATCGTTGACGATGGCCAGCCGTTCCATGGCCTTGTCGTACAGGCCTGACGCAAAATACGGTCTGGCAAAGGTCAGAATGGAATTTCCGGGGTGGAAATCCTCGTTGGCCGCGTTGGTTGCGTCGATGACGGCGATGATTTCTTCCATCTTGTCCGTGAAACCCATGCGGGCGTATATCCGCATCAGGATGGGGTTGTAGGTGTTGGCGAACACGGTGGTTCTTTCACCGGATACGTATTCGGTCTGGCCCGAGTCGATGATGGCCTCGATCTGTTTGTAGGCCAGGTGGTCCAGACGGAGACGTTCCAGAAGAACGGCCAGGCGCAGGACGTTGTTGTAATAGTCAGCGTCGGCCTGATAGTGATTGGCTGCGTATCGGTACTGTTTCACGGCGAGTCGAGTGGCTTCTTCGGAAAGACGGGTGTTCCGGTTGGCTGTGCTGAGGGATGTTGCGATTTCCTCTACGGTCGTCCCCACAGGCTGTTCTTCCGTGGCCCAGTCCGGCCACTCCGCTTCGTTGGCGGACCAGGTGGCGAAGTCTATGGGCTTTTCGATGGCGGCTGCACTGCCGTCGTCACTGCCGCCGCAACCGATAAGCAGGGCGGGAAGGAGGAGCAATGCTCCGATTAGGGTTAGCGTTCTGTTTTTCATGGGTTTTTCCTCTCTTTTTAGGGTTTTTGATTTATTTCTATAAATTTCTGTAAAAAATTCTGTGTCTTAGACGATCCTGCCGGGCCATGGTGTTGGTTTAAGCCTGTTTGTTTCTGATGGGCACGCTGACGCTTTGCCCATCCTGTCATGATTTCGGTCTGTTGCCTGATCGAATCCCAAAGGGATTCCGTATCTTAGCCCAGGGTTGCGGCAACGCCGCTACCCTGGGTTCACCGGCGAACATCCCCCAACCCCAACGGGGTTGTGTCCGAACAGGGATGATTTATGGGGTGTTACACAACCCCGTTGGGGTTGAATATCATCATCGGGAATGTCCCAGGGTAGCGTTTCGCCGCAACCCTGGGCTTTATGCCGCAGCCCCGTTGGGGCACAGAAACCGATTTATGCTTGCAGCCGCGTGCCAACCCCCTCTCTTCGCTGGGGCAGGCTTTTTGAAAAGTTTGACAAACATATGGAAGGGACGTGCCCAATGGCGTACCCCAACCCATTTGCCCAGCTTTTTAAAAGCTGGTCCCCCGGAAGGGCCGCCGGAAGCAAAAAACATCACATCACACTGCCGATAAAGCACCCGGTGTTGTTGTCGCTGGTATTCGCTTCCCCCTCACCATCATCGGTGTCGTCTTCATCCTCATCACCGTCATCGTCACCGGGATCGGTTTCCCCGTTGCCCCAGAGAACATCCCAGATGTAGGTGTTGGTGAAGAGGATGCATTCCTCGCCGCAGGTTGACACGGTGTTGTGTTCCGACACGCTGCCGTAAACGCCGATGAGATCGTCCTCCGACGTGAAATCGGCCTTGTTGGGAAACAGGTATTTCCCTTTGGATCCGTGGCAGGCGGCGCATTTGCTGTCGTACAGCTCCTTGGCGGCGTCAAGGTCGATATCTGTTTCAGCGGCCTGTAACAGGACGGCGAAACCCAGAATCAGAAAAACAACCGGCAGGACGCGCCGGGCGAAAGATTTAATGGTCATGGTTCTCGTTCCTTTCTTTCTTTTCGAGATGTTTTAAAAAATGGTCCACATTCACTCCGCTGACCTGGTTGCGTCCCTGGGCTGTGACCACCAGAGCGGCAGGGCCTAAGGTCTGCTGCCGGCAGATGTTTTCGCAGATGCCGCAACCCACGCAGAGCAGGAAATCCACGGCCACCGGCATTTTTTTGTCCGGCTGCTCCACAAAGCTGATGGCGCAGGTGGGGCACTTGGGAATGCACTTTCCGCAGGGCTTGTTGTCGGCCCAGGACACGCAGCGGCTTTTGTCCAGATGGGCTGTTCCCATCTTTACCGTGTACTTGGTGTGAACATCGAAAACCCCGATGGCTCCGGTGGGGCAGACCTTGGAGCAGCGGTTGCACGCAGGTTCGCAGCCGCCCGAGGACGGAACAAGCACCGGACTCCAGAGCCCGTATAAACCCGACTGAAGCATCAGGGGTTGAAGGGCGTTGCTGGGGCAGACGTTGACGCAGGCCTGGCAACGCACGCACAGGTCGAGAAAGGCGTTTTCTTCCGCTGCGAAGGGCGGGCGCAGCCGCTCTTTGGCTTTCGAGCCGGCAAGGGCATGGGACGACAGCACTGTTGAGCCCGCGATTCCGCTTGAAAGCCAGAACAGGAAGGTCCGGCGCGGCATCCTCACAGGCTGACGCGGGTTCTGTTCTCCGGTTTTACGACCGAACGTCCGAACCGATACCGGGCAGACAGGCAGGCAGTTGAAACAGCGGATGCATTCCGTCGGCCTGAAATCTGAAGGTAACGGTCCGGTGATGGCTCCTGTGGGGCAGCTTTTTCGGCATTTGGGGCAGCCCTTGCATCCGTCCTGTTTGAAATCGAAGAGGGAGAACCGGGCCAGAAGTCCGTAAAAAGCGCCCAGGGGGCAGATGAACCGGCACCAGAACCGGGACGCCGCCATGGACATTAAAAGGATACCGATGACAAACAGCACGAACTGTTCACCGTGAAGCACGGAAAAGGGTTTGCCCTGGAGAAACGTCCGTTCCACGGGGATCGCCGTCATGCCCACGAAGCGGGTCATGATCACCATAGGATCGAAAAAATAGATCCACTGCACGGAAAAAAACGAAGCCGCCAGCACGAACACCAGAACGCCGAATTTCACCTGGGCCACTTTTTCCGGGTCCTGGTGTTTCACCTTCGGGTCCGGCCTTTTCTTAAACAGCCATTCCGCGAAGTCGATCAGCGATCCCAGGGGGCACATCCATCCGCAGAAGAACCGTCCGAACACCAGGGCCAGAACAACCATGGCGAGGCTGAGCATCAGACCCGAAGCCAGCACGCCCGTGGCCGCATACGTGACCACGGCCACCAGGGGGTCCAGGAAAAAGAACAGTTCTTCGGGCAGAAACCAGTATTTCCAGTCCACCAGGAAGATTCCCCCGCAGAAAACGAGAAACGAGAGAACCTGGCTCCACAGCCTGACCTGTTTGAGCGGGATGTTTCTAAACATGGCCGTTCCCGTTGACCAGGGCCATGAGGCCCAGGGCGCGTTTGACGATATCCCGTGTGAGGTCCGTGGACAGCGTGGCACCGGACATGGCGTCGTAGGTTTTGGCTTTTTTATCCACGTTGCGGACATCGAACTGTCTGAACTGGCCAAGGAATGACCGGGTGTTGATGCAGTACGACCGGTCGCAGGTCAGTTCCAGAATGCTCACGTCCGCCACGGTCCCGTCCGCGTTGACGGCCACGCAGTACTTGTGGAGACCGCCGCAGATGGCCAGTTTGTCCTCAAGAACAAAGGCGTAACGCCGGGGTTTTCCGTCTTCGGATTTGGAGTAGTAAACCTTGTAGGATTTCTTGCCGGGCGTCCACCCGGCGTTTTTTTTAAGCAGTCGTTCGGCGTCGGGTGTGATGGCGATGTCGGTCTGGAACACTTTGCCGCCTTTGCCCAGGGCGCTGGTCACGGCGTCTTTCACGCTGCTGTAGGTGATGGCCGACGCATTGCCCGTGGAAAGAAACACGAGGGCCACCGCAACGGCGAGAAAGGGGAGTTTCCGGCTGAGTTCGGAAAAGGCGAACCGTTTGACCGGGATGCGTCCGAAGGGCCGGGCCAGCTTTCGGAACACCTGGCCGCCCTGACCCGTGACCAGGGGAATGATGGCGAAGATCATTAAAAGAGCGAACATCCGGGCATGTTGAGAGGCTTCAAGGGTCCGGGGCTGCCGGTTCGGTGAAAATACAGGTGCAGCGTAGTCTTCCACATGGCTGATGACCGTGCCTGTCGGAAGGGTGAAACCGAAGGACGCCTGACTGTTTTTTTCTTTGGTTTCCGAAGTTGCGTGGGTTGTTTCGGTGGCAGGGGCCGCGGTCGTTTCCTCGAAACGTGCTTCCGATTCTTCGAACACAGCGGCTTCATCTGCAAAGGATGCGGCGGGAAGGACGATTGAAACCATCAAACACAATCCCAACAGAAGAATGTGAACCTTCACGGCGGCGTCACCGTTTATTTTTAAACATAATTTAATTAATAAATTCAGTAAATAATGATACATACTACTTCTCCTTTTTTAATTTATGCGCCACACACGGCACGGAAAACCTGTGTCAATCTTTCGTAGGTCGGGTTCAAAAACCCGACAAATGGCCCCATCCACAGAACAATCGGACGACCGCTCTTCTGCGGTGCCTTTTTTTAAAAGGATTGGGTCATGTGTCGGGTTTTTTAGAACCCGACCTACGATGGGTCGTCATTTGTCGTTGAGCCGTAACACCCATTCCCAACCCGTTTGCTCAGCTTTTTAAAGCTGGTCCCCCGGAAGGGCCGCCGGAGGCAGTCTCCGCAAGATAAATTCCACGCCTCAATCAAAACTCCACAATGGCCTTGACCATCGCGTAATCGTTGTCGATTTCCTTTACGTACTTTTCCTCGTTTTTCTGGACCATGGCCATGAGATGGAGATTGTGGTTCACGGTGAACATGCCGCCGATGTTGTAATTTTGCTGGTCCATCTCGTTTTTCACGTCTTCGTTGGGGTCCACCTCACCCATGCGGCAGGTCAGTTTCAAACGATCCGTGGCCTGATACGACAGTTCCGCGTGGGTTCCGTAGGCGTTGTAATCTTTGAGCACAGCTTCTTCGGCCCGGTCGTTTTCCACATGGTTGTCCAGATAACCCAGCTTGACGTTCAGCTTGTCCAGCACAGGGAATTTCATCAGGCCGCGGGTTGACGAAAATTCAAGGGCCAGCAGCCGCAGCGAGGCGTTGCCCTCGTCAGACCAGCGGTCCAGCATGGCGGAGGCCGTGACCGTGTATCCGCCTTTGATCGTCGCTTTCACCCGGCCGCCGAAAGCCTTGTCCGAGTTGTTGTCCTGGGTGAAGCCGATGTCGTTCATGTTCACGTCGCCGTTCGTGCCTTCCTGGAAACCGTTGGACACGAAAAGGCCGTAGCGCAGGTTCAACGTCTCCAGATCGAGGGCGTCATGTTCCAGGGCCAGACCGTAATCGGTGAACCAGTTGGGAAACAGGTCGTTGTCCAGGCTGTACACCTTGCCGCCGTAAATGGCGTGGTATCTGAAATCGCCGAAGGGCAGGAAAATGAGGCCGCCTTTCACGAACAATTTCGGGGTTACCGCGTATTCCAGTTCGTAGTAATCCTTGAACGAGATGTCGAAGCCCACCCTCATGCGGTCATTGGGATTGGCCGTGATAAGGAGGTAGGTGTGGTTGGAGTTGAAACTTCCGTTTTCAGGGTCCCTGAGGGGCGAATCCGTGTCGTCGCCCAGGGCCGTTTCATACATGAAATCCAGGTATAGCTTGATGTTGAATTTGTCTTTGGCCGCCACCGCCGCATCCACCGGGTGACCGTGGGCATGGGGATGGGCCGGGGCCTCATCCTCCTCGAAGGTGGTTTCCGTTTCTTCCAGGGATGCTGCTGCGGTGCCTTCTTCAGCCGGACATGTTTGGGATATCATCAGGATTCCTGCGGTGGCGGCGACCAGGATCAGGCCTGAGGTTTTCCGGGAGATTCGTCTCACCGATGCGGAAAGGCCCGTGAACACGGCCAGAATACCGGCAGCGGCAAAGGAAAGAAATTTGTAAAGATCTGATTTTAAAATTAAATATTTTTCATTTTCAAACGGCCGGGTCATGGCGCACGTCTCCTGTCTTAGGGTTTGATTTTTGGGGTGATTGTTCGTCTGGCTGCTGATGCAGCGGCTTTCCAGTTTTACGAGCCTTTCGGAGAACATCCGATGGGAGGATTCCTGAACGGTAAACAAAAAAAAAGACATAAAGACACCGCAGTTTCACGGTACTCTTTATGTCTTCACTTTCTTCGCGCGTTCAAGTTGCCGAAGCTCGTAAGACCCATCCAGGCTCATGTCTGACGAGGATGGATTTTATGAGTATAATCTCATAAAAATAGATTCTTCTATCAATTTTTTGGCATTAAAAAATAATTCGTGATTCCAGTCAAGGTTTTTTTAAATAAAATTTCGATCCACTCTAAAGGAAAAATCCTGTTGACATCGTCGTGTTTTTCCTGATATTGGTCGGACCAATCAAGGTTTTCTGATATGAAGCAATCCAAAAAAACATACGAAACACTTGCGGAAACCATAGAGGGGATGATTGAAGCAGGTGACCTCAAAGGGGGAGACAGACTTCCCCCCGAGAGGAAACTTGCCGAGACTTACGATGTTTCCCGGAACACTGTGAGGGAGGCGCTTCGGACCCTCTCCGAGAAAGGTCTCCTTGAAAGCCGGACAGGTTCGGGAACCTATGTCTCTGAATCGGCCCTATCCACACTGACATTATCCATCGATGAAGCCCTTGCACGTAAACGCAGCCGCCTTTACGATATCTTTGAAATCAGGAAAATTCTGGAACCGCAGATTGCAGCCCTTGCAGCGGAACGCATCGGAGCGGAAACCCTTGACGTGCTTTCGGAATGCATCACAAACCAGGAAGATGCCTGCAACCGGGGCCAGGACCACCGGGTTTACGACGAACTGTTCCATCAGACTCTGGTTGAAGCCACCGGCAACAAGGTTCTTGCCCATGTTTATGAAAAGATCAAAGGCATTTTGTCGGAAAGCCGGTCCAAAGATCTTCAGAGCCGGGAACGTTACGACCGGTCCGTTCATCTTCATAAAGAAATTCTGAACGCCATGAAAGACAGGAACCCTCAACAGGCCGAACGAAAAATGAAACAGCACATGCACGATATCCAGCGTTCCCTTGAACTTCTGGTGGGCGGGTCCAGAAAGAAAAATGGCGAAGCGGGCATTCATCAATCGGCAAACAAAAGGAAACGTTCATCATGATATGGATGGTGGCATACCTTGCTCTCGGATCGGCCGTGGGCATCCTCGCGGGTCTTCTGGGGGTGGGCGGGGGGCTCATCATCGTCCCCATGCTCTCGTTCCTGTTCACGGCCCAGGGGTTTTCAAACGACCATGTCCTTCACCTGGCTCTGGGGACATCCCTTGCCAGTATCATGTTCACCTCGGTGTCCAGCCTCTGGTCTCACCATCGGAAAGGGGCCGTGATCTGGAAAGCCGTGACCGCCATTACACCGGGTATCATCCTGGGCACCTTTGGCGGTTCTTATCTGGCCGCCCGGCTTTCCACGAATTTTCTCAAAGGGTTTTTCGCTGTTTTTCTTTATGGGGTGGCCACCCAGATGCTGATGGGCCTGAAACCCAAACCCAGCCGAAGCCTTCCCGGAGCTGCGGGTATGGCCGGGGCAGGCGGTGTCATCGGGATTTTTTCAAGTCTTGTGGGAATCGGCGGCGGATCGCTGTCCGTGCCCTTTCTCGCTTGGTGCAACGCCAGCATGCATCAGGCCATCGGGACATCCGCCGCCATCGGCTTTCCCATCGCCGTTTCCGGCGGGATTGGCTATGTGCTCAACGGCCTGAAAGCCCACGGCCTTCCACCCCACACGTTGGGCTACGTTCATCTCACGGCCCTTCTGGGCATTGTCACCACCAGCGTCCTCACCGCTCCTCTGGGTGCCCGGCTGGCCCACAACCTTCCGGTGGACAAACTGAAAAAGCTGTTCGCATTTTTTCTTTACGTCATCGGAACGAAGATGATGGTGTCGCTGTTCTGAAAGAGACCTTCAAATATCAATCACTTGGCATATGATACTTTGATGATCTACCGGATCTCTGAAAGAAGATCAGGATGCCGGTCGAGGACTTTGAGTAGTTTTACAAGTGACAGCGGAGGCTTGGTTTTACCGTTTTCATAACGGGAAAACGCATTGACGCCACCCCCAAAGATTTCACCGGCTTCCCGTTGATCCAATGATAATTTTTTTCGTACTTTTGTAATAAATATTGGATCAACAATGGACCCGTTGACCTGTTTATTGAATTCAAGCATTGAAGCATTGACCCTGACAGCCTCGTCCTTGTCGAGAACGGTCTCGCCACATGATGGGCAGAAATCACCCGTCACAGAGGGAATGATGGTTGATTCGCCTTTGTATGTATAAGTTTTTTCACGCGTGTCATGAATTAAATCGGGGTGTCCACATAAGGGGCATTTCATGATTATAACTCCTTGAAAGATACGATTAGCACATCGTCGATAACCGTCAGTTTTAAATAAACATCACCAACGGATGTTTTAGCGTTATAAACGTCCTGCCAAATCCGATGATCTGCGTGTGTCGTCATACTTTTATAAAAATCGTTTACCGTCAGACCCATGACCATTCTGATAATATCATCAGTATTGAACCCCAACGCCGCAGCACCTTCAAGTGCTGAAAAAGTGAATCGTAACCTGCCGTCTTGGATAAGGGCTTTTACGATATGGAGTTTGCAGTGAGGTGTCATTTTTCCATGCTTTAAAATAACCTACTTGGTTATGTCTGGCAAGGGGCTTTGGATATTTTTTCTTGACAGGCGTTCTTCCCATGGGTTAGGGATAACTTTCAACGCAAAGGCGCTCGATACGAGCCGGAACCCGCGATCATCAGGCGTTCCGGAGGGAATCCCGTGAAAACCGGGAACGGGCCCGCCGCTGTAATCCTTGTCTTTTCACGGGTTGAAAGGAAACCTCACCGGCTTTATATGCCACTGGTCGAACAGACCGGGAAGGCTGCCTGTAAGGAAGGAGAGTCAGAAGACCTGCCTTGGCGAATGGAAACCCAATGTGTCTCGCGGACGGAGACGGGTTTTCCGAGATCTTCATGGATAAATGGGATATCCCCGGATCTTTTTTCAAGAGGTCCGGGGATTTTTTTTCTCCGGGCAACCGCAATGTTTCACTGAAACCGCATGCCGGAACGGAGAACCGCACCATGAAAAACAGAACATTGAAAAACCTGCTGTGCACCGCACTTCTTGTCACCGTTTTTATTTCGACCCCCTGTCTGGCCGGTCATCACGGCAAAGAGACTCCCTCAAAAAAAGGCATTCTTCTCGTGGCCTTCGGCACCAGCATGCCCGAGGCCCAAGGGGCATTCGCCAACATCGAGGCACAGGTGAGAAAATCTTTCCCCGATGTGCCCGTGCATTGGGCCTACACCTCCACCATCATCCGGAAGAAACTGGCGGCCCAGGGAAAACAGCTGGACTCCGTGGAAATGGCCCTTGCGAGGATGATGGACCAGGGTTTCACCGATGTGGCGGTCCAGTCCCTCCATACCATTCTGGGGGAAGAATACGACGATCTCGAAAAGACGGTTTCGGCTTTCAGACATATGTCCGGCGGTTTTCACAGTCTTGTGCTGGGCAACCCTTTGCTGACCAGCCAGGACGACATGGACAGGGTGTGCCGGGCCGTTCTTGAGAATATCCCCAAAGAGAGAACGTCCAAAGACGCCGTGGTGCTCATGGGCCACGGAAGCCCCCATCCGTCCAACGCCTTTTATGCGGCCATGATGTTCCATCTTCAGAGAAAGGATCCCAACGTGTTTGTGGGGACGGTGGAAGGCTCCCCCGACATCGAAGATATTTCCGCCATGCTGAAAGAGAAGAACATAAAAAAAGCCTTTCTTGTTCCCTTCATGTCCGTGGCCGGTGACCACGCCCGGAACGACATGGCCGGCGATGAGGAAGACAGCTGGAAGTCCATTCTCACCAAGGCGGGCGTCACCTGCGTTCCTGTGCTGAAAGGGACGGCGGAGTACGATAACATGGCCGCCATCTGGATCGGCCACCTGAAACTGGCCATGGATCATTTGAACCCCCATATGAAGCATTGACGCCGGATGCGGCGCAAGGAGGAATCATGGATATCACCCTGACCCCCATCGGAACGATTCGAAGCCCCTATCGTGAAAGGGAAGGCATGCCCATTCAGCCCAGGGGTGCGGAAGAGGTTTCCGGCACCGTGGAGCTGTTTCCGGAGTATGCCGAAGGGCTCAAAGACCTGGAAGGGTTTTCCCATGTGATTCTTCTTTACCATTTCAACAAATCCGAAGGCTTCAGCCTGACGGTGACGCCGTTCATGGATACGGAAAAGCGGGGCCTTTTCGCCACACGTGCCCCAAGACGGCCCAATCCCATCGGATTGTCCATCGTGCGGCTCGCCGCAGTGCGGGGTGCCACGCTTGAGATTCTGGGTGTGGATGTTCTGGATGGAACGCCACTTCTGGACATCAAACCCTACGCCCCGGAGTTCGACGTGCCTCCGGGCGATGTCCGCTCGGGCTGGCTGACCGGAAAAAGGGAAGAGGTTCTGGATAAAAAAGCCGACGGTCGGTTTGTCACGTCCTGTTCCAAATAAAAAAAAATAACGTTCAGGTGCCCGGAATAAAAATTCCGGGAGAATAGGGAATCCCGTGAAAATCGGGAACGGGCCCGCCGCTGTGACCGGGGACGAACCCTTCATGATGCCGCGTTTAAAAAACGGAAGGCGAAGGGCAAGGACGAACCGGAAAGTCAGAAGACCTGCCTGAACGACATGGGAAATGTTGCCGCTTTCACGGACCATGGAAGCGATTCCCTTTGAACATTCTGGAGAAACAGGGAACCCCGGATGGATAACAGATATCGGTCCGGGGTTTTTTTGTGCCTTGCAGCCGCCCCGGCCGGAAAACCAGGAGGAGAGCATGATCAAACAGGGAATGGCCGGGGTTCTTTTTGCAGGATATGTTTTTTTCGCGGTGTGTGGCGCGTATGCCGAAGACAGCGTCACCCGTCTTCCGGAGGTGCTGGTGACGGCCACCGGAACGGAAATTCCGGTGGAAAAGGCCGGAGGCAATTCAGTGACGGTGATCACGGCAAAGGACATCGAAGCGAAGAAAGCGTCGTCGGTTGCCGACATTTTAAAAGGGCTTCCCGGCCTGGACGTGGCGGCAAACGGCGGCCCCGGAACCCAGACCTCGGTCTTTTTAAGGGGCGCTGATTCCAAAAACACCCTGATCCTTGTGGACGGCGTGATGCTGAACGATCCCTCGTCAGCCAACCGCAGCGCCGAACTGTCCAACCTCACCGTGGACAACATCGAACGCATCGAGGTGGTGAAAGGCCCCATGAGCGTGATGTACGGCAGCAACGCCACGGCGGGTGTGGTGAACATCATCACGAAAAAGGGCAAAGGGCCGGGGTCATTTTTCGCCGATGTCTCCGGCGGATCTTACGGCACGGTGAAGGCGGCGGCCGGGGCCTCGGGCTCGGCGTCGTCCTTGAACTATGCCCTGGCCGTTTCGGGCATCCGATCCGACGGTTTTTCCGTGGCCGACGATGACAACGATCGAATTAATAAAGACGGCAACACCAAGGAAAAAGACGCCTATGAAAATGATTCGTTTTCCGGCCGGGCGGGTTGTGATTTCTCTGAAAATGCAAGCCTGGACCTGGTGACCCGGTACACCGATTCAAGGACGGACCTGGACGATTACGGTTCGGGTTTTGCCGGAGACGCCTTTGCCTACGATGCAAACTGGAATTCCGTGCCTGATCTTTCAAGCCCCCACAAACGGCGTGTGGATTCACGGCAGAGTCTGTCCAAGGTGAGCCTGAACAACCGGTTCGCGGACCGTTTTATCACCACCCGCCTGTCGTATCAACTGGCCGACAAGAAACGGGAATACACAGAAAACGATGGTTCTGACGGCGGGTTTTATAAAGGCAGGACCCATGAAGGGGACATCACAGGCGACTTGAATTTTGATGCAAGCACCGTGTCCGTCGGCGTTTCGTATTACCGGGAAATCATGGAAAGCGCTGCATTGCCCGAAAAGGATTCGGACATTGTCAGTGTGCGCGTTCAGGAACAGTATGCGCCCAACGATGCCGTGACGGTTATCGTCGGCGCCCGCTTTGACGACCACGACCGGTTTGGCGGCAAGACCACGTTCCGTCTTGCGCCCTCCTACGCATTCAAAACAGGAACCTCCGTGAAGGCCAGCTACGGAACAGGTTTCAGGGCCCCCACACTGTACGAGCTGTTCGAACCCACCTACGGCAACAAAGATCTTGGAGCGGAAGAAAGCAGGGGCTGGGATTTCGGCCTTGAGCAGGCGTTCAGAGATTCTGGGGTGAACGTCAGCTGCACTTACTTCAACATGATTTTTGACGACCGTATTGTGTACGATTTTTCAACATCCCGGTACAACCAGCTAGCCGGAAAGACAAAGACAAGCGGCGTGGAATCTTCGGTATCATGGTCACCCGTGAAAGACCTCGATCTTGATCTTGCCCACCATTACACGGAATCCAGAGATCCGGACGGGAAAAGGCTGGCACGAAGACCCTACAACAAATACATCCTGAACGTCCGATACCGCTTTATGGAAAAAGCCCTTGCCGATCTGAACGTCCGGTATCTCGACAAACGCAGGGACAGCGCTTATGCGAAAGACGCCGACGGCAATCGCGTGGATTATCTTTTAGCCTACACCCTTACGAATCTTGCCCTGTCGTATCAGGTGACGAAACAGGTGGAAATCTACGGCCGGATCGACAATCTTTTTGATGAAAAATATGAGGAATGCTGGTCTTACGCCACCGCAGGGTTGTCCGGTTACGCGGGGGTCAAAGTGAGTCTGTGAGCGGGGAGCCCGGTTCAGGAAAAGGTCATCCCCCTTTTGAAGACGCCACCTTCTAAAAGGGGGGGGGACGGACATTGAACAGTTCGTTTTTACCATTTTCCTTTGCCCGGATCAAGGTTCATGTCTCCGGACCGGCGATCCGGGCCGGGCTCTCTTTTTTATCATCATTCATACTTTGTTTGCTGTTAACGGGCCCAAGGACAGAATGGCTAATCCCTTGGGAGAAAGGATATTTAGGGTGAAAAAACCAACGTTATTGACGGCCAGCCGCATGGTGGTCCGGGTCGTGATCGTGCTTGTGATAGTCAGTCCTTTATCGGCCCTGGCCTTTTCCAGCGTCATCAGAGATGACCGGGGCAAGGAGGTGTGTTTTGAAAAACCGCCTGAAAGGATTGTGTGTCTGGTTCCCTCTCTCACTGAATTGTTGTTCGCCATGGGGGCCGGAAACCGTGTGGCCGGGGTGACATTTCATGATCTTTATCCGTCCGGGGCAACACTCCGGCCTGTTGTGGGCGGTTTTTTTTCACCGTCCACGGAAAAAATCCGGTCTTTGTCCCCGGATCTTCTGATTGTGGCTGACCTTCATCATGACCGCATTCCAGGCTGGGAAAAGATCTGTCCCGTGGTTCAGTGGAATATTGGAAGCATAAACCGTGCATACGAACTTACAGCTGTTCTCGGCCGGCTTTGCGGTTGTGAAGCCCAGGCGCTTGAAGTGACGGAAGCCTCAAGGAAGGACATGGAACGCATCGCGAAGATCGTCGGGCGGGTCCACATGGAAAAACGGAAACGTGTATTGCGGCTGATGGGCCGGGACTCGCTGATGACTCCGGGCGACGATTCCTTTCAAAACGAATTGATTCGGGCGGCGGGGGGCATTCCGCCGAAGACCGGTAAAAATGGTGCCATCGTGTCCATGGAGCCTGAAGAGTTCACGGCCTTCAATCCCCAGATGATGTACGGCTGCGGTGAGGACCGGTCTGCGGAGTCGGGGCTTCTTTCACGACCGATTTTTAAGAATGTGGATGCTGTCAAAAACAGGGCAATCCGTTTTTATCCCTGTGATCTGACCTGCCGGGCATCCAGCCGGATGGGTCATTTTGTGGGCAGTCTTGCCGCCGATCTTTATCCCGACCTTTTCCGGAACTCTGATCCCAATAACCTGAGGCCGGATCTGGCCGAAGAAAAAAAACTGGATGTGGGCCTTCCTTCAATCCGGAAGGCTTCGGTCAGGCAGAGCGCGATCTTCGATTTTATCCACAAGAGCCTGGTGATTGAATGTGCCCGGCCCCAGGAAGTGATGTCCACCCTGGAAGGGTTCAGGGAAGGTGTCCGGGTTTTGGGGAATCATTATTTCCCCCCTCAGACCTGGAGCATGGGCCATGATGAAGGGCTTGAAGGGCTTAAAAAACGGGCCTTTTCAGCGCTGAACCTCCATAGCGAAACCACAGCTTTTCTGTTCACCGGAGCCGACATGGATCATCTGGCGGTGAAAGAGAAGTCCTTCCAGTTCCTGAAGGTGGTGGCACTTGTCACTGCCGGTGTCCGTGGCAACGCCCTCAGGACTTCGAAAGACCGTGGAGAGCATGTGGAACCGGGAACCATCAACATCATTCTGCTCACCAACCGCCGTCTGAGCCGGGGGGCCATGGCACGGGCCCTGGTCACAGCCACCGAAGCCAAGACAGCGGCCCTTCAGGACCTGGACATCCGAAGTTCCTTTTCTCCCATAGACTATACCGCCACCGGCACGGGAACGGATAATGTGCTGGTGGCGGGCGGCGAGGGAAAACCTGTTGAAAACACCGGCGGTCATTCAAAAATGGGGGAACTCATCGGAACGGCGGTGTACGAGGCCGTGAAAGAAGCTGTTTTCATGCAGAACGGCATTGCCGAAGAGAGACCGGTTTACCACCGGATGATGGAGAGGAATATGTCGCTTCAGTCCCTTCTCCACAAATCATCCTGCGACTGCGCCATGGATAAGGATGATCTAGTGGCGGAGCTTGAACACCTGCTCCTTGTTCCGCGATACGCGTCGTTTATTGAAGGGGCCATGGCCCTTAGCGATGCCCATGGTAACCGCCTGGTCAGGGATTTGTCTTTCTTTAAAACCATGGCCCTTGCCATGGCGTCGGACATTGCGGGAAAACCTGTGACCGATATTCCGGATATCTGCGCGGGCCAGGGACTCCCGGTTGTTATGGAAATGGCATTCAATGCCCTGATCAAGGGAACCATGGAGCGGTTGAGTCCCTAAATGGATGACAAGGAGACGGTTATGAAAGAATCCATGATTTCCCTTACGGTTTCCCTGACATTGCATGCCCTGATACTGGCCTGCCTGGTTTTAATCCGGCCGGACGCGGGCGGCCTTGAGGAATCGAAGGGTTATGTGGAAGTGACTCTCGACATGATCAGCGGGAACCGTGGAAAGCCTGAAGGGTTCCAGCTATCCCCCAAAGAACGCCGGAATTCTGTAAAAACCTTGACACAACACGGAGTTCCGGAGCATGGGGAACAGGACGCCGAATTTTCTGACCGACGGCACCTTTCCCCCGGTTTGCCGGAAGACGGGGACAAACCGGAGACGGCCGGTGTTGAAACGTCTGTGGAACAGGCGTTCACCGGTATCCTTTCAAATGATAAAACAGGTGTCGGTGCCGGGGAAGCTGGTCCCGGCGAAAACAACCCGGACGGGCATCCGGCGGCACCGGGGATGCATGGAGCCGAAGACAAAACCATGGACGCCGGACGGAAAGCCGTTCCCCTTTACAGCCTCAACCCGCCCCCGGTTTATCCCCGAACGGCCCGTGTCCGGCGTCTTGAAGGCATGGTGGAGATCAATGTGCTGGTGGATTCGGACGGCCGGGTCAGGGAGCTGAACCTCCGGCGTTCCAGCGGCTTTTCGGTGCTTGACCAGGCGGCCCTCAATTCCGTGAAAGTCTGGCTTTTCGAGCCGGGGACGGATTGCCGAGGCCCGGTGTCCATGTGGGTGGTGGTGCCCCTGGTGTTCAAACTGACGGCGGTGTGAAGGAGGTGGCATGAAGACACAATTCGTTCGAACGGCTCTTTCGGTCTGCTTGACAGGCCTGTTGTTCATGGTGGCAAAACCGTCATGGGCCGTCCGGACCGTTATCGACCAGGCCGGGCGGACGGTCAGCATTCCCGATGATCCGAAACGGGTGGTGGCTCTTGCCCCCAGCCTCAGCGAGATCGTCTGCGCCCTGGGACGAAAGGACGTTCTCAAAGGAGTGACACAGTACAGCGATTATCCGGCGGAACTAAAAAAGCTGCCCCAGGTGGGGTCCTACATCCGGCCGGATCTGGAACGCATCCTCCGGCTCAAGCCCGACCTCTGTCTGGCGGTGAAAGACGGGAACCCCAAGGACACCGTGCTCCGGCTGGCGGACTTTGGAATTCCCGTGTATGTCCTCGATCCCCACGATCTCCGGTCGGTGATCGGGGCGCTTACCGAGATGGGCGGACTTCTCCATGCCCGGAAAAAGGCTCGTGAGCTTACCCGTGCCATGAACGCCCGGATCGATCATGTGAAGGCCTTCACCCGGAACATCCGAAAACGCCCCAGGGTGTTTCTCCAGATCGGGGTGTCACCCATCGTTTCCGCCGGAAAGGGATCTTTTCTTCACGAGCTTCTGGAATCGGCGGGTGCAGTGAATCTCGCCGGGGGCGGTTCCGCCTACCCCCGGTATTCACGGGAGCAGATTCTGGCGTTGAACCCCGATATCCTGATTATCACCAGCATGACACGGGGCCTTGTTTTCGAGGATGTCAAAAAAGAATGGGAATCCTGGCCCGATCTGGAAGCGGTCCGGGAAAAAAGGGTTTACATTATCGATTCGGATATCCTTGACCGGCCCACACCCCGGATGGTGGACGGGCTTGAATGCCTTGCGAAAACCATTCATCCGGGATTCGTGCCGTTGAAACAAAAACATGGAAAATGATGAATCACACCCCCATCGTCAAGTTGGTCTTTGGGAGTTATACCTTTTCATAGCGCTGTTGATTTGCCGGGTAAATCGGGTTTATTGAACGGTTACGATTGTTTCCCTCAAGTTTAAACGCTAATAGCCGATTTACACATAAAATGAGTCAAATGGAATTGTCTGAGGCTGTTTTTCCTTTCACCACACAGTTCTGCCGCATGATGATCGCGTTAATCGGAAATCACAAAACAGGAAAACGGTTTTGGCAATGCAATGGCGATGGAGATGATCACGTTACCAGGAGGCAATAAAATGAAAAAAAAATCAGTTCTAAAATCCATTCTGATGATGGCCGCTTTATTGATTCTTTCACCGATGACTTTGACATTTTCCGAAGAAGCACCCAAAAAAATTAAAGACCTGGCTCATGGAAAACTGGCCGCATACGGTAAAGATCCGGTCATTGTGAAAGCCGTTGCAGCCGAGAACGCCAAGGGCAAGACTCTGGAGCAAATCAAAGCGAAGGACAAAACATGGCAAAAGACGGCCGGTGTCGACGAAGTCATGAAGGCCATGATGGCAAGTCAATGCGGACAGAGCCTGAGCCGAATTCAGAAGTCGGAACCCTATTATGCCGAAATTTTCGTCATGGACAATCAGGGGGCCAATGTGGCCATGACAGATAAAACCTCAGACTACTGGCAGGGCGATGAAGCCAAATTCAAAAAATCCTTCAACAACGGCCAGGGGGCGGTATTTGTCGACGAGGTTGAATTTGATGACAGTTCACAGGCCTATCTCGTCCAGGTGTCTGTCCCGGTTCTGGATGGCAAGAAAGTGATCGGGGCTATAACCTTCGGGATCGATGTGGACAAGGTCAAGTAAAAATTAACAATGCGGCGGTATGGCAAGCCAGTGCCCAAGAAAAAACCCTCACAGGGGAGACAGGCTCTCATGAACTGGTTCAGGAATTTAAATATCAGCAAGAAGCTGATCATAGGATTTGCATTGATGCTTTTGTTTATGGGTGCTGTTGGGTTTGCCGGCTTTCATAACACACGTAACATTCAAGGAAACCTTCAGGAAATTTTCAGTTTAAGGCTGCCCAGGATTTACCTTTTGCTTGAGGTCGACCGTGATCTTCAGCAGATGCTTGTGGCTGAGCGATCGATGATTATCGCCAATGTGAATTCGGATATTTTCAAACAGATGCTCGCCGACTATGAACAAAATCTCAAACAATCCGAGGATCGCTGGAGCAGGTTGAAATCGTTGCCGGCCACGCGAGAGGAACGCACCCTCATAGAAAACTACGACAAAGCTCATGCCCAATGGCTCACCGAGTCGCGTCAAGTCGTTGATGGCCGCGCGTCTGACACCCGTGAAGGCCGTCGGCTGGCTTTGGATCTGTCTCTGGGAAATGCCATGCAGACCTTCGGGGTCATGCGTGACACTCTGGACAGGCTGACCGAATTGAACCTGAATATCGCCACCTCCGAGCACAAAAAGGCAGAAGGCACCTATGACCGCTCTGTATTCTGGCTGGTTTTCATCCTGGCCGCCGGTCTTGCAACGGGCATCTGTCTTGCGCTGATTATCAGCAGGACCATCACCAGGCCTGTGAACGCAGCTGTGTTGGGGCTCAAGGATATCGCTCAGGGAGAGGGCGATTTGACCAAACGACTGGCGGTGACAGGCCATGATGAAGTGGGCGAACTGGCCCGATGGTTCAATGAGTTTATCGACAAGCTTCAGGGAATCATAAAAGACATTTCCGGCAGTGTGAAGACCCTCTCCTCTTCATCCATGGACTTGTCAGGCATTTCAGAACACATGGCCATCTCCATCCGGAATGCATCGGAAAAGTCGAAAACCGTCTCCGCTGCGACCGAAGAGATGAGCGCCAGCATGACCAGTATCTCAGCTGCCATGGAGCAATCTGCCGCCAATACCACACTGGTGACCATGGCTTCTGAAAAGATTGCGGCCACCATTGGCGAGATCGCCGATAATGCGGAAATGGCCAGAAACATTTTTGACGAGGCGTCCCGCAAAGCGGTAAACGCCTCCGAGAACATGGAACAACTGGGTCACGCGGCCATATCCATTGGCAAAGTCATCGAAACCATCACGGACATTTCCGAACAGGTCAACCTTCTGGCTCTGAACGCAACCATTGAGGCTGCAAGGGCCGGTGAAGCCGGAAAAGGTTTTGCCGTTGTCGCCAATGAGGTCAAAGAACTGGCCAAGCAAACCGCAGCCGCCACCCAGGACATCAAGGTTAAAATCGGAGCCATACAAGGAACGACCACCGTAACCGTTGAGCAGGTTTCAGATATTGCGCATGTCATTAAGAAAGCCAATGACGCGGTTTTCAGTATCACCAGCGCTGTCGAACAACAGTCAGTCGCCACACGCGAGATTGTCGGGAACGTTTCCAAGGCCACTCAGGACATCAAGGACGTGAATGAAAATGTTGGCCACAGTTCCCTGGTATCTGTGGAGATATCGAAGGATATCAGCAATGTCAGCTTGGCCATGGGAGAGCTTGCCTCGGGCAGCAACCAGATCAATGATAACGCCCAGGATCTGGCCAGGCTTTCCGAGAACCTCAAGAAGACGGTGGACCAGTTCAAAATCTGATCCCAGGGGGATTGCGGCCACAGTCTCGCCGGATCTTCAAACTTTTTTGACAAATTCCGATTTCAGCTGCATGGCACCGATCCCGCTGATTTTGCAGTCAATATCATGGTCTCCGTCCACAAGGCGGATATCCTTTACCTTGGTTCCCACTTTGACCACCGACGTGGACCCCTTGATTTTCAGGTCCTTGATCACCGTCACGGTGTCTCCGTCGTTCAGCACGTTTCCGGCGGAATCCCGGACAACGCGTGGCTGATCATCGTTTTCCGCCAACGTGTCTTTGGCCCATTCGTGGGCGCATTCCGGACAGACAAACAGCGGTCCGTCTTCATAGGTGTATTCCGAATTGCATGCGGGGCATGGCGGTGTGTCACTCATATGTCATCCTTATTTAACTTTGAATCATGGAATTTGAAAATCCCGGAACGCTCGGTCTCACCGGGTGTTTCGGGATTTTTTTATCTTGGAAAAAACGGTTCATACCTATCGTTTCAGGATCAGGAAATCAAGAGAAAGCCTTTTTTTTGTCAGGCATTCAGATGTCGACTGATTACAGTTCCAAGCTCTTCGAGGGTGTAAGGTTTTTTCAGGAGGTCGCCCGCCCCTTTCTCCTGGGCTGACTTCACTTCGGACGTGTCTGCGTAGCCTGTGGTGATGATGACTTTCTGTTTCGGGTGGAGTTCGATGATTTTTTCGTAAGTTTCCCGGCCGTTCATGCCGGGTTCCATGATCATATCCAGAAGAACCAGGTCAACCCGCTCATTTTTCAGGTATTCCACGGCTTTTTCTCCGCTTTCACAGGCTACGCTTGCGTAACTCAGGGTATTCAGAAGTTGGCTCGCGATGTCCCTCTGGGATTTTTCATCATCCACCACCAGGACTTTCTGGCCCTGGCCTTTGAAGGTGTCCAGCGTGATGTTGTCTTCTTTATGAGGAAGGGAAAAACGCGTTGACGGGAAATAAAGATCAAAAACCGTTCCGTTTGTTCCGCTGGTCACGTTGATATGGCCTTTGTTTTCGGTGATGGTGTTCCAGACAATGGAAAGGCCAAGGCCTGTTCCACTCCGGCCCATGACTTTTCTGGAGTAGAAGGGTTCGAAAATCCGCTCCATGTCTTCGGGCGAAATGCCGCCGCCTGTGTCGGCCACTGAAAGGAGAACGTATTCACCGGGAGGGATTTCATCGAATCCGCGAATCGGTTCCTGGAGGGTGATGTTCTGGGATGAGACAATGACATGGCCTGGACCCTGGATCGACTCCACGGCGTTGACCACCAGGTTGAGCAGCGCTTTTTTGACCTGAACAGGGGAGGTTTGGATATTGAGAAGATCCATGTCCAGGGAGACTTCGATCCGGACTTCGGGACGGGAGGCTTTCAGACCGGCGAATTCGGCAGACTGAAGATATTCGCGGATGACGGTGTTGACGTTCATGATTTCATTTTTCCGGGCGGCACCCCGGGCCATGGTGATCAGATCGTCCACGATGGCGGCGGCTTTTTTTCCGGATGAATAGATGGCTCTGACGTGATCACGCAAGGGGCTGTCCGGAGGCAGGTCCAGAAGCATCAGTTCAGGATAGTTGACGATGCCGGAAAGGATGTTGTTGAGGTCATGGGCCACGCCCCCGGCCAGAAGGCCCAGGGCCTCCATTTTTTTGGCGCGGTCCAGGTTTTTTTTCAGTTCCGCTTTTTCCTCTTCGATTCGTTTCTTTTCAGTGATGTCCCGGCTGATTCCCCTGGCTCCGAGGACATTGCCCGATTCGTCGTAATAATGGACGCCTCGTGTTTCAATGGTTCTTCGTTCGCCGTTTTTGTGCTGGAGGGTGCATTCGATGGTGGATAATGGCTCGCCGGGCCTGATGTTTCTCATCAAAGCCATGTGGAGCTTTTCACGTTCGTCAAGGGGGAAATGGTTGATGAAACGGGTGCCATGGAGTTCCTGGGCTGTGTATCCGGTGACGGTTGAAACGCTGGGGCTGTTGTAGATGAAACATCCGTTTCTGTCGATGTCCCAGATCCAGTCACGGGTGGATTCCACCAGATTGCGGAAGCGTTCTTCGCTTTTTTTCAAGGCCCTTTCCGCGAATTTACGCTCGGTGATGTCATGGATCACCACACGGGAACCTGTGATCCGGCCATCCTTGAAGACGAAATTGTTGTTGAGAACCGCAGAAAAGGAGCTTCCATCCTTGTTGACGATGTCCAGTTCGACGTTTTTCGATATGCTTTCCCCTTTGAGCACCGTGTTCAGGCGTTCTTTGATCATGAGTTTGCCCTGTTCGGTGAGAAAGGCAAAGGGGCTGAGGTTCAGGAATTCCGCCCGGGTGTAACCCGTATACTCGCACATCACGTCATTGACGCTCACGAATTTTCCGGTGGCGAAGTCGATTTCATATATCCCGGCCGGAGCATGGATGAAAATCTGGCGGTATTTTTCCCGGCTTTCCTTGAGTTCGTTGTTGATAAGGACCAGTTCCGTGGTTCTTTCCCTGACCCTCTGTTCCAGCTCGTCTCGTGCTTTCCGGAGTTCGGCTTCCGCGATTCGGGTGGGCCGGATGAACCGTGTCGTGATGATGAAGACAGCCAGTCCGAAAACCGCAGCGGTTATGACAATGGTAAATAAATAGATGGACATGCTGGTCATCATGGCCATAATGGTATCTCCGATGGATTTCGCTGCATGGATGGACGCTTTGCCACGACAACAGTCCTTCCATGCATCCTGACTGAACAGGTATGCACGGCCTGTTCATGCCAATAATAGTGTTTTTTGGGTGATGAGATACGTACGTTGCCCGATTACGTACTGATTGAAGTCCGGATTATAAACTGGGCAGGAAAATAATACAATGCTTTAGATTCAATGCTCATTGCGATAAGTGAACGGCATTGTTGTGAATGCTGAATGATTGCGCTGGACAAGAGGTTGAGGAGCTTCGTCGATTGTGCTATAGGGTTGTTTTTGGATATGCGCTGCTTGTCATGGGACGGGCATGGCAACGGAATGCCGGTCGCGGTAAAATTCGAGATAATTTAAATGATTGAGTCGATGAATCCCAACTCTCAGGGTTCTGTCAAATTTGGTAAGTACGTTCTGCTGGAACGCATTGCTACCGGCGGAATGGCTGAACTGTTCAAGGCCAAGCTGACAGGCGCAGAGGGGTTCGAAAAGCTGATCGTGATCAAGAGAATTCTTCATCATCTGAATTCCGAGGAGAAGCTTGTCGAATCGTTCATCGACGAGGCGAAACTGGCGGCAAGGCTTCATCATCCCAATATTGTTCAGCTTTATGATTTCGGGGCCATCAACGACCGCTATTTCATATCCATGGAATACCTGGCCGGTAAGGATCTTCGTTTCACGTTCAAGAGGTTGGTTGAGAAAAACAGGTTTATCGATGACAGCATCGTTCTGAATATCATCAGCCAGATACTCGCCGGGCTTGATTACTCCCACAGCCTGAATGACGAGGACGGGCGGCATCTGAAAATCATCCACCGGGACATCGGGCCTCAGAACATCTTTATCACCTATGACGGTCAGGTAAAGATCATCGATTTCGGAATTGCGAAAGCGGCCAATCAGAACAGCAATACGATGATCGGCACCATCAAGGGGAAAGTGTCGTACATGTCTCCGGAACAGGCCAGCGGGGATGTGATAGACCACAGGTCGGACATTTTTGCCACGGGGATTGTGCTGTACGAGCTTCTGACTCTCCGAAAAATATACGATGGTGATACGTTTCAGGCTCTTGCCAAGGCACGGAACGCGGTGTTCGAGCCTGCTGAAACGCACAATCCCGGCATACCCGAAGGTCTTGTCCAAATATTGAACAAAGCCCTTGAAAAGAACCCGGACCAAAGATACCAGACAGCGGACAGCATGCTGAAAGATCTTGACCGGTTTATGGAGGAACGTTCCATCCGCCTGTCGCAGAAAGACCTTGCGAAGTTTATGAAAAACCTGTTCGGCAGTGAAGGTGGAGAAGGTCTCACCCAGACAAATCTGAATGTCTCTGCTGGGCGAAGGTTCGAAGACGAAGACATGAGCACGGCCATCAGGGAGGATGACTCGGGCTTCACCCGTGAATATGTTCCGAAGAGGCCCCGCCGCATATCGACGTTCAGGAAGGCGGTTTATGGGCTTTGTTTTTTTGCGGTCATAGCACTTTTTGCTGTTTCATACGGAGATCGCGGCAAAGTCCGTGTTGAAAAAATTCTGAGATCATTTATCCCTGAACCGGCTATGACCGAATCCGCCATCGTGGGTGAAAAGATCAAACCGGGGATCATGGATCTGAATATGAAGAGATACAAAGAGGCCGCAGATTTTTTCGAAATCAAACGGAATGAAAAACCGTTATGGAAGGAGTATATCGATCCCCATTATTCCAAAGCTCTGGCCGGACTCGGGGAAACCCTGATGGCTTCAGACATGGACCAGGCCAGAGCCACCCTTGAAACCTCCTACAGTCTGGATCGGAAAAACAGCCATACGTGCTTTTTGCTCGGGAAGGTGTTCACGGTCATGAAGAACAATGAAAAAGCCGTCGAGTATTACGAAAAGGCTGCGGCACTGGATCCTTCGAATCCCGATATCTATTTCAACATGGGATACAGTTACGCCGCCCGTTCGGAATACGGTAAAGCCCGTGAGATGTATCAAAAGGTGATCGAATATTCCCCGTCATACACGGACCAGGCTTATTTCAACCTTGCTGTTATCGAAGACAAGCTTGGAATGAACGGCGAAGCCGTCGAGCATATGAAAAAAGCCCTGGCCATCAATCCCCTGAACGTCAATGCCTCCCGTTTTCTCGAAAAAAAAAGCCGCTGACCACTCATATTCCCTGACCAACCACATAACATTTATCTTGAATATCTCTATTCCAGTGTATATAAGTCCAGTATGGGGTTGTCGTAAGGAGCTGGGAACCGGGTCACATATCCATGAATTCATCACTCAGAAAATCAGGATGCCTTTTTTTGATCATGGCTGTCGTCATGGTGAGCGGCTGTTCTCTGTTCGGAACCGATGAAAAAAAGTGGAAGCCTCTCAAACCGGCTGTGTCCGGATTCGTTCATACCGTGACCTGGGCGGATGAAAATCTTGAAATCATATCCCGCTGGTATACGGGGAAATCCGAGAATGCGGAACGATTGATGGAATCCAACCCAACCCTTGGCCCTGAGGAAATCATCGTGGGAACCCAGGTTTTCATCCCCAAGGACATCCTCATCACCACCCAGGCCATGCCGAGGTCCCATGTGGATGAATCGCGAAAAAAGAAAACGGTTCATAAATCCTCGCCGGCCAGAAAGGATCGCGAAAAAAAACAGCCGTCCCCCGGAACCGCAAAAGACGATTTTCAGCTTTTTGGACCTCGATAGAACGTTATAAGAGGACACCTTTTTGAAGCCTATTTTCATCCGATTATTACTGTTTTGCGCGTTATGTCCATGGTTTTCAGCGTTGGACGTCAGCTCCGCCGACGGGCCTCCGAAAAGTGGCGTGAAGGTGGCGGCAACACCAAAAACGGTTCATATGTCCAGCGGCGCGATTTTTGAAAACAAATCTTTTCAGAACATTGTCTGCCCATCGAAGAATCTGAACCGTGTCAGGTTTTTTCATGTGGACATCGACCAGGCCAACTTTGACAAAGCGGATTTCAGGGATTCCATCATCCTGGATTCGAATTTCCGGAAAGTGACCCTGTCCGCTTCCAATCTCAGCGGTTCAAAAATCCAGAGATCGGAATTCAGTTCCATGGCCATGGCGGATTCCGTTCTGAATTACGTTGTTCTGACGGATTCGAAGATGAGTGCCGTCCGTTTGAATAACGCGAAAATGAAGGGCTCGTATATTCGTGAGACAACTTTTACCCAGGTGGATCTGTCACAGGCGGATGTCAGTTTCTCCGTGCTTTCTCTGGTGTTTAACGCCGTCAATTTCAAGCGAGCCGATGTCCACGGTTCTCATATTTATGATTCGGAAATTCATGCATCAGATTTTACAGGTGCGAATCTGAGTGGAATCAAGTGCGAGAATGTTGTTTTCGCAGCCCGGAAAAAGGTGAATTCCACGCTCCGTGAAACAAATCTCAGTTTTTCATATTTGAAAAAAGTGGACATGGAATCAACGGATATCAGCGGGAGCTACATGAGGGGTTTGACAGCTGAAAAATGCAGCTTTTCAGGTTCCATGCTCAGCAACGCGAGACTCGACGACTGTTTTCTTGTCGAGACGTCTTTTAACGGGTCAGATCTGAGGTATGTGGATCTTCGGAAAACACAGGTTCGTGAATCGAAGTTCAGGGGTTCAAATCTGGGTTCTGCAGATTTGAGCTATTCCGATTTCGTGAGCTGCGATTTTGACGATACGATCCTGGATCATACGAAACTTCTGGGCGCGTCCATGAAAACCATATCCATGAAACAATCCCAGTGGAACGGTGTTGTGCTGAACGCTTCAGTTCTGGACGGGATTGATTTTACAGGCAGTGATGTCAAACATACGGATATGTCGGCGGTGAGACTGGGCCGGGTTTCAATGAACGGGGTACGATTTGAAAATGTCCAATTGAGAGGGGTGGCGCTAACCAATGCGTCCATGAAAAACGGTGTGTGGATCAATGTCAGGTTTTCTGGCTCTGAGCTGTCGGGTTGTGATTTGTCGAACGGTTCGTTTACGGGATGCGTTTTTGACGGCGCTGTCATGACGGGGGCCAATTTGAAAGGCAGCACGTTCGAGAATTCAATGATGAAAGGTGTTTCCCTGAAATCTTCGGATGTTCGAAATGTCCGGTTTTTTAGGGTTGTTCTCGATGGGTCACATTTTCGCAAAGCGAAAATGAACGGTGCCATGTTTGACCAATGCTCAGTCCAGCGTGTCGATTTTACCGAATCTGATGTGAAAAATGCGGTTTTCAGCAGGCCCCCGGCAAAAAAGCCAATGCCAACCCCAGGGAAATCAAAGCCGGTGACTTAACGCGGCTTCCGGTTTTTTGTGAAAGAACCTCACGGGAAAACGTCATGGGGCGGGAGTCCGGGACATGGTCGTCGGTCCGGTTGTCCAGGCCATTTGTCCGAATTTATTGGATCATCCATGTCGTGACGATAATTCGTATATTATATCCAATTATTTCAATTAATCAATAAAGATTTATTTTTAATGTTATAAACATTTTTTCATTGATTTTTAATGCTGATTCATGCTCTATTGATACCGTGAATTGCAACTTTTTACGTTCTGTGACGTTGTCAGTTTTATCGTATAATGATCGAATATCCTCATGGGTATCCCAGCTTTTTTACTTTCATGGATTGCAGGCGGTTATTTTAAAACACTTCTATAATTAATATTCAAAATATAATCAGTATCATACTCTTATAAATTCCGGAAAAAGCCCCGGTTCTGAACGACTGTTCATACCGCTGGATGACTGAAAAATTTGATGCGAAACGCATCGCATATCACATATCGTTATAACGTCCCGGTATTGTTTGTTTCCTTTAGAGTCGCATTCAGGATGATGACATCATTCTGGTCTGTTCGCGATATTTCGCGAATCATAAACATATGTCAAATCTAAGAAAATGAAAGGAAATCAAATGAAAACGGGTAGAATGACCACACTTGTCGACGGGATGTTTGTACGCAACGCTTCATTGAACGAACACGTTCTGTACTCATTTCTGTCAAACACGGAATCCCTTGACGTCACTTACGGCATGCTGCATGACTGTTCACTGAGAGCGGCGGGGTATCTTCAGCAGCGGTTTCACAAAGGCGACCGGCTGATTCTTGCGTTGAAACCGGGGTTTGATTTTGTGGTTTCTTTTTTCGGATGCATGTGCGCGGGAATGATACCCATTCCGCTTTATCCGCCTTTTTCCCATTCGTTTATCCGCAAAATCAACCATGTCATCGACGACGCGGAGCCTATGGGGCTGATCACCACACGGGACGTCTCAGACGCCGGCGAAAAACTGGGCTGGACCTGCACACGTCTTGAGGAAATTCTGTTCGAGTCGTTTACCGGTGAATGGGCTGAACACTGGACCGATCCGGCCGTCAGCCCGGATGACATTGCCTTCATCCAGTACACGTCGGGTTCGACGAACCATCCCAAAGGGGTCATGGTGTCCCACGGCAATATCATTCATAACGAAGGACTCATCAGGGAAGGGTTCGGGCTTGGGGCACCGGAAGAAGTCACCGGGGTCGGCTGGCTTCCGCTGTATCATGACATGGGGCTGATCGGCATCGTGCTTCAGGCGTTTTACTCCGGTTACAAGGCGGTGCTCATGTCTCCTTTGGATTTTCTGGTGGATCCCTTGTCCTGGCTTGAAAACGTGTCACGGACGAAAGCCGTGATCAGCGGGGGGCCGAATTTCGCATACGAGCTCTGTGTGCGAAAATACGATGCGAAGCGATGCGAAAACCTGGACCTTTCACACTGGAACATCGCTTTTTCCGGAGCGGAACCTGTCCGCGGTGATACGATAGACCGATTCTGCGCCCTGTACGGCCGCCACGGATTCAGGCGGAGTTCATTCACGCCCTGCTACGGTCTGGCGGAAAACACATTGTTTGTCAGTTGTGCGCCTCAAAACGCGCGATTCCATGACGTTCATGCGGATAAAGACCATTTTTCCCGGGGGATTGTGGTGCCGGTCAATGAAGGAACGAGCGACTCTGTCCGGCTGATCGCCCATGGAAAGACGCCCGATGGACAGCTTGTCCGCATCGTGGACCCTGACAATCGTCACATTCTCGCGGATCAGCACGTCGGCGAGATATGGGTCAAAGGTCCCAGCGTGGCCAGGGGCTACTGGAACAGGCCCGAACTGAGCGATGAAACGTTCCGGGCGTTTACCGGCGACGGTGACGGGCCGTATCTCCGGACCGGTGACCTGGGTTTCATGATGAACGGGGAACTTTACATCGCCGGACGGCGAAAGGATATGATGATTTTCAAGGGGCGGAACTTTTACCCCCAGGATATTGAGCTCAGCACTGAAACGGCCGGTGAAGGCATCCGGCCGGGCAGGGTGGCATCGTTTCAGGTCGACGACGATCTGTATGTGGCCGCCGAATACACAGGACCTGTGGATACCGGGATAACGGAAAAACTGTTGAAGCGAATCGCCGCTGTCATCAAGAAAGACCACGAACTGAACGTGTCCGACGTGATTCTTGTGCCACCGAAAAGCCTGCCGGTGACCACAAGCGGAAAAATCAGGCGTAATGAAACCCGCAAACGCTATGCTGACCATGGATTTCAGATGATCGACCGGTTATCCGCTCATGCCGGGAGCCGGATGATCCGGCAGGAAAGGCCGGGGATTGACCGCGAAGACCTTCAGTACACTCTCACGGAAAAGCTGGCGGTGTTTTTCAATATCCCCTCCGGGGAACTGGACCCGGACCAGCCTTTCGGGAATTACGGGCTGACGTCATCCGAGGCTGTGGAACTGACGGAAGAACTGGAAAAAATGACCGGCCGGATCTGCTCCCCCACCCTGTTTTATGACTATCCCACCGTGAACAAACTGATCCATTTTTTTACCGGGTCCGACGATGCCCAAGTGCCTGGCCTCAATTCCGGGGTATCAAAGGAACGCGACTTCGGGGACGACATCGCCATCATCGGAATGAGCTGCAGATTCCCCGGCGCGGACAGCCCTTCGGAATTTCTGGATAATCTCGAAAAAGGGGTTTCATCTGTCCATGATTTCCCGGACGATATCCGGGGGCTTTACCTTGACACGGCCAGGGGGCATTTTGCGCGCTGTGGGGGCTTTATCAAGGATATCGACGGATTCGACGCGGAGTATTTCAGGATCAACGCCATGGAGGCCCGGTTGATGGACCCCCAGCACCGGCTGTTTCTCCAGACGGTATGGAACACGTTCGAAAATGCCGGGTATGCTCCGCAGAAGCTGGCCGGAGCGGATATCGGGATTTTTGCGGGCGTTTCCTCATTTGATTACCACGATGTCATCCGCAAATCCGGCGCGGAACCGGAGGCATACATGGCCACAGGACTCGCCCATACCATGATCGCCAACCGGATATCGTACATCCTTGATTTCCACGGCCCCAGCGAGGCCATCGACACGGCCTGCTCCAGTTCCCTTGTGGCGGTGTACAGGGCCATCTCGGCCATGCGCCAGGGCGATTGCTCCATGGCCATCGCAGGCGGTGTGAACCTTTTGATTTCAGGCGAAAATTTCACGTCCCTCGGGCGTTCCGGGCTGTTGAGCGGTCAGGGGCAATGCAGCACCTTCGGCAGTAACGCGGACGGTTACGTGAGGGGGGAAGGTGTGGGGGCCGTTCTTCTGAAGCCCCTTGCCGATGCCCAAAGGGATGGGGACTTTATCCATGCTGTCATCAAGGGTTCGGCGGTGAGTCATGGAGGCCGGACAGAATCTTTGACCGCGCCCTGCGCACCGTCCCAGGCCCGTCTGGTGACCAAGGCCGTTCTCAAGGCCGGCATTGAACCGGAGAGCATCGGGTATGTGGAAACCCACGGAACAGGGACTTTTATCGGAGATCCCATCGAAATCAGCGGTTTGTCCATGGCATTTCGGGACATTTACAAGGATATGGGGCGAAGTGTAAAAACCGGGGCCTGCGCCCTTGGCTCTGTGAAAAGCCGGATCGGGCATCTTGAATCGGCAGCTGGCATTGCCGGGCTGATCAAGGTTGTGGAAATGCTGAAACGTCAGGTCATCACGCCCAACAACCACCTTGAGGAGGTCAATTCCCTGATAGCCCTGAGCGGGTCACCGTTTTTCATCAACAGGGAGAAGATGGCGTGGAAGAAACCCCATGACTTGGATGGCCGTGACCTTCCAAGGCGTGCCGGAATCAGTTCGTTCGGATTCGGCGGGTCCTACGCCCATCTGATCCTTGAGGAGTATCCGGCACCGGACATGACCGCTGAGAATTCCGCCGAGCAACTCGCTGTTTATTCAGCGAGGACACGGGAAGGTCTGGTTCGCATGGCCGCGTCACACCTTGCCTGGCTGGAAGACAGGAATAACAGCTGGATGACCGGGGAAGGCCTTTTCCATTACGCACACACACTGATGTATGGAAGGGATCATGACCGGCATCGGCTTGCCGTGGTGGCGGGTGGAAGAGATTCCCTCGTCTCGGCTCTTCAGCGCTTTGTTTCGGGAGAAACGGACAGCCCCGATGCTTTTGAAGGGGTTGCCGTGAAAGAGAATGCCGCTGAAACTCCGGTTTCGGGCTCGTTGCGTGAGAAAGCGGCGAAATGGGTCAGCGGCGGATGCTTTGACGAATCCGTCCGGACGCGGTTTAAAAAACTTCCTCTTCCGGGCTATGTGTTTGAAACACGCAGTTATTTCGCCCTTGGGGATGGCTCGGTCCGGGATCAGGGAGCTCAATCTCCGGAAGCTGTCGTGGCGGTGAGACGAAGTTTTGAGGACGTCACGGGTTTTCTGAAACAAAGGGTCGCCGATATGCTGGGCTTCGAAGCGGCCGATGTGGACACGGACAGCACCTTTGATGAATGGGGCATGGACAGCGTGGCCGTGATCAGCGTGATCAACCGTCTGGAAGAATGGGCCGGTATGGAGATTCCTTCAACGGTGTTCAAGGACCACAGGACCATTCGGGGGCTTGCGCGGTATGTGGCCGAAGGGCTTACGATTCCCGAAACACACCTTGATCTTGTGTCGGAAACGGAGCTGGATGAATTTCTGTTCAGGCATGAAACACCCATGGCTTCCCCGTCAGGCAAAAACCTGTTTCTTACCGGCTGCACCGGTTATCTGGGATCGTACCTTCTGGTGGAACTCCTTTTAAAAACCGATGCGGATATTCATTGCCTTGTGAGGGCGGAGAGCCGGGAAAAGGGAATGGAGAGGATCTGTGACGCGGTCAAAAGGTTCGGCGCTGCGGACGACATTCCATTGAACCGGATTCATGCCGTGGTGGGAGATCTGGGAGAATGGCGGCTCGGACTTGACCGGAACGAGTTCACCCGGTTGTGTCAGGTGATCGACACCATCTGGCATTGCGGTGCCACGGTGGACTGGATGAAACCCTTTGACGCCCTTAAAAAAACAAACGTCGAAGGGACCCGGGAAGTGATCCGCATGGCCGGAACCTCTCAGATCAAAACCCTGCATTTCATTTCCTCCCTGGCGGTGCTCCCCCTGGTTCACGGGAAAAACAGGTGGTTTGAAGAGGAGGTCAACGATCCTCGGGGCATCACCACCGGATACGGTCAGAGCAAGTGGGTCGCTGAGCAGCTGTGCCTGAAGGCGAGACGCTGGCGCATCCCGGTTCACGTGTACCGCTTCGATTATGTGGCGGGCACGCCGGGACGCGGAGTCATGAAGGAAAGCGATTTCATCGCACGGCTGATCAAGGGGTGTATCCGCATGGGAACCGTGCCCCAGGAAGAAACGAATTTCGACATCATACCGGTGGACCACCTGTGCAGAATGCTTACGGCCATCGCAAGATCCGGCGATACTCCCGGCCGGATCTACCACCTGATCAACAAGCGGCCTTATTCAACCTCGGATTTCGCAAGGCTCATCAGGGAGAGAGGGTACAAGCTCACACGGATTCCCTTTGAGACCTGGAAAAAGCAGACCCGAAAAGATAAGGACAACGCCCTTTACCCCCTTTACCCCTTCATCAACGGGTATGACAAAGACACGTTTGAGAGTTACAGCTTCTGGACTGTGGACAACACCAACACGATGAAGGCTCTTTTTGCCGCAGATCCGGACATGATCCGTTTTATTCCCGATCCGGCGGACATTCTGAAATCCGTGATGGATTACCTGGAAAAACGTAACGCCATTCCACGGGGCATGTTCGGACCCGTGGCCGTCAGGCAGATGGCGTACTGGGAAAAACAGTTGGCCGACGCGCCACTGGGAATTCCGCTCCCCGCAAACCATCGCGCTCCGGATGATCAGGAAAAGCGAAACAGTCTCAAAACCCATGCCTTTTCCATGGATTTTCCCGAAACCGGGAAACAGGCGATTGCGGAGCTGGGCCTCACGGAAAAAGACATGGTTTTAAGCGCCGTGGCCATTCTTCTGTCCCGGTACGGACGGCAGAACGACATCCTGATGGATTTTGCCGAGATCGGTCATGGGGACCGGGACATGTCTCTGCACCGGTTTTTTATAAGGACAGGCGTGGATTCCGGCGAAAACCTGGGTCTGCTGGCCTTGACTGTGAAACAGCTGGCTTCCGAGGCAAAATCCAACGGAGACATATCGGTGGATATGCTGGAACGTTATCTCGGGCTGACCCGCGATACGTATCCGGTGCAGTGCGTCTGGACCGTTCTTCCGGATGCGGCAGGGGGGATGGATATGAAGGCTCCGGTCCGGCTCGTTTTTTCGCCCGATGACACAGGCCGTGGCCGTCTTTATGGCGTGATCGTGTACGACAGCGAACGGTACGATGACGCCCTGGCGGTCAATATGGCAGGCCATCTATCACAGCTTGTCCGGAACTTTGCAGGTCATCTGGGTCAGCCCCTTTCTTCGCTTCCCATGCTTTCCGACGATGAGCGGCTTGAGCTGATGGGCCTGAATTGCGACAGTGCCATGGATTACCCGGAAGGCAGGCTCATTCATGGCATCTTTTCTGAAAACGCGAAAAAGTATCCCTTAAAAACAGCCCTTCGGTTTCAGGGCAAATCCTTGACATTTGGCGAGCTGGACCGGCTTTCCGGTCTTGCGTCCTCCCTGATCCAGGCATCGGGACTGGGCCGGGGGCATGTGGTGGGACTCGCCATGGAAAAATCCATGACCCTGATGGTCGCCCTGATGGGCATTCTGAAAAGCGGGGCGGCCTATCTGCCCCTGGATCTGGACTACCCGGAAGACCGTTTGAAGCATATGGTGTCTGACGCCGGGCTCCGGCTAATCATCACCGATCCGGGCCGCGAGGGCCATGGGGCCTGGGCCGGGGTGAAAACACTGGCGTTCGACGGGGACGGGGAATGCCTGAGGGATATCCGCACGTCTGACAGCCCGGCTATTCCGGATACCGGCGTATCACATACGGACCCGGCCTATATCATCTACACCAGCGGAAGCACGGGGAAACCCAAGGGGGTGGTGGCCACGCATCAGGGGATTGTGAATCTTGTCCATGCCATGAACCGTCTCGTGGATTTCAGGCCGGACCATACCATGCTCTGTCTGACGCGGCTGAGTTTCGACATGGTGAAACCCGAACTGTTTATCCCCCTGCTTCTGGGTGGAACCATGCACATCCTCCCGCCGGACATCGGCAGGGACGGTTACCTTCTGAAGGATTTTCTGGAGAACCATCCCGTCAACCTGATGCAGGCCACTCCGTCGTCATGGCGTCTCCTTCTCTACGCGGGATGGGAGGGACATCCGGACATGACGCTGATCACCGGCGGCGAACCCCTTTCACCCGATCTGGCCGGGGTTCTTGCGACCAAAGGCAAAAAACTGCTCAATTGTTACGGGCCCACGGAAACCACAGTCTGGTCCACGGCGGCTGAGATCACGGCAGAATCGGGCGTGCATATCGGACGGGCTCTGGGCAATACAAAGCTCTATGTTCTCGGTCCTGATCTTCAGCCTGTGCCCAAAGGGATCCCCGGCGAACTTTTTATCGGAGGCCATGGGGTGACAAGGGGATACCACGGTCAGCCGGAACTGACCCGGAGCCGGTTTCTTCCCGATTCGTTTAGCGGCGAGGAAAACGCCAGGATGTACCGGACCGGGGATCTTGTGCGCCTGCGGAAGGACATGGCTCTGGAATACATTGAACGGCTGGATCATCAGGTGAAGGTGAGAGGGTACAGAATTGAGCTCCAGGAAATCGAACAGGCGATCCTTGGGGTCACGGGAGTTCGTGAAGCCGTGGTTCAGGTCGTGACAGATGATGCGGGCGACAAATCCCTTGCGGCCTGGCTGGTCGCGGATCTGCCGGAATCCCAGTCTCCCGGTGACCGGATGATTCGGGATCATGTGGCAAAAACCCTCCCGCCATGGATGGTGCCCACCCATATGGTTTTTCTTGATGCCATGCCCCTTAACAGCAATGGAAAAATCGACAGAAACCGGCTGCCCGATCCCAGGAAAAACACCGGCGTTCAGGTGAAATCCCAGCCGGTCAGTGACACGGAAAAGATCCTGACGGCGTTGTGGGAACAGAACCTGGGCATCCCGCTCCTTGGAATTGATGACGATTTTATCGAATGGGGCGGAGATTCCCTGAAAGCCATGAAACTGCTGGTGGAAATCAATGAACGATTCGGCGTGTCCCTCACGGTCCAGCGGCTGTTCGAAAACATGACCGTCCGGAAACTTTCGGAAACCCTTGAGCGGATGATGAACGGGGAAGCCGACCGTGAAAGCGATACTGTGGAGACGATGCTGGCCGACGCCGTTTTTGCATCGGACGGGTTCGAAACGGAAGACAGAGTTCAAGCAGAGGATGGACGGGAATTTTCCCAGGTTTTCCTTACCGGGGCAACCGGGTACCTCGGGGCCTATCTCCTCAGGGATCTTCTTGAAAAGACAAACGCCCGGGTGTTCTGCCTTGTCCGGGCCGGAAACGTCGAAACGGCCATGGCGCGGATCGCATCCAACCTTGAACATTACGGCATTTGGAAAAACGCCTATGCGCAGCGGATCACGGCTCTTCCGGGGGATCTGGCAAAGACTCGTTTCGGCCTTGATGAGGAGGTGTACGCCGAAGCCGCGATACGATCCGACGCCGTTATCCATAACGGGGCCATGGTGAATTTTTCCTATCCTTACGGACTTCTGAAAAAGGCCAATGTCACCGGGACACGGGAGATTCTGGCCTTTGCCGCAAAAGGACGGGTGAAACCCCTGTGCTATGTGTCCACCATCGGGGTTTTTGAACGGAAGGACCCCGACGTTTTCCATCCTGTTGGCGAAGACAGCGAACTGCCGGGTGCAGCCGAATTGTACTACGGCTATTCCCAGAGCAAATGGGTGGCGGAAAAAATGGTCAGGGCCTACAGGGAACTTGGAAGACCGGTGACCATCGTGCGCCCCGGCCCCATATACGGAGACAGCCGGAGCGGCGTTCTGAACGTCGAGGATTTTTTCTGCCGGATGATCAGCGCATGTGCCCGGTTCAACGCTGTTCCGGATCTTGGTGTGGAGCTGGACGGGCTTCCCGTGGATCATGTCAGCCGGATCATTGTGGACATGGCCCTGTCTTCGGAAACCCTGGGCCGGAATTACAACATCGTCAGTCCTTTCCCTCTGAACCTGAACGATCTCCTTGACGGACTGGACCGGGCCGGGTATGCGCCGGACCGGCTTTCCGTGGATGAGTGGGTGAACATGCTCAGGCGTTCTGCTGTGGACGATCCGGCTCTTTCGGCGTTTCTTCCCCTTGTGGACGACGTGCTTGCCGGAACGGGAGGCCGAACGTTTTTCCAGATGCAGACCGTAAGGAGGCAGCGGTATTCCTGCTCCAATCTCGTGGAGTTCCTTGCGGTCAACGGCCTTGCCATGGAACCGCTTCACCGCGATGTTTTCCTGAGATACACCGAATACATGCGCTCCGAAGGTTTCATCAGGACCCATGCCGAAGCCGTGGCCTCATGACAACCGGAAAGGATGCTCTGTAACGGTGGAGTGCAGCCTTCCGATCAGGGAGGCTGCACTCCAAAAATGATTGGAAAGTGACTCCTTTGACGTTGTCATGTATATTCATTCCATGAATCTTCGTGCCGCAGGTGGCAAAGATGACAAAATCAAAATCATGAAGGAATGACCAGATATGATCCGATGGGGTCTCTGCTGCATTTTCAAAGAACAGCCGATCACGTTCCGAAGGGCTACGGCGGCTTTTCTCTCAAAAAAGAACCGGTCCGAACAGCTCCGATACCTGAACGGGCTTGTTCTGCACAATGCCGAAGCCCTTTATGCAGCCCTTTGCTTCTGCAAGGACAACGGAATAGGGGATTTCAGGATCAACAGCCAGATCCTGCCCCTTAAAACACACCCGGAGCTGGGTTACGCCATCGGTGATCTCCCCGATGGGCAACTGGTTGAAGAAAAATTCAGGATGTGCGGAACTTACAGCCGTGACCATGATGTCCGAACCGGCTTTCATCCCGATCAGTTCACCTTGCTGTCCTCGCCGCGTGCCGACGTCACCGCCAAATCCATCGACGAGCTTGCATATCAGGCGGAGCTGGCGGATCTGGTCAACGCCGACGTGATCAATATCCACGGGGGAGGGGCATACGGGGACAAGGCGTCCGCGCTGGAACGCCTTCTGAGAAACATCGAAAATCTGCCGGATGCCATCCGGTCACGTCTGACCCTTGAAAACGATGACAGGGTTTACTCGCCGGGCGATCTTCTGCCCGTGTGTCTTGAAACCGGTATTCCCTTTGTTTACGATGTCCATCATCACCGCTGTCTGCCTGACGGGGTGGGCATTGAAGAAACGACGGAGCTTGCCATGAAAACATGGAACCGGGAACCCCTGTTCCATGTTTCAAGTCCTCTTGCCTCATGGCACGGGAAAAATCCGAGAAACCATGCGGATTACATCGATCTGCCGGATTTCCCCGAATGCTGGATTCACCTTACCATCACGGTGGAAGTGGAGGCCAAGGCCAAGGAACTGGCCGTGAAAGACGTGATGTCTCACTTTTTAAAACCCCGGATCATATAAATGGGGTCTGACAGTTTCAGTTTCGGGAAATAGTCGTCTGTGTATGGCCTTGGGTAACCCCGGACTGACAGGGTCTCCAGCCGGTCAAACAACCCGGATGCATGAAAGTATTCCGCAACAAGTCCGACACGCTCGAATTCATGCAGCTCTTTCCAGATCGTGATGGATTTTCCGTCAAACCATCGGTTTGAAAACGTGACGATGAAAGATCCCCCCGGTTTAAGAACCCTTGCCACATCCTTGAAGACATCAAAGGGACGGGTGAGGTATTCAACGGACAGTGAACAGATGACATGGTCGAATGTTCTGTCAGAACAGGGTATCATGGGATTCACATTCAGATCGTGGACCTGGTATGACGTCAGGCGGCCGTTTGCCTGAAGCTCATGGGGATTCATCCCGATTCCGTGAAGCTCTTTGAATTCGAGGGGTTCCGGAATATGGGATTGCCAGCTGCTCATCAGATCGAGGACGGAACATCCATTTTCAAGGGTTTTGCCATAAACCTCCGAAAGGGTCAGCCGGGCGCGTTCGTCAATATGGCTGACAAGTCTGTCTTTTTTATAGAACAAGGCATCGGGATTTTCGTCGTCCCGAGCAAAAGGTCTGTCAGAAAAAAAATCGCTCACCTGGTTTTTCATCCGGGCCTGGATGCCCGGCCCGTCGGTGAGCTGTTCGAGCCAGTCATAACACATGCCGCCCCGCTCTTTTTTCTTGGGGCGGATGTCAAGGATCTCGACAGTGACGTTTAAGGTAAGCCCTGCAAGAGGATGATTGAAATCCGCTGTGATATGCCTCCCGTTGCATTCAAGCACACGGAACGGGGTGATGTTTTCACTGAAAACACCCGCAATCCCTTTAAGTATTCCCTTGGGATAGAAACGGCCTTGACGGAGCCGGTATTCCTGTCCCCGAAGGTTTTTCAGATCGCAGTGAGAGTGAGGGACGATGTGGAGGTTTTTCTCGCTGTGGCCGGGAATCAGGCTTCCCGGTTCGAAGGACCAGGACATAACATCTCCGACGGGCCGGTTCAGAAGCTTCTGCGATATGTCGCCAGGGAAAAAATCTCTGTAAAGGTTCACTTCGTCGCCGAAATAATGCTCCTCATGTTTAACACCGTCCTTTTCCCAGGTCAGCTTAAAGCACAGATCAGCCAGTGAATCAATGTTGGTCAAAACCATGATTTCTCCTTTTGTCCCCAGGTCTTTCATTGAACAGCCTGACATGGACGTCATGCCGACGACCGTTTCAATGATTGGTTTTTATAACAACATAAGGTATCTATAGATGTTTTCAAGTTGTGGGCGTTTCCTGAATTTTGTTCAAGAATTTCAAAAGAGAGAGGTCTTTCAATGGAAAAAACACCGGAAACGGTTATACCCGTGGGTGTCAGTGCCTGTTTGATCGGTGAAAGGGTCAGGTGGAACGGGGGTCACCAGTTGAATCATTTCATCAAGGATATTCTGGGGAGGTTCTTTCAGTTTGTGCCTGTCTGTCCTGAATGGGAATCCGGACTGGGCGTGCCACGGGAACCGCTTCGCCTTGTGGGTGACCCCGCAGATCCCCGGCTCATGACCCACAGGTCACGGCAGGATATCACAGATATGATGACGGCCTGGGCTGAAAAGAGGGTTGGAGAACTTGGGGCCCAAGATCTTTGCGGGTTCATTTTCAAAGGGAAATCCCCCAGCAGCGGACTTTACAAGGTCAAGGTTTATAATGACAAAGGTTATCCGGTGAATCAGGGCACCGGCCTGTTTGCACGGGCTTTTGTGAATGCCTTTCCCCTTGTGCCTGTGGAGGAGGACGGCAGGCTGTGTGACGACGCCATCCGGGAAAATTTCATCGAACGGATTTTTGTCTTCAAACGCTGGCGCGATCTTCTGAAACATGAAAAACATGTCCGGCACATGATGGATTTTCATACCATTCACAAATACCTGATCATGTCCCACAGCCCCAAGCATTATTCGATGATGGGTAAGCTGGTGGCGGGCCTTAAAAAAGAAACCCTTGAAGAGGATATGAGACAGTATGAAACCCTGCTGACCGAGGCCATGCAGCTCAAAGCCACCGTACCCAAACATGTGAACGTTCTTCATCACATGGCCGGTTATTTCAAACGGCATATGTCGACGGATGAGAAAGCGGAACTGAATGAGGTGATTGAATATTACAGGGCCGGTTCCCTGCCGTTGATCGTGCCGGTGACCCTGATCAACCATTATGTCCGGAAAACAGGCGAACCCTATCTTGGTCGACAGATTTATCTGAATCCACATCCTCTGGAGTTGAAGCTGCGGAACCACGCCTGACAAGAGTCTTGACAACTCTCGGTGGTTTGTGTCATTGACCGGATGTTAAAATTGGCGGCGGGTTTCACTTCTTCATTGACAAGATCCGTGATAAAACCTAATGTTAAAGTAAACTTTAATTATGAACGGAGTTTTATTGAGTCATGAATCAAGTGTTTCAGGATTTTTCCCTCCACACCATCGACGGCATCATTTCAACCATTTACCTTGCGGTCTACCCTGATAAAATCCTCCTTCTGGATTGCGGTTGCCGCTGTGACATCACTCGGGTCGAAACGTATATCGAAAAAAAGCTGAAAAGAAGTTTGAGCTCGGTCAAGCTTGTCGTGGCGTCCCATGCGCATCCGGACCACGGGGGAGGGGCTCCTTTCTTCTGCCGCAAACACGGGTTGCCCCTTGCCGCGCCGAGAGGCATCAATGAATGGTACCGCGGGATCATGGGCTTTATCCAGCACAAGGTGGATATTTCTCTGGGCTATCATGTGGTGAGAACCACAAGAAAACCCATGTCAAACCTGTTTTACGACAGAAAAATCCGTATCGATCACCCGCTGGACAGCGGCTCCGTTCTTCCGGGATTCGAAGACTGGGCGGTGATCAGCACACCGGGGCACACACACCATGACATGGTGTTTTACAATAAAAAGGAAAAGCTCCTGTACGCCGCCGATGTCATCCTCTGCATCAACGGCAAGTATGTCCTTCCTTTTCCTGTTCCCATGGAAAGAAGAATGGCGCAAAGTCTTGACATTCTGGCAAATCTTGATGTTGAAACCATGGTTCTCGCCCATGGCGGGGTGAAACACCTGAACGGCCTCAAATCCATCACGGATGATCTCAAAATCCAGATGACCCGATCGCTTCCACCGAAACTTGAAAAAATCAGGATCCTTGCATCCTTTTCTCCGGAAATCAGAAAAGACAGAAGACAAAAAAAAGCGGCGTGACGCGATTCCTGTAATCATCCTGAGGCTTCTCCGATCTTCATCCATGACGTTTTGACGCCGTGTTTCCTGTTGACAAATGTTCGGTAAATTGGATAAAGAGTGTTTGAATTTTTTAATTACAACAAGGGTTTACTGACAGCTTATTCTGGCAAACGGATGTCTTCAAGACTTACGCATAAATATCAGGGGATTGAATCGTGAAATCCAATTTTATAATCGTTCAGCTCATCACCCTGTCCCGGATTCCCATGGCCATGATCTTCGGTATCACACTCAATGTGTGCGACTGGTCCTACGGGATGCTTCTCTTCTGCCTCATTCTCCTGGGGCTTATCGAGCTGTCCGATCTTCTTGACGGATTCAGCGCCAGACGGCTTAACCTTGTCAGCGAGCATGGGGCCATGCTCGATCCCTATGCCGACAGCGTCAGCCGTCTTATTGTTTTCTGGTCCATGGCATCGGCTCAGTACCATTCCGTTCATTACATCCTTTTTCTTGTTCCACTGGTCATGGCGCTTCGTGACGTGACTGTGGCCTATTCACGGATCATCCTGACCAAACACAACCGTTCCGTGGCTGCCAAACGAAGCGGAAAAATCAAGGCCATCGTCCAGGGTGTCGGAGCATTTTTCATCCTTCTGGGTCCTGTTTACTGGCCTTATATCGGCGACTGGACACGATACCTCTTTTCCTGGATCATCATCATCGCAACGGCGGCTTCCGTGGTGGAATACGCCGCATCGGCCATCAGCGTATCCATGGAAGAAAACCTTAAACAGAAACAGTAGCCGTTCTTTCCATAGAGCCATAGGGCGACGGCTGCTCCGCTTTTAGCTCCCCGTAACCAGGCCGTGTGTAACGATGCCATTTCCCCTTGAAAACCTGCCCACTGAAGATCTGAAAGATATCAAAGGGGTGTTTTTTGATATCGACGATACGTTTTCACTTCACGGAAAAATTCCGGCATCGGCGTATACCGCACTGTGGAACTTGAAACAGTCGGGGTTGCATGTGGTGCCTATCACGGGAAGACCTGCGGGCTGGTGCGATCATATTGCCAGAATGTGGCCCGTGGACGCTGTTGTGGGCGAAAACGGCGCGTTTTACTTCAGGGTTGACGAGAAGAGTCAAACGTTCATCAAACGCTATGTGGACGACGATCCTACCCGTTTGCAGAAACGTGAACGGCTGAAAATCATCGCAGCCGAGGTGCTGGGTTCTGTGCGGGGAACGGCGCTGGCTTCCGACCAGAATTACCGTGAAGCGGATCTTGCCATTGATTTCTGCGAAGATGTGCCCAGGCTTTCATGGGACGATGTGGACCGGATCTGCGCTGTTTTCAAAAAACATGGGGCCACCTGCAAAGTCTCATCCATTCATGTGAACGGCTGGTTCGGTGATTACAGCAAGCTCCAGATGACGAAACAGCTTGCAAGGGAGCTGTGGGCCATGGATCTGGACAAGGAAAAAAACCGGTTCATATACTTGGGCGATTCACCCAACGACGAGCCCATGTTCGAGTTTTTTCCTTTGTCCGTGGGGGTCCGCAATGTTCTTTCATTTCTTGACCGCATGACGTTCCATCCTGCTTTCATCACCGAAGGCGAAGGCGGGGAGGGATTCGCTGAAGCCGCCGGGCTTATACTAGATTCAATGATTGTTTCAGAAAAACCTGTTGCATAGCCATGCGGATTTATTTACAATGCAAACCTATTTGCCTGAAATTGTTCATATCAGGATAATGAAATCAGTATATTGAAACAAAACGGAGAATGGCCTTGTCTGACAGGATTATTATAAAGAAGTACAATAATCGACGGTTGTACGACACTCAAAGCAGCAAATACATCACCATCAACCAAGTTTCCGAAATGATCAAAGACATGAAGGAAGTCAAGGTGATTGATGCGGATTCCGAAGAGGACGTCACCGCTTATATCCTCACGCAGATCGTTCTTGAAGAGGCGAAAAGTAAAAAAGCCCTTCTTCCCGTTCCTTTGCTTCATATGCTGATCCGTTACGGTGACAATATTCTCAGTGAATTTTTCGAAAAACACCTTCAGAAAACCATTGAAAACTATATCAATCAGAAATCCGCTTTTGACGAGCATTTTCGCAAAATGCTGGAATTCAGCACCGAACTGTCCGGCGTGGCCCAGAAAACCATGGCCGAAATGTCGCCATTCAAAACATTCATGAACATGTTTTCGTACCCTGGGGCACCCTCTGAAAAAGATAATGAAAAAGATAAAAAAGACCAGGACTGAAACCTGAAGTTTGCCTGATCCCCGAGTCATGGGCTTCAAATTTTTCAGCTTGACAGCCTTTTTTTTGATTGTTAACTTGTGAATACCCTACCAGGGTAGGGTATAACGGTAAAGGAGGAGGGATGATCAACGAAGAAATCAAGCAGGATTCCTTGTCTCGCCTGAAGAGAATCGAAGGGCAGATCAGGGGTATCATGAAAATGGTTGAAAATGAAAAGTACTGCATTGACATCATCAACCAGATCACGGCGGCGGAAAAAGCCCTTCAGGGGGTATCCAAGATCATCATGAAACGTCATGTCGAAAGCTGTGTGGCCACGGCCATCAGCCTTGGAAAAGGCAAGGACGCCATCGATGAGCTGGTGGACACAATCTATAAAGTGGGTAAAGTATGACATATGAACATATACTGAATTATTTCAAGGAAATTGCCTTGTTCTACAACGAAGTGGCGATTTATCTGATTCTTGGGTTTGTGGTTGCGGCGGTGCTCCATATCTTTTTCCCCGAGTCTCTTATCCGGAAACATCTTGGGAAGAATACCGTTTCATCCGTATTCAAAGCCACGCTGTTCGGGATCCCGATTCCCATTTGCTCCTGCGCCGTGATCCCAGTGGCCACGTCACTCAAACACAGCGGGGCTTCAAAAGGGGCGACGGTATCGTTTCTCATCACCACGCCTCAGGTGGGGGCCGACAGTTTTATGATCACGTTCTCCCTGCTGGGCTGGGTGTTCGGGGTTTTTCGTATCATCGCATCGTTTATCACCGGAATTCTTGCAGGGCTGATGGTGAATGTCTTTGGCGGCAAGGACCAGGGGACTCTGCTTCCCATGGCCGCCAACAGGACAGACGAGACTCTGAAGGACCGGGCACGGCATATTGTCGGGTATGTGGAATACGAGCTTCTCGGTTCCATTGCCAATTCGCTGATGGTGGGCTTTCTCATTGCCGGCCTGATCACCGTGATGGTGCCTGATGGCTTTTTTGAAATGTACATGGGCAGCGACTTTGTTTCCATGCTCATCATGCTGGTCATCGGAATTCCCATGTATGTCTGTGCTTCGGCTTCAACGCCCATCGCCGCGTCGCTGATCATGAAGGGGATGTCCCCCGGAGCGGCCCTTGTGTTTCTTCTGACGGGCCCTGCCACCAACGCCATTGGCATATCGGCCATCATGAAAGTTGTGGGTAGGCGATCGACCCTGATCTTTCTTGCGGTCATCGCCGTTTCTTCGCTGGTTTTCGGGTATATCCTCAATATCATGGTCAAAAACATGGGGTTGTCCATGCTGTTCACCCATCAGCATGGAGAAATGATTCCCATGGGGTTAAAAGTGACAGGATCGGTGATTCTCGCTTTGATGCTTTTATGGTATTATGGGGATATGTATATTGTTAAAAAATATTTCAACAGCAAAACAGGGAAGGGAGCGTCTGATATGAGTCGGAATGTCACACTGAATGTCGGCGGAATGAATTGCATGCACTGCCAGAATTCTGTGAAAAAGGCTGTGGAGGGGATAGAGGGAACATCCAATGTCACCGTGGATCTTTCAGAAAAGAAAGTGATTTTCGATCTTAAGGAACTGTCTCTCATGGAAAAAGTGAAATCAGCCATAACATTTGCCGGGTTTACGGTTGAAAATCCATGAATCCGATGAACATTCAGAGACGGTATTACCGCGTGAACCCCAGGGACATTTGCTTCATCCGCTACACGTTTGAAGCCCACGACGGACTGGCGGTGGTCAGCACACCTCCGGGTTCGAAAGATATCATCGTCCTTCGAATCGCTCCGGGTTGCATGGACGAGGTCATGGCCGTGGTCGAGGGGTTGAAACAGGAACTTGAAATGGATGAGACAGACGCGGAAAACGGCGTTGGAGGAATGGAAATCCCTAACTTATGAATATCAGATCTCTTTTTGTATATACCATCGGATGTCAGATGAACGTCTATGATTCCGAAATGTTCGGACGGGTTTTAAGACCCATGGGTTACGTCCCGGCAGAAACGTTTGAAGACGCCGATCTTGTCATCGTGAACACGTGTTCCGTTCGAAAGAAAGCCGAAGAAAAGGCTTTCAGTTTTATCGGAAGGCTCAATAAACTGAAACGGAAAAATCCGGAACTTGTGGTGGCTGTGGGGGGGTGTGTGGCCCAGCAGGAAGGGGCGGCCCTCGTCAGCCGTTTCCCCTGGGTTGACATCGTTTTCGGAACACGTGCCGTGGGTCGTCTGCCGGAACTGCTTCGTCGTTTCGAAGAGCTGAAAACCCGGGTGGTGGACGTGACCATGGACACCGGTCTGATTGAAGCCCTTCCAGATCACGACCATGACCGGACGCCGGATGTCTCGCGGTTTGTGACCATCATGCGCGGTTGCGACAACTTTTGCAGTTACTGCATTGTGCCCCATGTCAGGGGCAGGGAGACCAGCAGAACACCGGAAAACATCATCCGGGAAATCGAAAAGCTGGTTGCAAACGGCGCGCGTGAAGTGACGCTTCTGGGGCAGAATGTCAACAGTTACGGCCTGAAAGAGAAGATATGCTCGTTTCCCGATCTGCTTCGGAAAGTTGCACAGATTGACGGACTTTTCCGCATCCGTTTCGCCACATCCCATCCCAAGGATCTGTCCGATGATCTGATCAGGGCCTACGGTGAACTGGACAAGCTGTGCGACCACATCCATCTCCCAGTGCAGAGCGGTTCCGATCGTATTCTTTCACTGATGAACAGAAGATACACCCGGGAAGTCTATATCAGCCGCATTGAACGTCTGAGACAGGTGCGGCCGGATATTTCCGTCAGCTCCGACATGATCGTGGGGTTCCCCGGTGAAACGGACGAGGATTTCAAAATGACGCTCGATCTTGTGGACACTGTGAAATTCGACGGTCTTTTCGCATTCAAGTATTCGGACAGACCCCCTGCACCCGCCGTGGGTTTTTCAGATAAAGTACCTGATCTGGTGAAAAGCCAGAGGCTTGAAGCACTTCTCGCTCTTGAAAAAACGTATTCACGCAAGAACAACGACCGGTATATCGGCCGTGTGGAGCAGGTTCTCGTGGAGGGCCTGAGCAAAAAAAACGTGAAAGAAGATGAAATTCAATACAGCGGACGGACGTCCAGCAATAAGGTCGTGAATTTTATGGGAACAGGTGCTGAAAGTTATAAAGGCAAGGTGGGAAAAATTGTTCAGGTATCCATTGAAAAAGCATTTCCACATTCGCTCTGGGGGAAGGAGCGGTAAAAAAACGCATTAAACGTTGCGGAACCGGCATCTGGCATGCCATAATGGCCCATCTTCCGTTGACAGGATTGAACCGGTTCTGCAAAAATAGTGAAAAATTCCGAACACACTGTGAATGAAAAGGAGGTACACCATGCTTCATGAAATGACCATTGCATCCGTATCTCTTGACCCTGAAAGCCAGTCGCCGGTCATCGTTCTGAAATCTCTTAAGAACGGGCAGAATCTTTTCATCTGGATTGGCGCTCTTGAAGCGGGTTCCATTGTTTATGCGCTCCAGGGAATGGCCTTCGAGCGGCCTCTGACTCACGACCTTTTCAAGAATTTTCTTGAACGAACGGCATTCACAGTCAAGAAAGTGGAAATCTGCGATCTGGAGAACAACACGTTTTTTGCCAGGCTGTATTTTGAGTCCGGTGACACGGAATTTGTTCTCGATTCAAGGCCCAGTGATGCCATGGCCCTTGCGGTTCGTTTCAACGCCCCGATTTACGCCGAGGAAAGTGTGATTCTGAAATCGAAATCCGGAACTGAAAAAACCGAGGCTGCCGATCAGAGCGAAGAAGGTAAAAAATGGGCGGAGTACCTTGAAACACTGGATAACGATGATTTTGGAAAATACAAAATTTAATCTCAAAGGAACCCTATGATCGATCTGCATACCCATTCATTTTTCAGCGATGGCGTGCTCGTTCCGTCGGAACTTGTGAGGAGGGCCGAGCACAAAGGCCTTACAGCCATAGGCATCACTGACCACGGCGATCTTTCAAACATCGATTTCATCATTCCGAGGATCGTCGCCGTGGCTGAGCAGCTGAACCAGGTTCTTGCGATAAAAGTCATTCCGGGCATCGAGCTGACCCACGTTCCTCCGGCTCATATTGCCCTTGCCGCGCGGCAGGCCCGTGACCTGGGCGCACGGATCATCATCGTTCACGGCGAAACCCTTGTGGAACCTGTGGCACCGGGAACGAATCATGCAGCGATCATGTCCGACATCGATATTCTGGCTCACCCCGGCCTTATCGAAGAGCCGGACGTCATTCTCGCCCGTGAAAGGGGGGTGTTATTAGAGATTACCGCACGAAAGGGTCATTCCCTTTCAAACGGCCATGTTGCGGCTCTTGCTAAAAAACATGGGACAAAGTTGGTCATCAATACCGACTCACACGCTCCTGGTGATCTTGTGGACAGTGTCTTTGCACGGAACGTGGTTTTGGGGGCCGGTCTTTCCGGCCAGGATTTCGAAGTCATGCAAGAGAATGCCAGATGTTTTTTACAAAGGTAAAAACCATAAACATTGTTTGATCATACTAACTCCATCATGCTTTTTTTATTGATTTATAATGTCTTTAATGCAATTCTGATGTCATCATGCATGAGATACAATACGCCAAAGAGAATCAAACAATACGGACCGGTCTCGTGAAATCCGCATCAGGAACAGCGGGCATTGTCAAAAATGTCGTATCCGCATTCCGGACTTATTCATTGTATCCGGAAGATCACGCCCTCACGCGCAATGGCTTGAAACATATTTCGAAAGAATTAATAAAATACACGGATACTTACGATAGTCTGGTTCTTGTGATCGAAAAGGATGGCATATACACCGGCGGCCAGCCCGTTTATTCCGGAGCGGGTGACGACGATCCATTTTTAGTCCCCCTGACCAGAGACGGTATCGTCAAGATCGAATTCATCAAGGGAATCGGCGGCAAAGAAATTGCCGAATTATTCAGAATCATAAAGAAAAACAGGATGATTTCCGATGAGGCGGAATGTGATACAGTCACTGACCTCTGGGAATCTGACCTCGTTCATATCCGTTTCCAGAGTGCTGAATTCTTTTGGGATTCCGACACGGTGTTTTCATTCCCAAAGCCTTCAAAAGGGCTGGTGGCTTTTTCATCCATCGAAGAGGAGCTGGCCCCCCCAAAGGAGATCCGCAAAGAAAAGGGACAGATTCAGAACAGTTCGTGGCTGGATTACGAACCTTCGTTTTACAAGCCTGCCAACCTTGACGGCCCTTTGTTTGCGGGGATGGATCTTTCATTCAACCCCGATGAGCTGATCCGTCTGGAAAGCATCGTCAAAGAACATGAAACAATACAAAACGATGACGATGTTCTTGATCTTCTACTTTTTGTGCTTGAGGAGGTCGCTCAGTCCGATGATCTCAGCAACGTTCTTGCCAGCCTTGCGGGTGAGTTCGGTCGGGTTCTCCAGCAGGGTGAAGTCTATAAAGCCTATTCCATTATTGAAAAGATAGCCGATTACCACTCCAGACACGCCTGGCTCAAACCCTTTGTCGCCCAGCGTGTGGATGAGTTCATGAAAAGCATTTCCGGCCCTGTGTTTGAAGAAGCCCGACCCGGCCTGATTCCCGTGCTCAACATGAACAATCCCGGCGATATTTTTTTTCTTCGGAAAGTCTGCATGGCGCTTGAGTCATCCGCGGTGATCACGTTATGCGACGTGCTCGCCCTTCTCGAATCCCAGTCCTCAAGGGATCTTGTTCTTGATATTGTCAAGAACAAGGCCCGTGAAGATGGAGAACTGATTGAACGCATGATGGCCAATCCGGACAAGACGGTGGTTCTCATTGCCATATCCCTTCTGAAAAAAATCAAGGATTCCAACAGTGATTACCTGCTTTTCAAAGCGCTGAAGCATTCTGTGGAGCAGGTCAGATCCAGTGCTCTTGATTATTTTACCGAAAAACCCGTGACGGTTTTAAACAGTATCTTTTTTCTTTTAGACGATCCGAGTATGGATGTCCGCATTAAGCTCTTGAAGTTTATAGGTTCAAAACGTGCGGTGACCACTGAAACCCTGATGCTGGAATATCTGGACCGCTGCGATGAGTCATCGGCAGAACGAAATCATGTGTTGACATGCTACAGAATGCTTGGCAAATGTGGCTCTGAACGTTCCATTCCATTTTTAAGAAAAAAGGTATTCAATGGTGCCTGGTCAGGACTGATCGGGGCAAAAAAAAACAGTCACAGAGAAGGCGCGCTTCTCGCTCTTTCCGAGCTGGGCAGCGCTGAATCGTTACGTATTTTGAAAAAAGCGTCAAAAAGCAGGTCTCCCCTGATACGGAAGGCCTATTCACTGTTCATGCAGTAACCATAAGAAGGGGATGTCGACAAGGCTATGGGGAATTACGGAGCCATAGGAGAGCAGATCATCGCTGTTTTCTACAAGCTCGTGATGTCAGTCAAGGTCCACGGGGAAAACAACAGGACCGTCAAAGACATCTCCGACGTATTTTTGTCTGCTTTGAAAGCGTTTTCAAAATATGAACCGGTGATAACCATTAAAATTTCCGAAAGCCGTTTTTACTTTCAGGAGGAGAAACTCGCTCATCGACGGGAGACCCTGGGTCTGATGGGCAAAGCCAGGGACTATTTTTCGGAAAGGGGCATTGGTGAAGTCCGGTTGATATACCATGAATCCATAACCCATGCCGACATCCATAAAGCCGCGTTCTTTCTGAATCATTCCGTGAAAGCCGCTGATCCGCTGCTCTGGTTGAAAAAGAAGCTGGAAATAGAAAAGGTTCTCTGGCTCGAATGTGAAGAAACCCCGGAAAAAAGAGACGATGAGCGGCCGGTCACGCAGAACCAGAAAATCTATACTGTTTCTCCGGCCAAGGACTCGCGCAAGGAAAAAGGTCAGCTCACGTATGCCAATGCCCTTCAGTCCATAAAAAATGTGGCGGAAAAAGTATCGGGTCAAAGTTTCGCCGGCATTCGAAAGACCCAGAGGATGGTTCAGAAAATGGTGGATCTGATCATCGAGGATGATTCCATTCTCATGGGCATGAGCACCATCAGGGACTACGATGACTACACCTATTGCCATTCCGTGAATGTGTCCATTCTGGCCATGTGTCTGGGTCTTAAAATCGGACTGTCTCGCAAGTCTGTGGAGATCCTTGGAATATGCGGCCTTTTCCACGATCTGGGTAAAGTGGATATCCCTTCGGAAATCATTCGGAAGCCCGGTAAACTGACCCCTGAAGAAAAACGGATTGTGGAAAAACACTCCATGTACAGTGTGACGAAGATCCTGAAACTGAACGCCCCCAGGGACATCAAGTCGAAGATCATTCGTGCACCATTTGAACATCACATCAAGTTCGACCATTCAGGGTACCCCCGTTTCAATCCGAACAGACCGGTGAGTCTGTACGGGCGAATTCTGACCATTGCCGATGTGTTCGATGCCATCACATCACCCAGGGCTTACCGTCCTGTGGCCATGAGCCCGGACGAGGCTCTGGGACGAATGATCGAGGGGTCAGGTTCTGCATTTGATCCATTGCTGCTGAAAGCCTTCGTCAATATGGTGGGTATTTATCCTGTGGGCACCCTTCTCCAGCTGGATACGGGTGAGCTGGGGATTGTCTCGGGTAAAGGGAGGGGTGCCAACGGAAGCCGACCCGATGTGATGGTCATCAAGTCTGCCCGTGAGACGGTTTTCAAGAAAGGACCGGTCATCAGTCTTGAAGAACGGGATTCAACGACCATGGATTATATCCGGAACATTGTCGCAAGTTTTCATCCGGGGCGTTTCGGGATTCAGCCTGCAGAATATCTTGTCTGATTGTGTATAACCTTGAAAAATGAATGCCCTTCGACTATAAATAGCGAAGTCTGTAACGTTCATGCCTTTCACTCACGATCTGTTTTAAGCATGGGGACGAAATGGCTTCATGCTTCATGTCAATCAACGAATGTCGTTTTCATAAGAAAAGGAGGATAATATGGCAAACCGTCTGGATGTTTACCGTTGTGATCTTTGCGGTCACATTGTGGAAGTCATCAACAAAGGCCAGGGGACTCTGGTCTGCTGCGGGCAGAACATGACGTTTTTGAGCGAGAACACTCAGGATGCCGCTCTTGAAAAACATGTTCCGGAGATCGAAGTCATGGCCGATGGAATCAAAGTCAAAGTGGGTAAAGTCGCCCATCCCATGACTGAAGAGCATTATATTCAGTGGATCGAGCTGATCGTCGATGAAAAGGTTTATCGTGCATGGCTGAAACCCGGAGACGCTCCCGAGGCGTTTTTTACGGTGAAGGGATCAAAAATCGTCGCCCGTGAATACTGCAATCTCCACGGCCACTGGAAAGCCGAAGCTTAATCAGGAAAAAGTTTGAACACGTTAAAAAAAAAGCCCGGTACGCTTACCGGGCTTTTTTAATTTTACACTGTTACAAGAACGATCAGGACAGCGTGCTTACGGTATCCTGTGCGATCTGAAGTTCTTCATTGGTGGGGATGACCCAGACCTGAACCTTGCTGCCATCTTTGTGAATGGCCTGGGGACTGGCGAAACGTCCTTTATTCTTGTCGGCGTCAAACAGGATGCCAAGGCCTTCCATGTCTTCGCAGATTTCTTTGCGGGCGATATCATCGTTTTCTCCGATACCGGCCGTGAACGCTACGATGTCCAGAGTTCCAAGGGCAGCAGTGTAAGCGCCGATGTATTTTTTTACACGGTACACAAACATGTCGAGGGCCAGTCTGGCCATTTCGTCACCCTGTTCGACTTTGGCATGGATGTCGCGCATGTCGTTCAGGCCGCAGATGCCTTTAAGCCCGCTCTTTTTGTTGAAAACGTCATCGAGATCATGGACATTCATCCCTTTGTGTTTGACCAGATACGGGATGATCGCGGGATCAAAGTCACCGGACCGTGTGCCCATCATGACACCGGCAAGGGGGGTCATGCCCATGGAGGTGTCAATGCATTTCCCTTTTTTGACCGCGGCCATGGAACAGCCGTTTCCGAGATGCACGGTAATGACGTTGACGTCTTCAAGCTTCTTTCCAATGACTGAGGCCGCTTTTTTGGCCACGTATTTGTGGGATGTTCCGTGAAAACCGTAACGCCGGATACGAAGTTCTTTGTAATATTCATAGGGAAGTCCATACAGAAACGCTTTGGGCGGCATGGTCTGATGGAATTCCGTATCGAATACCGCCACGTTGGGAGTGCCTGGGAAAAGCTCTTCGGCCACTTCAATGCCCACAAGGTTTGCAGGATTGTGAAGGGGGGCAAGGGGGTTGTTGTCCCTGATGGCCTGTTTGATGGATTCGTCAATGCGGATGGAGGTGTTGAACTGCTCACCGCCCTGAACCACACGGTGACCGATGGCGTAAATTTCTTTTTTGTCTTTGATCACACCTTTTTCCGGGTCGGTGATCAGATCCACCACCAGATGAAGGCCTTCTTTGTGGTTGGGGATGGCCCGTTCGATGACGGTTTTTTCCTCGTCCGCGCCGTTCATTTTTTTATGGGTGAGCACACCTTTGGCATCGCCGATTCGTTCCACGAGCCCTGAAGCCATGACCGATTCGTTTTCCATGTTCAGAAGCTGATATTTGAGCGATGAGCTGCCTGCGTTGATGACCAGTACGTTCATGATTTGATTCCTTTCCCTGCCTGAGCCTGAATGGCCGTGATGGCGACTGTGTTGACGATATCAGGAACTGTGCAGCCCCTGCTTAAATCATTGACCGGCTTGTTCAATCCCTGGAGAATGGGGCCGATCGCTATAACATTGTTGGACGCGCGCTGGACAGCTTTGTATGTGTTGTTGCCTGTATTGAGGTCCGGGAAGATGAAAACCGTTGCTCGGCCCGCCACTTCGCTGTCCGGAAGTTTGGTCTGTGCGACCATGGGATCGATGGCAGCATCGTACTGGATGGGACCTTCGATGGGGAAGGCCGGGTTTTTCTCTTTGGCCAGACGTGTGGCTTCAATGACTTTTTCGACCTCCACACCTTTTCCGGAAGATCCCGTTGAATAGGAAAGAAGGGCGACGCGAGGTTCAATTCCGAAAATTTTTGCTGTTTCTGCTGAAACAAGTGCGATTTCAGATAGTTCTGCGGCAGTTGGGTTGGGGTTCACAGCGCAGTCGCCGAAAGCCAGAACCCTGTCCTTGATGCACATCAGAAAGACGGAAGACACGATGGATGACCCCGGAATGGTTTTGATGATCTGAAACGCCGGACGGATCGTGTGTGCCGTGGTGTTGATAGACCCTGAAACCATACCGTCCGCGTGGCCTTTGTAAACCATCATGGTCCCGAAGTATGTGACATCAGCCATGGCATCACGGGCCAGTTCTTCGGTCAGGCCTTTTTTCTTTCTCATTTCATAGTACGTTTCTACATATTCCTGGAATAAGGGGCTTTTTTCAGGTTCGACAATGTTCGCTCCGGAAAGATCAAGACCCAGTTTGGAGATTTTGGCTCTGATTTCACTTTCCTTGCCGAGCAGTGTCAGGTCGCAGACGTTACGTTTCAGAAGAATGTCACTGGCGTTCAGAATCCGTTCACCCACACCTTCGGGAAGAACGATATGCTGTTTGTTCTTCCTCGCCTTCTGGATGAGGTTGTATTCAAACATCTGGGGCGTGACTTTGGTGGATTTGCGTTTGATCAGCTTGTCCCTCAGCTCCGACGTGTTGACGTTGGCTTCGAAGATTCCCAGAGCCGCTGCGATTTTGGTCGGGTTGTCCGGATCAATACGGCCGTGCATATGATTCAGGGCTTTGATCACGGGGTATGTGGAGTCACGGACCAGAAGAATGGGAACAGGAATGCCTTCCCAGCCCTGGACCAGTCTCTGGATGTTCGCCGACGGATAGATACCTCCGGTGAGAAGAATACCAGAGATGTCCGGATAAGCGGTTGAAATTTTAGTGGCCATGGCGCTGAGGATGATGTCTTCCCTGTCACCGGATGTGACCACGAGGCTGTCTTTCTGGATGTAATTCAGGAAATTGGAGATCTGCATGGCGGCAACCACATAACCGTCGATTTTTTTGTTGGTGGCTTTTTTCCCGTAAAGGATTTCGGCACCTAAAAATTTCTGAAGGTCGGATATGGTGGGTTTGACCAGGTTTTCGTTTTCAGGAATGACATAGACAAGTCCGCCTTTAAGGGATGAGTTGTCTTTCAAGGCACTGAGAATACTTTCTTTCTGTTCTTCATCCACGCGGTTCACGATGGTGCCGATGACATCCACACCTTTATCCGACAACCCTTCGACCGCCAGTTCGGTCAGGGCCAGAAGTTCGTTGGTCGGAGTTTTCCGTGCGTTGGTGATGATCAGGGTCGGTGCATTGAGGTATGCTGCGATTGCAGAGTTGATATCGAAGGTGAACGCTTCGTTTCCGGCAATGTAGTCGGTGCCTTCGATGAGAACGAAGTCGCATTTTTCTTCGAGATTCTTGAATTTGATGAGAATGTTTTCAAGAAGCTCATTCTGTTTTCCCGCCTGGATCAGGGCTTTGGCTTCATCCAGGGTGTAGGCGTATGTATCTTCATACGTCAGGCCCAGATAAAAATGGGAAAGAACAAGATCGATGTCGTGGTCTTTCTGACCCGGTTTGGTCGGGTTGATGACGGGACGAAAGAACCCCACCTTGTGCAGATTCCTAAGGAGGAGTTGCATGATCCCCAGAACAATAGACGATTTCCCGCTTCGTGACTTCGTTGTGGTGATGTATAAACTTGTTGCCATTTTTTAATTCCTCTACAAATCTAATGTGTTACAATGTTTAAACTCTACAAGGCAAACAGCCTTTAAAATCTGATTTTTAAGAAAGGTGACTCTTACTTCAAGACGAATAAACAATCAACATTTTTCCAAATTTTTCATGTTCAGCTGTTTGCATGATGTTGCATGGTGCATGCCGTTTCTGCTTTTAAAAAAACCGCTGGGCAACCAGCAGGTTTTGGGAAGCGTTTTAATAATGATATTATCCAGTTGTAAAGAATGCCCCCTAACTCTTCATTATTACATACTATTGATTCAGCCATCCAACAGGTCGTTGAAAATATTTACATGAATGTATTTCGGCATGACACCCCCATAACTGTAATCATTCATGTACAGATCGTAAAAAAAGCTGACACTGAGGGGGGCGTGATTTTTAAAGGGATAAAAACCATAGGTGATGAAGTGAACAATGTCTTCGGTCATGACGGACGGAAATGGTCACGACCATATTGATATTTGCAAACTGAAAAATGCCATGATATAGGTTTTACGTTTTCAACAGATAAGACAATGATGAATGATATTGTTTCTAAAAGCCATTTTCACACTCCACACCTTAAAATCAACCATATTCAATTGGTTTAACAGGAGATCTTCATGCGGAAACACCTTTTATCACTTGGCGTGATTCTATTCGTTTCAATCCTGTGCATCCGGTCCGCTTTTGCGGCTGATGACAAAGACATTGCAGCCACAGTGAACGGTCAGAAGATAACGATTTCTGAAATTAACAGAGCGGTTCAGGTTCTACCCCAATATCAGAAACTTCAGCTTGAAATGCTTGAGGACATGATCGTCAAGACGCTGATATACCAGGAAAGTGTCAAGGCTGGAATCAAGGTAGAAAAAAGCGAGGTGGACAAAGGCTTCAAAGAGTACATGAAAAAGCTGAATCTCAGCGATGAAGTTGTCAAAAAAGAAATGAAACGGATGAATCTGACCGAAGACCTCATGAAATCCGAGATCATGAAGCAGCTGATGGTCGAACGGTTTTTAAAAAAACGTTCAAAAGAACTCAATATCACGGTGTCCGACGAGGAGGTAAAAACCTTCTACAACGAGAATCCGGATACATTCAAAAAACCGGAACGGGTCCATATCCGGCATATACTCATCAAATGTGATCAGAATGACAAGGAAAAGTCTGAAGCCGCAAAAAAGAAAATTTACGAGATCAAGGAAAAACACAAACGTAAAGAAGGGAGTTTTTCAGACCTTGCAAAAAAATATTCCGAAGATAAAGCAAGCGCTGACGAGGGCGGGGAACTGAAAAGCGAAATCACGCGGAGCAGCCCGCTTCCAAAACCATTTATCGATGCGGCTTTTGCCCTGACAAGAGAGGAAGTGAGTGATGTGGTCAAGTCTGTGATGGGTTTTCATTTGATTCAGCTTCTTGAAAAAAAACCGGCTGAAAAGACGGCATTCAATGAAATCAAGGACTCCCTGAAATTCAGGCTTCTTGAACAGAAAAACAACAATGAGATGAAAAAATATGTGGATGTTCTTGTGGAAAAATCAAACATCAAAATCAATCTGGACAAACGGGATAAATAAATAAGGAGGGTGGGTTTTATGAAACGGACCGTTATAAAAAGTACAGGCCGGTATATCCCATCTCGGCTTGTGACCAACGATGATCTGGCAAGTATGATGGATACCAGCGATGCTTGGATCAGGGAACGCACCGGCATCGAACAGAGATACTGGATCCCTGAAGGGGAAATCGTCGGAGCTTCTGATCTTGGTCTCGAAGCCACTAAAATAGCCCTTGACAAAGCCGGATGGAAAGCCGAGGAACTTGACCTGATCATTTTTGCAACCCTCAGCCCGGATATTTTCTTTCCGGGTCCCGGTTGTCTCCTTCAGCACAAACTGGGCCTTTCGTCCACACCGACCATTGATATCCGGCAGCAATGCACCGGGTTTCTTTACGGCCAGTCCATCGCCGATGCTTACATCCGGAGCGGACTCGCCAGGAAAGTGCTTTTTGTGGGGTCGGAAGTTCACAGCACCGGTCTTGATAAATCAACACGCGGCCGTGATGTGGCGGTGATTTTTGGTGACGGTGCCGCAGCCGTCTGTTTTGAAGGGGTGGAAACCGATAAGGAAACCGGCGTCATCGCTTCGGTGCTTCATACTGCAGGGGAGTTTGCCGAAAGTCTGATGCTTGAACTGCCCGCTTCGAGACTGCCAGAAAGAGGCCTGCTCGACTGCGAGGACGTGGCCCGGCTTTACCCCACCATGAACGGTTCAAAAATCTTCAAGCTGGCGTTGCGACGTCTTCCGGAAGTGACATTGGAAGTCCTTGAAAAAGCCGGGATGTCCCTTGATGACATTGACCTGATCATTCCTCATCAGGCCAACTTGCGAATCAACGAAGCGTACCAGAAAACCATGAACATCCCGGACAACCGGATTTACAACAACATCCAGAAATACGGAAACACCACGGCCGCGACCATTCCCCTTGCCTTGGATGAGGTTATTGAAATGGGCATGATTGACACCACGAAAAGCACATTGCTGTTTGTCGCGCTGGGTGCAGGGCTTACCTGGGCCGCATCCATCTATCGTTTTGGCGAATGATGTAAATCACTGATATCGGGTATTCATTGTAGGGCAATTCATGCAGGGCCAATTCATGTAGGGGCAATTCATGAATTGCCCCTACGCCCCGTGATCGTTTTTTTGATTGACAAACCCAGCCGCTTTTTATATTAGATTTATCTAACAAAATTATCCATTCATTATTCAGGGTTTCAGGAGATCTCCAATGAGCATGACGGCTAAGAAACAAACCGAGGAAAAACCTCTGACGTCCACCATGGAAGACTATCTTGAAGTGATTTACGATCTTGACATGGAAAAGAAAGTGGTCAGGGTCAAAGATATCGCCAGCCGCATGGATGTGAAGATGCCCACCGTTACAAGCATGCTGAGGGCATTGAATGACAGACGACTCGTGAATTATGAAAAACACGAATATGTGCGTCTGACGGATGAAGGGGCCGGTGTGGGCAAGGAAATGCGGAGGCGGCATGGTGTTCTTTTCCGGTTCCTCAAGGATATTCTGCGGATTGATGCTCCTGTGGCCGACGGGGAGGCGTGCAGGATGGAGCATGCCTTGAGTGAGACCACCTTTGAACGTTTGACGGATTTCATGGAATTTATTCAGACCTGCCCGAAAAATGGTGATCACTGGCTCAATTCTTTTGAAGAATTCAGAAAATCGGAATACAGCCCTGATAAATGCAATGCGTGCCTTGATGGCCATCTTTGCAGTAACAGGGAAAACACTGATAAATGATATCCCGGCCTTTTCTATCCAGTTCAAAACGCTGGTTTTCTGAAAGCGGAATGCCAGGGAAAAGGCTTTGCTGTTTGTGAAGTAATCAATCTGGGTTGTTAAAAAGGCCGCCCGGCCAGGAGTCGTGGCGGCTGTTTTTGGGCATTAAAGTTAGAATAATATAATTAAATATTGAAAGAAATATTTGATGAGTTCAATCAAAAATGAAATGATCGCGGCGTTGAATAAAAGTGTCAAGGATCTGCAACAGGGGATTGACATGCATACCTGCCTCATCGCTTCCATACTCGGTCACGAGGTCGATACACGGAATCTCAGCCCATTATTGGGGAACTGTCCGATGCGTACCCGTGAAACCATGTTGCGGGACGCGGTCAGGGAGACCATCGAAACCCTGGAAGAAACCCGGAAGGCCTTCAAGTCCAAGCAGCTTGAAGTGTTACGTAAACGGCTGATCCAGGTGATGATGAACCTGGAATAACCCCTTAAAGGAAAAGGAGTGAAAGCATGTGCATGATACACAACAATACTCAGACCCATCATTTTGAGACCATTCATAGTGCCGGTGCTCCAGGGTTTCGCTCACTGCTGGACTTCCCCGGAAAGGGCATGGCCGGTCAGGTTCTACAGGCGGTTTCCGGCGACACCCAGGTCGCAGCTTCGTTGAGCTTATGGGAAATCGACCCGGCATTCCGCTGCCCGGTTATGGGCATGTGTCTTGACACTGCAGAGCAGAAACAGCTTCTTAAAAAAACGGGTTATTCATTCAAGGATAAAACCCTTTATGAAATTCATGAGATTCTTGTCTCTTCAGCAGACTCTGAAAACCGTCTGTCCCAGAGGATTGACCGGCTGCTCAAACGGAAATTCGGATCCAAGGCACACGAATACAACCTGTTGAACGATAATCAGATCATGAGGGAATGGGAAAAGGCCTTCCAATCCGGCGATTACCCCGGAGAAATCTGGGCCGTTGTGACACGCAGAGATTTCCCGGAATCCATGCGGAAAAAAATATTTGGAGACATTCACATGGCCATGCATACCCATGGCGAATCTTATGCCCTCATGAGGAAAAACCTGTCGAAGTCGGAAGAACAATTGAAAGCCAATGCTGTGAAAATGAATGAACTGGTAGCATCCCGTCGTTCGGTTTTCAAGGAAAACCAGCTTTTTAAAAAAATGATCGACGCCAGCAGATGCAAGAACCGTCCGGAGGCACAGGAGGGGGTAACAGGTGGAGGGAAATGCAGGTTCTCGGAAGCGGATTCCAGGCAAATTGAGGATCTTACAATGGAGAATCGGCGAATTCTTCAATCTCTTACGGAAATGGAGGCCCGTCTGTCCGATAAGGACCGTAAGATTGCAGCGTTGTCCGATCAGATAGAAAAAATGGAAGCCGAACGCGAGGAAAGGAGAAAAGCGGAAAGCTGCCTGAGAAAAGAAGCCGAGATGACCATGAAGCAGATCGCTGACCTTGATCACTGTGACAAGGACTGCCCGTCCTTTGATCTCTGCAGGAAACGTGTTCTCATCGTGGGCGGCATCGAACGCATGGAATCCCTTTACAGACAGATGATCGAAAGCAAAGGAGGCGTTCTTGAATACCACGCCGGGCATATGAAGGGCGGAGGAAAACATCTTGAAAACCGTCTGAAACGCTCGGATATCGTTCTGTGTCCGGTAAACTGCAACAGCCATGGTGCCTGCGCACTGGTCAAAAATCTCTGCAAAAAACACAACAAACCCGTGCACATGCTTTCGAGTTTCAGTCTGAGCACGGTATCGCAGGTGATAAAGACCTGCGCTTTGGAACAGGTGGCCTAAGGTCTACGTTGTGTATGATGAAGATGCCGGTGTTGAAAACCGGGGGCGTTTCATCATCGACCCCGACGGCGTGATTCAGGGCTACGAAGTCCTGACACCTCCCGTGGGCCGGAACATCCTTGAGACCATGCGTCAGATCCAGGCATTCCAGCTTGTCCTGGAATCCAAGGGGGCCCAGGCCACTCCGTCCGGCTGGAAACCGGGCAAGATGACACTGTCTCCTGGCCCGGCCCTGGTGGGCAATGTCTGGAAAGAATGGAAAACGTCCATGGCCTTTGATTGATGGCGTAAACCCGGCAGGTCCCGCTTCCGGGCTCTGCCGGGTATCAGGTTTCCGATTCCCGCAGCACCATCAGGCTGGACGAACTTCGGGATACAACCTTTCCCCTGTCATCGGTGACGATGCAGTCCACAATGATGATCCTTCGCCCCCGCTTGAAAACCGTGGCCTCGGCGGTCAGCCGTCCCTTGGCGACCTGGGACAGAAAGTTGTTTTTCAACTCGATGGTGGTGATGTTTTCGCCGGGGCTAAGGGTGGTCATCACCGCATGGGCCACGGTTTCACTTGAAAACGCGATACCAAGACCGCCCTGCATGATTCCGGCCCCCTGAATGAATTCCGGTCGGATGTCCATGCTGAACCGGGCGTAACCTTCCCGCAACTCTTCCAGTTTCATTCCCATGAACGCCAAAAACGGGTTGCTCACCGCTTCCCCGGCCGACAGTTTTTTCAGATACGACGGATAATCGAACATCTTTTTCTATTTCCTTTCATTATGATTCATTATCGGTATAACAGATAACACATGTTGGGAAAACAGGTTTGATATGGCAATGATCAGCCTGTATAAAAACCACAGGCATCACAGACCCTGAACCATACCATGACAATGTCATGGCAAACAGCAGAGGACAGACCCATGGACGATTTTCACCTGTTGATAGACCTTCATCAACATGCCGACAGGCAGGGACCCGGAGGGGAAAACGAAACTGAAAAAGCTCTTGAGCTCGCGATGATCGACCGTTCCGAACCACTTAAAATCGCCGATATAGGATGCGGAACCGGAGCTTCCACCCTGGTGCTCGCCCGCCTGTTGAATGCCCGGATCACGGCGGTGGACTTCCTTCAGGACTTTCTCGATGTGCTTGAAGAAAGGGCCGAAAAAATGGGGCTTTCCGATAGAATCACCGCTCTATCGTGCTCAATGGACAATCTGCCGTTTGAGGACGGGGAATTCGATGTCATCTGGGCCGAAGGCGCGATATACAACATCGGCTTTGAAAAAGGCGTCAGAGAATGGAGTCGTTATCTGAACGTGGGCGGGATTCTCGTTGTTTCGGAAATCACCTGGAAAACACGTTCCCGACCCGCAGAGGTTCAGAATCACTGGGTGAACGAATACCCCGAAATCGATGTGGCATCCTCAAAAATCAGCATTCTGGAACGCTGCGGTTATTCCCCCATGGGCTATTTTGTCCTGCCTGAGCATTGCTGGCTGGATAACTATTATCGGCCCATGCAGGGCCGGTTCAAGGATTTCCTTGAACGGAACAAAAACAGCGGGGAAGCCGCCGCCATCGTTGAAGCTGAGCTTCGGGAGATCGCACTGTATGAAAAATATAAGGATTACTTCAGTTATGGTGTCTATGTGGCAAGAAAGATAGCGGTGTGATCTGTTAAATATCAAACAATAAATATTTCAAATAGATGGGCCACTTGATAATCATGATTGTTGTCGGGGCTTGGTATGGATACTATCATTCCATGGCTTTATCGTGACCAGCAATACCTTAAAACTGTTGACAAACATGATGACTCGATATATTGAGGTGTTTCATTCAAAATTAGAATGATCTAATCAAGTAGGGAATGTCTTACGGTCTTCGGCACATGGGCGCGGAGAAAGTGAAGGCGTGACGTGAAACGTTCATGAAGAACGTGTCGTGTTGCGCCTTTTTTTATGAGGTTTTTTTGTGGATTAGGCTTTTCAAGCCCGAATTTGTATAAGGACTCAATCAACTATCAAGGAGAAAACTGTAACGATGAACATGATGAAACACGTTATGAAACCTGCGGCAACACTGTCTTTGATCGGTCTGGCATTCTGCTTTTCAACGGCGGGGGCCGTTTCGGCAGAGGAAATCCTTGCCGCCACTACCGGATCGGAAGTCAAAACCGTGGAGCAGAGGCTGAGTGATCTGGAGAAATCCATGGTCGGAAAAGACAAAGCCTGGGCCGACCGCGTGGCCCTCAGCGGCGTTGTGGAATTTGAAGCCGGATACGCCCATGTGGATGATGATGATCCGGCAACCGCCGATGAAAAAACGTCCGACGCCGATCTTTCGGCGGTGGAACTGGCCGTGGACGCCAAGATCGCCGACGGGATCAGCGCCCATGCCCTTTTTAAATACGAAGACGATGATGTTTTCCTCGATGAGGGCTTCATCTCATATGAAGGACCCGAAAATTTTCCGATATTCGTGACCGCAGGACGCATGGTGGTGCCATTCGGGATGTTTGAAACAAGTTTCATCACCGACCCCATGACTCTGGAATTGGGCGAAACAAGTGAAGGTGCCCTTGTCCTGGGTTACCGCTGCCTGGAAGGCAAGGTGGAAACAGCCGTATCCCTTTTCAACGGTAAAACCGATGAAGCCGGTGATGACGACACCCTTTCAGACATGACGGCCCGCGTCACCGTCGCGCCGATGGAAGGGCTTTCATTCGGCGTATCATGGACATCGAATCTGGCCGCCGCTGACGGTCTGGCCGATGCCCGTGGCATCGATCCGGTCAGTTCGGATTTGATTGACCCGGCGGAAAAAGTTAGTGGTGTCAGCGCTTACCTTACGGCAGTCCTGCTTGAGCTGGTGAAGATCTCTGGCGAATACACCGCCGCCTTAGACGATTTCAACGCCGGTGAACTTTACGATGCCGCAGACACGGAAAAACGCTCGCCCAAAGCCTGGAACATCGAGCTGAGATGCACGTTGACTGACAAAATCAATGCGGCCCTTCGCTATGCTGGCTCTGATGACGGCGACGCCGGAAGCGGGGAATTCCTCGCGGAAACCCAGATCGGTGCTGTGCTGAACGTCGAACCTTTTGAAAACACGAGCTTTGCACTGGAATATCTGAACAGCAGTTATAAAGGTGACTTCCAGACCGTGGACGTGGTCACGGCGAAAGTCGCGGTCGCATTTTAAACGGTCTTGTGACATGAAGACGATGAACCGGCTTATGAACGGGGTCTCAGGTATGGACTGCTCCTGAATGGTATGAAATTTTTTTGAAAAAGCCGGGATATTGGAGTGTGGTCCAATTTTATTCCGATATCCAGGCCTGCATCTCTGAATAAGATTCTTGGAGACAGGGAAGCCCACGCAAAGGAGGTTGTCGGAATTAAACGAATCAAAGGTTATTTCAAAGATTATCTGGACAGAGACGACTATCCATCTATGATGGAAGGCGAGAAAGACTGCCAATATAAAATTTTTCTTGGGCATGATTGATTATACCGATGAACGAAGTTAACAATTGTTTTTTTGTTTTCTTTTATATAAAGAAAATCAACATGGTTTTTAAAACCGTGGCTGTTTGTTAAATGGATGGGGAGCGGGGGGCTCCTGATGACACATGCTTGACTTTCCGAGGAGTGGACATGGATCCGGAACAATATCCGGATTTTTTGCCTTCGCAACCCGGCGGTCACAGTGCCCGCAGCGAACGATGAACAATACCGATGAACCCGGTGATTTTTGCGTATCATGTTGTTTTTCAGGCATGAACCCGACGAGGTTGTGATTTCTGCCAGCCCGGAGGGGATGTTTTGAAACACGGGTCATCAAAGGTGCCATAATCTATGGACGAAAAAAATCGGGATTCACAGTTGGAAGTCTCCTTCCAGGATGTGAATCTGGCTCGCCAGCTTTTCGGCGAGCACAATAAAAATCTGGGCCGGATCGCCGACGCCCTGGCCATTTCCCTTAACGTCCGGGGAAATACCGTATATATCAAAGGCGACGCCATAGCCGCAGACCTGGCGAAAAACACACTCAACCAGCTTTACGGTCTGATCAGGGAAGGGTATCCCGTTTATCCCAGGGATATCGATCATGCCGTGAAAACCCTGAGTTCCGATGACCGGGTGAAATTGAAAGACCTGTTCATGGACACGGTTTACGTCACGTCCACCAAACGTCCCATCACGCCCAAGAGCCCCATTCAGAAAGAGTACATCGACGCCATCAGATCCCATGACATCGTGTTCGGCATCGGTCCTGCAGGAACGGGGAAAACCTATCTGGCCATGGCCATGGCGGTGGCGTCATTGTCCGCGGGTGAGGTGAACCGGATCATCCTGACACGGCCTGCTGTGGAAGCCGGAGAATCCCTTGGCTTTCTGCCCGGGGACCTGGCTCAGAAGGTGGATCCGTACCTCCGGCCTCTTTATGACGCCCTGCACGACATGATGCATTTTGAAAAAGTGGCATCTCTGACAGAAAGGGGGGCCATTGAAGTGGCGCCTCTCGCTTTTATGAGGGGTCGGACCCTCAACAACGCGTTTATTATCCTCGACGAGGCTCAAAACACCACGTCCGAGCAGATGAAGATGTTTTTAACCCGTATCGGATTTAATTCCAAAGCTGTGATCACGGGGGACATCACCCAGGTGGACCTTCCGAAGGGAAAGCCTTCCGGCCTGGTGGAAACCCTCTCAATCCTTGACAATATTGAAGGAATCCGCTTTATTAGATTTTCAAAGGATGATGTTGTCAGGCACAGACTTGTCATGAAAATCATATCGGCTTACGAGAAAAACGAGCACAAGAAAAAAGCCGAATGAATGACCGGGGAAGTGCGGGCTTCTCCGAAGGAACGTCCTGCCGGACGTCTGTGGTGACGGACCCTTAAGGGTTTTCACCCGGAAACGGAAAAAAAATTATGGTCGATGGCATCGCATCACTTAAAAAGAAGCTGGCCGTGTATTTCGTGGGCAGCAACAATGTGCTCTGGGGCATATTGATCGGTTTTACAATCATTTTCACTCTTTTTCTCTATCCCACCCTTAAAGTCCACACATACGCATACAATCTGGGGGATATTGCCAAAAGGGACGTCAAAGCCCCACGGGATTTTTTTGTGGAGGACCCCGACGCCACGGAGATGAACCGTCTTCAGGCTGTAAGGGCCGTCCTCAATGTCTACGATCACGACACACGACTGGCACAGAAACTGAACGACCGGGTCCGCAGGGTTTTTGGCGAGTTCCGGTCGGTCATGGCCGACAAGTCTCTGAGCCGGATTAAAGGGAAAAATGTTCCGGGTATTCCCAGGGTCGGTGGAATCGACAAAACGGTCCACACGGTGATCTGGTCGAAAAAAGAGGAATTCGAACAGAAACTGGGCATCATCATCAACGACGAAGATTATCTGCTTCTTGAAAAGAACAAGTTCTCCCTTGAGATCGAAAATCTGATCTGTCAGGTTTTGACGCGCCTCATGGACAACGGGATCGTGGCCAACAAGGAAATCCTGCTTCGTCAGAAGGACAAGGGGGTCAGCCTTCGGAACGTGGATGCAGGATCGGAGAATGTGGAGCTTGATCTTGAACGTTTCTATGGGTTGGAACAGGCCCAGGCCAGGGTCCTTCGGGTTGTTTCGGAGGCCCGTTTCAGCCGGGTGTCTTATCCGGTTCGGCAGGTGATCGTGGATGTGGCTCAGCATCTCCTACAACCCAACATCACCTTTAACAGGGAGGAAACGGAAAGCCGGGAGGATCGGGAGGCCGATGAGGTCGGGCCCAGCATGTTCAAGATCAAGGCCGGTGAGATGCTTTTGAGAGAAGGCGAGAGGGTCAGTCCGACCCAGCTTCTCAAGCTCAGGGCCCTTGGATCTCAAACCCGTGACGAACATGTTTTCGTCAGGAGTCTGGGGGTTGCCCTGGTCATCATACTGTTCATTTTTACCCTTTACACCTTGAACCTCAGGCCCAAAAACGATTTAAGCCCGGACCACAACAAAAACATGCTGTTTCTGGCCAGTATACTGACGGTTTTTCTTTTTATCGCCAAGGTGTCTCTGTCCGTTCCCGGTGTCCTTGAAGCCGCCATGGCTTTTGATGTGAAAGAGTCATCCGTTTATTTCGGGATGCCTATCGCTGCGGCTTCCATGACCGTGTGTCTGTTTATGGGACTTGAGGCGGCACTGCCTTTTTCCATTGTTTTCGCCGCCCTTGTGGCCATTCTGTTTGATAACCAGTTTGACATCTTCGTGTTCTATCTGCTGAGCTGCTCCATGGCCAGCTACTGGACCCGGGACTGCTGTGAACGCAAAGTGTTTATCAAAGCGGGAACAAAACTGGGGCTTGTTAATGCCCTGTTCGCCACGGCGGCCGTCACCTATTTCGGGGATTTTGATGTATACGACCTGCTCTGGGGATGGATTTTCGCGTTTTCAGGCGGGCTTTCAGCAGGCATCGTCACGGCAGGTCTCGCCCCCCTTGTCGAAATTATCTTTGATTACACCACGGACATCAAGCTGCTGGAACTGGCCAATCTGGAGCAGCCCATTTTAAGACGCCTGATGATCGAAGCGCCGGGAACGTACAACCACAGCGTGATCGTCGGCACCATGGCAGATGCTGTGGCGTCGGAGATCGGGGCGAATCCTCTGCTTGCAAGGGTCTGCGGTTATTATCACGACATCGGGAAAATCGACAAAGCCCAGTATTTCATCGAAAATCAGCAGCACGGGAAGAACAAGCACGACAAGCTCGCACCGTCCATGTCCGCCCTGATTCTCATCGGCCATGTGAAAAACGGTGTGGAAATGGCCAAGAAATACCGGCTTGGCAAACCCATCATGGACACCATCCGCCAGCATCACGGAACAAGTCTGATCGAGTTTTTTTTCGAAAAAGCCAAATCCCAGAAAATGGACATGGACGCCACCATCAATCCCGCTGATTTTAGGTATCCCGGCCCCAAACCCCAGACGGTGGAGGCCGGAATCGTCATGATCGCCGATATGGTGGAAGCTGCGTCACGGACCCTTGACGATCCCACCCCGGCTCGGATTCAGGGACTTGTCCAGCGGCTGATCAACAAGATTTTTTCCGACGGCCAGCTTGATAACTGCGAAATCACGCTCAAGGACCTGCACAACATCGCCAAACGGTTCAACCAGATTCTGAGCGGTATCCATCATCACCGGATCAAATATCCCGAAAGAACCGCATCGGTAACCAATGGAAAGGCAAAAAATGGAGATTCTGACAGACAACCGGCAGACAAGGCATCCCGTGGATCTGATGATGATCGAGTCGAAGGCGGCGGCCATCTTAAACGCCTTGGGATTCAATGACGACGAACTTTCCGTGGTGATTGTGGACGATACGGAAATGGCCGGTCTGAACGAACAGTACCGGGGAAAAACAGGACCCACCAATGTGCTGTCCTTTTCCATGCGCGAAGGGGAATATGGCGACGTGACGCCGTTGCTGGGGGATGTGGTGATTTCCGTGGAAACCGCCGCAAAAGAGGCGGCCGAAGCCGGAGTGACTGTCGAGGAACGATTGAGTCAGCTTCTGGTTCACGGCATTCTCCATCTGGCGGATTACGACCATGAACGTTCCGACGACGAGGCGGACATCATGGAAAAAAAGAGTCTTGAACTTCTGAAACTGATTGAGAAAAACCCGCATCTGGCCGCATTCTGACGGCAGACCGATCATAACCGTACCAAATCATTGAGGAGATACCTATGGCAGGACTTGCTGTGAATATCGATCACATCGCCACGCTGCGCCAGGCCCGTGGCACAACCTATCCCGATCCTGTGGCCGCTGCACTGATCGCCGAACTGGCGGGGGCCGACGGCATCGTGGCCCATCTTCGTGAAGACCGGAGGCACATCCAGGACCGGGATATCCGGATTCTCAGGCAGGTGGTCCAGACCCGGCTGATCCTTGAAATGGGTGCCACTCCTGAGATGCTGGGCATCGCCCTTGATGTGAAGCCCGATCTGGTGACCCTGGTGCCGGAAAAGAGAGAAGAGCTCACCACCGAAGGTGGCCTGGACCTGATCTCTCATCATGAGCCGGTCTCGGAAGTGGTGGACAATCTGAAAAGCGCCGGCATTCCCGTGAGCATCTTCATTGACCCGGACATCGAACAGGTGAAGCTGGCCCATCGCATCGATGCCGATATGATTGAGATCCACACCGGTCATTTTTGTGACGAACGTTCCTTGGCCGGAAAACAGAAAATCTATACGGACATCGTGAATGCAGCCAAACTGGCCAGTAAGTTGAAACTGGGGGTCAACGCCGGTCACGGCATCTGCTATACATCCATCAAAGCCTTTGCGGGTCTGAATGAAATCGATGAGTTCAGCATCGGCCACAGTATTGTGGCAAGGGCCGCCATGGTGGGCATGGAACGGGCCGTGAAGGAGATGGTGGATCTGATCGCCGCATTGTAAGGACGAAACGACATGCACGTAGCCAATGCTTTTCAGATGAGAAAGATGGATCAGAAAACCATCGAGGAATTCGGAATTCCGGGTTTCACCCTGATGGAAAACGCCGGAAGGGGTGCCGTTCGGTTTTTTCTGTCCACATTTTCGGATCTTGAGACTAAAAAAATCGGCGTGATGTGCGGCAAAGGCAACAACGGCGGCGATGGCTTTGTCATGGCCAGGATTCTCGCTGGCCGGGGCGTCCAGGTGGCGGTGTATCTGCTGTGTCCGATGGAAGATGTGAACGGTGACGCCAAAGCCCACCTTGAAATCATGGTCCGGCTCAATGTTCCGGTTTACGAGGTGAAAGACCAGAAAGACCTCCTCACTCACAAAACAGCCATGGGATTGCGGGATATCTGGATCGACGCGATATTCGGAACAGGCCTTTCAAACGAGGTCGCAGGGTTCCACAGAACCGTGATCGAATTGATCAACGATCTGGGGAAACCGGTGTTTTCCGTGGATATTCCATCGGGGCTCCATCCGGACACCGGTCAGCCTCTGGGTGTATGCATCAAGGCCGCGGCCACGGCCACTTTCGGTTGCCTCAAGCCGGGTCTCATTCAGTACCCCGGAGCGGAATGCGCCGGTACAATCGGAGTGGTGGATATCGGGATTCCACCCCATATGGCTTCCGAATGTCTGGTGTCGTGTCTCCTGCTTACACCGGAACTGATTTCAGGTTATTATCGGCAGAGACGGCCGGACACCCACAAAGGCGGCGGGGGACATCTTCTGGTGGTGGCGGGTTCCCGTGGAAAAACCGGCGCAGGAGCCCTGTGTGCCGAGGCGGCCATGCGCATGGGTGCCGGGCTGGTGACCGTTGCGGTCCCGCAGAGCGTCCATGCGATCATGGAAACCCTGGTCAAGGAAGCCATGACGCTGACGCTGCCGGATATCAAGGACGGTTCATTGTCCAAGGATTCCCCGCCGGATATTATCAAGGCTCTGAAAGGCAAACAATGTCTGGCCATGGGGCCGGGCCTGGGGTCTGAAGTTCAGAGTTTTCAGGCGGTCCATGCCGTGATCAGGGAGGCACAGGTCCCCCTTGTTCTGGACGCGGACGCGCTGAACAGCCTTGAGGGCCAGACGGCCATTTTGCGCGAAGCGCGGAAAGACGTGGTGATCACCCCCCATCCCAAAGAGATGGCCCGTCTTTCAGGAAAAAGTGTGGAGGATATCCAGAAGGACAGGGTTTCAGCAGCCGAATCCTTTGCTGTGAAATACAGGGTGCATGTGGTCCTGAAAGGGGCACGGACCGTCATGGCTCATCCGGACGGTTCGGTTTACATCAATCCAACGGGCAATCCCTGCCTTGCAAGCGGTGGAACCGGCGACGTGCTCACCGGAATGATCGCCGGACTTTTGACCCAGGGTTACAGCGTAAAAGAAGCGGTCCATATGGCGGTTTACCTTCACGGGGCTGCCGCCGACAGGCTGGCGGAAAGCCGCGGGCCGGTGGGCGTCCTTGCCTCGGATATCGTTCATGAACTTCCCTGGATCATGAAAGACGCCGCATATGGAAAGCTTGATCCAGTCGTGTTTATCCATAAGGATGTCTGACAGAAACGATTGGATGGTTATGAAAACAGTCAGCTCAAAGACCCTTATTTCACGAAGCCCGGAAGAAACCCATGCTCTTGGCAGGAAACTGGGTGAGGTGCTTTCACCCGGAGCCGTGCTGTATCTCACAGGGGATCTTGGCAGCGGTAAAACAATGTTTGTAAAGGGTCTTGCCCTGGGGCTGGGGGTCCCTGACACCTGCTACGTGACAAGTCCGACCTATACCCTCATCAATGAATATCAGGGAAAATGCCCTTTGTATCACCTGGACCTCTACAGAATCGGAGACAGCTCGGAGATATTCGATCTGGGAATCGAGGAAATGGCAGAATCCGGAGGTGTCATGGTGATCGAGTGGCCGGACAGGCTTCCTGATGATTTTGTTGCGCCGGATATCCGGATCTGTATTGAAGTTCTTTCCGACGATTCAAGAAATATTATCCTGCTCATTTCTGATATGGACTTGAAATTTCAAATCTGATAGGAAAATCCGAATTATCAAGATGACGTCTGAAAACCCGCAAAACCATTCTGTTTCAAAAACCGATGAGGGTTTGAGGATGAGACATCCGCTCTCGTAATGATCCTATATTATTCAATAACGTTGTCATTTACGTGTTGACAGGGAGACAGCATGGCACTTATCGTTCAAAAATACGGCGGCACCTCGGTGGGTAACATCGAGCGGATTCGGAATGTCGCCCATCGCATCGTCAAAACATATGATCAGGGACACGACGTGGTGGTTGTCCTTTCGGCCATGTCCGGGGTTACCGACAACCTCATCGCTCTGGCCCATCAGGCGAGCAAGATGCCGGATAAGCGTGAGCTGGACGTGCTTATGTCCACCGGCGAACAAACCACCATCGCCCTCATGGCCATGACCCTCCAGGACATGGGATACCCTGCGGCGTCACTTCTGGGTTTTCAGGCTGACATCATCACCGACAGCATGTCCACCAAAGCCCGAATCATGAGCATCGGAGCGGAACGCATCAAAACCATGCTCGCCGAAAAGAAAATCGTGATCATCGCCGGTTTCCAGGGCATCGACCCTGAGGGAAACATCACCACCCTGGGACGTGGCGGGTCCGACACCTCCGCCGTGGCCATTGCCGCAGCCGTGAAGGCCGATTCCTGCGAAATTTATACGGATGTGGACGGAGTCTATACCACCGACCCCCGCATCTGTGACAAGGCCAGAAAGCTTAAGACCATTTCTTACGATGAGATGCTTGAGATGGCCAGCCTTGGGGCCAAAGTTCTCCAGATCCGTTCTGTGGGTTTTGCAAAGAAATACAATGTACCGATTCATGTGAGATCATCTTTTAACGAGGAGGAAGGCACAATGGTTGTTGGCGAAGATTCCGGCATGGAAGAACTGGTGGTATCCGGTATCACCCTTGACAAGAACGAAGCACGGCTGACTCTGAAAAAAGTACCTGATCAGCCGGGAATCGCCTCCAAAGTGTTCGTTCCTCTCGCCGAAGCGGGTATCCAGGTGGACATGATCATCCAGAACACCCGCTCCGGCGGCCAGACAGACCTGACATTCACGGTGAACAAGACCGACGCCAAGCAGGCCATGGTCATCGCTGAAAAAGTGGCGAAAGAAATCGAGGCCGAAGAAGTGCTCGTGGCCGACGACATCGCCAAGGTGTCCGTCATCGGCGTGGGCATGAAAAATCATGCCGGTGTGGCCGCCACCATGTTTTCAGCTCTGGCGGCGGAAAACATCAACATCCGTCTGATCAGCACTTCTGAAATCCGCATTTCATGCGTGATTGACGACCGTTACGCCGAGCTGGCGGTTCGGGTGCTCCATCAGGCCTTCAACCTGGACAAGATTTAAGGTTCTGATGTGAGAGCGTTCAATTCCGGCCAGCTTATCTTTGCAGCTGTGACAGGAGGGCTGTTTCTCGTTCTTGTTTTTACGGGAAACGCCTTCCTTTGATTCGATCAAACGGTCATGGATATCAATGATTCTCCTCCAGGACGTTAAAACAAGTCCTTCATCCCCCTGCCATTACCTGTCTCACGAAACGTGGCGTTTCGAGTATTTTTTCGCCAAAGGGTTGAATCATGACGAACTGGAGTGGTTTTTGTCACGGGGGTGGAGAAAATTTGGGCTGTATTATTTCAGACCCGCCTGCCCGACGTGCCGGAAGTGCCAGCCGATTCGTGTCCGTGTTCGCGATTTTTACCTGACGGGCAGCCAGAAAAGGTTGAGCCGGAAAAATTCAGGAATCCGCGAGTGTTTTGGCCCTCTCTGTTTTTCACACAGGGTTTACGATCTTTACAAGGACCATTCCACCCGTTTCGAAAAACAGACCACGGATTTGAAGGAATTCATATCCAGTTTCTATACTGAATCCTGCCCGGCCATTCAATCGGAATACTATGTGGGTGACACCCTGGCCGGTGTGGGATTCCTGGACCATTCATCCCAGGGACTCAGCAGTGTCTATTTCGTGTATGACACGGCATTCAGTACTTACAGCCTGGGGACTTACAGTGTGCTCCGCGAAATCGATCATGCAAAGGCCCTCGGCCTGTCCTACTATTATCTTGGGTATTACATCTCCGAATGCACCAGGATGGCCTATAAAAACAGGTTCAAACCCTACGAAACCATGAACTGGAATACGGAAACCTGGACAGCCTGATCAGTCGGGTCTGAGCACAAGCTGATCACAGGCGTTGAAGCAGCGTTTCCTGACAAGGAGAACGGTGAGAAGCGTTCCAAGAGCCGTGGACCCGCTGAGCATCACCATGACCACGATCTGGTATTTGATGGCGGTGAGCGGGTCGGAGCCTGCAAGGATCTGGCCGGTCATCATGCCGGGAATAAACACCATGCCCACGGCCATCATGCTGTTGATGGACGGGATCATGCCGGCCTGCATGGCGTTCCGGAGAATGGGTTGGGAGGCTTCCCGGCTTGTGGCTCCCAGGCAGAGTTTCATTTCGATTTCAGAACGTCTGCTTTTCAGTTCGCCGATAAGACGTTCAAGTGAGATGGCGATGGCGTTCATGGAATTTCCGATGACCATGCCCCCCAGAGGGATGAAGTACCGCGGCTCCCACCAGGGTTTTACGTTCACCACCACGGCGGTGACAAGGTACGAAACAAGAAAATAGCTGAAGATCATCGACAGGAACACGGGCATGAAAAAAGGAATCTGCTTGTCTTTGACCCGGCCGTATATGGTCCAGGCGGCAAAGAAAATCATGAATGAAAAAACGCCGATGACCACCGCCATATGGGACAGGTCAAAGACGAACCGAAGGATGTAGCCCATGATGAACAGCTGGACAAAGGTCCGAACAGTTCCGATGAGAAGGTCCTTTTCCAGCTTGAGGGAATAGGCGAAGGACGCGAGGCCGGAGATGAGGATAAAAACAAGGCCGAATGCCAGCTGCAAAGGGCCGATTTCCGCGATCTGGTGTTCCATGGTTTTTATGGCAGGACGCTGAGTCCGCCCTCCCTGACGTCGATGATGACGGGTTTGACGTGTTTGGGGTTGAATTCCCGGTGACTGACCATGACGATGGTTTTCTTCATGTCATGACAGAGTGTTTCGGCCATGCCCTCCACGATTCGGCTGCTTTCGTGGTCCAGGGCGCTGGTGGGTTCGTCCAGCAGGATGACCGACGGCGCGAGAAGGAGTCCTCGGATCAGGCAAAGCCGCTGCTGCTGCCCAACGGAGAGGTTTCTCGCCGCCCGGTCAAGCGGGATCTGCTCCAGGCTGAAATCCTTGAGCATTTTTTTGAGCTGGTCATCGTCGGGCACAGGAAGTGTCCTGTTGTTTTTAAACGAAAAAGGAAGAACCAGGTTGTCTTTCACTGATCCGTCGGTGACCACGGGTGTCTGCTGGATGTAGAGAATCTGGCGTCGAAGTTCCGGTGTCGGTATCGCTGAAAAAGGTTTTTCATTAAAAAAAATTTCTCCGACGCACGGGTTCTCCAGCCGGTTCATCAACCGGAGAAGGGTGGATTTCCCGCTTCCAGAAGGCCCTCGGACCCCATAAAATCCTCCTTGGTTCAATTCAAAACAAAGTTTGTCGAAAAGCGGATGCCCATCGGGATAGGTGAACCGGACGTTTTCAAAACGGAGGATGGCTACGTTGTTCATGTTTCTCCCTTTGTTGTGATGGCAGTCAATTTATGGATTTAACCGGGGGTTGTCAATGGAGAATGCAAAGGGCGGGGGGCTTCGGGGATGGTTTATCGTGATCACCGGGGCCGTTTCGTGACGACCCCAGTGATGATGTGGGTCACTATTTCACGGTGATTCGATTGAGGACCTTTGCTAGTTTCTTTTCACCGATGCCTTTGACTTTGCCAAGATCCTGGGGTGTTTTGAATGCGCCGGACTCTTTTCTGTATTTCACGATCCGTTCGGCAAGAGAAGGGCCGATGCCGGGGAGTTTGGTCAGCTGTGTAATGTCGGCGGTGTTGATGTTGATGAGTTGTGTCGGTGCTTTTGCAGCAGGCTTTGCCGTTGTTTTTGTGGGTGACGCCGATAATGAGGATGTCACGGTCATGATAAACGATATGAAAATAAAGGTAACAAAAATACGATTAAAGCGATGCTTCTTCATGGACGAACTCCTTTTGTTGGATGAAAAGATGAATGAACAAGGATGATATGACGATAAAAACAGCCAAGGTTTTTCATATTGTACCCCTTGTGTCAACAAATAATTGTGAAAATCAGGGATTGAACGGTGTTTTTTATTTTGTTTATTTGATCAAAAAGATGAGTTTAGGGGGATCTGAAATTTAATGAAAGGGTGTTGTTATGATCGGCAATATGGAACGGTGTGAGAGGTCTCAGGGCAACCCGACAATGGCTTCGATTTCAATCAGGGCGTTGAGGGGAAGGGCCACCACAGCCACAGTGGACCGGGCAGGAGGATGTTTCTTGAAATAACCGGCGTAGATCTCATTGACAACTTTGAAATGGGACATGTCCGTGAGGAAAAGGGTGGTCTTGATCACCTGGGCAAGGCTGGAACCGGCGTCGTCGCACAGGGCTTCGAGATTTTGAAGAATGCGATGGGTTTCTTCCGCAATGCCACCTTTGACCAGAGTTCCTGTTTCCGGATCGATGCCGATCTGCCCGGAGACAAACAACAGGTTGCCTGTGGAAACAGCCTGGGAATAGGGGCCGATTGCGGCAGGGGCGTTTTGTGAATGAATGATGGTCCGTGTCAAGGGTCCTCCTGAATCAATATCCGATGGCTGTCTGCGGAGTCATCGGCATATAGTGGTCGCTGATCTTTTCCACCCGACCTTCCTCTATGAGAATAGTGAGGTTTTCCATGCACATCCGGGTTTCAAAAGCGTTCTGGATTTTCAGTTCCATGAACTTGTTGTTGTAGAAAGGTGACGAAAGAACCAGTTCATCAAGGGTTTTGCCTTGTCCAAGAGCTTTGAACACATCCTCTTTCTGGCGGTCGAAGCTGTTTAGGAATGACGTGAAATGGTGGGTTGTGTCGCCTTCCATAGGCGGTTTGTGGGATGAACAGGCACGCCGGTATGGAAGATTCATGATTTTTTCGATGCTTGCTTTGAAGGGCCTGATCCGGCCTTCGGGATTTCCGTACCAGGGACCGAAGGATGTGAAATCGATGTCCGTGGTGATCAGTGTTCCGGATACATGATCAAAGAAACAGTAATGGTCATCCAGATGCCCCGGAGCGTGGACAGCCTCGATGCAGGCCTCTCCTGTATCAATCTTGTCGCCGTTTTTGAAACGTCCGTCCGGTTCCCTGAACGGTTCGATTCCCAGAGGGATGCCGATGGTCCGGACCCAGTGACGACCGCATTCCGCCGACCCGGTGTATCTGATGCCCAGTTGATCAAGGTCCATCACCGAGTCCGGGGTTTCCTCCGGCAGAAGCAGGCGTTTGTGATTGAACGTCTTCCAGCTCCGGATATGGTCGGGATGGGAATGGGAAATCAAAAGGGTGTCGATGTTAAAAATGTCGTCCAGTGCAAGCATCAGTTCTTTGCCGATTCCGGCATCGATGAGAACCGTTTCACGTCCTGTGAACAGGAAACTGTTGCAGAAAGGGAATCGGCCGTTCATCGGCGCTTCGATGAAATACACATGGTCGCTCAGCTGTTTGACACTTGGATGATCCACTTACATTTTTCCGTATTGTTTGAGTTTCTTGTGAAGCGTTTTCCGGGTGATCCCCAGACGCCGGGCTGTTTCACTTTTATTGCCCTGCATGTTTTCCAGAGTTGAAAGTATCACGGATTTCTCCACATCTTCAAGGGTCATTTCACCGTCCAGATTAAGAGTCGGAGATTCGGCTTCAGGCTGGGCAGGTTCGGGTCGTATGGACGTGAAGCCGTTTTCATCCAGGTATTCGCCCTGACAGAGAACGACGGCCCTTTCCACGGCGTTCATCAGTTCACGGACATTGCCGGGCCAATGATACCGGACAAGGATGTCCATGGCCTGGGGCGTGAAACCTTTGATGTTTTTTCTGTTTTTTTCGGTGAACATGGAAAGGCATCGCTGGGCGATGAGGGGGATGTCGTCTTTTCGTTCACGTAAGGGGGGGAGATAAAGGTCCACCACATTGAGGCGGTAGTAGAGGTCTTCACGGAAATCGCCGCTGGCCACGAGGTCTGTGAGTTTTTTGTTGGTGGCTGCGATGACCCGGACATCCACCTTGATGGATTCGTCTCCACCCACGCGGGTCAGCTCGCGTTCCTGAAGAACACGAAGCAGTTTGACCTGCATGGACAAGGGCATTTCGCTCACTTCATCGAGAAAAAGGCTGCCGCCGTTGGCCTGGAGGAATTTGCCCTCTTTTCGTTTGTGAGCCCCTGTGAACGACCCTTTTTCATGTCCGAACAACTCGGACTCAAGGAGTGTTTCCGTGATGGCCGCGCAGTTCAGCTTGATAAAGGGGGCCTCACGTCTGGCGCTGTTGAAATGGGTGGCACCGGCGATCAGCTCTTTTCCCGTTCCCGATTCGCCGGTGATAAGGACAGTGGCTTCGCTCTGGGCCACCTGGGCCACGGTTTCAAGGAGTCTGACCATGGAGGGGCTTCTGCCGATGATGTTCTGTCGGTCGAACCTGTCTTCCAGGCTGTTTTTTAAACGTAAATTTTCTTCTTTCAGATCAATGTGTTCAGTGGCCCGCTGAATGGTGATTTTCAGTTTTTCAAAATCAAGGGGTTTTGTCAGGTAATCGTAAGCCCCGGCCTTGAGGGCTGAAACAGCCGTTTCCACCGAGGAATAGGCGGTCATGATCACCACGGGAATGGCCGGGTTGAACACCTTGATCTTTTCAAGGGCTTCGATGCCGGACACTTTGATCATGCGGACATCCATGAGTATGAGATCAAAAACACGTTCCTGAACGAGGTCGATGGCAATCTGGCCGTCATCAGCCTCATGCATGTCGTAACCCCAGCCTTTCAAGAGGGTCATGAGCATGGTCCGGTGGGCGTGATCGTCGTCAACGACAAGCAGGGAATGGATTTTCTGGTTCATCGTGGTCCTTTTCAGGGGGCAGTGTGAGTGTGATGGTGGTGCCGTGATCGGTTCGGCTGTCGATGACTATTTCACCTTTATGGGCCTGGATGATATTGTGGGAAATGGCAAGGCCAAGGCCCGTTCCCGATGATTTGGTCGTAAAATAGGGGTCGAAAATATGGGTCAGGTTATGCGGGTCGATGCCAGAACCCGTGTCTTCAACTTTGATCGTAAGCCCGTCTTTACAAGTGTGTTTTGACACTGAAACGGTCAGTTTTCCTCCGTGGGTCATGGCTTCAATGGCGTTGAGGTAAAGATTGAGAAGCACCTGATTCATTCGGTCCGGATCTATGGTCCAGGATTCCGGGTTTTCTTCTATGAGTGTTGTGATGGTGATTCCGCAGTCATTGGCTTTACGCTCCACAAGACGGACGGAATCTTCAATGAAGGGTCTGAGGAGGATGTGACGCCGGCTTAAACACACGGGTCTTGCAAATTCGAGGAGCTGGCTCACCACGCGGTTCAGCCGGTCCACTTCCCTGATCATGATGTCGGAGATCTGCTGGTCTTCGGGAATATCTTTATAGCGTTCCTTGAAGTAGGTGGCAAAACCCTTGATGGAGCTCAAAGGGTTTCTGATTTCATGAGCAACTCCGGCGGCAAGCTGTCCTACGGTGGCCAGGCGGTGGCTTCGTTCCACTTCGTTTTTAAGCGCTTTTTCATCGCTCAGGTCTTTAAAAAGGCAGATGGTCCCCGAGAGCCCGTTTTCCTGGTCTCTTAACACCGCGGCGCTGATTTCAAGGGGAATGATGCGTCCGTCTGATAGCGTGCATTCCATCTCTTTTTCCATAATATCCTGATCTGATCCGAGGTCCTTTAATCCTTCTCTCATTTCCGGAGGTAGAAGGGTCATGGGGTGATCCCCGTTAATGCTCTGGTCCAGGGTCAGAATGGATTTTGCAACGTGATTCATGCTGACAATGGTGTGGGTGTTGTCCATGGCCACTAGGCCCACTGGCATGTTTTCAACAACGGCGTTAGAAAAAACCTTTATTTTGGACAATGCGTTCCGGGTGATCCTGTATCCCTGAAACATGAACAGGAAAATGATACCGCTGATTCCGGTCAAAAGGAGGACGAGGCCGGTGATGATGGCGTTTTTGAAATAGATTTTCCGGACTTCGTCCACGGATTTCATGTCAAGGCCCACCACGATGATTTTATCCGGTGCCGTGAGGTTGAACAGACGCTTTTTAGTGAAGGTGTGATTGAACAACGAAAGGACGGAGCCGAACTGCGGGGGGCCTGTGGGGGAGAACTTCCGGAAAACGACGAAGGTCCGTTCTCCCTCAGGTGATACGACGATCTGTTTGAAAAGGGCGTTGGAATCGGCGATTCGCCCAAGATCCAGCTTTTTGCTTTTGCTGAACAGATTTAGCATGACGCCGGTGTACATGTAGTTGCTGTGGGCGATGATGGTTCCGTTGGTGTCGGCCACAAGAAGGTATTCTATGTCAGGTTGCTGTGCCGTTTCGTACAGGAGTTTCTGAAGCTGGCGTGTTTCGCCCGGACCGTCCAGAAGGCCTGAGCGGGTGCTGGCCTCAAAGGAGCGGATCAGGGCTTCGCCTTTTTCACTTAAAAGCGTTTCTGTGTGTGTCTCCTGGCTTCTGATGTTGTTTACCGTGATAAACGCGAAGATCGGCGTAAGGATCAGAAGCGTTCCAATAAAAATGAGGGCCGGGAATTCATTCCAGAATCGTGCTGTTAGTTTCAATCGTTTGATCATGTTTCCTTTCATAAGTGATTGTGCGAACGAATGCAAGACGGATGCCTTTATTAATGACACATGTATCTTAATATCTTTATGTGACGTGATTTTGTGAATATCGAATATCGAACATGCACCATTGGAGGGTGAATGAATGGCCGGATGACCGTTTTTATATGAAACAGGAGGATATGAACAGATTTGTAATGTCTGGGATGGATAGTTTCGATCCATCTGGATACGTGAAACTGTTTTGGGTGGTTACATAATATCCACGGATTGCATCGTTTCTGAAAAGTGTGGATAGGGATAATCGTTGAGGATTATGATTGAATAAATATATACGATATAAATTCAGGTATATGATAAATATCAGTTTGTTTTATTGTGTTTTGGCATTTGCATTGCAATGGCTAATGTTCAACGGCACAACGAACGATCTTTTAAGTGAAGCGAAAAAAGCATGAAACGGTAATTTTTTCAAAGTCTCCTCTCCTCCAACTGGGGAACATGCCGGGGCGGGCATTTAAACGGCAGGCCCACTCCGGCATGCCCTGGACGGATCGCAGCGGAAAAAACGCCGGCGGAACAGTCCTTGACCAGACGTCAGCGATTGCATAACAGGCATTTTTTCATCCTCTCCTTTCAAACGGGCACTCTAAGCCGGGAAACCTTTGTGCTTAAAACCTTAAGCCGTCCCGGCTTAACCCGCCTGTCTCACACGAAAATCTGATTTTATTCTTAAATATCAATTGAATTCAGTGATGTGGGCTTTGCGGACAGCGGGCGGTTTTTTTTCTTGCTTTCATGGGGAAAACGGTTACATAGTGGGGTCATCACCCATTCTTAATGGTGTTTGGAACCTTGGTGGTTCTTTTGTATCCATGTGTATCGTTTGTTCTTTTGGGTATGGATAAAAAATACTCATTCTTGGAATCAATGATTATTTCGGGTTTGCATTTTGGCGCTCAACCCTTTAGGTTACAGCAAAGATAAATCGTGATAACGCTTATCACCCCGCGCATCTTGCGGTGGATTGACTTTCTATGGCACAGGCTTTGCTATCAGGCTTTGAAAAAAAGATTCGGTCAAACAATCATTCATACAATTGAGGAGCATCTATGACATCTCAGAAAAAAGACAGAGTCAGACTTGGAACGGTTAAACATTATGTGTTTCTTCTTGTGTTTTTCCTTGTCTGCACTGTGGGCATTGTAACATTCTGCACAGCTGAACGGGCGGATAAAGGGGATCGTGACGCAAAGAGTACCGTGGATGTCCGCGTTCCCATGATTCCCGGAGACTTCAGCGGTCTTGCTGAAAATGTCAGCCCGGCGGTGGTCAACATCAGCACGGAAAAGACAGTGAACGGCGGGGGGCGGGTGTACAAGCATTTTTCCCAGAATCCCTTCGGGAACGATGATTCCATGAACGAACTTCTGGAGCGGTTTTTCGGGAATCAGCCCCAGAAGGAATTCAAACAGCGGAGTTTGGGGTCCGGTTTCATCATCGACAAGGAAGGCTATATCGTCACCAACAACCATGTGGTTGAAAACACCGACCAGATCAAGGTCATTCTGAAAGATGACAAGGAGTACGAGGCCAAGATCATCGGAACGGACAAGAATACGGATCTCGCCCTGATCAAGATCGAAGCCGATGAAAAACTGACGGTGCTCGACATGGGGGATTCGGATGGTCTTAAAGTCGGTCAGTGGGTTGTGGCCATCGGCAACCCCTTCGGGCTGGGCCATACGGTGACCGCAGGCATCGTCAGTGCCAAAGGCCGTGTCATCGGATCAGGACCCTACGATGATTTTATCCAGACCGATACATCCATCAATCCCGGTAACAGCGGAGGCCCCCTTATCGATCTTCAGGGTCGAGTGGTGGGTATCAACACGGCCATCATCCAGAACGGACAGGGCATCGGTTTTGCCATTCCCTCGAACATGGCCCGTGGAATCATCAAGCAGCTCAAAGAACATGGCAACGTCACACGCGGCTGGCTCGGCGTATCCATCCAGCCCATCACCGATGAAATCGCGACATACTACGGCCTGAAAGATAAAAAAGGCGCTCTGGTCATGGAAGTTTTCCCCGGCGATCCGGCGGATAAAGCCGGAATCAAAGCCAAGGACGTGATCGTTGAAGTGGACGGCAAACGTGTGGAAGACAGCCGGGATCTTACCGCTATCGTGGCCGACATCGATGTGAACCGGAAAGTGAAGGTCAAGGTGGTCCGTGACGGCAAGGAAATCATGGTGGATGTGATTGTCGCCAAACGTGACGACAAAGATGTGGCCGCTGGCGGAGCTGCTGAAAAAGGTCTTGATCTGGGCATGGTCCTGACGGAACTGACACCTGAAATTCAGAAGCGCTTCAATTTGAAAAGCCTTCAGGGTCTGCTGGTGACCCAGGTGACTGCCGGAAGCAAGGCGGCCAAGGCGGGAATCAATCGTGGCGACCTTATCGACGAGGTCAACAGAAAACCCGTTCGAACCGTGGCGGATTTCGAAAACCGTGTCAAAGAAGTGAAAAAAGGCGGAACCATCACCATGGCCGTTATTGGCCAGCAGACCGGTTTCAGAATCGTCAAGATGGAAAAATAATTCAGACGGATGAAAACCGGCAGGCTTTGAAATTCATGCCGGTTTTCATCGGATTGCTGTCACTCAAGAGCCGCTTTCAGTTCCCACAGAAAGCGGCTCTTTCTGCTTCTCTTGTTTCGACGCTCACGGGCCGATGTGATGAAAAGATAACGTTCAGCCCGGGTGACCGCCACGTACATCAAACGCCGCTCTTCCTCGATTTCCGCTTCCGACGTCAGCGAGCGCCAGTGGGGAAACAGTTCTTCCTCGACACCCACGATGAACGCCGCTCCGTATTCAAGCCCTTTGCTGGCATGGATGGTGGAGAGGCTGACCCCGTTTTTATCGTCTTTGTCATCATCCTTGTCCTCGTTCACAAGAACGATCTCTTCGAGGTAATCCGTGAGGCTGGTTTTCAACGAAGCGTTGAAAACGAGTTCGTCGATGTTTTCTTTTCTAGAGTCCAGCTCTTCACGGGTCTTGCATGTTTCAGCGATGTGGTCCGTGTACCCGAATTCATAGAGCACAAACCGGATGGCGTCATCGGGTTTCATGGTTTTCATCCGGTCAAGACCTTCGAAAAGCCGGGTCAAGCCCCCGTGGATTTTCGGTGAGAAAATCCGTTCTTTCATCATCGAACGGGCGGTGGTCTGGAGACTTGCGCCGTCCAGTCGCGCCTGGGCGATTTTTTTCATCATGGCCGGCCCGATGCCGCGTTTGGGCGTGTTCACAATGCGGTCAAAGGCCACGTCGTCGTCGGGAAAAACGGCGGCCAGGAGGTAGCAGTTGATGTCCAGTACCTCCATCCGCTCGAAGAAGCCTTTGGATCCCATCATCCGGTAGGGAATGTTGGCCCGGCGGAATTCTTTTTCAAACCAGAGGGACAGGGATTTGGTGCGGTACATGACGGCCATGGCTGAATAGGGGATACCCATGCTTTTCAAGGATCGGATTTTTTTCGCAACCCAAATGGCTTCTTCAAACTCGTTGGGAAAATCGTGGGTGGACACCATGCCGCCGGTCTTGCTTGAAAAGCAGGTCTTGTCCATGCGGCGTTCGTTGTTGCCGATCAGGCTGTTGGCCAGTTTAACGATTTCACTGGCGGATCTGTAATTTTGTTCCAGCTTGAATATTGAAGCTTCGGGGTATTTTTCCGGAAAGGACAGGAAATGGTTGACGTTGCTTCCGCGAAAGCCGTAAACGGCCTGCCAGTCATCGCCCACGCAGAACAGGTTTTTATGGCCCAGGAAAAGACCGGTGATTTCTTCCTGGAGGTTGTTGGTGTCCTGGTATTCATCCACAAGAATGTACTGGAAAAGAGCCCTGTATTTTTGTCTGACGGCCTCGTTGTTTCGGAGCAGGTCCCGGGTGAAAAGAAGGATGTTGTCGAAATCCAGGGAGTTCCGCTGGCGCAGCTCCTGCTCGTATCGTCCGAAAACGGCAAGAGTCATGGCTTTCTTGATTTTCGGCAGGTGCTCGATGTATTTCAGAGGGTCTGCGAAGTTCTTGGCTTTGGAGATGTCGCTGATGAGGCCCGGAATGCTGGATTTTTCGATGTTCAGGCTGGCCGCGATATCCTTGTAAAGTTTCTGCTGGTGATACGCGGAAAGGATCTGGAGCGGATGTTTGAACCCCAGGATTTCGGCATGCAGTTTTAAAATGGTGTAGCAGGCGCTGTGGTAGGTCCTGACCCAGGGAAACCGGTCGATGGAAAGTCTCGTCTGCTTCACGAGCCGTGTTTTCATCTCCTCCGCCGCCTTGTTGGTGAAGGTGATGGCGAGAATCCGTGATGGGTCGTACCCCTTCTCGATGAGATAAGCGATTTTCGCCGTGAGGGTCCGTGTTTTTCCCGACCCGGCTCCGGCCACCACAAGGGCGGGCGTGCCCGTGTGCAGCACCGCGTTTTTCTGCTGTTCCGACAACTGCATGACATGTCCTGTTCGTTTTTGGATTGTGTTGAGTTCAAAACGGTCACGACCATACGATATCATATGGGGTGTGGCAAGGTAAAAAAAGGCGGGTATGGGTGTGAAACATTTTTGGAGTTTTTAATTATGATGGCGTCGTAAAAAGTCCCATATGCGGCGTTATAGTGTTTGGCCAGACACTCGACATACTATATGTATGCCTTCGCGACTGGCCAAACACTATAACTTGCCTCTGGTCCTTTTCCATAGCCATCGGGCGACTTTTTACGAGTCCATCAATTATGAACGTGCAGGGGCAAGACGCGCGTCATATTGTATTGTTCTTTATAGGTACACCCGTCAGGCGGTCGGCCCATGGCCGGTATCCGTATGATTCTTCCAATCTTCTGACATCCGGGAGAAACTTTTTATAACCAGCTCCACATCCTGTCATTCCGGGCGGCCTGCGCGTATAGAGTGACCCGGTTTGAACCGTTCCCTTTGCAAAACTCCATCCGCCAAGGCCGAAGCCGACCCGGAATCCATGCCCTTAGACAATGAGGCGTTTATAATTTCGACCTTTTTTGGATTATGCGAAGATGGATTCCGGGTCGGTTTCGATGATAGACGCCTGCAGTGATTCGTACAGCATCATCCATTCACAGGGTGTATTCCCTATGCTGGCCGCCCGGAATGACAGAGCGGAGGGCGCTGTTTGATCGGGACGCTGCGGGACTCAGGACTTTGAAGGTTGGATTCAAGGCTCGGCCTTCCATTCGGGTTATATTAAAGAGACGTAGCGAGACACGCGTCTAATTATGGGTTGCCCAATCAGGAACTCACTTTCCGCACTATGAATTTCAAACCCGCGATAATTTAATATATAAATA
>DYJE01000069.1 GCA_020723285.1 Desulforapulum autotrophicum | reverse complement strand
GATGTTCGATGTTCGATGTTCGATGTTCGATGTTCGATGTTCGATGTTCGATGTTCGATGTTAAAAATATTTATAATTTCAGATTATTGTCAATACAATTCATCATTCACTCACCATTTGAGGTTCCACCATGTTCAAAAAGATTCTCATCGCCAACCGAGGAGAAATCGCCCGGCGGGTCATGGCCACATGCAGAGAAATGGGCATTGCCACCGTCGCGGTGTATTCCGACGCCGACGAGCATGCGGCCCATGTTCTATACGCCGATGAAGCGGTTCACATCGGAGGGCCCGAGCCTTCGGCCAGTTACCTGAACATTGACTCCATCATCGCTGCCGTGAAACAGACGGGAGCCGACGCGGTGCATCCCGGCTACGGCTTCCTGTCGGAAAACGGGGACTTTGCCGAACGCTGCGAACGGGAAAACATCACGTTCATCGGGCCGCCGTCCCACGTCATCCGAAGCCTGGGAGACAAAATCACCGCCCGGAAAATCATGGAAAAAGGCGGGGTTCCCATTGCCCCCGGCATGACCCGGCCCTGTCTTGACGTGGAAGAAATGGCCAAAGAAGCTGAAAAAGCGGGCTACCCCATCCTGATCAAGGCCTCGGCAGGCGGCGGCGGGAAAGGCATCCGGGTGGTGCGTGAGTCTTCCGAACTGAAGGACGCCTTTGCCTCGGCAGTCCGCGAAGCCGAAGCGGCCTTCGGGGATGGATCGGTGTACATGGAAAAATACTTCGAAACGGTCCGGCATGTGGAAATCCAGATTCTCGCGGACCGGTTCGGTCATGTGGTGCATGTTCTCGAACGGGAATGCTCCGTTCAACGGCGGCACCAGAAAATCATCGAAGAATCCCCCTCTCCGGCCGTCACGCCGTCTTTAAGGACGCGCATGGGTCACGCAGCAATCGCCGCCGCCAAAGCCGCGGGCTATGTCAACGCGGGCACCGTGGAGTTTCTTCTGGCCCCGGACCTGTCATTCTACTTTCTTGAAGTGAACGCCCGGCTTCAGGTGGAGCATCCTGTCACCGAAATGATCACCGGCATCGATCTGGTCCGCCATCAGATCCTTATCGCCGCAGGCCAGAGGCTCAGCCTGAGGCAGGAGGATATCGAAGGCCGGGGCCATGCCATCGAATGCCGCATCTACGCCGAAGATCCTGAAAACGATTTCTTCCCCAGCCCCGGCACCATCACCTGCATCAAGGAGCCCTCAGGCCCCGGCATTCGTAACGACTGCGGCGTTTACTCCGGCGTTGAGGTCCCCGTATACTACGACCCCATCATCAGCAAACTCATCGTTCACGGGGAGACCCGTGAATACGCCATCGAGCGCATGGTGAAAGCCTTGAAGGACTATGTGATCCTGGGGGTCAGAACCCCTGTTCCCTTCATGATCGACGTCCTTGAATCCGAGGCGTTCCAAAGCGGCGAAATCTACACCCATTTCATCAGGACCCATTTTCCGGACTGGAAACCGGACACCCGGACCCATGATCTTGCGCTCATTGCCTGGGTCATGGATGAACTGACGGGAAATCAGCGGGCAGCGGCAGGGCCAGACTCGAACCGGATTCCCATGCCTTATGAAACCCTGGGAGGCTGGCGGATGGCCTGAGGCCGTTCGGACATCATTAAACACACCACCTTAAAAAAAACAGAGAACACCATGGACTATCATCTGAAAATACAGGAAGAACCCGTCACGGTTTCCGTAATGAAGGGCGACGACAACACCACCCGGATCTCCATCGGAGACCGGATTTACACAGTGACCGGTTCACGGGTGGACCGGCACCATCTCCACCTGACCGTCGACGGAAAAAGAGGAGATGTGTTCGTCGGCCCCAACGGATCAGGGAAGCACATCGTCATAGAGGGCCAAAGCCATGTTGTGGAGGATATGGATCACCCCGGCCTTTCCGCGCGGTCCCGTAAAAAAGCGACGGGCATTCCCGACACCGTGACCCCGCCCATGCCCTCGGTGGTGGCTGCGGTTCTGATTGAAAAAGGTGGAACCGTCGTCAAAGGCCAGGGCGTGGTGGTGGTTTCGGCCATGAAAATGGAAACCACCCTGGTCGCGCCCTATGCCGGAACGGTGACGGCAGTAAAAATTGCCGTGGGCGATAAAGTGAATCCCGGGGATGTGCTGGTGGATATTGAGCAAAAAACAGAAACGGATGAGAGTGTGGGATGAAGAATAGATGAACATCGAACGTCCAACGCCCAACATCGATGGACTCGTAAAAAGTAGAATTTCATAACAACATGTATTAATTAA
>DYJE01000053.1 GCA_020723285.1 Desulforapulum autotrophicum | reverse complement strand
AATATGTTACACAGTTAATTATGCATAATTATGGAGGCAACTGTTAAAGAAAAGCAAAACGAACCCGGTTGTAGATCAGCCGTTTGACGCGTTCCGGTTCGTCCACGCCCTCGTGGGCATAGGCCGTATTGATGAAGTCCAGGGTGAACACCTGGGTTTCAAGGCCCGTGGATTCCTTGTAAACCCTGTACTGTTCGGCCACGGTGTTCCATGCCGTGTTCCTCTGAACCGCCGTTCCATCTGATTTATAAGGAACGATAATGATCATGTTTTCCCCGGAACACGGGGCCGGGATAGATACCATGGCCGAAGAACATAAAAATAATACGGAGAATACTGAAAAACGGAACAGATGCCATCGGCTCATGGTTCCTCTCCTTCATGCTTGACAATGTTGGAATAAAATCAATCAACGGGTGATGAAAAACATGCCTGACACGTATTGCCGTATGGATTACCTTCATGCATCACTTTGCATCCGTTGTCAAACACCAATTCGATGCTGGATCCTGGGCTTTGGATGTTCGATGTTCATTCGCGCAATCGGAACAGATTGATGACTCTGCCTCATAACTAAAAACAAAAGCCCGCCAGGCTATACCCTGGCAGGCTTTTGTTGTTTTATGCCGGTGACGGATTTAAGGGGTCAGCGTCGGACCACGGATGTTTTGAATCCTTCCTTCTTTAACATGTCGACCATGGGTCCCGCGTCTTTGGCGGCGGTGAAGGCTCCGATGAAAAAACGGACGGAGCCGCCCGGCACTCCGGGATCGGAGACGGCGTATGGGGTGAAACCTTTGGCCGTGAGCCCTTCGATCACCTTGGCAGCCTTGGATTCAGGGACAGCTTTGCCCACCTGGATGGACCAGGGTGCCTTGACGGACAGGGCGTCTTCACCGGTGGTCTGCTTGATGTGGGATGCGGCGGCCGACGCTTCTTCCAAAGTGGCGTAACATCCGGCGTAAATCCTGTACCATTCGCCTTTATCCGCAAGGGAGACAAACGCGGTGAACGCGGTGATGCCTTTTTGCCTGAAACCGCTGACGGCGTTGGCCGCTTCCTGGCTCAGACGGTAGGAACCGGAATGGACGGCATAGGGAAGCGGGCCTGTTGTTGCAACAAATCCCGGTGCCGAAGACGTGACAGGCGGAACGGTGCCCGAAACAGCGGGGGCTTTTTCGCTTTGGGCCGGAACGGCTTCGGGGCTTGCCGATGGAGCGGGTGTGGGCGCAGCTGCGGTTCCGGATGAATCCGGAACGGGCATGGGGGCCGTTTGGGTGTTTGCGGCGATTGTGGGGTCTGCGGCCGGAACATCTGGCGTTGTTTTGTCTTTTTTCAGAACGAAAAATCCGCCGGCCAGAACCAGCAGAACGAGAACGGCGACAAGGGCGGGTTTCACTTTCGACGGTTTTTTGTGCAAAGGCGGCATCACGGGAGGCGTGTACCGGCTAGTTCTGTTTTTTTTCGTTTCCGGTTCTTCATCTTCCCTGGCTTCTTCCTCAGGGTCGTCACCGGTTTCGTCCTGACTATCTTCCGCCTCCTCTATGGCTTCCTCCGTATTTTCATCTTCATCTTCATCCTCTTCCACCACGATGTCTTCAACTTCCTGTTCCACTTCGAGGTTGAAGGTGTCTTCCTTCTCTTCCCGGGCAGCGACGGGTTTGGTCTTCACAAGAAAGGTTTTTTCAAGATTCACATCGTTGGACTCATGATTTTCATCTGTGGTGGAACTGCCCGACGGCGTGATCAGCCCCACGGGCTCCTCTCCGGGTTTCGGAGCCGCAGCCTCTGCAATGGGCGGGTCGAACTGAAGACCTGCGTCCACCAGTTTGTCCCAGTCCACGTCCTCGTCACCGTCGGAGGATGACAGAATCTGTCCTTCCAGATTGTCTTCCACGACGTTCCGCTTGTCCTTTCTCAGGTCCTCTGCGGTTTCGAGGGCTTTATCCTTATCGTAAAACCTTCTTTTCACCACATATTCTTCACGATGAACCTTGACGGTGAAATCCTGGCCCTGACTTTCGTCAAGGGTGTTGTGCAGACCGCTTTGAAGTTCTTTTTCAAGTTCTTCGTTGAATGTGTTGCTGTCGTCTTCGATCACGGTGTGATGTCTCCCTGAGTTGGTCGTGGTTCATCAGGTGATGATAAGAAATGAACGTGGTGTCTTCGAATAATTCCCCCGGGAATATGAGTTTGAAAAATTATAGCTTCAACACACGGGGACTGTCAAACGGAAAAATGGCTGTTATCATAGCACCATCGGACTCTTGAGGGTTTTTGGGGGTGATGCAGGACGGCCCCAGAATGCCATGGAAAGCCCAAAGTCCGTGACCCAAGCGAATTGTTGTTGAATTCCGGCTTTTCGGAAGGAACATCGGGGCTGATTCAGGCGGAACAGTCTGCACGGTCCTGTTATCCCGATCCTGACTTTTTCCTTGCCACAAACAAGGAACCCCTGGTATTTCGGAGGGAAAGGGCTCATGATCGTGTTTTGACGCCCTGAAATACAGCCCTTTAATCATAATTAAGGAAAATGAACATTGCCGGAATTCAAGACACATCTTGCAGCGGGGGCCGCCGTGGGAGGAGCTGCGGCCGCATGGGGAATGATGTCCCACGACCTGAATCTCGTCCACGCCGTGGCCGTGGCCGTTCTTGGAACTACGGGCGGCCTTCTTCCGAATCTGGACAGCGACTCGGGAAAACCCCTCTCCCTGATGTTCCAGCTCATTTCCATTCTCCTTCCCGTTCTTCTTCTGCCCTATGCCTGGCCGTATATCCGGCTGTACATCCGGCCGGGAAGCGGCAAGGACATTCCCTTTTTTCTTTGCTACTACACGGTATCCTACCTTCTGATCCATTACGGCATCATGCCTGTGGTCAAACGGTTCACGAAACACCGGGGCATGATGCACAGCCTGCCTTTTGCCGTTGTGGCCGGAGAGGCGGCGTTTCTCCTGCTCAGGCCTTCGGGCATGACCACGGCCATTTACGGCGGCCTTGCCGTCATGTCAGCCTGTCTCGTCCATCTGATTTTAGACGATCTGGCCTCGGCCTCTTTGGGGAATTCCCTCAAGATGAAAGGACCCCATCTTGCGGGCACCCTGGCCGTGTACGCCATGATGGTGGGCCTTGGCATCGAGGTCACGGTCCGTCTTCTGCCGGTTTTCAGGCCTTTTCTCAAAAAGATCCTTGATCTGTGATCTCTTCCGCGTGATTTTTCTTCTTTTTTGCCCGCCCACCGCATGGGTGTTTGACAATTGGAGGTGTTTTTTTTATATTCGAAGCTGTTACAGCGGCAGGGTTGCGTGGGGGCGAACTTATCAACAGCGAAAAAAAGTTTAAAACGAACAGGTGCGTGTCGGCCTGGGTGATGTTTTATTGCTGAACTGCTTCTGGCTGGAGTGTTACAACTGATTTGGAGGGGGCGAGGTGTTATGGCCAATTCGATATCCATGGAAAAAACGATCAGCATCCTGGGAGCCATGGTTGCCGCCATCAACAATATGCGGCTTTACCCATCGGGCAGCGCCCTTATTTCCAATTCCATAGAAAAAGCGTATCAGGCCCTTCAGGCCATCATATCCGCCAACGAACCCCTTCTGATCGCCGAATCGGAAAAAAGCATCCTGATTTCCGGTGAACCTTTGAGCTTCAAGCTCCAGCAGTTTCCCCAGGTGACGTCGTTCAAGGGGTTCATGACCTCGCTTCGGATCCGCAGCATCATTTTGAAAAAAGAGATGGAACTGTCGGAGTTCCGGTCGTTTCTGACCATCATGAGTTACACCGCCGAAGAGGTGGACCTTGAAGGCGGCATCCAGAAAGTCACCGGGCGGGCGGGGCTGAAGCATATCTCCATCACGCCCTCGCTTTACGCAAATGACGGGAAAGCCGCAAAGGTCCCTGAAAAAATTGAATTTTCGGATATCGACCTTATCAAATCCTTTACGGGTGAGCGGACGCCGAGGGAGGCGGACCTCATGCGTATCGGGGAACGCGCCGCTGATTCGCTCTGGGTTTCGGACTTTTTCAAAGCGGCCATTCTTCAGCTGAGAAATCAGGGCATCACCATGGCGGACAATCTGTATTCGGACACCATCAGCCGCATGGTTCAGGCTTTTGCCAAATCCACCCCCCGCGAGAACTGGGCCAGGGTTTCAGCCAGCATTTCAAGGTCCATTGCGGAATCGGAAAAAGAGCTTCTGGCCGTGGTCATGGTCAAGAATGTGGACGAACAGCTGTTCGACACCCTGGTGACCTCGCTGACCGATGACCAGTATGTGGAACTCATCGCCGAGGTGAACAGAATACGGGAAGACCGGTCGTACAGCGGGAAGCCGTTGCAGGAGAATGAGATTGAAAAATTCTCGAAAGCCCTGAACACCCTGAAGAAAAACCAGAAAACGGGCCGCCTCAAAGACAGCATCAGGAAAAAGATCATTGACGGCAAAAAAGAGATCGCCCTGGCCAGGGCTCATCTGGCCCATGCCCAGACCAAGCTCCTTCAAGGCGACATGGCTCCGTTGTCAGACCCGAAAGTCATGGAATCCATACCCGGAATCATCAGCCGCTACTACAATGACGGCAAAGACTCATCCGCCATGACCCTCATCGACAAAATCGCCGACGGTCTGATGAGTGACTCGGTGAAAGACAGGGCGCTTTCATCCTCCGCCCTCCTTGCCATCTGCGAATCGTTCATGGCGGAAAACAGGGAGGCCGAACTCAGCAAGCTGGTGGGCCGCCTGAACATCTGGGTCAAATTCGAAACCGAGGCCACTTTCAATTTCAAGGCCGTGTGCCAGATGCTCCAAAACCACACACGCGGACTGCTTTCCTCACTGAAATTCACCGAAGCCAACACCATTCTTGAAACGTTCAGTTTTATCGACAACGGAAAAATCCAGAAAGATAACGAGATCAGGCAAGTCGCCGTGAACGTTCTGAAAAATATCGCCACGGAAAAAGTGTTCAATCTTGTGTTCGATGAATTTGTCACAAACGCAAAAAACGAAGGGAAAAATGCCTATTACACCCTGATCCGTTTCGGGGAGCTTTCGGTCGTCCCTCTTCTCGATCTTCTTCGGGCCAGCGAAGACATGTCCCAGAGGGTCCGGGTGATCAACACCCTTACGGAAATCGGCGCACCGGCTCTTCCCCATATCGTCGAGCGCATCAAGGCCGGGTCCGCCTGGTTTTACATGCGTAACCTGATCAAGCTTCTCAGCGACATGGGTTCGCCCGAACATCTGCCGATCCTAAAACCCCTTCTTGTCCATGAGAACGATAAAATTCCGAAGCTGGCGCTGAACTGCGCCTTTGACATCGGCGGCGATCAGCGTCTGAAGTTTTTAACCCAGGCCCTTCAGATGGACTCTTTCGGGGTGAAAATCACGGCGGCGGACCTTCTGGGAAAGCTGGGGAACGAAGAAGGTGTTTTTCCGCTCTGCCAGGTTCTCAAAGCGAAGAGCGCAGGGCCGGTGGAAGAAAAAAGCGCCCTTGATCTCACCATCTGCGCGGCACTGAAACGGATCGGCTCGAAAAAAGCCATTCCTGCCCTGAAAGTCATCGAGACCCAGAAAGGGCTTCTCGGAATCAGCGCTTACAGCCCCGAACTCCGTCAGGCTGCGGTCCAGACCCTCAAATACCTTCAGGATCTTCCGGCCAAAACCGAACCGGACAAACCCAGACTGCCGGACCTCCGGCGGAAAGCGGAAACATCCACCGAAGATCTTCTCACCAGCGACCCCGCCCGTCTTGAAGCCCTGGTGGATGAATACGTCAAGCGTAAAAACATCCAGGACGCGGTGAACCTGCTTTACAAAATGACCATCCGGTACGCCCGTGAAAAAAACTTCGCCAAAGCCGAAGAGCTCCGTGAGAAACTGTTCAACGTGGATCCCATGGCATTGGGAGAAATTGTCAGAACAGGCGACATCATCGAAGAGGAAAAGAAAAACGCGGTGCTCAACGATTACCTGAACATCTGGGGCAATCTGTACGATCGCCTGACCAATGAAGAGGCCAACGCTCTGTTTTACAGCGTCAAGCCGAAAACCTTTCCGGCGGATCACACCCTCATCGCCCAGCATCAGCGGAATTCCACCCTGTTTTTCATCAACCGGGGCCAGCTCAAAATCGTCTACACCCAGGGCAACCAGGAAATATTTCTGAAAATGCTGGGGGCGGGCGACGTGGCCGGGGAAGACACGTTTTTTACCATCACCGTTTCCACGGTGTCACTGGTCACCATGTCCCAGGTGAAAGCCGGCTGCCTTGACCGGGAAACCCTGAAGTCACTGGACGAAAAGCATCCGGGCCTTGAAGCGAAACTTCTGGCCTTTTGCTCCATGGGCGGAGGCATCAACTCCCTGGTCACCAAGAAAGGTCTTGAGCGGCGTCAGCAGAAACGCATCAGCCTTGCCGGAAAAACCATGGTCCAGCTTCTGGACCTTGAAACACGGCCCATTGGCAAGCCCTTCAAAGGAACGATCCTCGATATCTCCACCGGCGGGATTTCATTTTCCATCAAAACCTCCAACCGGGATACCACGCGGCTCCTTCTCGGCCGAAAACTCAACATGACCATCGGCATTCAGACTCAGACCGCACCCATCGAGCTTCGGGGCATGGGAACCATCATCGGTGCCAGAGAACGGAAAGCCGACCGGTTCTCCCTTCACCTGAAGTTCGACAACCCCATCATGGAAAGCAAAATGATCGAAATCGTCAGCAATTCCATACCGATGTGATTCGGAAAGTCGTTATGTCCGCTCAGGCAGAGCCAGGCTCTCGGTGATGATCTCGATGAGCCGTTTGGGGTCGATGGGTTTGGAAATGTAGTTGTCCATCCCCGCTTCGATGCACCGGGCCCTGTCACCGGTCATGGCGTGGGCGGTCATGGCGATGATGAGGATGTTGCTGTTCAGCACGGCGGAGGCCGGATCCCTGATCAGCCGCGTGGCTTCAAGGCCGTCCATTTCCGGCATCTGCACATCCATCAGCACCAGGTCGTAGGGAATTTTCGTCAGGGTCTCCACCGCTTCCTTGCCGTTGGCCACCGCGTCCACGTTGAAACCCGACTTCCGTAAAAGAATCAGGGCCAGTTTCTGGTTCACGATGTTGTCTTCGGCAAGAAGGATTCGGAGTTTTCTGTTGTCGGGCATGTCCGGAACCACCGGTTCGATGGAAAGGGATGGCGTTCCTTTTTCGTCATGATGGCCGTTTTTTTCAATGAGGCGTGACACGCACTCAAGGAGCAGGGTTTTCCTCACAGGTTTGGTGAGGATAAGCTCGAAACCGGCTTCATTCAACATGTCACCGTCGGTCCTCAGGGTTCTTGGTCCCATGATGGCCAGCCTGGAGGTCAGATCGGGGATGCTCTCCCGGATTTTCCGGCCCAGGGTTTCTCCGGTCATGTCCGGCATGGCATGGTCAACAAGGACAAAATGAAACGGTTCGCCCGTTTCATGGGCTTTTCGCATCATGGCAAGGGCGGACGAACCGGTTTTCGAGGAGCTGGTGACAGCCCAGGTTTTAAGCTGGTGCTCCAGGATGTTCCGGCTCGTATCATTGTCGTCCACGATGAGGATACGAAGCTCGTCCCGGAAAGGGAATTTCAGTGTGCAGTCTTCATTGATTCCGGGCTGTTTTTCGAACCGGGCCGTGAACCAGAACGTCACCCCTCGATCCGGGTTGGGGGTGATGCCGATGTTGCCGCCCATCATTTCCGCCAGCTCTTTCGATATGGCAAGACCAAGTCCGCTGCCGCCGTATTTCCGTGTGGTGGATTCGTCCACCTGGGAAAAGGATTTGAACAGCCGGTCCATGCGGTTTTCCGGAATCCCGATGCCGGTGTCGGACACGGAAAAACGCAGAAGAACATCCTTAGCAGTCTGAGCGACCACGGCCACAGTGACCCCCACCTCTCCGGTTTCAGTGAATTTGACGGAATTCCCCGACAGGTTGAACAGAATCTGTCTCAAACGCCCCGGATCACCCATCAGTCGGCAGGGTACGCCGTCCATGATGCGGAGTGTCAGTTCAAGATTCTTTTCATGGGCTTTCACCGAAATCAGCTCAAGCACGTCTTCAAGGGATTGACGAAGATCGAAATCAGTGACTTCCAGGTCGAGTTTCCGGGCTTCAATTTTCGAAAAATCGAGAATGTCGTTCACAAGGGTCAGGAGGCAGTCGGCGCTGAGCTGAATGGTTCTGGCATAATCGGACTGTTCGCGGTTGAGCGGTGTGTCGAGCAGAAGGCCTGTCATACCGATGATGCCGTTCATGGGGGTTCGGATTTCGTGGCTCATGTTGGCCAGAAAGGTGCTTTTGGACTGATTGGCCCGTTCCGCAGCCTCCTTGGCTTTTTCCACTTCCATGATGACTTCATTGAGTTTCTTCTGCTGCATATCGTTGATTTTGATAAGTTTTTTATGATTTCGGATGATTTTTTTATATTCATCCAGAAGGCGGGCGTAGTTGTGGTAGACAATACCATCACTCCGGGACTCCAGATCCTTCAGAATCTGCTCCGCTTCCTGGATCATGGCTTCTTCAGTGTGGAATAGCAAGTCGTGGGTCATGGCGCTGGGTCCCAATCATCCTTTCTGTTAATATCTGGCGCAGACAAGATTGAATTTCACGCATTCCAGGTCTTCCGCGAACTCTTCACCAAATTCACGGGCATCCGAATCCCCTTCCTTGTATACCCAGTTCACGGTGATCTGCCGGCCTTCTTCAGCCGCTTCTTCCAGCAGATCGAAAAGATTGATGAGGATTTTCGAGCTGCTGCTGTTGAAATAACTGAGGTTAAGAGTGATGGCCACTTTCTGGTCGGTGATGTTGGCAAGGTAGTTTTTAAGATGAACGAAGATGGGCGTGTAAAATTCCGAGGTGTTCTCGGGATAGGATTCCCCTGTCATCTCAAGGGTATGTTTCGAAAATAAGAATCTTATCCCCGGCGTGAACCGCGTGGCGCTGATGATCAGATCGTCCATCATGACTCCATGCCCACAAGGGCTTTCAAGGAAAAAAAACTGTGGGTTTCATCCACGGGAGTGAACATGTATTCCAGGGGTTTGCTGGCTTTCCGGGCCATTTCGATAAAACCCAGTCCCGCACCCTTGCTCTGGGGATCGGGCTCTTTCCGCCGCATGGTTTTGTAATATTCTTTCTGGGCCTCCCGGTCCATGGCGATGATCAGGTCAAGACGGCTGCTGATCCTCTCCCTGTCTTCATTGCAGATCACGTTTCCGCTGATCACCGAATAATCCTGCCCTTCCACACCCACGGCGATGAGCCCGGAACTCAAGACGAACATGCCATCGCCTTCCTTGCCGGATTTTTTCTGGACCGAGTATTTGATGATGTTCTGCATCTGTTCCACGAGGATGGCAAAAATCCGGTTGATTATTTTCTTGTCCGATTCGTCTTCGATGCTCTTCTTGATGATGTCCCCGATTTCCACCAACAGAATCTGGGAAACCGGGCCGTTGTACCAGAACACCATTTCATGGGCTTTCAGGTATTCCACCATCGCATAGATCTTATCCAGCATGATCCGATCCCTCCGCTCTGACATCTTCATAGACACACACCCTGTTTCGCCCGGTGCGTTTGGCGAGGTAAAGGGCCTCGTCCGCTCTTCGGATCAGTCGTTCCGGCTCAGCTCCCACATCGGGGACCATGGAGGCAAGGCCAGCGCTCAGGGTGATTCTGATTTCCGATTCCTCATAGTAAAAGCATTCTTTCGAGGTGCTTTTTCGAATGGATTCAGCTATTTTAAACGCATGAACCGCCGATGTGTCCGGCAGGAGAAGGATAAATTCTTCGCCGCCGAACCGGGCGACCAGATCGCCCTCACGGCGGGCCGCGGCCTCGATGATTTTGGCGGTGTTCTTCAGAATTTCGTCACCTGCCGGATGTCCGAACCGATCGTTCACGTTTTTGAAATGATCGATGTCGAACATGAGGAACGATACGGTATGGCCGTACCGGATGCACCGCCGCCATTCCCTTTCGTAGAGCTCGTTAAAGGCCCGCCGGTTGTAAATCCCGGTAAGGGCGTCGTATCTGGAGTGAATGGCGAGAATGGTGTTGGCCTGGGACAGCTTGCTCTGCTGTTTGTCGTTGATTTTGACCAGCCTGCTGAGCTGCTTGTACATTTTCTTATAGTTTTTCAGGAGAATATCGTATTCGCCATAAAAGGGATGGTCTTTCCCCATGGATTCAAGGACGCTTTCGCCGTAACGGATGATGGTTTCTTCCGTGCCGAACAGGCCGTCCGTGATGGCCTCGCTTTTTGGGGTTTCTTTGGTCTGATGATCCGAACTGTTCAATGCTTAACGCAGCCCCTTCGAAATTCATGTTTCATACAGCGTCACCGTTTGCCAAAACGCATGGAGAAGCATCCCATGGATCAGCCGGTCGTCACACGGTTTCTCCCATCGGCCTTGCTCTGGTACAATAACATGTCCGCCCGTTTAATCACGTCGTCCAGATTCTCCTCATCACCTGCCGTGGTTCCGCCTGCGGAGATGGTGACAGGGTTAAAGAGATCCTTCAGGTTAAATAAGGTTTGATCGCGTTTGACGCTCTATATGATTTCAGGAATAATTCATTAAAAATTGAAGAATATGTGTTAATATACAGAACTCGGTATGGAAAGACAAGACTTCATGCCGACTTATCCGAGAGTATCTCATCCCATCGATCTGAGACCAAGGAGGTTCGCAGTATGAACGAAGCGTCCATCATTCGTTTTTTAAAAGATAACACCATGCTGTTCAAAGAATTTTCCGAAGAGAAAATCGTCGAACTGGTTCAGGGCTCCACACTCAGGACATATGAAGAAAACGAAGGGATCGTGTGGTTCGGTGAAGAAGCCCGGTTTCTGGGCGTGATCCTCGAAGGAAGCGTCATGGCCTCCGTCACCGACAACCGCGGCGAAAAAAACGTGCTGATGACCATGGGGCCGGGGGACATCATCGGACTCATTCCCCTGATGACCGGGGAGCTGAACCCCTCGGACATCATCGGCACGGAGCCCACCCGAGTCCTTGTGGTTCCCCAGACCCTTTTCGCCACCCATATCCTCACCCATCTGCCCACGGTGCGGGTCATCAGCAAAATGATGAGCCAGATGTTCAACAAGTTCACCATGGACGAGGAGGGACGTGAAATGGCGGTCCGGGCCTTTGGTAAAACAAGGGACGTTTACGGATTCACCCTCCAGTCCGCGGAGCCCATCAAAATTTTCGTCATCAACTGCGGGGCCACGTCCCTCAAGTACAATGTCTACAACACCGCCGACGAGAGCCTGAACGTGGTGGGGCGGATCATCCACCTCAACACGGAGAAAACCCGCCATGTGTACAAATATCCCGAGGGCGAAATCGTCACGGAATACGAAAACTGCGATCACGACAAAGCCTTCGAGCTGATGTTCGCCGCGGTGACGGACAAGAAGACCGGCGTGATTTCATCGCCCCACGACGTGGTTCTGGTGGGGCACCGGGTGGTTCACGGGGGCAAGGAGTTTGAAACCCCGGTGGTGATCAAGGACGACGTCATCGAAAAAATCGAACAGCTCACGGACCTGGCACCCCAGCACAACCCCTTCAACCTCATGGGCATCCGGAAAGGCATGGAGTACTTCATCGACGCCATGCATGTGGCCGTGTTCGACACGGCCTTTCACCACACTCTGCCGCCTTACGCCTATCTGTACGGCATCCCTTACGATTACTACGAAAAACACGGCATAAGGCGATACGGCTTCCACGGGCTTTCCCACGCCTATGCCTCCCTCAAGGCCGCCGAACTCCTGAAGCGGCCCTACACCAACCTGGACATCGTCACCTGTCACCTGGAGCACACCTCCTCGCTCTGCGCCGTGAACCACGGGCGCAGCGTGGACACCACCATGGGCCTCAGCCCCACCGAAGGCCTGATGATGGGCACACGTTGCGGCGACATCGACCCTTCCGTCGTTCTCAAGATCCTCAAAGACGAGAACATGAACATCGACGAACTGGACCGGATTTTAAACCGCGAAAGCGGCCTCAAAGGTTTGTCGGGCATCACCAGCGACATGACCCGGATCATCGATGCCGCGGACCGGGGGGATCACCGTGCGCTTCTGGCGTTCAAGACCTTTTGCTACAGAACGAGAAAGTACATCGGCTCTTACGTGGCCGCCATGGGCGGTCTTGACGCCCTGGTGTTCACCGGATGGATCGGCGAAACGGATTACGGTGTTCGGAGCCAGGTCTGCCAGGGACTGGAATGCATGGGCATTGTCATCGACGGGGCCAGAAACCGCATGGCGTCGGACGTGAAGGAACCCTGCATCATCTCTGCCGACGATTCGCGGATCGCCGTTCTCGTCATTCCCACCGACGAAGAAAGGATGATCGCCCGGGATTCCATCAAATCCATGAACTACCACGCCCTGTCCCACGTTCTCAAACGGAAGAACGTGCCCATTCTCGTGGAAGTTTCGGCCCACCATATCCATCTGTCCCAGGACCATGTGGAGCTGCTGTTCGGCCCCGGCCACCAGCTCACCCCAAAGGCCGAGCTGTCCCAGCCCGGCCAGTACGCCTGCGAGGAACAGGTGAACCTCATCGGTCCCAAAGGCCGTGTGGAACGGGTCCGGGTCCTGGGTCCCACCCGTAACGAAACCCAGGTGGAGATCTCCATGACCGAGCAGTTCCAGCTTGGCATCCAGCCGCCGATCCGGGCCTCCGGAAACCTGGTCAACACGCCGGGCATCACCCTTGAAGGACCCCATGGAACCGTGACCATCGAGCGGGGCGTGATCTGCGCCCTCCGCCATATCCACATGACCCCCGAGGACGCCATCAGCTTCGGCATCCACGACCGGGACGTGGTCCGTGTCCAGGTCCAGGGCGACCGCGAGCTGATCTTCGGTGACGTTCTGGTGAGGGTTCACAAGGAATACCGGCTGGCCATGCACATCGACACCGATGAGGCCAACGCCGCCCACATTAGAAACGGGGCCATCGGCCACATCACCGACATTCAGATGCGGGTGTAAAAGAGCCCACGCCTTATTCCGCAGCCTCGATGCACAACGGGCTGTCGAATAAGGCGGCGTTCACCTGTGAAGATACCCGGTGATACTGAAGATCCGTGACGCAGTGATCCGAAAGAATTTTTTCATGAAATGCCGGAGCGCCGGAATCCGCTGAAAGCCAGGGTTTCAGGCGGTCCATGGACACGATGGCGGGCATCCGGTGGTGAACGTCCCTTATGGGGCCTTCGGCGGACCGGGTGATGATGACACAGGCCTTGCGGGTTGAGCCGTCCTTTTCATGGAACGTGTCCCACAGTCCGGCAAAGGCGAAGGGCTGATAATCCGGCAGATGGAAATAATACGGAATCCGTGCTTTCCCTTCCTTTTTCCACTCGTAGAATCCGTCGGCCACAATCAGGCAGCGCCGGCGGAGGAACGCCTCTTTGAATGTTCGCCTTTCCATCAGGGTCTCGGCCCTGGCGTTGATGAGAAGTCCCGGTTTTCGGTCTTTGACGGTGTCATGGGCCGTAAAGCCCCATGACAGCGTACCGAGTCTGAGCCCCTGGTGCTGGGCAAGCACTGCGACTTCCCGGCCGGGAGCGATGTTGTAACACGGGGCCACGGTGCCCGCGATGGTTTCAATGTCAAACCGGGCCTTGAGAATATCCACCGGGTTGAACTGGGCGAAACGTCCGCACATGGTTTTCTCCTTCTGTCGTTCCCAGGGGGTGCTGGGGCATGGATGCACGGTTCAGATCAAAATCAAGATCAAATGATCAATAGATAACGGCGGCAAGCGTCATGGCTTCACCGTCTCTCTCATGCAGACGCGTTTTGAACGTCGAACATCCAACGTCCAACATCGAATAAATGATAACACCTTTTTATAGTTTGGGTTGACAGGTCCTTCTCATTTCATTCGATGTCCATCCCTTCCCCAAATCATTTCACCCGCGGCAGCTGATCCCACCGGGTGGTCCAGGCAGGAGACCTATGATTGAACATCCCGTGCCAGGGCCGGGACGGCGAAAGACCGGCCGAGGCGTAGGTCAGGGTGTTTTTCCCCATGGCCGTGTTGATGGCGTCCAGGGAGGCCATCAGGCGGGCGCTGCGTTCCCGGTCCACGGGGTCGAACAGGACGGTCTGGACCATGGACGCCGGGCCCAGTTCCGTAAGGTAAATCCCCGCCTTCTTGTACAGGCTGTCCGGCCTGAGAATTTCCGCAAGGCCCGCAAGGGCGGCCCCGATGATTTCCGGGCTGTTGCTGGTCGGGGCGGCAAGGCGCAGGGTTTTCGTGTTGTAATAGAAGCTTTCGGGCTTGAAGCGGTCAGTCATGATAAACACCGTCACAAGCCCGGCGGTGAGTTTTTCCCGGCGGAGTTTTTCAGCACCCCGGGCGGCGTAGCTGGTCACCGCCTCCCTGAGTCCGTCAAGGTTTGTCACGGCATGGCCAAAGCTCCGTGACACGGTGATGTTCTTCTTCTGTGACGGATTCCGGTCCAGCGGATAGCAGGACACGCCCTTCAGTTCGTCGATCAGCCGTGTTCCGTTCACCCCCATTTTTTTCCGGATGAACGTCCGGTCCGCGTCCCGAAGCTGCCGGGCGTTTGCGATGCCGTACACCTTCAGGAACTTCGCGTAGCGCCATCCCACACCCCAGACATCGTCCACCGGCGTGAGCTCAAGGGCCCGGTCGTGGTGCCGTGGATCGGTGAGATCCAGCACCCCGTCGGCTTTGGCGGATTTCTTGGCGAGCCGGACCGCGATTTTGGACAGTGTTTTGGTGCGGGCCATGCCCACGGACACCGGAATGCCGGTGAATTTCTTCACCGTGGCCATAAGAGTCCGGCCGAATGCCGTCCGCCGGTCTGGCCGGACCCTTGAAATATCCAGGAACGATTCGTCGATGGAATACACCTCAAGGTCCTGTGAGAATTCCGAAAGAACCTGGACCACGCGCCGGGACATGTCGCCGTAAAGGGCGTAGTTCGACGAAAAAACATGGATGCCGTGTTTTTCGATGGTGTCTTTCTGCTTGAAAACGGGTGACCCCATGCCGATACCGAGTTTTTTCACCTCGTTGGACCGCGCCACGGCGCAGCCGTCGTTGTTCGACAAAACAATGACCGGCTTCCCGTTGAGGGCGGGATTGAACACCCGCTCGCAAGACACGTAAAAATTGTTGCAGTCCACAATGGCAAAGACAGTCATGAATCGTTTTCCGTTTCAGAAGGCATGGATCACATGGGTGACCACGCCCCAGATTTCAAACGCCATGGACGGTTGGATTTCAATGTCCGGATAATCGGGGTTTTCCGCCATAAGGCTGATCCTCCCGTTTTGCATTCTCAGGCGCTTGACGGTGAGCTCCCCGTCGATGACGGCGATGACCACGCGCCGGTCCGCGGCGTCCAGCGACCGGTCCACCACCAGGATGTCGTCCGGCCGGATTCCCGCGTTGATCATGGAATCCCCGGCCACCCGGACAAAAAACGTGGCCGCCGGATGCCGCACCAGATGCGCGTTGAGATCCAGCCGCCCCTCCACGTAATCGTCGGCTGGCGAAGGAAATCCGGCCTGAACCCTCGAGAAAAAAATAGGCCGTCCGACCTGGGCCGCCACCTGAAGATGTTCCTCTCCGGCTTTCCATATGCCGCTTAACGTTTTTCCCTTTCGTGCCATGCGCCCCCCTTGCATGCGAAAAATGGACGTTTTGTTCATTCAATGAATCTTAGAGCCTCCGGCGGCCCTGCCGGGCCCTGCTGCTGCCTTAAGAGATGGGCACGGCTTTGCCTTTGCCCATCCTACGGGCTGCAACCATTCGACGTTGGACGTTGGACGTTCATTATTCACCCTTCCGCGCGCCGGGCCAACGGTTTTTAACGTCCAACATCCAACGCTCAACGTCCAACGTCCAATAAAGGATCGGACCATTTTCTATTTTTTTTCTTTTCTCCAGGCCGTCTGCGTTTACCCTGGCGGTGTCTCTGCAATCATTCGACGTTGGAAGTTGAGCGTTGGACGTTCATTATTCAAAACGATTCCGGCCCCCGCACCAGCCCCACAACCTTGCCTTGCACCAGCACCTCGCCGAAACCGTAGGTCGCCGCTGAAAATTCCGGGTTTTCCGGGCGGAGTTCAATCCCGTCCTCCTTCAGGAAAAACCGTTTGACCGTGGCTTCCTCATGATGGATCAGTGCCGCCACGATTTCGCCGTTTTCCGCGTACTGCCGGGGTTCGCAGACCACAAAGTCTCCGTCAAGGATACCCGCGTCCTTCATGGACTGCCCGTTCACCTTCAAGGCAAAAAGCGGTCCGCCCCTGAACAGCGACGGATCAAGAACCAGCGAGCCGCCCCATTCCTGCTGGGCGTAAAGGGGAAGCCCCGCCGCGATCGTGCCCACCACAGGAACCCGGACGCCGCCCTGATCCTCGCCGACGGTCCCGCTTTTTTTCAAAAGCCGTATCTGCCGTCCGTATCGCCCGTCCCTTGAAACATACCCTTTTTTCTCAAGAACCCGGACCGTCTGCGCGATGGCCGCATGGCTGACCCCGTTGTCTTCCGCCGCTTTCCGCAGCGTGGGCATGCTCCCGTGACGCCGGATCATGGTTTCAAAATACAAATATATTTTTTTCTGCACCGGAGAAAGATCCATACAATTTCCTTACATATCAGGAACCCGCGCCCCAAACCCGGCCCGGAATCCAAGCCCAAACCCACCCACTCGTAGGTCGGGCCCCAAGACCCGACAAATGCCCCCATCCTTAAAACAATCAGAACCCCATCCCACCCGTTCCCGCCTTTCCATGCGAAAACGCCAATCCTGCAACCCGTTCACCCTTCGATGTTGTGTGTTTGATGTTCGATGTTCAATACCCAAATGTCCAACGCCCAGACACCTCTCAGCCATCCCATCCTCACCCCATCCGGTCCAAAGGACTCGTCACCCCCACCTTACCATTCATCAGCACATGGGTGTAAATCATGGTGGTGGACACATCGGTATGCCCCAGAAGCTCCTGAACCGTCCGGATGTCATACCCCGCCTCGATCAGATGGGTGGCGAAACTGTGCCGCAGCACATGGGGCGACACCCGCTTCATGATCCCCGCCCTTACCGCCGCCTGCTTTACCGCCTTTCGGGGCACACTTTCGTCCAGGTGATGGCGGCCCATTCTTCCGCTCCGGGGATCTTTTGAAATGGTTGACGATGGGAAAACATACTGCCAGTGGATATCCCGCCCGGCGTTGGGGTATTTACGCTCCAAAGCATACGGAAGAAACACCTCACCCAATCCCTTCTCAAGATCCTGCCGGTGAAGGCATTTGACTTTATCCAGTTGAAATGTCAACATAGACTTTACATTATTTGGAAGCATGGTGCGCCGGTCTTTCCCACCCTTGCCATCTCTCACCACGATCAGGCCTTGTGAAAAATCAATATCCTTGACTCTCAAACGCATGCATTCAATCAACCGAAGTCCGCTTCCATAAAGAAGATTGGCGATCAACAGAACCTCATCATGCATATAGGACAACAGCGCCCGGACCTCCGGAATGGAAAGGACCGTGGGAAGGTTTTTCGGACGCTTTGCACGGTCGAACTGGCTGAAGTCCCCAAGAGGTCTGTCCAGAACGTGTTTGTACAGAAAAACAATAGCATTCAAAGCCTGGTTTTGTGTACTTGCCGCGACGTTTTTGTTCATGGCGAGATGCGACAAAAACTCAGACACTTCCTTGTCGCCCATCTCCGTAGGATGTTTCTTTCCATGAAAAAGAATATACCGTTTGATCCAGGCCACATAGGTCTGTTCAGTCGTATATTTGTAGTGCCTGGTGCGTATGACCATCCTCACCTGATCCAGAAGTTTCATTGCGGAACCCCACTCATTTTTTATACGTTAACGTACCGGCCAAAACATTTACATTTGATTTACATTAAACTGTTAAGGGATGTAATATCAACCCTTATTTTGCCTAATATCCAATATAAAACGCATAATTAAGTGCATATATATCCGAATATAAATAACATTTCATCAAAATATAAAAATGTGCATACAGGCGGCACGCCTGTATGCACATGTAAAATGAAATGATAATATGGTGAAAAACCATTTGATATGTAAGGGAATATATCGTATGAAATCTCAATAATATTCCGGTGGCTCGCCTAATATCACCGGACCGTTTTTTCGCCTGTTTTTCCGGGCTAATATAAAACATATAATTTATTAAACCGTTATTGCATGTCATTTTAAAAGTTCGACGATGCTGAACGTCCATACCGGCGAAATGACCGGTCAATAACAATGTT
>DYJE01000052.1 GCA_020723285.1 Desulforapulum autotrophicum | reverse complement strand
GTACACACTTTTTTCTTCAGTTATGATCATTCGGGCAATGCGCGGCATAGGCAACCCCCTGATAAAGGTTCCTTATAAGATCCTGCATAGAAACATATATCAAGGAACATTACAAGAAGATTTATTATCGGCCTGTCCCTTATTTTCTTCAGACCTCGCTTCGCGGCGATGTCCTTGCTTTAAGCCGGTACTTGTGTTAAACCATTGTGACTTAACAGGATTCATGCAAAGAGGACTTCCATTCTTAAGCTTGGGCACCTCATAAGATCACGCCCGTACCGGGCGTGCACAAACAAATGCACTGGACTGGCCGGGAGCTTGCTGTTATTGAAGGCCGTCTTTTATCAACCGTTTTCTTTTACTGGCCGCTTTCGTGGTTCGCGCCCGGGCTGTGATTTGTGGCGTTAGCCTGTATTATGTGCCGATCAAGAGGTGCTTCAAAATGAGTCATGTAAAGTCGTGCGGCGACAAGGAGAGCACCATGGCTAATACGATGATTGACGAAACAGCGGAGAGCAAATCTCCGACAAATCCACAGGGCAACCCGGAAAATAAGTCCGATCTGATTGACAACCAGATCGCTTCAGCAGTCTTGAAAGCGACGATACCTGCACTTCTCATTCTTATAACGTTGGGAATTGTCGCTGTCTGGATTGGGGGGGCTGGTCACGAGTTTCGTTATATTCCGGTGCTGGTTCTCGTGTTGTCTCTTCTGGCAATCGGGGGGCTTGTGCGAGTCGGTCGGATCTCTATTGCATCACGAGCTTACATTCCCGCCTTGTGCATGACCGTCTTGTCGGGAATGATACTCAACGGAGGAGTCCATGCCCTGGCATTCCCTGCCCTACTCCCCATTTTGGCCATGACGGGCTGGCTTTTCGGTGCACGGACAGCCGTGACGTTCGCAGTGGTCTCGGCTTTGACGGGCGGCGCGTTTGTCTGGCTGGCCGCTCAGGGATGGTTACACAAGCCGCCACCGCCGAACGCTATGATGATCTGGCTAAGCAGCGTCGGCTTCCTGCTGGTAACGCTGTCCGCCACGGCAATACCCAGCCGCATGCTTCGTCAGGCACTCCTGGATAGCGAATCACGTCGCCTGGAGGCTGAACGGGTATCGCTCGCTCTGGCCGATCGGGAACGGACGCTGCGTGAGAACGAGGAGTTCCGTCGGCGCGTGTTTGACAGCTCGCGCGTGCCCATCGTGGTGATGGACGCGACCACATTGCGCTACGTGGACTGCAACGCCGCTGCCACCGAAATCTACCGCTTCAGTTCGATAGTGGAAACGTTGGGCAAAACTCCAATGGATGTTTCCGCCCCCATCCAGTACGACGGCAACCCCTCAGCCGAAAAAGCGAGACACTACATTGAAGAGGCGCTGACCAAGGGCAGTGCTGTATTTGAGTGGTGCCACCAGCGCCCGGACCGGGAGCTTTGGGACGCTGAAGTTCACTTGATGAGTTTCCGTTCAGGCGAGAGCCAGTTTCTGCAATTCACACTTCAGGACATCACCGAGCGCAAGAAGGCAGAGGAGGCGTTGCGAGAAAGCGAGGCGAAGTTCCGGCTCATCGCAGAACAAGCTCCGGTGGCGATGGCTATTTCCGACCCGGAGCAAAAAGCGCTGTTCTACAACCAAAGATTCAAAGACCTGTTCGGCTATGCAATTGAAGACGCCCCGACAGTGGAGGAATGGTGGCCGCTGGCGTATCCCGAGGAAACCTATCGCGCTTCGGTCCGCGAGCGCTGGAACACGGCAGTCATGGAGGCGATCAGGGACAGAACTGAAATAGTGCCTCAGGAAACGCTGGTTACCTGCAAAAACGGTGAAAAGAAGCATATAGAGTGGAGGATGGCTTCACTGGGGCATTTGAATCTGGTGCTGGGGACGGATTTGACCGAACACAAAGCAGCTGAGGAAGCACTTCGAAACACCGAGGCAAGGTATCGGGACATCGTTGAGAATGCGCCGATGGGAATCTTCAGGCGAGAGCTGGAAGGCGCCTTTATATACGTCAATCCATGCCTGATACGACAGTTTCAATGCAAGGCAGAAAAAGAATTTCTGGATAACTACGGCTTGCTGTCGAAACGCTGGGCCCATCAGGAAAGATACGAGGAATTTAAAGCACTCTTGCTTGAGAACAGAAGCGTCTATGGTTTTGAAAACGAGTTACGACTGGCTGACGGTACGACAAAATGGTTCGAGCTGTATTCGTTTCTCGATGATTCGGATCAGTTCATAAGCGGCTTTTCCCTGGACATCACCGAACGCAAGCGGGCGGAGTCAGCACTGCGACAAAGTGAAGCCCGGCTTAATACAATCCTTTCATCTCTGAACGACATTGTCTTCGAGGTTGATTTACATGGCCGTTTTGAAGGTTATCATGCCCCGATTTCCAAAAAACTGTATGTTCAGCCGGATTATTTCTTAGGAAAAAATTATGATGAAGTTCTTCCTGCACATGTTAGTATGCTGCTGCGCCATGCCATAGAGGCTATTATTTCCGGCAGTCCATATCAGCAATTTGATTATCATATGACCATTGATAACGCGATTCAATGGGAGCATGCTGTGATCACGCCGCGATACAATGCTTCGGATGAGATTATCGGTTTGACCGCAGTCTGTCGTGACATTACCGAGCGTAAAAAGGCTGAGGAAACGCTTCAGGAATACCAAAAGGCCCTGGAAAACTCTCCGGACATGATAGCCCTTGTGGACCTGAATTACCGTTATGTCCTTGCGAACAACGCATTTATTGTCTACCGAAACGCAAGAAGAGAGGACGTGGTGGGCAGGGCGGTATCCGATGTAGTGGGCAGCGAGATATTCGAAAAGGTCATCAAAAAGAATCTTGACGTCTGCTTCCGCGGCGAAACCGTGCAGTATGAAATGAAGTACGAGTATACCGGACTCGGAGAACGAGACATCCTGGTGTCGTACTACCCTCTGGAAGAGGCTGGCTGTATAACGAGGGTAATGAGTGTGATCAGGGATATCACCGATCTCAAACGGGCGGAAGAGCGCATCCTGCGCCTCGCCACCGTTGTCGAGCAGGTCACCCTGGACGTCGTCATCACCGATCCCGACGGAACTATCCTTTACACAAATCCCTCTGTGACCCGGACCTTGGGCTACAGCGCCGAGGAACTCCTCGGAAAGAATCCGCGCTTCTTCAAGAGCGGCAGACATGACCAGGCCTTTTACAAACAGATGTGGAGCACCATCAAAGCCGGGCAATCCTGGGTGGGAAGACTGGAAAACCTTGCCAAAGACGGGCGCATCGTACTACAGAACGCCTCGATCTCCCCAATCATGGATGGCAGGGGTGAGATCACCGGATTCGTCGCCACCCGCCGCGATGTCACCAAGGAGGTCGAGATGGAGACCCATCTTGCTCAGGGCCAGAAAATGGAGGCCATCGGCACCCTGGCAGCCGGGATCGCCCATGACTTCAACAATATCCTCTCTCCCATCGTCGGTTATGTTGAGTTGGCCAGGATGAAGACCAAAAACGATCCCGAGCTGTCAGATTACCTTGATCAAGTGTCAGATGCGTCCTCCCGTGCGACCGATCTGGTACGGCAGATCCTGTCCTTGAGCCGCAAAAAGGAGCAGAAGAAGACGCCCCTTCAGGCATCACTGGTCGTGAAGGAGGCATTGAAACTCCTGCGGGCGTCTATCCCGACGTCAATCGAGATCAGACAGGAATTCGCAACACAGGCATTGATCCTCGCAGATCCGACCCAAATCCATCAGGTCGTGATAAACCTTTGCACCAATGGGTATCATGCCATGGAAAAGACTGGGGGCCTGCTTACCGTATCCCTGAAAAAGACGGAAATCCCCAATGAAAAGGACATCGCGGACGATATCAGCCCCGGCTCATATGTGGTTCTTGAGGTGAGCGATACCGGCTGCGGTATGGACAAGGAGACGCAGGCAAAGATATTCGAGCCTTATTTCACGACCAAAGAGACCGGCAAAGGCACCGGATTGGGGCTGGCCGTGGTGCACGGGATCGTGAAAGACCACCAGGGGATGATTACAGTTGACAGCGAGCCTGGTAAAGGGTCAAGGTTCCGGGTCTATTTACCTCTCACTGAAGGCCTGAAGCACGCTGCCCTTACTATACAAGAAGAGGCCACACCTACGAAGCTGCATGAGCATATCCTGTTCGTGGACGATGAAGCACAAGTATGCAGTATGGTGAAAGAGTATCTAAGCCAGTATGGCTATATCGTCGATGTCTGCAGCAACGGAAGGGATGCACTTTTTGCTTTCGAGCAGGACCTGAAGGCTTATGACCTGCTGATCACGGATATGACCATGCCGGGGATCAACGGTGGCGAACTGGCGAAAAAAATACTGTCCCTAAGGCCGGACCTTCCTGTGATCCTCTGTACCGGTTATAGCAGTCTCATTGATCATGAGACCGCTGCCGCGATTGGTATCAGTGCTTATATGGAAAAACCACTGGTGATGAAAGACCTGATCTGCAGGGTAAGGGAAGTGCTGAAAAACAGTACCTGATTGATCCCAGTGAAATCCTCCGGATAAAAAAAACTTGAATCCTTCGATCTTATGTCATAAACATTGACTGAATCATCACGGATCAAAATCTTCCCTCATTTATATAAACAGATTCCATTACGGATAGTCATGCTTTACCCAAGGAGGCACTTCGTGAAACAAGACGAAAATCCTTATATAATCAACGGCCGCCGCATTCTCGTTTATCTGGTCCTTGGCATCCTGTGTCTTTCTGTGGGCAAAGGGCTCTCCGTGGCTGACGAAACCCTAACGGCCGAACCTTCCGTAAACCAGGATCTTGCCCTTCTTTCCGCCAGTGACATGGCGGAGAAAATCAGATCCCGCGCCGCGTCTTCCGTGGATGTGGTCCGTGCTGTGCTTGACCGTATTGAAAAATACAACACGACCTTGAACGCCATCGTCACGCTGGACAAGGACGGCGCACTGCTCAAAGCCGCCGAAGCGGACGTGGCCTTGCTCAAGGGTGAAAACTGGGGTCCGCTTCACGGTGTTCCCGTCACCATCAAGGACAACCTGGCCACTGTTGGCATGAAAACCACGAACAGCATGGAACTCACCGCCACGTATGTCCCGGATTCTGATGCCGTGGTGGTGGCCCGGCTCAAAAAAGCAGGAGCCATTGTGATCGGCAAGACCAACCTTCCTGCCCTTGCCATGGATTATCAGACCCGCAGCCCGCTTTTCGGTGTCACCCGTAACCCCTGGGATCTTGAACGAACCCCCGGCGGAAGCACCGGAGGTGGTGCCGCTGCCGTGGCCGCTGGCCTTTCCCCCCTTGAAATCGGCAACGACATCGGCGGCTCCATCCGTATTCCTTCGGGATTCTGCGGCATCTACGGCCTTATGCCCACCGAGCATCTTGTCCCGGTCACCGGGATTTCTCCGGGCCTGACCCGGAAGGAATTCCGCTCTGTCCGTCATCTTCTTTCCGTGGGGCCGCTCGCCCGATCCATCTCCGATCTCCGGCTCTGTCTCGGCGTCATGACAGGTTCCGACCCCGATGAACCGGAAGTGCCCGGCCTTCAGCTGGCCCGGCCTGAAAAAAAAGAGCTGAACCGGCTTCGCATCGCCTGGACCGATTCCATCGGCGGCATACCGGTCTCGAACGACACTCGGGCCGTCATGGAAGCACTCGCAAAGACGTTGACCGACAAGGGATGCACCGTTGTCAAAGTTGTCCCGTCCGATTTCGACTGCATGACCGCCTGGAAAACCTACGGCCATATCGTCGACATGGAAGTCGGAATTCATACCCCTTCCTTTGCAAGGTTTCTTCAATACGTTTTCGGCTCTTCCTACCGCAAAAACAGCCCGACCCTTACCATGGCCTTTCCCGTATCCTACGAAAAATATTTGACGGCGCTAACGAAAATGGATGAATACCGAGCAAAAATGGACCGTTTCCTAACGGAATACGATGTGTTTCTCTGTCCCGTTCACCCCACATCCGCCTTTAAGCATATCGAGCCGGACAGCACCTTTGGCCCCTATTCCCTGTATAAAAAAGAATTCATGGTGGAGGCGACGCCTTTGACCTACATGATGGCCAACTCGGCCTTCACCACCCTTTTCAACCTCACCGGCCATCCTGTGGTCACCTTCCCCGCCGGATACACCGCCAGAAACCTTCCGGTGGGCGTCCAGGCCGTGGGTCAAAGATGGAAGGACATGGAGCTTCTGGATATCGCAGATCAGCTGGATCAGGTGATCGGGGCTTACAAACGGCCTCCGGGGTATTGAACACGCCGGAAATACTCATCCCTGCACTTGTTTTCGATGCTGTGAAGCAGGCGGAACGCTTCGTTGAAATCCGTGTCCGACACGGCGAACAGACCATGCCCGTAGACAATGGCGGCCGGGGAATGTTTGAGGGCCGCGGGTACGGTATTGCACAGCCCGAAAGGGCCGGTCCCCACTTCGCCGGGCACGATGGGAACGCCCAGCACGTCGCGTGTGTGGGCGCAGGTCACGTAACAGGCGTCGCCGCCATCGCAGTCCGCCACATCGCAGTCCATGGAAAGAATCACGGAAAACCGGGGATGGCCGTGGAGAATGGCCGATCTGCCTGTTTCGGCAATGACGTTCAAATGGGCCGAAAGTTCGCTGGACGCCGTGATGGCGGCGCAGGACCGGCCGGTGAGCGAACAAGGGTCGATGCATCCGGGCAAATCGTCCAGACTGCTGCCGGTCTGACTGATGTAAAGGGTCTCGCCCAGCCTGAAAGAAATATTTCCGAAAAAGGAATCCACCAGCCGGTATTCCACGGTCTTTTTCCCCGCCTGGTCCATGGCGGCGATGACCTGCTCTTCCGTGGTGAAAGGGCCTTTCAACAGCGGCGTTCCCACCGGCACCGACCCCGGAAGCATTTCCGAAACCCGATGAAACACGTCCCGGTATTCACGGTCCGCCACCCCTTTTTTATGCAAGGCAAGATAGTCGGAAAAAAACTTCACAAAGGCCGAAAAACACACCGAGGAAAAGGTGACAAAGGCCTGTTCCAGACTCACCGTCCCAAAGGTGACGATGGTGCCGTCTACGATGATGGCGCTTTTCCTTTTTTTCAAAATCGTTGAAACGGCCAAAGGGTCGAAAATGACCGAAACCGGCAGATCGTGAAGAAAGGTCCGTGTTTCGCAGTCCCTGGGATGGATGGCCAAAGGATTCCGTGACGCGAGAAACCTGAGAATGGAAAGATAGGGTTCGGCGGGTTTGCCCACCATCAACGAATTGATGGAAAGCCTGCCAAACAGTTCCCGGCCCAAGTCTTCCGCCCCGCCCGTCCTGTTCCAGACCAGCTCGTCATCGAGAAATCCCATGGTCACCGTCCCATGATCCACAAGCCCTGCGGCGATCATTTTCCGCTCAAAGGCCTTAAAGTATTCGTTCATCTCATTCCCCTCAGATCCCATGTTACACATCCGTCCAGCAGTAACAACCGCACCCCATGCTGTCGCCGCCCCCCATCTCTGTCATTACGTGAGGCCCTCGCTGTATGTTTGTCACTCTTCATCCAATCATAAATAGCCCTTGAACGGGAAACGTTTCATCCCTTTCATCCGGGTACCGGGACCGAAACCCTGCCACCCTTTTCGCACACGCCAGCATGGATTCCGGGTCGGCTTCGGGTTTCGATCATCCAGGCAATGCGAACGGTTTCTTTCCCTCAACCCCCGAACCAGAACAACCGCCGCCCGGAATGACAGGATGGGAGGGTGCGGAATATTCAAACAGAATCAGCAGGACGAAACACCATAAACCCTTGGCATGATTGCAGCCTCGTGGGTGGGCTGTCGCCCACCATATGACGGCGGGCGATAGCCCGCCCTACGGCACCTCCACAAACGCCCGCACCCATTAAACATAGACCCTTGCAAATCTGTCATCGAAAATGAGAGATAAGACCTGCCCAATAAACACACACAATATACAGACCTATGCCATCCAATAAATCAATATATAGACACCTATCATCCAATCGTCCATTATTAAACCACTTTGCGAAAATGGACGAAAACACAATGCGGACATTAAAATCTGAAATCAGATCTCCGGCCCCTGGCTCCAGAACGGGACATAAGCGGAATCCCTTCGTGATTCGGACACGCTGATTTTTTTGATAAGTCCGGCGGTGATGGTGGCATTGATAATGCGGGACACAAGGGCGCTTTTGGATTCATCGATGCCGAATCGCTCACGAAGCGTCATGTTTGTCATGTTTTTCCGCTGAACATATTGAAGACATGCGTGCTGATAACAAGCCCTCACCCGATCGGATTTTGTCATTTCCTCCAAGGGACGATACGCGAACAGGACGCTTCGGGTAAATCCATCCGGAACTTCAAAAAGAGGCGCGGGAAGCTGATAGGACTCCGTCTGGAATACAACCTTGTCAATACCGCTCCCCCGTTCTTCACAGATACGGAAACGCCTTAAAAGAGAGGCTATTCCTTCATTTCGTGATCTTGGCGGGGTGTCAAGAAAACGATCAACTGAAACCAGGGGTTCTCCAGGATTGGTAATTTCGATACGGTCATCGAAAATTTCCACCATTGGCCCCGCCCCCGTCACAAAAAAATCCTGATGGATAAGGGCATTGGCCACAAGTTCACGTACCGCAACTTCAGGGTACATGGGTTCGGTCTTGCGAAAGGCTTTGCCAATAATCTCATTGCTCGGCAGCAACGCTTTAATGAAATCGACAAACCCTTCAAAACCGCTGGCATATCCTTTGCCGGCGGCCTGCTCTCGTTGCGTTTCGATCCTTCCTGTTCCCTTGTATTGGACAGCGCGTATGCCCTTGCGCTTCAGCCCCGGAAAATCGCCGAGTTTTTTTGCAAACAGGATGGCTCCCATGTTCGTGATATTCCAGTCCCCGGCCTCACAGGGCTGAATAAGGCACTCATCCATCATGGCATTTAAAATGGCGGCCCGACCATCCGGCAAGGGCAGTTCAAGAAGATCAAAATACGCGGGATAATCAAGAAGCCTTAAAACATCATCTCCGGTTACGTGGCCTGCGGCAATGCCGCGCTCAAAGGGTGTTTGATCGAATACGCGCCAGAGATTGCGTTCTTTTTCCGGATGGTCTTTCAGTCTTTTCTTATACGAACCAACCCGGATGTACTCTTGTCCCTCAAACCTGACCGGATGGCGGAACGCCGAACCAATTTCCAGAAAGATGACCGGATTTCCATCCATCATCAATTCAAAATGACGGAAATTGATTTTGGGTTCAAGAAGACGCAATAACCAGTTTTCAAGTTCTTCATTGCCGATCTTGGTTGAACTGAAACGGAATGTTGTACCAATCACGTCATGGGTTTTGTCATCAACACCCCAGATCAGGTAGGCGTTGATCTTGCCTGACAGCGCCGCTGAATTTGCAAGAGCTGAAATATATTCTCCAATCTCCCTGGGGTCTGAATTATTGTGTTTAAATTCAAGCCATTCGACTTCATCAGGAAGTTTTCGCAACTCATTGACAAGGCCGATCAGATACTCGGTTGTACGATCAACGGTCATTCTTCATTCCCCCCTCACCCGGTAATACGCTTCCCGGGCGTTTAAAAAGGCGTCCCGGTCAATGGGCCGGATGGCGAGGTTCGCATCCGAACTGCCCGGTTCCGTAAAAAACCGTTCGGGCAGGTCGTCGTCAGCTTTCGTGAACCCGTTAGCCCGGTTCATGGCCCGTTCAAGGGTGATGATGTCTTCGCCTTTTTTCAGGAGTTCCTGGCCGTTTGTCTCAACCCCGGTCACCGCTGAAAACACTAGGGCGTATTCCTCGAGGCTGGCGGCGAAAAACACGAACTTGCAGGCGGTAAGGGAGTCGGCCACGGCGTTCGTGTCTTCGCCGATCTTGATCATCCGGGCCTTGCCGAGAAAGGAGAAGCGGTCCGTGGCCACGGGTTTCCGCAAGATTTCATGGGCGATGGGGTAGGCCCGAAGGTGGCAGGCCCCCCGGGTGGACACGGCAAAGGACAGGGCCATGCCCAGAGCTCCCCGGGGATCGTAGGCCGAGAGTTCCTGGGATTTCACGCTGATGGACGCTTCTTTTCTGTTCTTTGACGAGGCGTATCGGGCCGAGCCCCGGGCCAGTTCCGCCCCTTCTCCCCGACCATAAGCCATATCTGCAAGAAGCCGGAGGATGTCCGGGGACTTTAACCTTTTTCCGCTGATCTCGGAGTAACAGGACAAGGTGGCCGCCGCCGAGATGGTGTCCATGCCGAACTCGTTGCACAGGCGGTTCGCCTCCATCACCGTTTCCACATCGGTGTTTTCCAGAAGGGCGCTGAAATGGGACATGGTTTCGAATTCGGGTATGCCCCTTCCGTCCTTCGCCACTTTCTTGCACTGGATACGGCAGCCCATGCAGCCCTTGCTTCGGCTCTGGTATCTTTCCTTGTAGGTGTGGGCGTTCATGGAAGCCGCACCGTCAAAACGGGTGCGCCTGAAATTGTCCGTGGGCATCATTTTTCGGGCATCCATGAGGTCGTAAAGGGCACCGGTTCCGAAATTGGATATCCCGAAACGGCCTGACAGAGCCGGACTGGCGGCGACCAGCCGGTCGATGTCGGCTTTTGCTTTGGCCAGTCTTGGTTCGTCGAACACCTTGGTTCTGCCTTTACCGGACACGGTGATGAATTTGATGTTCTTTACCGCCATGACCAGACCGATGCCGTTCCGGCCCGCCGCAAAATGGCGGTCCACGATCACGCTGGAAAAAAGCGCCCCGTTTTCCGCCGCTGGTCCCACTACGGCTGCCGCTGCGTGTTTCGGCAGGCTGTGGAAGGTTTCTCCCACGGTTCGGCCTTTCAGGTGTCCGGCATCTTCAAAGGTGACTCCCGTTTCCGTGATATGAAGGCCGCAGAGATTCTCGCTTTTGCCCCGGATGATCAGCCCGTCGATTCCGGCTTTTTTCATCAGGGTCCCCAGCTTTCCCCCCACCGAGGCATCGCCCACCGTTCCCGTAAGCGGCGACCTGCTCATCACCGTCATCCGTCCCGAGGTGGGAGAATCGGTGTTCACCAGGGGGCCGGTGAAAAAAAGAAGGGGCATGGCCGGATCGTCCCAGCTCCGGGTCACATGGTCTTTCAGGTAATACCCCGCAAGCCCCCGCCCCCCGATATGCCGGTGGTAAATCTCCGCCTCAGGCCGGATGTCCTCGAAGGTCTTTGATTCCAGATCCACCACCCGGATTTTTCCGCACCAGCCGTGCATGTCAGGTTCCTTTCGTTTGTGTTCGGTCATGGTTTACCTCGGCCCGGAAGCGAGGGGAACGCCGAGTTGCACTCGGCAAACCGAGCCGGGTTCAACCCGGCGTTCCCGGAGTGGCCGACGGGGTTTCCGTAAATAATGGAATGGCCCAAACCGGTATTCCGGCATTCAATGGATCGGGTCATTTGTCGGCTTTGAAGAAGCCGACCTACGAGGATTGGCCGCCACATCATTCATCATTTCCCATTCAAACATTTCGAATATCCTGCCCGCCTGTTGCAAGCATAGCCCTCCGCTGTGCAACCCATTCGATGTTGGACGTTGGGCGTTGGATGTTCGATGTTCGTCTTTTCCCATTCCCCATTCCCTCTCTTCATCCCCCCAAAATAATCCGAACCGCTTCAAACGCCGCTTTCAGCCCGTAGATTCCCGTCACATAGGAAATGCTGCCCAAAACCGGCGGGGTCCGTTTCCCGTCATGAACAATCTGGTGCTCATCAGCTTTCTTCACCGCCACTTCCGTGGAAAAAACACAGCGGATGCCCTCATAGATATCCTGCCGATGAAGTCTGCGCCGCACAAACCGGGCCAGGGGACAGGTGTGGGTTTCGGAGATGTCGGCGGTTACAATGGCATTGGCATCCATGCGACCGGCCGCCCCCATACTGGCCACCACAGGAATCCCGTGTCGGTGGGCGTTGGCGATAAGGTGGACCTTGGCCGACAGGCTGTCTATGGCGTCGATCATCACATCCACCCGCCCTTCCATGATCAGTGGATTGGAATGCTCGTCGATGTAGGTGTCGAACACTGTCACGTCACAAAGGGGGTTGATGTCCATAACCCTTCCCGCTGCCACGTCCGTTTTTTTCAAGCCCACGGTGGAGTGCAGGGCGAAAAGCTGGCGGTTGACGTTGGACACGCTTACGGTGTCATAATCCACCAGCCGAAGGTGGCCGGTTCCGGCCCGGGCCAGGGCTTCCACGGCATAGGACCCCACGGCGCCCAGTCCGCACACCGTCACATGGGCGTTTTTCAGTTTTTCCGCCCCCGCCTCTCCCAGAAGGAGGACGGTCCGGTTGAGTTCGGTCATGGCCTGTTCCTTTCGTTCCAGCGGCAGCCGGAGAAAAGCCGTACCGCGTTTTCATACGTGTATCCAGCCACGTCGTCCACGCTTTCCCCACGCAGGAATGCCACGCTTTCAAGCACGGACCGCACAAAGGCGGGTTCGTTGAGATCGGACTCGATGCCCGTGGGCAGGATATCCGGACTGTCGGTTTCAAGAACCAGCCGGTCCCGGGACACGGCCTTGACCGCTTTTTGAACTTTCTTGTTGTCCGGCCGGGTCACCGATCCGGAAAAGGAGATATAGCACCCCAGTTTTTCAAACTCCCGGACCATTTCCGCCGAACCGGACCAGCTGTGGACCACGCCGCCGTATGGAAGCCCGCCCATGGATTTCAGGATCGCCATCATCCGGCCCCAGGCGCTCCGGCAATGGAGGTTCACCGGGAGTTTCAGGTCATGCGCGATTTCAAGATGACGTATCAAAACCTGTTCCTGGTCGTCGTCGTTCCGGGGCCGGATCATCCGGTCCAGGCCGATTTCACCCACGGCGGCTCCGTTTGATTCAAGTTTTTGAGCCAGGATGTCGGCCCAGCGGGGGCTGCGGTTTTCAATGAACCAGGGATGGATGCCAAGGGCGGGAACCAGGGCTTCGTGGGTTGCGGCCATGGCCAGCACCTCATCCCAGTCCCCCTCGTGAAGACCGCAGATCACGATGCCGCGAACCCCTTCCGCCACGGCACGCTGCACCACCTGTTGCCAGATGCCGGCCATGCGCTCGTCCTGAATATGGGTGTGAACGTCGTAGAGTTTCATGATTGTGATTTCGTCATATCTTTTTAGCCTCCAGCAGCCCTGCCGGGGGCCAAACTTTTGAAAAATTTGACAAACGGATATCGAATGGGTGTAACGTTGGCCACACCTAACATATTTGTCCAGATTTTTAAAATCTGGCCCCCCGGGAGGTCCACCGGAGGCAGATAAAACCGTTAAACCCCCATAAAAAAAGCCCGCTGCAAAAACAGCGGGCTTTATCTTATCCGAAGAACCAACGGAAAATCAAAATCAATTATTTATCGTCTTTCACTTCTTCGAAATCCGCGTCCACCACGTCGTCATCGGCGCTTTTTGCGGAAGCACCCGCACCACCGGCTGCCGCACCTTCGGGGCCGCCTGCTGCCTGGCCTTCCTGAGCCGCTTTCTGGTAGGCGGCTTCGGCCACTTTGTGGGAGGCTTCGGTGAGTTCCTGGGTCAGCTTCTTGATTTCCTCCACGTCGCTGGACTCCATGCCTTTTTTGAGGGCGGCGATGGCGGTCTCGACCTTGGCTTTGGTTTCAGCGTCAACGCTGTCACCCACATCTTTCAGGGATTTCTCGGTCTGGTAGATCAGGGAATCCGCCGTGTTTTTAGCGTCCACCAGGGCCCGCTGTTTCTTGTCTTCTTCGGCGTGAAGTTCCGCGTCTTTCACCATGCGCTGGATTTCCTCTTCGGTGAGGCCGCTGTCGCTGGTGATGCGGATGCTCTGTTCCTTGTTCGTGGCCTTGTCTTTGGCTGAAACATGGACGATGCCGTTGGAGTCGATGTCAAACGTCACCTCGATCTGGGGAATACCTCTGGGTGCGGGAGGAATGTCCGTCAGGTCGAAACGGCCAAGGGTCTTGTTGCCGGCCACCATTTCACGTTCGCCCTGAAGCACGTGGATGGACACCGCAGGCTGATTGTCCGCAGCGGTTGAGAACACCTGACTTTTCCGGGTGGGGATGGTGGTGTTCTTTTCGATAAGCTTGGTCATGACGCCGCCCAGGGTTTCGATGCCGAGAGAAAGGGGTGTGACGTCGAGGAGAAGCACGTCGTTCACGTCGCCTTTGAGAACGCCGCCCTGAATGGCCGCGCCAAGGGCCACCACTTCGTCGGGGTTTACGCCCTTGTGGGGTTCTTTGCCGAAAATTTTGCGGACCCTGTCCTGAACCGCAGGCATACGGGTCATGCCGCCCACGAGGATCACCTCGTCGATCTGGGTGGCGCTGAGGTTGGCGTCCTTGAGGGCCGTGACACAGGGAGCGGTGAGTTTTTCAAGAAGGTCTTCCACAAGAGCTTCCAGTTTGGCACGGGAAAGCTTGATGTTCAGATGTTTGGGGCCGCTGGCGTCGGCGGTGATAAACGGAAGGTTAATGTCCGTTTCAAGAGCCGTGGAAAGCTCCATTTTGGCTTTTTCCGCACCTTCTTTCAAACGCTGAAGGGCCATTTTGTCATTCCGGAGGTCGATGCCCTGATCTTTTTTGAATTCTGCTGCCAGAAAATCGATGATGCGGTTGTCGAAGTCTTCGCCGCCCAGATGGGTGTCACCGTTGGTGGATTTCACTTCGAACACGCCTTCGCCGATTTCAAGCACGGACACGTCGAAGGTTCCGCCGCCAAGGTCGAACACGGCGATTTTTTCTTCTTTTTTCTTGTCAAGGCCGTAGGCCAGGGAGGCTGCCGTGGGTTCGTTGATGATACGAAGCACGTTAAGGCCTGCAATCTTTCCGGCGTCCTTGGTGGCCTGACGCTGACTGTCGTTAAAATAGGCGGGAACGGTGATGACGGCGTCGGTCACTTCCTCGCCCAGATAGGCTTCGGCGGTTTTCTTGATGTTGGCCAGGATGAACGAGGAAATTTCCGCCGGGCTGTGGGCCTTGTCGCGGATCATGACGCGCACGTCCCCGTTGTCGGCTTTCTGGATTTTATAAGGAAGGATCTTGACATCGTTCTGGACTTCTTTTGAATCGAACTTGCGGCCGATGAGTCTTTTCACGCCGAAAACCGTGTTCTCAGGATTCGTGATGGCCTGACGTTTGGCGATCTGGCCCACAAGGCGCTCTCCGCTGTCTGAAATAGCCACGATGGACGGGGTCGTCCTTCCGCCTTCCTGATTGGTGATAACCTTGGCATCTCCGCCTTCCATAATGGCGACACACGAGTTGGTTGTGCCCAGATCGATTCCTATTACCTTGCCCATTTTCTTCCTCCCTGCCTGTTCAACGGTCGAGACAGGCGTTGATGTTCAAATTTAATGATCTTAACGATCGATTGGTTGGATGGTCTATATCGTATCATTCCCCGGCCGCGCCGGCTGTTTCCGCATCTTCCGGCTGGACGTCGTTGTTTTTTGCCACAGCCTTGGACACCACCACCATGGCCGGACGGATCAGCCGGTCATGAAGCAGGTAGCCTTTCTGCATTTCCTTCATCACGGTGTTTTCAGGGTGATCCGCCGTTTCCTGCTGCATGACGGCCTGATGGAAATTGGGATCGAAGGGTTTGCCTTCCGATTCCAGGGACTTCAGATTGAACCGTTCGAGAACCTTGTAGATCTCGGTTAAGGTCATCTTTACGCCTTCCACGATGGCCAATGCCTTGGTCTGATCACCGCCCGCCGATTCAACCGCTCTTTCAAGGTTGTCCACAATGGGAAGAAGAGCCTTGATCAGGGACTCGTTGGCGAATTTCCTGAAATCTTCCGTTTCCCGTTGAATCCTCTTTTTGTAATTCTCATGTTCGGCGGCGTTCCGGAGCATCCGGTCCTGCGCTTCCTTCGCTGCGTTTTCCGCGTCCTTCAGTTTTCCTTCAAGGACTTTGACCGGGTCATCTTCCACGTTCTCTTTTTCAGGAACGTCTTTTCCATTTTTCACTGCATCCTCTGGCGCTTCCACGTCCTTTTCCATCACTTTCTCCGTGTCTGCCGCAGCGGCTGTCTTTTCATGTTTCCTTGCCAATGCCAACTCCTGACGAACCTTTTAATAAACGCTTCGTGACTATAGACGGTTTTTTTCATCAAAAACTATCTGTATTTACATGGGAATCATTGCAACGGGCTTGTGTGCAATGAGATTTGGAAAAAAAATAATACCGTTTGAAACGATGTCAAGGAAGGGGGACGGGAAATAAAAAAAAACCTGGCTGCGCTTGCCTCCCGGGATCGATCCACGACACAGACAGCTTCCCTTAGTGCTGCTTCCTTCCGGACCTGACACGGTTCGAGATTGTCTGTTGCGCGGCGGCCGGAAAACAAAACACAGCCAGGCGATGACGTTATAATCTCCGCGTCTGTTTTTTTCAAGGGAAAAGTCCCGCCAGACCAGGAACACCGGCGAAAAGCGTGAAACAGGATGCCGGGTCTGGCCTGAACCCCTTGTTTATGGCTGTGTTAGAAAAAATCGTTGACACACCCTGAATCAAATTATAATGTTGAATTTAATTCAATTCATGAAGTGTATTTAACACAAACACTGACTGGCCGGAAAAAGGAAAACAAAAAACCATGGATATCATTGAAAGCCGTATAGACACGGCCTCCGACGAATACAGAAAAAACTACGAAGCCATGAACGTTCTGGTGACGGAACTCAAGGCAGAACTCCACAAAGCCCGGAACGACCGTTCGGAAAAAGCCCTAAAGCGCCACGAAGAATCGGGAAAGATGCCGGCCCAGAAAAAGCTGGAACTCCTCCTCGACCGGAACACACCCTTCCTGGAACTGGCCCCCTTAGCCGCCCGGGGCATGTACGACGGCAAGGTCCACGCGGCCGGAACTCTTGCGGGCATCGGCATTGTGGAAGGCAAAGAGGTTCTTGTGAACATCAACGACGCCACCATCAAAGGCGGTTCCGTGTATCCCATGGGGGTGAAGAAGGCCTTAAGGCTCCAGCAGATCGCCATGGAAAACCGCCTGCCCGGCATCGGCCTTGTGGATTCCGCCGGAGCTTATCTTCCCATGCAGTCGGAAATCTTTCCCGATATCGACGACGGGGGCCGTGTGTTTTACAACCAGGCCCTGATGTCGAAAATGGGGATTCCCCAGATCACGGCGGTGATGGGCCTCTGCACCGCAGGCGGAGCCTACGGAGTGGCCATGAGCGACGAGATCGTCCATGTGAAGGGCCACGGCGCGATTTTCCTGGGCGGTCCGCCCCTCGTCAAAGCCGCCACCGGCGAAGAAGTCACCGCCGATGACCTGGGCGGGGCCATTGTCCACACCTCCGAGTCCGGCGTATCCGACTATCTCGCCGAAGACGACGCCGACGCCATACGGATCATACGGAACATCATGAAAAATCTTCCTCCCACGGACAAACACCCGCTGCCCATGCTGCCGCCCGAACCTCCCCTTTACGATCCCAAGGAGATTTACGGCATCGTGAGCCGGGATCTGGCCGTTCCTTACGACTGCCGGGAAATCATCGCCCGGATGGTGGACGGCAGTAGGTTCCTGGAATTCAAGGAAAACTACGGCAGCACTCTGGTCACGGGCTGGGCCCATATCCATGGTTTTCCCGTGGGCATTCTCGGCAACAACGGCATCCTTTTTTCCGAAAGCGCCCTCAAAGCCACCCAGTTCATCCAGCTTTGCGACAAACGCAGGATTCCCCTCCTGTTTCTCCAGAACATCAACGGATTCATCATCGGCAAAGCCTACGAACGGGGCGGCATCACCAAAAACGGCCACAAAATGGTGAATGCCGTGTCCACGGCCACGGTGCCCAAATTCACCGTCGTTGTGGGCGCATCATTCGGAGCAGGCAACTACGCCATGTGCGGCAGGGCTTACAGCCCCCGTTTCCTGTGGATGTGGCCCAACGCCGAAATCGGCGTCATGGGAGGCCCCCAGGCGGCGGACGTCCTCGTCAGCATCACGAACGACCAGAACGCCCGGCTCGGCAAACCGCCGCTGACCCAGGACGAAGTGGATTTCCTGAAAGTCCCCATCATCCAGGCCGCGAGAAAGGAAGGCAACGCCTACTACAGCACCGCCAATCTCTGGGACGATGGCATCATCGATCCGGCGAAAACACGGGATGTGCTGGGAATCGCCATTTCAGCGTCGCTGAATGCGCCGATACGGGATGATGCTTATGGATATGGGGTGTTTAGAATGTAGAAGTGGCAAATGATGAACATCGAACATTGAACGCTCAACATCCAACATCGAATAGGTTGCAGGGCGGAGGGCGAGGCTTTCATCAACCGCCCCGATGTTCGAACGGCATGATCAAGATAAACGGCAAGCCATCGTAGGTCGGATTGAGGTCACGAAAGCCGACACATGGCCCGATCCTCATCAACGGCAATCTTTGACACATTGCGCAGGCGATGCTGTATTGATGGGGGGTGTGTCGATCATTAGGCGTCCGATTTATATAAGGATTGGGGCATTTGTCGGGTCTTATGACCCGACCTACGATAGTTCGCCGTGTCTCCTCGCTCCGAGGTTCCGGCGGAATGGCCCGATCCTCGTTCGATGTTCGATGTTCGATGTTGATGGACTCGTAAAAAGTCGCCCGATGGCTATGGAAAAAGGCC
>DYJE01000051.1:13760-18837 GCA_020723285.1 Desulforapulum autotrophicum | reverse complement strand
GAAGGGTGAAATGGGAAAGATGAACATCGAACACTGAACATCGAACATCCAACATCGAATGGGTGCAGGATGGCCGGTGGAGGGAACAACGGCGGTGAGGCCGGATGAAAGAAAAAATAAAAATGGCCAGATCTTTACTCTTGATACGTGGCACAGTATGACGGTCAATTTCCTGAATCACCCTCCGCTCTGTCATTCCGGGCGGCCTATGGCATGGGAGGGGGGTTGAAACAGCGTCAACCATTGCCGAGCGACGCCATCCGAAACACGAAGCCGACCCGGAATCCATGTCCGCGGTTACGGCAAAACGGAAAAGTGTTTCAGGCTCAACCATTATCGCCCAAGAGGAGGTGGATTCCGGGTCGGCTTCGGAATTCCGGCGTCACGGTTTGTTGCGAGTTACGGATCTTACGAATTGCGTCGTCTCGCAAAGACCGCCCGGAATGACAGTGATGGGAGAGTGCCAGTGTAAAAAATTATCGTCACCGGCCGTAGAACAGCCATTCATCATTCGATGTTGAGTGTTCGATGTTCAGTTGTTCAATTAACATTCTAACCAAAACATGGAGCATTTATGAATCCCTCGTTTCCATCCATAGACCACGAAAAACTCAAAGCGCTCATCTCCGCCCGGGAACCGGAAAAATGGGCGCTGATTCCGCTGCTCCAGAGCATCCAGGAGGCCTTCGGCTACATTCCGCCTTCTGCGGTGATGCCCGTGGCCGAGCATCTCAAAATTTTCCCCAGCGAGGTCCAGGGCGTCATCGAGTTCTACGCGGGATTCAGCATGAAACCCAAGGGAAAGCATGTGTTCAAGGTCTGCTGCGGCACGGCCTGCCATGTGAAGGGAAGCCGGAGCATTTTAAACGCCATCACGAAAGAACTGGGAATCGGCGCGGGTGAAACAAGTCCCGACTATTCCGCGTCCCTTGAAACCGTGGCCTGCCTGGGGGCCTGTTTCCTCGCCCCCACCCTCATGGCGGACAAGGAGTATTACGGACGGCTTTCCCCGAACCGGATCAGCGCCATCGTCGACCATGTGAAAGGCGCGAAGGAGGAGGACAAATCATGACCAGGCTCCAATCCATCGGACAGCTCGAATGGCTGAGAAACGAGATCCGCGCGGCCCATCCGCCGGAAAAACCCGTGGTCCTGGTGTGCATGACCGGATGCCGGGCTTACGGTGCCGCCGAGGTGTTCGCGGCCCTCAGGAAGGCTGCGGTGGATCACGGCCTTGAAGGCGTGGAAGTGAGGGCCACGGGTTGCCACGGATTTTGCGCCAAAGCGCCGGTGGTGGCCGTGGAACCTTTAGGCATCCAGTATCAGGCCGTGGCCCCCGAGGACGCCGACGACATCGTTTCGGAAACCCTTCTCAACAACCGGCTCATCGACCGCCTGGCTTACAGGGACACTAAAAGCGGCCAGCCGGTGTTCTACAAGAACCAGATCCCCTTTTACAAACACCAGACCCGGCGGGTTCTGGCCAACTGCGGTAAAATAGACCCCACGGACATCCGCCACGCCATCGGCCACGGCGGCTACACCGCCCTTTCGAAAATGCTGTCGACGATGACACCGGAAAAGGTCATCGGCGACGTTCTGGCCGCCGGTCTCAAAGGCCGGGGCGGCGCGGGATTTCCCACCGGCCAGAAATGGAAGCTTGCAAGGGAGGCGAAAGGGTCCCCCAAGTACATCATCTGCAACGCCGACGAAGGGGACCCCGGGGCGTTCATGGACCGGGCCCTTCTTGAAGGCGACCCCCACAGCGTCATCGAGGGGCTGATGATCGGGGCTTACGCCATCGGAGCTGCCCAGGGCTACATCTACGTCCGGGAAGAATACCCCATCGCGGTCCAGCATCTCACCCGCGCCATCGCCCAGCTCCACGATCTGGGGCTTCTGGGGACGAACATCCTGAGCTCCGGCTTTTCCTTCGACATCGCCATCAAAATGGGGGCGGGAGCCTTTGTCTGCGGCGAGGAAACGGCCCTCATGGCCTCCATCGAAAGCAAAAGGGGCATGCCCAAGGCCCGGCCGCCCTTCCCGGCCCAGAGCGGCCTTGACGGAAAACCCAGCAACATCAACAACGTGGAGACCCTCGCCAACATTCCCCTCATCATCACCAGGGGCCCTTCCTGGTACGCCGGTGTGGGCACGGAAAAAAGCAAGGGCACCAAGATTTTCTCCCTGGCGGGCAAGGTGAACAACACGGGGCTGGTGGAAGTGCCCATCGGCATCCGCCTCAAGGACATCATTTTCGACATCGGCGGCGGCGTGCCCAAGGGACGGAAATTCAAGGCGGTCCAGATGGGCGGCCCGTCCGGGGGCTGCGTGCCCAAAGAATATCTAAGCCTTCCCGTGGACTACGACACCCTCCAGAGCATCGGGGCCATCATGGGGTCCGGCGGCATGGTGGTGATGGACGAAAACAACTGCATGGTGGAGATCGCCCGGTTTTTCCTGAATTTCACCCAGAGCGAGTCCTGCGGCAAATGCGCGCCCTGCCGCCTGGGAACCACCCAGCTCCTGTCCATCCTCACCCGGATCACCCAAGGCGAGGGCCGGATGGAGGACCTTGACGCCCTTCGCGCCATCGGAAAAACAGTGACGGAAACGTCCCTCTGCGGCCTGGGCCAGACCTGCGCCAAACCGGCCCTGTCCACGCTGCGGTATTTTTTGAACGAATACGAGGAGCACATCAGGGAAAAACGCTGCACCGGCGCGGTGTGTGAATCCATGGTGATTTCGCCCTGCCAGCACGCCTGCCCGGCGGGCATCGACGTGCCCAACTACGTGGCGGCGGTGGCTCAAGGGAACTACGAAAAGGCCGTCACCATCATCCGGGAACGGAACCCCTTTCCGGCGGTGTGCGGACGGGTCTGCATCCACCCCTGCGAAACGAAATGCAGGCGCGGCGAGCTGGACGACAGCGTGTCCATCCGGCTTCTCAAACGCTTTGCAGCGGACTGGTATTACGACCACATGGACCTGCCGGACCATCCCTTTCCCGTGACCCGGCGAAAAAAGGTGGCGGTGGTGGGGGCGGGCCCTGCGGGACTCACCTGCGCCTATTTCCTGGCCCAGGCCGGATTTTCGACCACCGTGTTCGAGGCCAAGAGCCGGGGGGGCGGCATGCTGGAGATCACCATGCCGGAATTCCGTCTTCCCCGGGAGGTGGTCCTTGCGGAAATCGAGTACATCGAACGCTGCGGCGTCTCGGTCATATACGACGCCCCGGTGGACGCCGGACACACGGTGAACGACCTGATCGCCGAAGGTTACTCGGCGGTGTTCATCGCCGCCGGGGCCCAGGCCAGCAAGCGCCTTGAAATCCCCGGCGAAGACGAATCCATGGAAGGGCTCCATTATGGCCTCTCCTACCTCGCCCGGGTGAAACAGGGCGATCCCGCACCTTTAAGGGGCCGGGTCATTGTCATCGGCGGCGGCAACGTGGCCATGGACGTGGCGAGAACCGCCATCCGCAGCGGAGCCGATGCGGTCCAGATCTTTTACCGCCGAACCCTCGAAGAGATGCCCGCCTGGGGCAAGGAGGTGGACGAGGCCCTGGAAGAAGGCATCCTCATTCATCCGTTGTGGGCCCCCAGCCGGATCATCGCTGACGACGGGGTACTGAAAGGGGTGGAATTCGCCAGAAGCCATACCGTGTCGAACGACGACGGCACCAGCCGCCTTGCCGTGGATAAAACCGACACCCGGATCGTGGATGCCGAAGCCCTGATCATTGCCGTGGGCCAGGCCCCGGATGCGTCCTTTCTCACCAAGGACAGCCAGATCGAGCGAAACCTCTGGGGCCAGCTGACGGTGGATACGAACACCCTTTCAACCAACATTCCGGGGATTTTCGCGGGCGGCGATTTCACCACCGGCCCCAGCACGGTGATCGAAGCCATCGCTTCGGGACGGCGGGCGGCTCTTTCCATCGAAAACTATCTGGAAGGAAAAACCGGGCGGCTCACAGTCCGGGATGAAAAAACAGAACTTCACGAAACAGCCGGGCTGGCCCTTGACGCCGAAGGTTCCGAACCCATGGCCCGGATGTCGGCCCGAAGGGAGAGTCCCCGGCTGCGGCGGACGGATTTCAGGGAAGTGGAATCGGGTTTCACGGAAAGCGAGGCCAGGGCCGAAGCCATGCGCTGTCTGCGCTGCGATCTTGAAAAGGAGAGACGGTGATATGATCAGATCCATCACACAAGCCAAACACGACGACGAGATTTTCCGCCTGCTTTCAGGTTCGGTACGAATTTTCATCGCGGGATGCGGAACATGCGCCACCATGACCCGCACCGGCGGCGAAGCGGAAGTTTCCGCCATGAAGGAGCGGCTGTCCGCCAACGGAAAGCTGGTGACGGGAACGGTAACCGTCCCCGTGGCCTGCGACAACCTGTCCGTTCATATCGTGAACGAGTGCGGCGACGCCGTGGCCCAGGCCGACGCCCTTCTGGTGATGAGCTGCGCCTTCGGAGTCCAGACCCTGGCCCGGCACACCCGGAAAATGGTGGTTCCGGCCCTGGACACCCTGTTTATCGGAAAAGAGACAGCCGTAGGGGAATACAACGAGATCTGCCATCAGTGCGGAACCTGCGTCATCGGAGAAACCGGCGGGATCTGTCCGGTCACGTCCTGCCACAAGGGCCTTTTAAACGGCCCCTGCGGCGGAACCAACCAGGGCAAATGCGAAATCGACAGCCAGAAAGACTGCGCCTGGACCCTGATCTACAACCGCCTCACCGAACTGGGGCGGCTGGACCTGATGCGGACCCTTCAAAAACCCCGGAATTTTCTGGGGGAACCGACGCCGGGGAAATACCGGGTGATGATGTGAGCGAGGGGATGAACTTTTGAACATCGAACATCGAACATCCAATGGTGAATGGGGATGCCGCGATGCCGCCGTCCGGATAAAAAACCGTATCGTGGAACTACGCGGAAGGCGGAATAAAAAAAGGAAAGGGTTGATCCGCGGCACTTCCTCGTAGGTCGGGTTCAAAAACCCGACAAATTCCCCGATCCACAGAACAATCGGGCGGAGGATTAACCCCGCCGTCCATTGTATGAC
>DYJE01000051.1:0-13660 GCA_020723285.1 Desulforapulum autotrophicum | reverse complement strand
ATGCAAGGCCGCCGAATATAAGGATCGGGCCATGTGTCGGCTTTCGTGGCCTCAAACCGACTTACGATGGGGCGTCACGAATCCGAGGGTGAACTGGAAGCTCAGGCCGGAGCCTGGGAACGAGAGACCATCCAATGGTGAATGGGGATGCCGCCGTCCGGATAACAAACCGTATCGAGGAACTACGCGCAAGGCGGAATAAAAAAAAGGAAAGGGTTGATCCTGCGGCACTCTCTCGTAGGTCGGGTTCAAAAACCCGACAAATGCCCCGATCCACAGAACAATCGGGCGGAGGATTAACCCCGCCGTCCATTGTATGACAAAGTTTGAACACCGGATGCAAGGCCGCCGAATATAAGGATCGGGCCATGTGTCGGCTTTCGTGGCCTCAAGCCGACCTACGATGGGGCGTCACGAATCCGAGGGTGAACGGGAAGTCATTGATGATCATTTTTTTACAAGGAGCTCAACCATGTCAAACTTCAAAAAAGCCCTGAATTCCGGCGACTTCGTGGTGACCTGTGAACTGGCGCCGCCCAAGGGTGTGCGGCTCGAACAGGTCACCCACCACATCGACATGCTGAAAGACCGGGTCCACGCCATGAACCTCACGGACCACCAGAGCTCCGTGATGCGCTATCCGTCTCTCGGCGCGGCCCTCCTGGTGAAGGAGCGGGGCGGCGAGCCCATTCTCCAGATGACGTGCAGGGACCGGAACCGGCTGGCGCTCCAGGCGGACCTTCTTTTCGCCCACAGCCGGGGCATCACCAACGTGCTCTGCTTAACCGGGGATTCGGTGATGCTGGGGGACCACAAACAGGCCAAAGGGGTGTTCGACCTGGATTCCAGCCAGCTGGTCCACGCCATCCGGACCCTTGAAAAGGGAAAGGACCTGGGCGGCAACGACCTGGACAGCCCCCTGTCCTTCTGCGCCGGGGCCATTGTGACGCCGGAAGCCCAGCCCCTTCCTCCCCAGCTCATCAAATTCGAGAAAAAAATCGAGGCCGGGGCCGAATTCATCCAGACCCAGGCCGTCTTCGACATGGAAAAATTCAAGGATTTCATGGACTACGCCCGCCCGTTCAAGGTGAAAATTCTCGCGGGCATCATCCTTCTGACATCGGCGGCCATGGCCCGGTTCATGAACAAGAACATCGCCGGAGTCAACGTGCCCCAGAACCTCATCGACGAAATGGCGGCGGCCCCCAAAGGCCAGGCCCTTGAAACGGGCATCGCCATCGCGGGCCGGATGATCCGGGCGATCAGGGATGAAAAGCTTTGCGACGGCGTTCACATCATGGCCATCGGAAAGGAGGAGACGGTGCCGGACATCATGGTCGCGGCAGGAATGTAAAATGAATCTCAACGCCCGGCCATCCCAGGTTTTTTCAGCCGGGCCGCCATACACATTCCCGTTTCGGGAAAGGAGACGTTTTATGAAAGATTTAAGAGAACTACGACAACATGAACGAACGGAATTCGACACACCGGTGCTTTTCTCCGATGACAACCTGACGGATCATCACCGGGCCATGATGCAGAATTTTTCGGACAACGGGATGTACTTCGAAAGCAGCGAGTACCTGCGGCCCGGTTCCACCGTGTACGTCAAGACCATCAACTACTGTTCGGTCAACAAATGCCGGGTCCGCTGGTGCAACCGGATAGACAGCGGGGACAATGAAATGTTCGGCATCGGACTCCAGTGCGAGATATGACGTTGGTCTCCGGTGATCTTGGGTAATTATCTCACTGAACCGGATTTTATTTGCTTTCAGGATGATACCGGCCGGTTCTTCAGGAGGGCGGGCTTGCGCCCGCCGTCATGTGTCGGGCGGGGGCTTTTTCCCGACCCGGAATCCATGCCTGTTTTTTGTGCAACCTCTGTCTTCATACCACCATGGATTCCGGGTCGGCTTGCTTTTCGACCTGAAAGGCACGGCAGCGTTTATTCACGACGCAAACATCGTCTCACCAACACCAGCCGCCCGGAATGACAAAAACGAGACTATTTAGCCCTGCAAAAATTTATTGGGTATAAGCAGGGCGTGAGCCCGACCCACAAACCGGCCGAAACCCATCGGCATCATCGAATCAGATGTCGGCTCCCCAGGTGGCGAGCATCTTCATTCCGCCTTCCACGCTCCGGGTGTTGTCGATGCCCATTTCCCGAAGATTGAGCTGGGCTTCGTAGGATCTCATGCCTGAATTGCAGACAAGAACGATCTCCTTGTCCCTGGGCACTTCGGCAATCCGCTGTTTCAGTTCCCCCTGGGGAATGTTGTGCCAGCGTCCGGGATATTTGGCCAGAAGCTCTTCGGCGTCCGCCGCTTCACGGCAGTCCAGGAAAAACAGGCTGTCGGAATCCTGATCCCACAGAGCCTGAAATCCGTCGTCGGAAAGGGGGTTCAACCGGCCGTCGAGAACGTTGTCCGCGATATTGCCCAGAGCGTTCATGATGTCCATGGCCGCTGAAAAAGGCGGCGAATAGGCGTATTCCAGGGTGGACAGATCGTGGACCACAGGTTTGTACTTCATGATGGCGGCCACGGTGTTGATCCGGCCCACCAGAAAATCGCCGTAAGGCCCGAAGCCCTGGACACCCAGAATTCTCCGGGTTTCCCGTTCCACCACCAGTTCCAGGAACAGGAAATCCTTTTCAGGGTAAAAATGGGCACGGTCCATCTGGCACATTCTGACACTGAGGGCGTCGAACCCCGCTTTTCGGGCGGAATCCACCGTGAGGCCCACGCCGGAAAGGGATTTGTCGAAGAGTTTCACGACAAAAGATCCTGCGGGGTCTTCGATTTCCGTTTTTCCCCCTGCGATGTTGTTGGCGATGATCCGCCCCTGGCGGTTGGCCATGGAGCCCAACGGAAGGTAGAACGGCTGCCCGCTCACCAGATGTCTGACCTCGGCGCAGTCGCCTCCGGCGTAGATGTCCGGGTCCGAGGTTTCCATCTTGCGGTTCACCACAATGCCGGAGGTGGGGCCCACGTCAAGACCCGCTTCTCGGGCGATTTCAGCATTGGCCACAATGCCCACGGCAAGGATCACCAGATCGGCGTCCAGGGTTTCTTTGTCCGTGACCACCCGCTCCACCCGGCCGTCTCCTTCGAAACGCAGCACACGCTCACCCAGCCTGAACGCCACGTCCTTTTCTTCCATGGATTTCATGGCCATGCGGGCCAGGGGCTGGCTGACCTGTCCGGGCATGATCTGGTCCGCCAGTTCCACCACCGTGGTCTCAATGCCCCACATATCGGAAAAGGCCTCGGCCATTTCGAGACCGATGAACCCGCCGCCCACGATGACGGCCTTGTGGACCTCACCGGCTGAGATGGTGCTTTTGATTCGGATGGCGTCGTGAAGACTGGCCACGCTGTATATGCCGCCAAGGTCCTGGCCGGGGATGTTCAGGTTTCTCGGACGGCTGCCCGTACCGATCACCAGCGTGTCGTAAGGAAAGGTGAGGGTCTCGCCGTCGCCGTTCACGGCGTGCACCACCTTGTTCACCCGGTCGATGCGGGTGGCTTCCGTCCGGGTATGAACGGTGAATCCTTTGATTTTCCTGAAAAATTCAGCGTCGCGGACCATGTGGAACGCCGTGCTCTGGAGAGCCTCGGCTTCAGCCACGTCGCCGGACACGTAGTAGGGGATACCGCATCCGCCGTAGGATATTTTATCGTCCCGGTCCAGCAGGACGACATGGGTTTCAGGTGAAAGACGTTTCAGGCGGCAGGCCGCTTTTGTTCCCAGGGCCACACCCCCGATGACAACTACATTTCTGGTCATACCGTGTTCCTCTTTTAAATTCTTTTATTAAACTCAATTTTCATATCGAAAATGTCGATTCCATTCAAAGGCAGTGCTGCTGCCAGAGGCCATAACCTAACAACGATTCAGAGATGCGCCAGCTTAAAAAATTCAAAAAAAGAGGTTTCTTGTCATTCAGCCGGAAATATACTATAGGCTGGCTTTGTCTGAATTTATGGAACGCATCCACCGGATCACACGCTAAGGAAACAAAAACACCATGACCCACGCGACAAACAATCCCAATGTTCACACCCTGCGCTACGGCGACAAGGACATCATTCTCATCGGCACAGCCCATGTTTCAAGGGAAAGCGTGGATCTTGTGGACACTGTGATCCGGGAGGAAAAGCCCGATACCGTGTGTGTGGAACTCTGCAAATCCCGTTTTCATTCCATCATGCAGAAAGACCGCTGGCAGGACATGGACATCGTGAAGGTCATCAAAGAGAAAAAAACCTTTCTGCTGCTATCAAACCTGCTTCTGGCATCGTTCCAGCGGAAAATTGCGGAAAAGTTCGGGGTCCGTCCCGGCGAGGAGATGATAAGGGCCGTGGAAACGGCCAACGAACTGGGAGCCCAGGTGCATCTGGCAGACCGTGAAATCAATATCACCCTGGGCCGGGCCTGGCGCAGCATGGGTTTTATAAGCAAGATGAAGCTGATGTTCCAGCTGATCCTTTCCATCGGCGACACCGACGAGATCGAGGAAGAGGATATCGAACGGATGAAGACCGAGGACGTGCTCCGCACCGTGCTGGCGGATGTGGAGAAATCCCACCCCATCATCCGGAAGATCCTTATCGACGAAAGGGACCTGTACTTGTGCGAAAAAATCAGGACCGCACCCGGAAACCGCGTGGTGGCTGTGGTGGGTGCGGGGCATGTGCCGGGCATCAAGGACTGCCTCGACCAGCCCATTGACTGTGACGAACTGGACCTCCTTCCGCCCAAAAGCCGCCTGGGTTCGGCCATGGGCTGGATCATTCCCCTTTCCATCGTGGCCATGATCGGACTGGGATTTTTCTATAAAGGAGGCCACGCCGGAACATCCATGGTGGGCATGTGGGTGGCGGCCACGGGTATCCTGGGCGGCATCGGAGCCCTGGCGGCCTTCGCCCATCCCCTGACCATTCTGTCCGCCGTGCTGGCGTCGCCGTTCACGGCCATCCACCCCCTTATCGCCGCCGGCTGGGTTTCAGGTCTCACCGAAGCCTATGTGCGGAAACCCAAGGTCCGGGACTTGGAAGAACTGTCCCAGGACATCCTTTCGGTGAAAGGCTTCTGGCGCAACAAGGTCACCCGGATTCTTCTGGTGGTGGTGTTCACCAACATCGGCACATCCTTCGGAACTCTGGTGGCCATTCCCTTGCTTTACAAAATGATGGGATGATCCGGGTTATTCTATCCTTCAGCTAGATTCCCAGCGCCTTCATCAGGTCGCCCACCTCGCGGGTTGTGAGATGCCGCCATGCGCCGGGTTTGAGACTTCCCAGGCGGATATGGATGATACGGACCCGTTTGAGCGTCACCACGTCGTAACCCACGGCTGCGGCCATGCGGCGGATCTGCCGGTTCTTGCCTTCCTTGAGAATGATTCTGTAAGTCTTTTCGTCGGTCCGGAATATCCGGCAGGGCCTGGTACGAAAATCCCCCAGATTCATGCCACGGCTCATGGTTCTCAGATCGGTGTCGGAAATGGGCCGGTTCACGGTCACCACGTATTCCTTTTCATGCTGGAACGAGGGATGGGACAAGGCGTGATGAATGCGGCCGTCGTTGGTGAGAAGAATCAGCCCTTCGGAATCCTTGTCCAGGCGTCCCACGGGGTAGACCCGGTCATCCAGATCCACCAGATCAAGGACGATGGAACCGCGGCTTTTCCGGCAGGTGGATTCCACGTTCACGGGTTTGTGAACGGCCACATAGATGTTCTTCTCCTTGGCACCCACGGTTTTTCCATCCACCGCCACCACATCCCGCATGTCGTCGATCTGGACACCCTGCTCCGAAACCGCCTTGCCGTTTACCGTCACTCGCCCCTGGGCAATGAGTTCCTCGCCCTTTCTCCGTGAGCAGATCCCTGAGGCAGACAGGTATTTCTGAAGCCGCATGACGGTCATAAACAGGGCCTCCGGTGATCAGGGTGTGTCCCCTCAGATCCCTTGTCAGTCTGGCATGATTTTTTCATATTCTTTCTCGTGAGTTAAGGCTTTAGGCCTGGGAGTCCGATCATAAAATCAGGCTTGTCATTTATAAGACGATGGACTATATTTTCACAAATTTTTTGTAAAGGACAAAGAGAATCATGAACGTTTTATTCAATGAACCTTCGGTGAAATGCCCCCAGTGCAGCGGTTATCTTTACGTGCAGCGCACCTGAAAGAGCATCTTTCTGCGTTGCAGGTCCTGCAAGGCCCGTTTCACCAGTGAATCGTTCGGAAGCCTGATCGACGACATCATCGAGGATCAGCTCGGCAACATTCCCTGTAACCGATTGTAATGGTTTTGATCAGCTTCGGACGTTGAAAAATTTCAAACTCACCATAGAATACGACGGCGGTTCGTTCCACGGCTGGCAGGCCCAGCCCGGTCTTCCCACCATCCAGACTGAAATCCAGAAAGTCCTTACCCTGATGACCCGGGAAAACATCGTGATCCACGGGTCCGGAAGAACCGACGCCGGTGTCCACGCCCTGGCCCAGGTGGCTCATTTCCGGTCGGAAACCCGCATCAGCCCCGAGCAGTTCCAGGTCGCCCTGAACCAGCTTCTTCCCAAAGGCATCGTGATCACCGAATGCCGGTACGTGGAGGACTGGTTTCACGCCCGTTTCAGCGCCATTCGGAAAACATACAGGTACAGAATTCTGAACCGGTCCCTGCCCATGGCCGTGGGCCGTCAATACCTCTGGCATGTCCGTCATGATCTTGACCTTTCCGCCATGCAGGACGCCGCGAACCAGCTTCTGGGCGAACACGATTTCAAGGCGTTTGAAGGAAGCGGCAGCCCCAGGGTCACCACGGTGCGCCGCATCGACCGCGCGGAGTTTTCACGGGAAGGCGATCTGATCGCGTTTGAAATCAGCGCCAACGGATTTCTGAAATTCATGGTCCGAAACATCGTGGGCACCCTGGTGGATGTGGGCAAAGGCAAACACACCACCGAGGGGCTCAAAGCCATTCTCCAGTCCAAGGACCGGCAGAAAGGCGGTGCCACCGCGCCGCCCCAGGGCCTGTTTCTCATGCATGTGGAATACCCGGAACACTGACAAAGGAACCTTTGTCAGTCCTTTTTTCTGAACATGATTCCGTCATCTGTCCGCTTTTACACGCTTTTTTGTTCACAATTATAACCCAAGGAGCTTATCCATGGCCGTTTCCCCTTTTCAAGCCGTGATTTTCGACCTCGACGGCACCCTTCTGGACACCCTGGACGAACTGGGCATCATCACCAACACGGTTCTTGAATTGAACGGCTTCCCCGGCCATCCGCTCCCCGATTACCGTTACCTTGTGGGCGAAGGGGCGGAAAGCCTGATCACCAAAGCACTGGGCCATGTGGGCTCCAATCCGGAAATCGTGAGGGGCTGTCTTGAGGAGTTTTTGGAGATTTACCGTGAAACATGCGGGAATCGGGCGAAACTGTACGACGGCATTTCAAATCTTCTGTCGGACCTTGCGGATGCTGGAATGAAAATGGCCGTGCTGTCCAACAAACCCCACGACCTGACGCTGAAAAACATCGACCTGTTCCTGTCTGCCGTGCCGTTTGAAATCGTTCTGGGTCAGAGGGCGGGTGTACCCAAAAAACCCGATCCCCAGGGCGCCCTCGAAATCTCGGACCATATGGGCCTTGATCCCGCCCGCATCCTCTATCTGGGCGACACCTCCATCGACATGCGCACCGCCGTGGCCGCCGGGATGTGCCCCGTGGGTGTTTTATGGGGATTCCGCGGAAAAGAGGAACTGCTGGCCCATGGAGCACGCCATCTGATCGGGGCACCGGCAGAACTGTTGAATCTGCTATAATCTCAGTGCTGTTTCCGTAATGACGTTTCCGCCAGAAAAACATTGGTCTTCCGGACCTGATCGGCAAAGGCCGTGAGTTCGGCGGAGGCCGGTGACAGACGACGGACGTCGGATTCGTTCTGTACGGAGGTCATGGACGGCACATGGATGCCTTCGGGAAGCGCCACCCCTTCCACCAGGGCCTGATGCTGAATCACCACGCCGTTTTCAAGGCAGGCTTTGAACACCACGCTCCTGAAGCCGATAAAACAGTTCTCCCCCACATCGCAGGGGCCGTGAACCACGGAACCGTGGGCCAGGGAAGCCCCCTTTCCGATGCGGACTCTGGAGCCGCCCGACGCGTGGATCACCACGCAGTCCTGAACGTTCACTTCCTTTTCGATGACGATGGATTCCACCGTTCCGCAAGCGCCCGGCTCATCGGAGCGGATCACGGCGTTGGGCCCCACAAAAACGTTTTCACCGATCTCCACATTGCCGATCACCACGGCGCTGGGATGAACAAACGCTGTCGCATGGATTTTCGGGTTTTGCCCGGCATGGTTGGAATGAATCATAACCGTTTCTCCTAATGATTTTCAGGCAAAAAAAAACCGCCGCCTGTTTCCGATGAAACAAGCGACGGTCTTTTATTTTTTAAACGCTCCCTTGAAATCAAGGATTCGTTTTAACGTCAAGACTTATGAAACCCCTCTTCGAAACGGCGGAAGAACCCCTTCTCGGACAGATTTATTACGTGTAATAGACCACAAAGATCAAGGGGCTGTCAAGGCGTTTTTCCACCTTGAACGTACTGGGGCGTTGAAACCAGGGAAAACAGAATCACACGTTCCCCGGTGACGGTGCTGATATCCGTGTGAAGACTACGGACCCTGACCCCCAGGATGCTTTCAATGGCCGACTCCAGGAGATGCCGGCCTTGTTCGAGCAGAGTGATCCTCACACGTTTGATCAGTTCCCGGCCGTCCTTCGTTCCGCCGGAATCGGCCAGTCGAAGTTCAGCCTGGGTCAGAACATTTTTCAGACGCACAAGCACCATGTCATCGATGAGGTAGGCCTTTGTTTCCACCGGTCCACGCCCCATGTACTCTTTTTCAAACTTGATCACCGCTTCGCAGATCTCCGCTTCCAGCTGGCCCCGTGTCTTATTCATATCCCCTCGATTTTAATAGAGTTTTTCCGTGACATTTCTTCTATCCCCCGATTGAAAACATACTGCTTTGAATTCGTTCCCTTTTCTTCTCATCCAGTCCGATTCTGTGCTTTTCGTGTTTCATGGCAGCGGCTTCCTGGAAAAGACCGGCAAGAACCTCATCGGAGGCTCTGGATCTCAGGGCCGACGTCACATCGATGCCGGAATCGGAAAGAAGGCAGGGCCTCAGCTGTCCGCTGGCCGTCAGCCTGATCCGGTTGCAGGTGGCACAGAAGTGCTCGCTCACCGGGCTGATGAATCCCAGTTCTCCCGGCGCGCCGTGCAGCCGGAAACGCCGGGCCGGGCCGTCGTTCGTCTGGCCGATGACCGGGACAAGGGTTCCCGTCCCTGCGGCCAGCCTTCGTATTTCAGGTGTCAGAAGAGGTTTGCCGGACGTCGTGGTGGCCGGATTCCCGATGGGCATGTATTCGATAAACCGGACATGAAAAGGATAGATTTGGGTCAACTCCGCAAAATCGGTGATTTCATCGTCATTGACACCGGGCATGGCCACCACGTTTATTTTGATGGGTGAAAAGCCCAGTTCATGGGCGTAAAGAATGGCGTTCCAGACGGTATGAAAAGCATCCACGCCGGTGATGGTTTTAAACCGGTCAGGTTTTAACGAATCCAGACTGATGTTCAGACGCCGGATGCCCGCACGTTGAAGGGCCTGTGCCATGTCGCCAAGAAGCAGTCCGTTGGTGGTGAGGGATAGGTCCGTCAGCTCCGGATACGAGGACAGTTCGGTGAGAAAAGCGATCAGGTCCCGGCGGACAAGGGGTTCCCCGCCCGTGATCCGTACCTTGGTGATGCCCTGGCGTATCCCCACCCGGACAATCCGAAGGATTTCTTCGTAACTTAAAATGTCACGCTGGCCGAGTTTGGGGAACGGCGTCCCGGTCATGCAGTACATGCATCGGAAGTTGCATTTGTCGGTGATGGACACGCGGATATAGTTCAGCCGCCGGTTGAACCGGTCGGTCAGGGCGGCCTGGCCCGTCATTCCTTGTCCGCTGTGCCCTTTCACATGCCGATCCACCCGAAGCTGTTTATTGTTTCCCGTCCCCGTAATGCGCCAGTATCGCGTCAACCAGCCCCGGTATGGTGTAGGTTTCCGCGCTAACATCAACACGAAGACCCAGTTTTTGGGCTGTTTCAGCGGTGACGGGGCCGATGCAGGCCACCGTGACGTTTTTCATGAGATCCACAGCCTCTCCCGCTGGAAGAAGGGCCATGAAGTTGGTGACGGTGGACGAACTGGTGAAGGTGACAAGATCGATGCCGCCCTCCCTCAGCTGATCGGCCACGGTTGAGGCATTATCCCGGTCTTCCACGGTCTTGTAAGCCGTGACTTCATCCACCTGGGCGCCCATGTTCCGAAGCTCGTCTGGAAGGATGGTCCGGGCTTCCATGGCCCTGGGCAAAAGGACCCGCTTGCCGTCCATGTTCTGGTTTTTAAAGGCTTGCACCACACTTTCAGCCACGTAACTTTCAGGGATGATGTCTGTAAGCACGCCGTATTCACGAAGCTTTTTCGCCGTGGCCGGTCCGATGCAGGCGGTTTTGACCGAACCCAGCCGCCGGGCGTCGCAGCGTCTGGCCAGCATGCGTTCAAAAAAGTGTGTGACCCCGTTGACGCTGGTGAAAACCACCCAGTCATAGCCCGGAAGCCCGGCGATGGCCTGGTCCACCGGACGGTAGTCGTCCGGTTCCACGATGCGGATGGACGGGGCTTCCATGCAGAAGGCTCCGTGTTCGGCCAGCATCCGGGTGAGATCGCTGGCCTGGCTTCTGGCACGGGTCACAATGATCCGTTTGCCGAAAAGGGGCCGGTTTTCAAACCACTGCATGGTGTCACGCAAGGACACCACCTGACCCACCACGATGATGGACGGGGATTTGAGTTTCGCTGCGGCGACGTTTTCGACAATGGTTTCAAGGGTGCCCGTGACGGTCTGCTGCCTTGCCGTGGTGCCCCAGCGCACAAGCGCCACCGGCGTATCCGACGGTTTTCCGCATTCCATGAGCCGCCGGACGATCAGGGGAAGGTTCTTCACGCCCATGAAAAAAACGAGGGTACCCGATTTGGAGATGGCCGGCCAGTCGATGTTGGATTCTTCTTTTTCCGGGTCTTCATGACCGGTGACCAGACTGAGGGTCGCGGTGAATTTCCTATGGGTCAAAGGGATTCCCGCATAGGCCGGAGCTGCGATGGCCGAGGTGACGCCGGGGACCACTTCAAATGGAATGCCCGCTTCAACAAGGACCTCCGCCTCTTCTCCCCCGCGTCCGAAAATAAAGGGATCGCCGCCCTTGAGCCGGGTGACCACAGCCCCTGTGCTCGCCTTTTCCACCAGAAGGGCGTTGATGCCGTCCTGAGACAGGGTGTGATCCCCGCCTTTTTTGCCCACGTAGATCATTTCCGCCCGGTCGGGGGCGAGAGAGAGAAGTGCCGGGGCCGCCAGATAGTCGTACACGATCACGTCGGCCCGTTCAATGCATTCACGGCCTTTCACCGTGATGAGGCCGGGATCTCCCGGGCCTGCTCCCACCAGGTACACTTTACCTTTTTCCGATTTCATCAGCCTGTCTCTTTCACCTGGTCCAGTATGGTTTTGGCTCCCCGTTCGAGAAGACGGTCCGCCAGGGCAATGCCCAGGGCCACACTGTCTTCTCGGGGGCCTGATATGGTTTCCTTGATTATGGTTTCCCCTGTGAGATCCGCCACAAGGCCCGTCATTGTGAAATCTGTTCCACTCACAGCCCCGTGGGCCGCAATGGGAATCTGACAGCCGCCCTCCAGACGATGGAGAAAAGCCCGTTCGCCGGAAACCACGGTGTGGGTGTCATCATGGTTCATCTGCGTGACAATGGCTTCGATCCTGGGATCGTTCAGGCGGATCTCGATGCACAGAGCCCCCTGGCCCACAGAGGGCAGCACCGTTTCAGGCGGCAGGTATTCGCTGATGCGGTCTGCGAAACCCAGACGCCTCACTCCGGCTGCTGCCAGAACAATGGCGTCGAACTCCCCTTCGTCGAGTTTTCGGAGCCGGGTATCGATGTTGCCCCTGAGAGGAAGGATGTCCAGATCCGGCCGGACCTTTCGAATCTGTGAACTGCGGCGAAGGCTGCTGGTACCCACTTTCGCCTGATATGGAAGTTCCTTCAGCGTCAGGTTTCCCCGCGACAAAAGCACATCCATGGGATTTTCGCGTAAAGGAATGGCCCCGATGGAGAGCCCTTCGGGGATTTCGGCGGGCACGTCCTTCATGCTGTGGATGGCCAGATCAATGGCTCCTGAAAGAAGGGCGTCTTCAATTTCCTTCACGAAAAGCCCTTTCCCGCCCACCTTGGCCAGAGGCACGTCCAGGATTTTGTCGCCTTTGGTCTTGATGACGCTAAGTTCGACATGAAGGCCGGGATGGTTCTTTTCGATTTCAGCTTTGACCCAGTGGGCCTGCCAGAGCGCCAGCTTGCTTCCCCTCGTTCCGATGACCAGTGAACCGCCCATATCAGTGACAGCTCGCGCAGCTTCCGGCAGTGCAGCCGGTGCAGGATGAGGAGGATGCGGATGCCTTGACGGTCTGACCGCCCTCGCCTTTGGTGACAAAACCGCAGGCCGACATCATGCGTTTGATGTTATTTTTTTTGCATTTGGGGCAGGCGTCCGGATCTTTCCCTCCCATCACAAGGTATTCAAAGACTTTCTTGCAGTCTTCGCACTGGTATTCGTATATCGGCATAACGTATGAACCTTTTTCCTGTATGTCCGTTCATGGGTCGTCGTAAAACCAACGCCCCATTATTCCATGCGTTCCGCGTGGTTATAAATCCACGCCTGATTTTCGGGTGCTGAGATAATAATCATTCCCCCGGATAAATGCAACCGGTTATATAACTGTCGCTCCTATTCATGAATATCACACTGTTTTTATATTTTTATGTATGATATTTATTGTCAATCATTAGACAATTATTGGCTGGCGCATTTCTTCTTCAAACGTAACACGGCGACAGCAACGATGCCATACGGAGTTTATATGCCTATCGTCTCAATGTTTTTCGGTATCATTATCCGGATGTACTATGATGAGCATAATCCACCCCATCTTCATGCAGAATATCAGGGCCACAAAATTGTACTCGATTTCCGTGGCAACATTCTGAAGGGAGATCTCGGTTCCAAAACTGCTCTGCGTCTTGTACGTGAATGGATCGATTTACATGAAATAGAATTGTCGCATAACTGGGAAAGTGCAAGATCGGGGCAAACGATCATGCCGATTGAACCTTTAATGTGAGGTTTTTCGATGTGGAATTTCAATGAAGTTATAACCATTGAATACAGTCATGCTTATATCTACAGGATTGTTTTTGATGACGGGCTGAGCGGCGAAATCAATTTCCAGGACTATCCGGAACGCGGGCCTGTTTTCAAACCGTTACAAGACCTCGATTATTTCAGAAAAGCTTTCATAGAAGGAGGGACCATCGCATGGCCTAACGGTGCAGACATTGCGCCAGAAACACTTTACGAAATCATTGAAAAAAACAGCACGAGCATTCAACGTTGATGGACTCGTAAAAAGTCGCCCGATGGCTATGGAAAAAGGCCCAGAG
>DYJE01000050.1 GCA_020723285.1 Desulforapulum autotrophicum | reverse complement strand
TCACCCTTCATCCGGTCTCACCGCCGTTGCTATCTCCACCGGCCATCCTGCACCCCATTCGATGTTGGATGTTCGATGTTCAGTGTTCGATGTTCATTTTTCCCATTTCACCCTTCATCCGGTCTCACCGCCGTTGCTATCTCCACCGGCCATCCTGCACCCATTCGATGTTGGATGTTCGATGTTCTGTGTTCGATGTTCATTTTTCCCATTTCATTTCATCCTTCCTCATCCCCCGCCACAACCGCCACCCGGCATCCCGCAACCCCCGCCGATCCATCTCCAGACAAAGCCATGATGCCGCTGTCTTCAGCCGCCGACGGCATCCCGATCACGCCATCCTCAAGCTCCGGGTCGACGGCAAGCGTCCGGGTGATCGTTCCATGGCCGGACGTCAACGTGACCTTCGAGCCGTCGGACAACCCGTGGCGGTCCGCGAGAGACGGAGCCGCGGTGATGCCGATGAACGTGGCCGCACGGGATATGCGGGCGGATTGTGAGGTCCGGGTTCCACTGCCTACGTGGAAAAGGGAATGGCGGATCAGCACGGTGTAGGGATAGGTCGAAGCGTCCGTGACCGAATCGCATTCGCCCTCTGTGTGTCTTAAACATTCGGGATGGCCGCCGGGCATCGAGTCCCAGACGGGCCAGAAAAAAGCCGGGTTTTCTGCGAGATCCCGGTACGCCCGGATTTTTCTTCCGATTTCCTCACGGATCTCGTCCATGCCGTTCACATGGAGCCCCAGCTGGTCCGCCAGGCGGCACAACAGGTTGTAATCGCTGATGGCCTCGCCCGGCGGGTCCACCACGCGGGTGAAGGTCTGGACCCGGCCATCCATGCTGGTAAAGGAACCGCTTTTTTCCGTAGCTGCCGCACCGGGAAGAATCAGGTGGGAAAGGGCCGTGGTTTCCGTTTCAAGAATGTCCTGAACCGCGAGAAACTCCAGATTTTCCAGGGCTTTCCGAACAACGTCGGGCCGGGGCAGGTTTCTCATGGGATTTTCGCCAAGAATGAAGAGGGCCTTGAGCCGTCCCGCCGCCGCCGAACCGATCATGCCGTGAATGTCAAGTCCGGGGTTTTTGGCCGGGATTCTTCCCGGTTCCTGGTCCGGAACCGTTCCCATGTCCCAGCTTCCCAAAAGGTTGTTTTCCCGGGCGATGAGGTACACGCCGCCGCCGTTTTCAAGGCCGCCGTGAACGTCGGCGTAAAGGTCCGCGCATTCGGCGGCCACCTGTGCGCCTTTCGGGTGTTCAAGAACCGCCTCGCCCAGGATAAGGGCCGTGCGCCTGCCCCGGATCAGGTTTGCGGCCGTATCCAGTCTGGATTCGCCGGTGGATTTTTTGCCGTCAAGGTTTGACCGGATAGCCCGGATCAGTTGGGCATAGGCGTCCATGGGGTCCACGGTGAACCCCGGTTTCAGCCACAGGCTGCTGTGAAATGTCATGGCGCTTTTTGTGCGGTCAAGAATCACCAGAACCGCGCCGCTCTTCACCGCCCGTTTGACATGGTAACCCAGGACCGGCGATGACGAAGCCGTGTCCGCCCCCACCATGACCACGGCTTCCGCCGTTTCGATATCCGCCATGGCCTGTCGCCTGAACGCGCCGAAGGTCAGGGCATCGAAGGCCTGCATGGTCTTTCGTCCGTAAATTGTTCCGCCGTTGTCGATGTTTTGCGTGCCGAGAGCTTCCCTTGCGATTTTCTGGAACAGGTAGTTTTCCTCGTTGCTGCATTTGGATGATCCGTAAAAGCCGATGCTGTCAGGTCCCCAGGTGTCTTTGATGCGCCGCAACGTCTGGACGGTTTCGGCGATGGCCTGATTCAGCGGAATTTTTTCAAAGGTGTCTCCGGTTCGTTTCATGGCCGAGGTCAGTCGTCTTTCACTGTCCCGGTAATCCTGGGCGAAAAGGCCCCGGACGCAGGCCGTGACGCCGTTGACGCTCTCAGCTGTTTCCGACGGTTTCACATCCATGATTCGGTTTCCGCTGACGCCTACGGACAGGCGGCAGCCGGTGCCGCAGAACCCGCACACCGTTTCCTTTCGACGCGCAGCCGTGCCGGAAAAGACCGATGAGGCGGGAACAAGGGCTCCGGTGGGACAGACGGTCACGCAGGTGCCGCAGAACGTGCAGTCCGAACGGCCAAGAGCTGTGTCGAACACGGTCTGGGGCCTGGAATCGAAACCCCTGCTGCTGTATTCCAGGGTTCCGTGGACCACCAGTTCCTTGCAGGCCCGGATGCACTTGCCGCAGAGGATGCATTTGGACGTGTCCCGCCAGATGAACGGGTTGACCTGGTCCTGGGGGCTGGATTTGGGCATGGGATCGAAGGTGTTGAACCCTATGCCCAGTTCGCCCGCGATTCGCCGTAAATCACAGGTGTTTCCCTTGGCGCAGACCAGGCAGGATTCGGGATGGGCGGCGAGCATCAGGCCCACGATATTTTTCCGGTGTTCCACCACACGGGGGGAATCTGTTAAAACCGCCATGCTGTCGGTAACCGGCGTCACGCAGGACGCGAAAAGGCGGCCGGACACCGCGTCCTCCACCAGGCAAAGGCGGCAGGCCCCGTGGGGTTTGAGGGCCGGGTGGTGGCAGAGGGTGGGAATTTTAAACCCGTTCTCCACCGCTGCGTCGAGAACCGAGATCCCCGGCCTGCACGTGAGGCGTGTTCCGTTGATGCTGAGTCGTAGGGGTTCCAGCATACGGGCTCCTTGAACATGTTTGTTAAGTTCAGTACAGCTCAGGTTGGACAGCCATGTTCACTGCGAAAATGAAGAGGAAAGAGGAATCATTAAAACTCCATCGCGGAACAGAAAAGGAGGGTGCAGTGTGATTCTAAAGGTTCAGAATGTCGGCCACTTCCTTTTTCAGCATGGGAAGGGGCAGAGGTTTCACGAAGCAGATATCCGCTCCGTTTTCGATCATTTTTTCAAACTTGTCGTTGTCCAGGTACGCGGATAAAACCATGACCTTGGTGTCTTTCGTCAGCGGATTTTCCTTGATCATCCGGCAGACCTCGTACCCTTTGATGCCCGGCATCATGATATCGAGGATCACCACATGGGGCCTGAAACTCTGGACCTTGAGACCGGCCTCGAATCCGTCCCGGGCCGATTCCACGGCGTAGTTGTGTTCATCTTCCGTAAGACCCATGACCACCGTTTCCACAATGATCGGGTCATCGTCCACCACAAGAATCCGCTTTCTTTCCGGCTCTTTCATCTCCTTGACGGGAATGGGGATGCCCTGTTTTTTCATGAACGATTCCAAGTCCGTCCGATTGATGCGACGGTGTCCGCCCACGGTTTTATAACAGGCGATGTGCCCGGCTTCGATCCAGTTGATGATGGTCCGGGGGGTGACCCGGCAATACGCGCTCGCGGTGTGTACCGTAAAGAGATCGTCCATAGAATGCGGGAGCTTTCGAAAATGAGATTTATATTCTATGCAGTTTTTATATTATTTATACTTATTATAGTTTGTTGTCAAGACCAAATTTCGGACCCGGCCTGACGAATGAACGTTATGGCTCGTCATGATCAATTGAAGTCCCTCATCGGTAAAGTCGTTGCATTATGGCCGCAAATATGGTTATTTGAGAACAACAACGTTTCCAGGCAGTTAGTGAAAAACATGCGTCCGGCAAAAAAACGGCATGACCGTCAGGGCCGTTTGACGTGAATCAAATCATATAACGCGGTGTCCATACCCTGTGTGAGAGGCGAATCGTATGCCCAGTTTCTTTCCGGCGGATGATCACAATCAGACGCTGAGGATCAAGCGCTTCCTGATGGCTCTCGGCTCCTACGCCATGTGGCTGGGGCTGGCCACGTTTTTTTACGTCCAGGGCATGACCCGGGTGACTTTTGACGTTCTGGCGATCAGCGCCATCGGAATTCTAGTGACCAACCTGATGGTTTACATCACCTTCAGAACAGGCTGGAACAAACGTTTCAAGGATCCAAGCCTCACGCTGGCCCAGATGATCATCGGGACGTTCTGGGTCATGGTGGTGATATACTATGCAGACCGCATGCGGAGCGTTGTCCTCCTTCTTTATCTGGTGGTCTTCGTTTTCGGCCTGTTCCGGCTGCGCCTGATGCAGTTTCTGTTTCTTTCGGTGTACGCCGTGGCCAATTACGCCGCCGTGATTCTCCTGGTTCTGAAAACACACCCTGAATCCATCAATCCTCAGATCGACATGCTGAACATCGTGGTTCTGGCCACGGTGCTTCCCTGGTTTTCCCTGGTGGGCGGATACATCACCCATCTTCGGGACAAGGTGTCCAGGGCGCTTACCACCATCGAGCGTCTCGCCATCGTCGATGACCTGACCCAGGTGTTCAACCGGCGGCAGATGTTCAAGATCCTGGAACACCAGAAAGCTCTGGGCGACCGGGGAATCAATCCCTTTTCCATCTGCATTCTGGATCTGGACCATTTCAAGACGGTGAACGACACTTACGGCCATGAAAAAGGCGATATCGTCCTTAAAACCGTGGCCCAGGAAGTCCAGAAAAATCTGAGGGATATCGATCACATCGCCCGGTACGGCGGGGAGGAGTTCATCCTGATCCTCACCAACAGCGGAAGCCGTGAAGCCATGATCTGCGCCAAACGCATCAGGACCACGGTGAAGGAACTGGCGTATGACAGCATGCCGAAGGATTTCAGGATCACCGTGTCCGTGGGGGTGACCAAGTACCAGCCCACGGAGTCCATTCAGGACGCCATGAACCGGGCCGACAAGGCCCTGTACCGCGCCAAGGCCGGCGGCCGGGATCGTGTGGAATATGAACCCACAGCCATGGACAGGGTCTGATGACCATGAAAACAGAATGAACAAAAAGACGTTCACATTTTTTCCGGAGGATCCGGCCCAGACGGTGAGAATCAAACGGTTTCTCATGGCTCTGGGGTCTTACGCCATGTGGGTGGTTCTTTGCACGGTGTGCATTCTCCAGGGTTTCACCCGTTTTACCCTAAAAGATCTGTACGCTCTTTCAGCGGTGGTGATGCTGTTCAACGCCGGAATCTATCTTCTTCTGAGGACCGGCTGGAACAAACGGTTCAAGGACCCCAGCCTGACCATGTTCCAGATGATCCTCGCCACAATGTGGATCATGGTGTGCCTGTATGGAGCCGGTGAGATCCGAAGCTCCATGCTGATGCTTTATTTCGTGGTGTTCGTGTTCGGCGTGTTCCGGCTTCGATTCCTGCAGTTCCTCGTCGTTTCAGTGTTCGCCATCGCCAATTACGCGGTGGTGGTTTATCTGGTTTACCGTTTTCATCCCGGCGAGGTGAACCTCAAGGTGGAGCTGATCAACATCATGCTTCTGGCCACGGTGCTTCCCTGGTTTTCCCTTTTGGGCAGCTACATCACCAATCTTCGGACCACCATCGCCAAAGCCCTTGAAACCATCGAAAAGCTGGCCGTCACCGACGAGTTGACCGGGGTCTACAACCGGCGGCGACTCCTTGAGATCCTCAAGGAGCAGAAAGCGTTCTGCGACCGGGGCAACAAGGTGTTCTCCCTCTGCATCATCGATCTCGATCATTTCAAGAGCGTCAACGACAACTTCGGGCATGAGACCGGCGATATCGTGCTGCGCGGCGTGGCCCAGACCCTCAAGCAGAACATCCGGGATTTCGACATCATCGCGCGTTACGGCGGTGAGGAGTTCATGCTGGTCCTTTGCAGCACCAACGGGGCCGAAGCCCTGACCTTTGCCGAGCGTGTCCGGGAGATCGCCGAGAACATGCGGTTCGAAAACCACGATCATGTCCGCATCACGCTGTCTGTGGGCGTGGCCGAATACAGGCCCACGGAATCGTTTCAGGCCACCATCAACCGCGCGGACAAAGCCCTTTACCGGGTCAAGGAAAACGGCCGCAACCGCGTGGAATTCGAACGTTACGCCGAATCGAAGCAGATGTACCTGTTTTGAAGTCATCCCGCTCAATAACCTTATGGTTTCAATGACATCACCCATCAAAGCCTCCCCCGGATCGCTCTTAAAATCATCCAAATGTTGACATGGCCTGTGACCGCCATTATAAAAGCTTTCGACTGTGTTTGATGATAATTTATAAATAACGGATTCATAAGGAAAAAAACGTGGATATTGAATGGTCAAAGCTGTGTTTCGCCCTGGTGGGCGGACTGGGAATGTTTATTTATGGAATGAAACTCATGTCGGACGGTCTTCAGAAGTCGGCGGGGAACAGTCTGAAAATCATTCTTGAAAAACTCACGTCCAACCGGGTCATCGGCATGTTTGTGGGATTGATCGTGACATCCATCATCCAGAGCAGTTCGGCCACAACAGTCATGGTGGTGGGTTTCGTCAACGCGGGCCTGATGAATCTGATGCAGGCCCTGAGCGTGGTTCTTGGGGCCAACATCGGAACCACCATCACGGCCCAGATTATCGCGTTCAAGGTTGCAAAATTCGCTCTGCCGGCCATCGGAGCTGGCGTGGTCATGCGCCTGTTCATCAGGGACAAGAAAATCCAGAATGTGGGGGAGGTTCTCCTGGGGTTCGGGTTTCTTTTTCTCGGCATGGAAACCATGACCAAAGGATTCGCCCCTCTGAATCACAACGAATCATTCAAACAGGCCTTTGTCATGTTTTCGGCCAATCCGTTTCTGGCCGTTTTTGCCGGAACCGCTCTGACCATGATCGTTCAAAGCAGTTCCGCCACGCTGGGCATCACCATTGCCCTTGCCACCATCGGGATCATCGACTTCAGGGCGGCAAGTGCCCTGGTTTTGGGAGAAAACATAGGGACCACCATCACGGCCAACCTTGCCGCCATAGGGACAAACAAAACCGCACGGAGAGCGGCCCTCGGGCATTTTTTATTCAACATGATCGGCGTGACGTACATGATTTTTTTCCTCCCCCTGCTGATGCAGGCCGTCGATGCCTTTACCCCCGGAGCCGCCAACATGGTTGCCGCAGACGGGACCTATCCCAATCTGGCCCGGCATATCGCCAACCTCCATACTTTGTTCAATGTCATCAACACCCTGATATTTCTTCCGTTGCTTCCTTTTCTTGCGCGGCTTTGCGAAAAAATCATCACGGGTGACGATTCTCCGTCGTCGTTTAAATTGATGCACCTGAAAGATATTCTTGTGGAAACGCCCACCCTGGCCGTGGTCCAGGCCGGAAAAGAAGTGAAGCGCATGTCCGATGACGCCCTGACGATGCTGAAATTATCAAAGGACGCTTTTTTCGAACGCTCCCTCGACAAGGTGAACAAAATCTATGAGCTTGAAGAAAACGTGGATATCCTTCAAAAGGAGATTTCGAGTTTTCTTGTCAAACTCTTTGAAAAAGACATCACGGAAGACACGTCGAAAACCATCAATCGTTACCTTCACGCACTTCATGATATTGAAAAAATAGGGGATTACGCTGAAAATATCGCCCGATTCTCCGAAAGGATGATTCTTGAAAAAATGGTATTCTCCGAAAAGGCCCTGTCTGAAATGGACGACATTTTTTCTGTGACGGTCCGTTTTACGGAAAAGGTTCTCAACGCCTTCAACCGGGAAGAGTTCAACAAAACCATTGATACCCAGGACGAAAACCTGATCGACCAGCTGAGGCGCCAGTTCAAGAACAACCACATCAACCGCCTGAATCTCGGGGAGTGCACGGTGGATTGCGGAATTTTGTTTGTCGACATTCTGAACAACCTTGAGAAAACAGGCGACAACACGTTCAACATTGCCCAGGAAATTCTGGCGGCATCCAAGTGACAGGCTGAGTCATGCCGGGATGATCCGTGTAGGGGCGATTCATGAATCGCCCCTGCGACCTGTTCCGCTGTAAGACATGTCCTCGGAATTGCGGATCAGGTCCAGCGGCTGATAATCCCGTGAAAACGTCACCGTCACCACGGTGTTGGGCTGAGCGCAGTCTGTGGGCAGACCTTTTTTGTCGGTCATGGAAAGAACCCGGTCCGTGACGGCGGGACCCCGAGGGGTGAGGATCTCCACCGCGTCGCCTGAGAGGATGCGGTTCCGCACCGCCACCTTCACCTCTGAGGGGCCGACGGTTTCGATGATTTTCCCCACGAAGCGGTGGATGGTTCCGGGCCTGTGGTCGTGGTAATTGGGGGACACGGCGTCGGGATCGCCGAAGTAGAATCCCGTGGAGTATTCCCGGCTGTTGATGCGGGAGAGCTCCTCGTGCCATTCGGGTTTTACACGGTATCCGGCGGGGTCCGAAAGATAGAGGTCCATGGCTTCACGGTAGACCTTCACCACCGACGCCAGGTAATTGATGCCCTTCATCCGGCCTTCGATCTTGAGGGAGGCGATGCCGCTCTCCATGAGTTCGGGGATATGCCCGATCATGCACAGATCCTTGGAATTGAATATGTAGGACCCCCGTTCGTCTTCCATGAACGGGTGAACCATGTCCGGCCGCTGTTCTTCGATCACCGCGTATTTCCAGCGGCAGGGATGGCTGCATTCGCCCCGGTTGCTGTCCCGCTTGGTCAAAAAGCTGCTCAAAAGACAACGCCCCGAATAGGATATGCACATGGCCCCGTGGACAAAGGTTTCGACTTCAAGGGCTGTTGACCGCGCAATCTCCCTTATATCGGAAAAAGTCATTTCCCGTGCCAGGTTGACCCGGCTGACGCCCTGGCCTTCCCAGAATCGGCAGGCCCCGAGGCTGGTGGTGTTGGCCTGAGTGCTCAAATGGACGGGGATATGGGGAATGCGTTCCCGGGCCATGGCCACAATGCCGGGATCGGCGATGATCACCGCGTCGGGGCCGAGGGTCCCCAATTCGTCCAGATACCCGGCGATGGCGTCCATTTCCCCGGTGCGTGGATAGATGTTGCAGGCCACGTACACACGGACACCTTTTCCATGGGCGTAGGCCACGGCCTCCGCCATGTCTGCGACTGAAAAATTCCCCGAAAAATTCCTCAAGGAAAAATCCTTGCCGCCCAGATACACGGCGTCCGCCCCGTAATGAATGGCGATTTCAAGTTTCTCCCTGTTTCCCGCAGGGGCCAGTAGTTCCACGTTTCTGCGCTGTCCGTCCATGAATCCCGTCCTTGTTCGTTAGAGGTGAAAAATGTACCAGAGCCCAAAGGGGTTTGCAATGATTTGTGCCCTGGGATACAAAACGGCCATGACGAAGCATGTGAACACCTTAACACCTGGCAAAAGGAGAACATCATGGACAGCATCTCGATCAGGGATTATCAGGATAAAGTGGATGATTGGGTGAAAACCTACGGCGTCCGCTATTTTTCAGAACTCACCAACCTGGGGATCCTCATGGAGGAAGTGGGCGAAGTGGCCCGGATCATGACCCGGATTTTCGGCGACCAGAGTTTCAAAAAAACGGGAGACCGGCCCGACCTTGCCGACGAGCTGGCGGACGTGCTGTTCGTGGCTGTGTGCATCGCCAACCAGACGGGCGTGGATCTGACCGGCGCATTGATGAGGAATCTCGAAAAAAAGACCCTGAGAGACAAAGACCGGCATCACAACAATCCGAAGCTGAAATAAGAGGGTGAATGGGGTGGCGGGATCACCTGTGATCATTTAAACATCCCATCCCGTTTGCCCGGCGTTTCACAAGCTGCCCTCGTGAGGGCCAATGTTGTTGGCTTAAGCGTGTTTTTTTCTGATGGGCACGCTGACGCTTTGCCCATCCTGTCATGATTCCGGTCTGTTGCCCGTAGTTCGTAGGATGGGGCAAAGGCAAAGCCGTGCCCATCTCTTAACTGCGGCCGTGGGCCGTCAATTTTAGCAGAACATGATTATTTGCCGTTTGGATCACTTCGAAACCCGTTTTTTCAAGGATCTTCAGCACGGCGGTATTGGAAGTGAGAACGTCTGCGTACAGGGGGTTGGAATAAAACACGCGCTCAAGATGCCTGCGGAGCCCATAAAGGATCTCCGTGGCGTAGCCTTTGCCCCAGAATGTCCGGGCCACGGCACCGCCGAGATACAGACGGTTGTCCGGCGTGCGGTCGATGACGATGAATCCGACGGTATGCCGGGTTTCACGGTGCACGGCGGTGAAAAAAAGGTAGTTCCGTTTGCCGAAAACAAAATCGAGCCAGGACGCCGCGTCTCGCCGATCCAAGAGCGCGGGAAGGTGTGTGAGCATATCCGGCAGGTCAAGAAGACCGAGAACCGTGTCCCGGTCCTGGGGCGTCATGGGCGAGATCACCAGACGCCCGGCGGTGAAACCGGCGGCTATGGGCGATTTCCAGTCCGCATGTCCCCTGTGAAGGTTGATGGCCACCGTGATATTCCTCAGTGTGGCGGAAGATGAAGAGTGAAAACGCTGCCCTTTCCCGGCGTGCTTTCCACTGTCACATCCCCCTTGTGGGCCAGCATGATGTGTTTGACAATGGCGAGACCCAGACCCGTTCCGCCCTGCTGGCGGCTCCTGGCCTTGTCCGTTCGGTAGAACCGTTCGAACAGACGGGCATGATGCTCTTTTTCGATGCCGTAACCCGTATCGGCCACACTGATTTTCACCATGCCGTTCACGCTGACGGTGACGGAAACCGAGCCGCCGTCTTCGGTGTATTTGACGGCGTTGTCCACGAGGTTCAGCACGGCCTGCTCGATCATGGAGCTGTCCATGGGAACGGACAGGCCCGGATTGCAGGTCAGGGTGATGGCTATGTTCTTTTTCTTCGCCGCTTCATTCACCGTGTTCACGGCACCTTCAAGAACCGGGGCCAGACGGGCGTTGTCCCGTTTCAGTTCCTTGCCTTCCTTTTCGATGCGCGCCAGCTGAAGAAGATCGTCGATGATGGCCATGAGCCTGTTGACGTTTTTATCGATGATTTCAAGAAAATGACGATGGTTGTCCGACAACGGTTCATGATCGGCCAGAAGGGTTTCCACAAAACCCCGGATGGACGTGAGAGGTGTCTTGATTTCATGGGAAACATTGGCGGCAAAATCCCGGCGCATGGTTTCAAGACGCCTCAAGGTGGTAACGTCGCTGAACACGATGAGGGTGCCGGAACGTCGGTCTTTTTCGTCCAGAAGCGGTGCCGTGCGGATATGAATGATCCGTTTTTCCTGATCGTTCAGGGGGATGTCCGACTCCATGGTTTCCATGGCGTTTCTCGCTTTTTCAAAGAAATCCAGAAACGCCAGGTTTCTCACGAGGTCTGCGATGTTTTTTCCCGAAGGAGACGGGGTGGTGACATGAAAAAAACCTGCGGCCGCAGGGTTGATGCTGATGATGTTGTCCTGGCGGTCCAGGGCAATGACCCCTTCCACCATGCCTGAAAGAACGGCGATGAGTTCGTTTTTCTGCCGTGTTTCTGTTTTGATACGGCTGTCCAGCTGATCGGCCATTTTGTTCATGGCCTGGGCCAGGGAGCCCAGTTCAAGGGATTCGGGAACGTACAGCCTGTGTTCGAGGTTACCTTTTTCGAACTGTTCAGCCCCTTTTGTCATGTCTTCGATGGGCCGGGTGATGCGCCGGGCCACCAGCAGGCTGGTGAGGGCGGCGAGAACGGCGGCGAAAACACCCACGGCTCCGACAGTCCAGCGTGTTTTTTGAAGTTCGTTGTCAATGGAGGACACGGACACCGAAGCCCGGACCACGGCGGTCACTTCGCTGTTTTTCATCAGGGGAACGGCCACGTACAGCATGTTCTGTTTCAGTGTGCTGCTGTAGCGTATCGCCGTCCCGGTATGTCCTGAAAGGGCCTTTGCAATTTCAGGCCGGTCGTTGTGGTTGTCCATGGTTTTCGGGTCATTTTCCGAATCCCCGATCACCTGTCCCGATGAAAGGATCACGGTGAGCCGTGTTCCGGATTCAATGCCTGCCATTTTGCAGGCTTCGCCCACGGCCTGAACGTTTTCCTGGTGGACAAGTTCCCCGGCCATGATTTTGAACAGGTTGGCACGGGCCACCAGGTCACGATTTTTTTCTTCGTAAAAAAAACCGGACAGGGAATTCAGGGCGAATACACTGACGATGGCAAGGGCGGAAAGGGTGATGAACAGGTACGAGGGATACAACTGCCACAGCAGTCTCTTTCTGGATGTCATAGGGCTTCTTTAAACCGGTAACCGATCCCCCGGACCGTTTCGATCATGGGTCCGCAGGATCCAAGTTTTTTTCTTAGGCCAACCACGAGTACATCCACGCTTCGATCGGTTACCGCGTAATGTTCGCCGTGAATGGCGTCCACGATCTGGTTTCGGGTGAACACCCAGCCCGGCCTCCGGCACAGCAGAAGAAGAAGCTGGAATTCGGAATAGGTGAGGTCCACAGTGTCGCCCTTGACCGTCACCTGATGGCGGCCCGGATGAACCCCGAGGTCCCCCATGCGGATCTCCTGGGCGTCGTCTTCGGGCGTACCTTCGAGTTTTCGCCGCAGAACGGCCTTGATCCTCGCCAGGAGAATTTTCGGGCTGAAGGGTTTGGTCACATAATCGTCGGCCCCCATCTCAAGCCCGGCCACCACATCCGCTTCGTCACCGCGAGCCGTCAGCATGACGATGGGAATGTGATCGAATTTCTTGTTGTTTTTGAGATTCCGGGTCACTTCCAGACCCGAAAGGCCCGGCAGCATCAGATCCAGAACCAGGAGGTCGGGCGGTTCCGCAGATACAGCCTGAATGGCCGTTTCCCCGGATTCGGCGCATGAGACCCTGAAACCTTCACGGATCAGGTTGTAACTGACCAGCTCCAGAATATCTTCTTCGTCATCCACCACCAGGATATGTTTGACAGTCATGGTTCCTCTCTCACAGCAGGCTTTTGAATCGGTAACAGGTCCAGGGATGATGGTGACAACCAAGCCATGGCTAAAAAAAACCATCCTAGGACGTTATATTGCAAAAATCAATGGGGAATATGGACGCCAATTGTTAGAATTGAATGAGAAATGCGTTAGGAAATCGATGCCGATCCCGCTCCATGGGAAAAGCATCCACCCTTCAAGGCCTGAAAAGACGTGCCGGAAACAGTCTTTCGGCCGTTTCCGGCAGCAGATAAACGGATGTCAGTTTTTGGCCCAACCTTTCGGAAAAATGATATGGGAAACCAGAGACATGTAATCGTGCCGCCTGTCGGCGCACGTCCGTTTTTCAACGAAGTCCCCTCTGTTCGGATGCATTTCCGTCATGCACCGCCTGTCCGTTCCCCTTCTCCGCCATTTGATGTCCTTGAACAGCTTTTCGGCGCGGTCAGTCAGCTCCTGATCACGTGGCCGGGATTGACCAAACAGATTTTTTTGCATGGAAGCCTCCTTTTTCATTCATGTTTTTTTATGGATCAGGATAGGGATGTGTGTCATCGCCTTTTTTTGAATGAATGCGGGATGCGAAAAACCGTTTGAACGTCACATGCGCGTGTGAACCGAGATTGTCGTGGAGTAAATCGAACGGGCGATACCCCTATATGTTATATTGAAAATATACGCCTGTTTTTTATTCCGGGCAAGCCACATGACGATGGATTGCAGGTTTTTTTCGGGCAAAAGCGTGTCCAGTGAATTGAGCTGCCGGATGTCAGACATTCTTGGATGGGCTGGCGTCAATTGCGGAGCGTTCTGTTCCCTCAGCAAAAATCATATGTGCAGACTTCGCCCTGATAGTTGACCACGGTGACGCGGTTTTCCGATGTTTCCGCGATCTGTGTGGAAAGCAGCGGCATTTTGCCTTTGCCGCCGGGGAGGTCGATCATGTACTGGGGCACGCAGAGGCCGGACACATGGCCGCGCAGGGACCGCATGACCGCGAGGCCGGTGGCGAGGGAGGGCCTGAAATGGGCGGTGCCCGCCACGGGGTCCGGGTGATGGATGTAATAGGGCCTGACCCGGTTGCGTACCAGTTTCCGCATGAGTCGGGTCATGATGTCCGGGGTGTCGTTGACGCCTTTTAAAAGAACCGTCTGGCAGCCTAAGGGAATTCCGGCATCGGCCAGACGGGCGCAGGCGGCCTGGGCCTCAGGCGTGATTTCATCGGGGTGGTTGAAATGGGTGTTGATGTAAAGGGGATGATGCTGTTTCAGCACGGCGGCAAGACGTTCGGTGATCCGCTGGGGAAGGGTTGAGGGCACCCGGGTGTGAATACGCAGCGTTTCCACATGGGCAATGGCCCTCACCCGCTTCAAAATGGAGGACAGAACACCGGTTTCCATAAGCAGGGGGTCGCCGCCTGAAAGGATCACGTCACGGATGGCCGGAGTGTCTTTGATATAACGGATGCCCTTTTCGATGCGCTCTGAAAGGCCGTCCGTGAGCACAGGGATAAGGCCCGGTTCTTTGGGAATGTTCCGCTTCCGCATGCAGTACCGGCAGTACATGGCGCAGTCGCCGGACACGAGAAACACCACCCGGTCCGGGTATCGGTGGATGAGGCCGGGCACCGGCGACTGGGGCTCTTCGGAAAGGGGATCGCTGTCCTTGAGATCGGTGGACAATTCCCGCACATCGGGAAGGGCCTGGCGTCCCAGGCCGTCTGAGGGGTCCCGGATCAGGCTCAGGTAATAGGGGTTGATCCGTAAGGGATGGCGTTCCGCCACAGACCGAAGGCTTGAAAAATCAGCCTGAAAATGCTGTTCAAGACCGTCCACGTCGGTGACGCTCCGGGCGAGAATTTCGCGCCAGTTCATAGGGTCGATGGTGGTTTTCATCAGATGATCCCGTGAAGGCTTCGGCCTTTTCGGGCCAGTTCATCCACCCGCCGGGTGACGGCGGGATCTTCCACAAGGGGCGGCGCGTGATGGGGTTTCAGCCGGGCGTCGATGATCAGCGGTCCTTGACAGCCCCAGTGTTTGTGCCGGATAAAGGCACCCACGCCGTGGATATCGTGGGAGGGGTTTGACCGGGTGAAGGTGGTCCAGAGGAAATTGCCGATATTCCGGGACGCGAATTCGCTGTCCTCCGTGAGAACGATGAGGGGAAAACCCGACAAATCCTGGTTTTCAAGGCATTCGGTCAGCCGGGCCACGTCGGCCGTCGCGTCGTTTTCATGGCCGTATGCCGGGGCGGTGAGGGCCAGCACACCGGGCATCACCAGCCGGGGCTGACTGAATCCACCGGGGAGGCTAAAGGAGCCGGGAAGGCTGTGGCCCAGGGTTCTTACGGCTTTCCCTGCGGCGGCCACGATCACTTTCGATCCCTGGTTCAAGCCTGTTCCCGAATAGTCCAGGGTGTCCATGGTGGTCCGGGTCTGGAAATGAAGATCCCGCGTGAGGTCGAGGCGTTCGAGGACATGACGGAAAAAATCTTCCACGTCGTGGATGTCAAGGCCGGGATTGTCTTCACTGGCCGTAATAATAAGGTACTTGGCCAGGGCGCAGTGCCCGAAACCGAGAATGGCGCTGGCCTGGGTGAGGATCTCCATGGGACTTCGTTCGGCGTAGGGCCTGTAACGCTCGCTGCCGATGGCGAGAAGCAGGGGGTGGACCCCTGCCGCATCCACGGCGTGGAGGGCCGATACCCCTGGGATGGACACGGGAACCATGGGGTCGGTGATTTCATGGATCAGCTTGCCGAAGCTGGTGTCTTCCTGGGGCGGCCGTCCCACGGTGGTGAAGGGCCAGATGGCGTCGGACCGGTGATACACGCTGTCCACCCGGACAAAAGGGAAATCGTGCTTCAGACTGTAGTAGCCCAGATGGTCGCCGAAAGGGCCTTCGGGACGGGTATCGCGGGTATCCACGGTGCCGGTGATGCAGAAATCGGCATCCGCCGAGATCACGTAGCCGTCTTTCCGGATGTACCGGAACGGTCGTCCGGCCAAAGCCCCTGCGAAGGCCACTTCGGGAAGTCCTTCAGGCAGGGGCATCACCGCAGAAAACGTGTGGGCCGGAGGGCCTCCCACAAAAATGCTGACCTTGAGGGGCTGCCCTTTGTCCACGGCATGACTGTGATGCACCCCGATGTCTCTCCGGATCTGGTAGTGGAGTCCGATTTCCCGGTTTGCCGCGTAGTCGTTTCCCGAGAGCTGTACCCGGTACATGCCCAGGTTGGAATGCATGATCCCCGGTTTCAGGGGGTCTTCCGAAAAGACCTGGGGAAGAAGGATAAAGGGGCCGCCGTCGTCGGGCCAGCTCACGATGGGGGGCAGTTTGTCGATGGTGGTGCTGTGGGCCATCACCGGACCGGAAGCGACCTTTCTTGGAAGGGCATTTAAACCCGTCATTGGAAGACTGGCGCAGGCCCACGGGGCTTTCAGCGCCGATCCGGGATCGGCTTTCATACGGATCAGTTGCCCGACCCTTTTCAGGGTGGAGCGGAAGATGAACCGGGACCGCTGAACTGTCCCGAAAAGATTGGAAACCGAAGGGAACGCGCAGCCTTTCACCCGTTCGAAATACAGGGCCGGACCGGCGGCGGCGTAAACCCGTCTCTGGATTTCCGCCATGTCGAGAAAAGGGTCCACCTCTTCCCGGATTCTCACCAGATGACCGTGTTTTTCAAGGTCATCCACGCATTCTTTCAGGCTTTTATAGATCATATCCCCTTGACGTCTTTCATGTTCCGGTTACAGTTCCACCGGCTCTCTATACCCGAAGCGGATGCCGTTATCCAGATAATAGATGGCCGACGGGGTGTATTTGTACCAGGATACTTTGAAGGACGCCTCAAGGGCCGCCAGGGACATCATGGGCGTAAGGGGCATTTTCCCCATTTCCCGGATGAAGGTGAAACGGCCGATGTAAAGGGCGTAAGCCGAGGTGGAGGCGATGTCGAACCCGCCTTCCTCGATGACCCCTTCCATCTGGACACCCCTTATGTCCGACCACCCCGACGAAGACTCATGGATTTCCCCGGCCACCATGCGCCCCTCCCTACTGTTGACGATGTGGCGGCTGTCGGGATTGGAAAAAAAATAAAACGCCTTGTTGGAAAGGACATAATACACCGGAGACGCCCAGGGTGTATTCCCGTCACAGGTCGAGAGGGTCAGAATATGCTGGGAATGAAGAAGTTCCAGAGCCTTTTTCGTGAGATCGTATGCGCTGTTTTCCACGTGTTTTCTCCATGAATGGGGGATGATCGTATGCAAGGTCTCGGACAACCAGGGACAAAAATGATTTACAAAGTATAATCGCTGGGGCATGGTTATGCAAGCCATTCCTCCGTCAACCCCTTTTTTTGACAAGGCGATAGACCCATGAACACGGATCGCAAAACCCTACCCCCCACGATCGTTGATTTTCATGTCCATCTGTTTCCCGACAAAGGCTTTGACGCCATCTGGAAAGCCTTCGACACCGTGTATCAGGTGCCGGTGCTTCACCGCCTGTACCATCGTGAATGTGTGGATTATTTAAGGGAAAGAGGTGTCGGACCGATCGTCTATTCCAATTACGCCCACAAAAAAGGCGTGGCCCGGCCCATGAACCACTGGAACGCGGCACTCCTTGACGCGTCGGAAGACCTCTACTGCTTTGCCGCCTTTCATCCGGACGATGACGACGCACTGGCCCAGGCCAGGGACATTCTCGACCATCCCAAAGTCCTGGGGATCAAGCTCCATTTCCTGGTCCAGACCTTTTATCCCCAGGACAGCCGCCTTTATCCCCTGTACGAAACGGTCATGGACAAAGGCAAACGCCTCCTGATGCACATCGGCACCGGACCCATCGGAAGCCCGTACACCGGCATCGACCATCTGAAAAAGGTCCTTGCCGATTTTCCGGATCTACCCGCCAACATTCCCCACATGGGCGGCTACGAGTACCGGGAGTTCATGGATCTCCTTTCCGGACATCCCGGCCTTTACCTCGACACGTCGTACAGTTTCTGGCCCCAGACGCCGGAAGGCTTTAATCTGGACAACACATTTTTGGAAAACCACAAGGACCGCATCCTCTACGGCTCCGATTTTCCCAACATCATCCTGCCCCGGGAAGATGAAATTAAGGGCCTCCTGTCCCGAAACCTGTCCCAGGCATTCTACGACAAGGTGTTTTATGCGAACGGAATGCGGATGATTGGGGACATTACCGGAAGTTCGTGAATAGGTTAATAATCAAATGGATGAATTCAACAATAAATACATAAAAGATTTATCAGTTATTATTGTTTTTTTAATTCTTTTTGGGTGTAGGCCGGATATTTCCAAATATGATGGTGATGGGAATATTTCCCAAACAGGATGGGATATCCTTTCATATGGTTACAATATCGATTTTGATAAATTTGATTTAACGGAACCGTTTCATAAAAAATATAGAGTTTCTAATTTACCTGTCCTTAAAGATATTTACAGTATTGGCTTATGTGTCAATTCAAATGTTAGTGGGGATGATTTAAAGAAAGCATTGAAAGGTACTCTAAGTATTAAGTTGATAAATCAAAAAAACCAATTTTTGGTCGATTGTTCTGCTCCGTTAAATAAATGGATATATGAAGAAAAATGGCTTGCAACACATTACGAATTATTTGCCTATATATTAGAAGACAATATGAGTAGTTGTTTTAGTTTTAATAATATTAAAGGTGAAATGTTGTTTTTATCTGTTGATTATGATCCAAAAAATACTGAAGAAAAAATATTTGGCTCTGTTAGGTTCGAGGTTGGCGGCTCCTATTAACACATGGAATGCATTGAAGGAAAAGGGTAAAGGGGGTCACCTATGGTGCGCCTGGGAGGATGTTTCAATAAAAGCACTTCAAAGTATAAATAAAACAAATTGTGTAGTTTATAAAAATTTTTTAACAGTGAATAAAATTTTAGAAAATTGATCTACATGATGATGGCCCAGAGATGATGGAGTCACTAAGTCAAACAAAAAACGATTTGATTTGAGGTAGATAGGTGTTTTATATCTTGACACGGGCCTTGAATGGGTGACCCCAGTCAATTATTCATCTCATCCACATTGCATCCAGATTTAAGTATCTCGAATTTTGTAATTGCATTAGATTTTTGAATTGGAACAAATGCAATTCTTACGCATATTCCTGATTTTATAATATTCTTATCTATATTTACTGAATTAAACCATGGCGTAATAATATTTTCTGAATATTCAAATATATAACTCACTTTCCGCACTATGAATTTCAAACCCGCGATAATTTAATATATAAATA
>DYJE01000013.1 GCA_020723285.1 Desulforapulum autotrophicum | reverse complement strand
TCTGGCCAAACACTATAACGCCGCATATGGGACTTTTTACGACGCCATCAACGTTTCAAATGATCATATTGAACTCAGGTCATTCCCCAAAAACCGTTTGATTCCTCATGAATCAAAAACGGTCAGGAAAAAGTATCCGGTCCACCAGATGGCAAAGGATATGCCCGTAAACGATGTGGGTTTCCTGGATTCGTGCCGTTACCTGAGAATCCACAGTGAGAAGCATGTCTGAAAGTCCTTCGATTTTTCCGCCTCTTCCGCACATGCCCAGGGTGATGAGTCCTTTTTCCCGGGCCCGCTCCATGGCTTTCACCACGTTTCGGGAATTGCCGCTGGTGCTGATGCCCCAGGCGATGTCACCGGGGTTTCCTAACGCCGCCACCTGTTTGTCGAAGATATCGTCGAAGCTGTAATCGTTGCCGATGCTGGTTAAAATGGACGTGTCGGTGGTGAGGGCCAGGGCCGCCAGGGGAGGCCGTTCGATCTGAAAACGGTTCACGAATTCGGCGGCGATGTGCTGGGCGTCCGCCGCGCTCCCCCCGTTACCGAAAATCAGGATCTTGTGAAAGGCTGTCATGCAACCGGCCATGGTTTCCGCCGCCTTCACCAGAACATCGGCGTTTTTCCGCACACTGGCTTCCTTGACGGCAAGGCTTTCTTCAAGAATGGCAAAAATCTGGTCTTTCATGATGCGCTCCTCCTGAATTACGCTTGATGGTTCTGTTCGTCGCCCATCTCTTGAAGAATATCACGGATACGCTGTGCGATCAGTTCCGGCTCACCGGCCTGGATGGTTCGGGGATCCAAAACCACCGTGTCGTCTTCGATACGGACAATGACATGGGGCGTCCCGCATCTGAGCCGCTGCTCCAGGGCGTTGGCGGAAAGCCCTTTGATCGTGAGCCCCAGGCAGGTGCTGGGCAGTTCAAGCAGAGGCAGAGAGCCGCCGCCCGCCTTGGATGAAAGATCCATGAAACGGGTTTCAACCCGGCTGTCGCCGAGCGCCGCGATGAGGGCCGCCATGCCCCTGGCCGCCCCCACCGTTTTTTCCTTGCCCATGGTGATCATCCTCAACGTGGGAATGTCACGGACCGCCGCCTGTTCGTCCCTGTAAATCCGCAAGGTGCTTTCAAGGGCCGCAAGGGTCATTTTGTCGATGCGCAGGGCGCGGGTCAGGGGATTTTTGCGGATTTTTTCAATCCAGTGTTTTGTCCCCACGATGATTCCGGCCTGGGGTCCGCCCAGAAGCTTGTCCCCGCTGAACGTGACCACATCGCAGCCCGCGGCCACCGATTCCTGAACCGTGGGTTCCTTGGACAGGCCGTATTTTGAAAAATCCACCAGGGTTCCGCTGCCCAGGTCCTCCATCACCGGAATACCGGACTTTTTTCCAAGGCTGACCATGTCCTTCAGATCCACGCTGGAGGTGAACCCCACGATGCTGTAGTTGCTGGTGTGGACCTTGAGAAGAAGTCCTGTTTCGTCATGGACGGCGTTTTCATAGTCTCGTGCGTGGGTTCTGTTGGTGGTGCCCACTTCCTTTAAGGTGCAACCGCTTTTTTCCATGACCTCGGGAATGCGGAACGAACCGCCGATCTCCACCAATTCCCCCCGGGAAACGATGACTTCTTTTCTTCTGGCCAGGGTGTCGAGGCACAGCAGTACGGCGGCGGCGTTGTTGTTCACCACCATGGCCGCTTCGGACCCGCAGAGACTGCACAGAAGTTCCTCCACGGCACTGTAGCGCAGACCCCTTTTGCCGGTGTCGAGGTCGAACTCCAGGTTGGAATATTTTCCGCTGATCAGCCGGACGTTGTCCATGGCGTCATCGCACAGAAGGGACCGGCCCAGGTTGGTGTGAATCACCACGCCGGTGGCGTTGATGGTCCGGCGGAGCCGGGGATTCATACGGCGGCCGATTTCATTCATGACATGGTGGATCAGGGCCGCTTCTTCGAAATCGTCTTCACCGATACCGGCCTGATTTTCAAGCACGGCTTTCCGAAGCCGGTCGATGGTCTGCCGGATGGATTCGGTAACCACGGTACGCGGAACATCCGAAGCATCGGGCACGCCCGAAACAAGGATCAGCATCCGGTCCACGCCGGGAAGTTTTTTCAAAAGGTGTCGTTTGTCTTGGCTGTTCGTCATTCCATCCATCCGAATCATTGAGTTTTGCCTGTCTTACCACGACAGAAAGACCCTGAAAACAGATTTCACGATCACAGAATGGTTTCCGGGGTGGAGGTGAGGATTTTCATGGGGATCATATCCACGATACCTGGGAAATCGCTCATGGATAAACCCATTTTCTCCATCAGATAACCGAAATCCCTGAAGTCCACCTTGGTGAGTTCAGGCCCGGCGCTGAACATGTGGAGCAGGGTGTTGGCCAGGGCCACGGTTTCCACCGTTGCCGGATCGGTGGCGCTTTCGGACGGTGTGTGGTGATGGGTGATGGTGTCGATGACGCGGCCGGGCAGGGACCACCGTTCAGCGAGAATTTTCCCGATACGGGTGTGGTCTGTGCCCAGGTATTTGTTTTCAAGTTCGATAATGTCCGATTGATGGTCCTGGAGATCCCGGTAGAACATGGGGGCCGACTCCGCCACGAACTGATCCAGGGCAATCTGGCCGATATCGTGGAGAAGACCTGCGGTATAGGCGGAAAACGCATGGGTCCGTCCGGTTCGTTTTGCAAGCTGCTCGGCGATGTATCCCACGCCGATGGCATGGTGGTAAAGCCCGCCTTTCACCAGGGAATACCCCTGATTGTTGCTGGTTAAAAGGTTTTTCACCGCGATGGCCGAAATGATCCGGGCAAGGGTGTTCTGGCCGATGATGAGTATGGCGTCGTCGATGGAGTCGATGCCCTGTTTTCCCGTGAAGATGGCGGAGTTGCAGTGTTTCAGGACCTGGGCGCTGATCACCTGGTCTTTTTTCACTTCCGAGGCCAGGGCTGACACGGGATAAAGGTCTTCGCTGATCATCCGCATGATTTTCAGCGCCACCTGGGGAATGGGTTTGATGCGGTCCATGACCTGCTCGATGTCCGCGGCCGTGGGCACTGGCGGCGGTGATGACACCTGGCCATCGATCAGATACGACGGCACAATATCCGCCTTGCCGTTTGAAAGGTTGAGGTTCAGGCAGCAGGTGAAAAAACCTCCCGTTTCCCAGCGGACCACATCCAGATTCAGGCGGCCCAGTATTTCCTTCACGGTTTCGGCGGTGCGCCCACCGATATCCAGATGGATGTCCTGCTGACTCAACGCCCCGGAGAACGCTCCCCCAGCCACGGTGATTTGGAGTTTCTTCAGCGTCGCCCCCTTGGCTACAAGGGATTCGATAAAGAGGGGAAGGCCCGTGGACGCATACTTTCCTTCATCGTCGGGCAGGCAGTGGGTTACAGGCTCGGGAAGCAGGAAATGGCTTAATCCGCCCACCCGGTTCACCGGATCAAATGCGGCCACGCCGACGCAGGAACTTAAGAAAGCCTGAAGCAGAGCGGGTTTCGACTTGTCGCATACAAAAGTGCCGGAAGGAACATGGACTTTGTTCAGTGAATTCATGAGTCTCTTTGGATTCCATTTTGGATTAAGGGGCGTGCCGTCGTCTGAAGGCGTTTGACTGTTCTGAATATTAACATCATGGAGGGTTTGTTTCAATCGCTAATCCCGGTCTTTGCAAAAAGGACGGAATCCATGTATAAAGGGGCATCCAATAAACCTGAGCGCACGAGGAGACCGCCGTGAAAAAACCAAAAGATTACATTATTTTTCCCCTGGATGTGTCCAGCCGTGAAGAAGCCGGTCATTACATCCGTCTGCTTTCACATGAGATCGGCATGTTCAAGGTGGGCCTGGAACTGTTTATCACCTGCGGCCCCGCCATTGTGAAGGACATTCACGACGCCGGAGAAGCCCGGGTCTTTCTGGATCTTAAGCTCCATGACATTCCTGAAACCGTGAAACGGGCCGCACGGGCCGCCGGTGAAATGGGGGTGCGTTTTCTCACGGTGCACTGCGGAGAGTCCATGCGGATGCTTACAGCCGCCGTGGATGGAAGTGCAGGAAAAACAGGCATTCTCGGTGTGACCGTTCTCACCAGTGTGAGCGCTGACGACATCCGTTCCGCCGGTTTCAGGGACGAATTCGGCTCGGACGTCACGGCCCTTGTGGCGAAACGTGCCGCACAGGCGAAAGACGCGGGCTGCGAGGGGGTTGTTTCCTCGGGCCTTGAAGTCGCCATGATCAAAACGGTGTGCGGCGCGGATTTCATTTCCGTGACGCCGGGTATCCGTCCGGCCTGGGACGGTATGAAAACGGACGATCAGAGCCGGGTGGCCACTCCGGCCCAGGCCGTGCTGAACGGTTCGGATTATCTGGTGATCGGCCGGCCTATCCGGGACGCGAAAGATCCGGTTCAGGCGGCGAGAACGATCTCTGAGGAAATTCAGACGGCGCTGGGATAAGGGATGGACAGGCGCAGCCGGGGCCGGGATCTCCCCGGCTGAGCCGAAATGATGGGCGTGGTTATTTTTGCGTCTTTCTCCGGAGACCCGCTGAAGCCAGTATGGAAATCAGGGCCAGCGCGGCAAGGATCATGACATCAGCCGTCTTCATGTTCTGTTTCGACACGGTGGATATGAAGCATGTGGACTCCTCTTCCTCTTCTTTCTTCACGAGGACATAATCGGCCACATCCTCCCCCAGATACTGGTGGGCTTTGGTCATGGGGTGAATCCAGTCCCAGAAAAGATAGTTGGACGCCGGTTCGTTTGTTAACCCCGTGTATTCAGAGCCGTTCATTACCATGTAGGTCCCCGTGACATTGGGGAAAACATCGGCGTCGATCAGGTCATTCATGTAATTGAACACATCGAAGCCGTAGAATGTGCTGTCGGGGTACATGCTGCGAAGGTTGCCCAGAAGAGAGGCAAGGGCTGTATTGTAATTCGTCGTCACCGCGGACGCAGCAGCCTGCATGTCATCGGTCATGTTGATAAACTTGGGGGTGGCACCCAGATCGGGGAGGTTCATGATGAGGAAGTACCGTGCCCCTTCGGAATGAAGATCCGACACCGAGCCCTGGATGCGGCTCATGGCGGCGGTGATCATGGTGATCACGGCGCTGTTGATATTCGCCGAGCTATCGTTGAAATTCGTCTCGGCCATAAAATCGAGAATATCGTTGCCTCCGATCCAGATGGCGAACAGCGTGCTGGACGGAACAAAAACCGGATTGCTGTCCAGATAGATCTCAATCTGGCCGGTGAAACCCAAATCCGGAAGCTGTTCCGCATCGGACGCGGCCTGGATGTCGTCGTTAATATGCCCCTCGGTCATAGCACCTGCTATGGCGTTGTTGTCCAGATCGGCACCAAGTTCCTCGGCAAAATATTCGACCCAGGTGTCCCCGTTGGAATACACTGAACGCACATCCGGATCGTAGGGGAAATAGTACTTAAGCCCCCCATGATCCGTCAGGCTGTCGCCGAAAGCCACCACGGTGTCGAAGCCCGCGAAAGCGTTACCGGCCAAAAGGACCGAAACGACGATGAACCCTGTGATTTTTCTTGAAAATATCCAAACTTTTCTCCAAATACCCATGGTGTCCCCCTTATAAACATTCGATGCTGTGTTGATTCTTAATTCCTTGCCTGTGATACCCAAAATGCCATTATCGTTTCAGTTTTGCAAAAGGATTGTTGAACGGTGTTTTTTCGGCCGGTTGTTTTTTGCCCTGGTCCCGGTTGAACGGTTTTCCAGGGGATGGTTTCCGGGTCTGGGTCTGTTCCCGTCCGGACCGGCTTTCTCCGGCACCGGCCTGGGATTTCATGGACAGCGAGATCCGTTTCCGTTCAATGTCCACCTCAAGAACCCGGACCATGACCTGCTGCTGGACTTTGACCACAGCGGCAGGATCTTTGACGAAAGTGTCCGAAAGCTCGCTGATGTGAACGAGCCCGTCCTGATGAACCCCGACGTCCACGAACGCCCCAAATGCCGTGATGTTGGTGACGATACCCGGAAGCTTCATCCCCGGCTCAAGATCCGTTATTTTTTCAACGCCTTCGGCAAACGAGAATTCCTTGAATTCCTGTCGCGGGTCCCGGCCCGGCTTGGCAAGCTCCGACAGAATGTCCCTTAACGTGGGGAGTCCGGTTTTTTCATCCACGTAACGCTCGATGACGATCTTATCCCTCAGCGCGGCGTCGTTCATCAGATCTGCCACCGTGCAGTGGAGATCCCCGGCCATCCGATGGACAATGGGGTAGCTTTCGGGATGCACGGCGCTTTTGTCCAGGGGGTCCGCCCCGTCGCTGATCCGTAAAAAACCGGCGCACTGTTCAAACGCCTTGGGACCCAGTCGGGGAACCTTGGTCAGGGCTTTCCGGCTTGAAAACGGCCCGTTCTCGTCCCGGTACTGCACGATGTTTTTGGCAAGTCCCGGCCCAAGGCCTGAAACATAGGTGAGAAGCTGCGCGCTGGCCCGGTTCACGTCCACGCCCACGGCGTTGACGCAAAGCACCACGCAGTCGTCCAGGGCCTGCTTCAGCTGGGTCTGGTCCACATCGTGCTGGTACTGGCCCACGCCGATGGACTTGGGATCGATCTTCACCAGTTCCGATAGGGGGTCCATCAGCCGCCGCCCGATGGACACCGATCCTTTGACCGTCAGATCGAGGTCCGGAAACTCCTCCCGGGCCAGTTCCGAGGCGGAATAAATTGAGGCTCCGCTCTCGTTCACCATGATGATTTTCAGGCTGCGCTTGAAATCGATTTTTCTGACAAAGGCTTCCGTTTCCCGGCCAGCGGTTCCGTTGCCCACGGCCACGGCTTCGATGTCGAACTTTTCGCAGAGCTGGATCAGTTTGCGCTCGGCGTCACGGTCGTTCTTTTCATTCATGTGGGGGTAGATGGTGTCATGGTGCAGGAGTTTGCCCTGACGGTCAAGGCAGACCACCTTGCAACCGGTGCGGAATCCCGGATCGATGCCGAGAACGCGCCTGGCCCCAAGGGGCGGGGACAGCAGCAGCTGACGCAGGTTTTCCACAAACACGGCAATGGCGTCCCTGTCCGCCAGCTCTTTCATGGACACCCGGGTTTCCGTTTCCATGGAGCGGGAAAGCAGTCGCTTGTAGCTGTCTTTGACCGCCAGTTCCACCTGGGCCGCCGCCGCGTTCTTCCCTTTGACGAAATGCCGGTCAAGGATGGCCAGGGCCTGATCTTCATCGGGGGCGATGGAAAGGTTCAGGATTTCCTCCTTCTCGCCCCGCCGCATGGCGAGGATGCGGTGAGAGGGCACGTTTTTCACCGGCTCGCTCCAGTCGAAGTAGTCTTTGTATTTGACGCCCGCAGCTTCCTTTCCTTTGTCCACCGTGCTGCGGATCGTGCCTTTTTCCATGAAAAAGGACCGGAGTTCGGCCCGGACTTCGCTGTTTTCGCTGATCATCTCGGCGATGATGTCCCGGGCACCGGCCAGGGCGTCTTCCACGGTGTCCACCCCTTTTTCAGTGTCGATAAACGAAACGGCCTCCTTATCCGGGTCCTTGATATGCTGCTCGAAAATCATCAGGGCCAGGGGTTCCAGGCCTTTTTCCCTGGCCATGGTGGCCCGGGTGCGCCGTTTGGGTTTGTATGGAAGATAGATGTCTTCCAGTTCGGCCACGGTTTCGGCCATCTCCAGCCTGTTCATCAGTTCGTCGGTGAGAACACCCTGTTTTTCCATGGATTTGACAATGGCGTCTTTTCGGGCGTCCCGTTCCTGAAGCTGGGTCAGCCGGTCCCTGATGGCGGTGATGGCCACTTCGTCAAGACTTCCGGTCCGCTCTTTCCTGTACCGGGCGATAAAAGGGACGGTGGCGTCTTCATCAAGCAGTTCGGCCACGGCAAGAACACCGCTTTCCGCAATGGAAAGTTCCTGGGCAATAATTCGAATGTGTTTTATGGTCATGTCGGTTGTTTTTGAACGTTTGTGGGTTAGGGTTTCGCCTGCCGTTCGACGGAGGCTTTTTTAGTGTTTTGTTTTGCCTTTCGATACCATAGCCGCAAGGTTTGCCAAAGCTTTTTTTATGGCAGCGTTGTCCGCCTGCTCTGATGGCAGGAATTGTCATAAAACAAATTGAGTTGACACTAACATTTTGTGTTATATTTTATTCCCGTGAAACACAACACATGAAAGTATCATACCAAGACCATTTCCCGACATTATGGGGGTGACATATGACAACACACATTCTGCCCGCACTCGGATACGCCTACGACGCACTTGAACCGTTCATCGACGCGGCCACCATGGAAATCCATCACACAAAGCACCATCAGGCCTACATCAACACCCTGAACGACGCCCTTGAAAAACATCCGGCGCTCAAGGAAAAGACCGTGGAAGATCTGCTGGTCAACCTGGGCGCCGTGCCGGAAGATATTAGGACCGCCGTGAGAAACCACGGAGGCGGTCACCTGAACCACAGCCTTTTCTGGCGGCTCCTCAAAAAAGGAGCCCCGGTGAAAGGCAGGGCCGCCGAAGCCGTCATCCGGAAATTCGGAGGAATCGACGGATTTAAAACCCTTTTCACCCAGGCGGCGCTGACCCGTTTCGGAAGCGGCTGGGCCTGGCTCACTGTAAAGAACGGGGAGCTGGACATTGTGTCCACCGCCAACCAGGACAACCCTTTAAGCCTCGGCCAGACACCGATCCTCGGCCTGGACGTCTGGGAACACGCCTATTACCTGAACTATCAGAACAGGCGGGCCGATTACGTCAAAGCCTTTTTCGAGATCATCGACTGGGAAGAAGTGGACAGGCTGTACGACAAGGCGGTTGGATAAATACACGGGGCGCGGTCATGAAAAAGCCGCGCCTCACGTTTAAAACATGTAGGCCATACCCGCCAGAGGACCCTGACGGTTCAGAAGATGGTATTCCAAAAAAAGATTGATGTGTCCGGTCAGACGGTAGTTGAGGCCGCCCATGGCCGTCACGTTCATCTGCTGTTCCATTTCATCGGTGAGGATGTTTTTGTCCGGAGCCTGGAGAACCTGGGTTCTTACGGTGTCCTCACTGTAGTTCACGAACGAGCATGAACCATAGAACGACAGCCGGCGGAGGGTCCAGCGGCATCCAAGCCCCGCCTCCATTTCGCTGAAGTCGGTTTCCTTTTTATAGGTATCCCCCAGGGTGTCGGTGAACTCGTCGCGGACACTTCCCCCCGTATAGGCCCCCATGATGTCGAAGTAAAAACGCGAATCGTCCGCCACCTCGGACTCATAGAGAACGAACCGGAAACCGGCTCCCCAGGTCATCTCCATATCGGCCACACCGGAAAAGGAAGGATACGCCATTCCGGCTTTCAGATACACTTCCGCCCGGTCTGTCACCCCATATCTAAGAAAAAGGGCGTCTTCATGCATCTGCGTGGAAAACAGATCGTCCACTCCCACACCGTTGGTATCGTTTGACGATGCGGTTTCCGTGGTGATGGTTCTTTTCGTGAGGACCGTATCTCGGTTGAAATGGCTGTGCCGCGCTTCAACGGCAAATCCGCCTTCCGCAAGATAACTGTCAGGGGCATCATAAGCGCCAAAGTTATCGGAATCGTCGCTGTCTCCGCTTTGGCCGAACCAGGATCGCTCCGGTTTCCCGGATTCGTCTTCGGGGGAAGAACCTGCATCATAAGGGGGTGTTTTTTCCACCCTGGCCGGTGTTGTTTTTGTCACTGGCGGTGATGATTCTTCCAGGGCCTTGTCCTTGGAGACGCTGTCCGGTGCGGGCGTGAAAGTCCCGTGTTTCGGTTCAACAGGAACCGTCTCCTTTTTTTTCACTTTTCGGTAGAGCTTGAACGTGAAACGTCCGGTATCCGGTTCCTTGAACAGTTTGTAGATGATACCGTCCACAACCTTGACGATGTCACCTTCGACGAACCCTCTGGCTGCAGCCTGTTCCGCTTCGATATACAGCCTTTCGACAGCACCGGAGATTTTCTTTTCAGAGGAAACGTGAGGTGTGGCACCGGGTCTGGCGTTGGATGAAACCGGTTTACCCTCGGATGAGAAATACGCGGTATCCGCGTAAGCCGTCATGGCGGAGAGCAGCGGAAGTAAAACAAACAACACCCTTGTCAGCCTGAATCTCATAAACACTCCAAGGTTATGGGCGGTGAAAAGTCATTTTACAAAGGACCCCATTCACCTAACCCATATGCGGCCTGTTGACAAGTTCAAATGCGCGGATCTGTCTGACTTTGGAAGATGAAATGGAGAACAGTCCCAGCCGGGTCCGGCCGGAAATCGCCATATCCGAAGGAAGGACAAGGGTGGCCGTTTCCGTGTTGCGAAGCGACAGGGCGGCATGGGTGTCAGAGTCCCTGACGAGAAAATCTATGCTCACGATATCCCTGACGGGGATCTGAAGGGTGCCTCCCAGGTAACGGCCATTCACCCTGGTTTCACCGTCAAACCGGAGATCGCCCACCTCTATGACCTGATCGGAGGTGTCGGTGATGACAAACTTCACATCCTCTTCCGGCCGCCGCCTGCGGCGCGCCAGGGCATGGGTCAAAAAGTCCTCGATGGCGGAAAACCCTTTTTCAACGGGATACTCCGGGTCTATCAGCAGCAGGTAGCCGAACGTTTCGTTGATTCCCAGGAGAAGGTAGGCGCAGAGTTCCGCGTCAACGTCACGGACGACACCCTGTTCGATGGCCCGTTTCAGATCGTCCCGCAAGGGCCGGACCAGCGACCTGATGCATTCCGCCGCCTTTCGCGACAAGGTCAGGTCGTTTTTTCCCAAAGACAGCTTGGCGTAATTCAGAATGCCGATATAGCTGGGAAACGCGTTCAGCATGGCGTAGCCGCGTTTTTTCAGCCGCATGATGAAATCCTGTTCCTTTTCCACTTCGGCCCAGGCATCCCGCGGGACCAGAACCTTGGGCAAACGCTCAAGGCAGTCGAGAAACAGTTCCTCCTTGCTTTTGAAATACCGGTAAAACGTCCCGTTGCCCATGTCCAGGGCTTCGGTGATATCGCTGATTTTCGTGTTTTCATAATGAAAACGGGAGAACAGTTCAAGGGCCTTGTCCACGATGGCGATGCGGACATCTTCCGATGTTTTCCGGGAATCCTCCTCGCTGTCCATGCCGGGTCTGTATCGTTCCCGGATTTCGGCAAGGGCCAGGCCCTTTGTCTTGAGCTGTCTGATTTCCGTAAGTCGGTCCAGATGCCCCCGGTTGAAATAGGCTTTGGTGGGGCTTTCCTTTTCAGGCGGCGAAAGAACACCGGATCTGAGGTATTCGTACAGCGTGGAGACACTGAAGCCCGACAGTTTCGCCAGATCAGCGATTTTCATCTGCTGAACATGCATGTGATCTTTTTTTTCGGCCATACGCTCATGTCAACGGGCCTCATGGGGACCCGCCATAATCAATAATGTTAAAAAAAACGCTATCCGGAAGCCATTAACCCGGCAGTCCGTCAGGGCTGTTACTAATTTTCTTGATTTTTGTCCATCCCCCGGGTATATTCTCGGAAATTATGACTGACGGTTCATTTATTCCGACTATATAACCGGAACAAGGCTCCGATGTCAATAACGCTAAAAAAAGCAGACGCTTTTATGCAAGACCCGACGGTCATCCGGAAGTGCGGCCGGTGTGAAATCCGATCCCTTTCGAAAATTCCGACTTGTGAACCATTTATTCTTAACCATGGAGGACACGAGCCATGCTCTTAAACCCGAAAAAACACTGCCGCCCTTACAAAGACGAACGTTCCAAGGAAATCATGATGAAAACCATCGAATTCCTCGAAAACAAGGGTCTGAAACAGATCAAAAAAGATTACCATGAAAAAGTCTGGAACTACGATTTCGTAGAATTCCTGAAGAAAGAGAACATCTTCGCAACCCTGATGACACCTTCGGGATACGGTGCGGAAGACTCGCGCTGGGACACGTACAGGGTCTGTGAATTCGCAGAGATCACGGCATTTTACGGCATCACCTACTGGTACACCTTCCAGGTGTCCATGCTGGGCCTGGGCCCCATTTTTCTGGGGACCAACGAGGAAGTGAAACACAAGACCGCCAAACTCCTCACCGAAGGCAAGGTCTTCGCCTTCGGCCTTTCCGAAAAGGAACACGGCGCCGACATCTACTCCACGGACATGATGCTCACCCCCAAAGGCGACGGAACCTATGTGGCCAACGGCGACAAATACTACATCGGCAACGGCAACGAAGCGGCCCTGGTGTCCACCTTCGCCAAGATGTCCGACACCGGCGAATACGTGTGGTTCGTGGTGGATTCCAAACACAAGAACTACGAGTGCATCAAGAACGTGGTGCATGAGCAGAACTACGTGTCCGAATACGCCCTCCACGATTACCCCATCACGGAAGCGGACATCACCGAGCGCGGCCAGAAAGCCTGGGACAACATGCTGAACACCATCAACATCTGCAAGTTCAACCTGGGCTGGGGCGCCATCGGGCTCTGCACACACGCCTTTTACGAAGCCATGGACCACGCAGCCGGGCGTTTCGTGTACGGCAAATACGTCACCGACTTCCCCCATGTGAAACGCCTGTTCACCGACGCCTACTGCCGCCTCACCGCCATGAAACTTTTCGCGGAACGCGCTGCGGACTACATGAGAAGCGCCAATGAAAACGACCGCCGCTACCTCCTCTACAACCCCATGGTGAAAATGAAAGTCACCTGCCAGGGCGAGGAAGTGATCAACCTTCTGTGGGACGTCATTGCCGCCAAAGGCTTTGAAAAAGAACCGTTCTTCGAAATCGCGGCCCATGAAATCCGTATGCTTCCCAAGCTGGAAGGCACGGTTCACGTGAACATGGCCCTTATCGTGAAATTCATGCAGAACTACTTCTTCAATCCCGCCCAGTTCCCGGAAGTGCCCCGTCGCGACGACATGGCCAACGACTCCTTCCTGTTCAACCAGGGAGCCACCAGCGGCCTCGGCAAAGTTCAGTTCCATGACTACAACATCGCATACGACAGCGTGGATCTGCCCAACGTCAACGTGATGAAAGACCAGATCAAGGCGTTCAAACGCTTCCTCGTCAAAGCCACCCCGGACAAAAACCAGAGCAGGGACATCGACTACCTTCTGGCCGTGGGCGATGTGTTCACCCTGGTGGCCTACGGACAGCTGATCATCGAAAGCAGCAAAATCTTCAACATCGACAACGACCTTCTGGACGAGATCTTCGATTTCATGGTCCGCGATTTCTCCAAATTCGCCCTGGCCCTGTACTCCAAACCCAGCAACAGCGACGCCCAGAAAGAGCACTGTCTGGCCATGATCAAGAGCCCGGTGCCCAACGAAGCCCGGTTCCTGACCATCTGGGAAAACAAAGTCTGCGCCCTCAAAGGCCAGTATCAGATGAAAGACTGATCAACCGTTTGACAGCTCCATAGGAAGGCGGCGGGGGACCGTCGACACTGGCCGGGTGCCCGCGGGGGGAGCCCGGCCAGTTTTTTTTGACGATGTCATGAAATATTATCGTTTTGAGCGGGACTAAACCGTCTTTTTTTTGAGCGCTTTTCCCTCGCCCCAGCACTGACCGACGGCGTTGCCCAGGGACCAGTAATTGTGGGACGCCATGTCGAAGATCAGCGGTTTGACTTTGGCCAGGTCGATCCTGTCCCCGGTGAGAACCGGCTCCTGAACAAAGGTTTCCACAAGCTCACCCACGAATATTTCATGGCTGCCGTATGTGTGGACATCTTTCAGTTTGAGTTCCATGCACACCGGGCATTCCCGGATCATCGGGGCTGTTCCAAGGCCGCCGTAAAACACATCGAACAGGCTGGCTTTGTCGGTGTTTTTGCCGGTCATGATGCCGCAGTAATCCGTCTCGACCATCAGGTTTTCGGAAGGGAGGCAGATGCTGAAGGTGCCGTTCTGATGGATGCCGGCGTTGGTGTAATGGGATGCGTTCAGGCCCACGGACAGAAACTGGGGCGTGCCGTGGTTCATGATGCCCACATGGGCAACGGCCAGAAAATTGGGTTTTCCGTTCACCGTGGCACCCACGAGGGTGACGGGCATGGGGTAAAGAGCGTTGACCGGACCTAATGATTTCATGAGGATCTCCTTGGTTGTGTGAGTGTTTTATGTTTGTACATACAAATGATAAAATCATATTTTGTTTGTACATGCAAGTATAATGTTAACGACACAGGTTTTTTATCAATCATGTGGGGTCGGATTTCAGTCCCGGCCGCATTTGCAGGTCAGTTTGTATCCGGCGCTTTCCAGCTTCCGGGCGGCAGTATCAAGGGTCACCGCAAGGGCGTCTCCTTCCGTTTCCCCGAGAACGTCGCAGTATTTATGATGGAAAGCTTGCCAGGCCTCCGTGATAACCGGCTGGAGTTCCATGCCTTCAGGCGTCGGGTAAAGCCCCACGGTTTTTCCCGCGGCTTTCCGTTCGAGGAGGCCCTTGCTTACCAGGGTGTCCACGAAACGGGTTACCGTCGACGGTGCAAGCTGAAGGTCATCGCTCATTTCCTTGGGGCCGACGCCGGGGTTTTCGATGGCCAGCATCAGAAGAAACACATGGGACGGGGAAAGGCCCGTGGGCCTGAACGACTCTTCCGCCATCCGGGTGATCACCCGGGACAGGCTGTTCGCCGTGAAGTAAAGGCAGTTTGTCAGAATATCTTTGGTGTTCGTCGCCATGGGTCATCCTTTGTGTGATTGCATATACAAATTAAGCAATCCTGCCGGTAAAATCAAGACGGGATTTTTTATATCAGGCGGGCAGCGCCGCAGAGGTTGAGGATGTTCAGGATTCCTTGGAATTCATTCGGCGCTTCTTTCTCCATGATCTTCCCCGAAGCATTCCGTTCCGGCCGAAACCCACCGTCCAGGAAGTGATGCTGACACTCACCGGAAAAGACATTCTCTTGTGCAGTTCTGCAAAAAAGGAAGTTCGCGAAAGACGCCGTGATTTCGAACGACACAGGCCATAGTGCTTTTTATCTCACCATCTACCGTTGTTAGAAGGACTCCTCATGGCATGACACCCTGATCCTTATCGAATCGGACGATGTCTTGAATGCACGCAAAGAATTCGGCGGGTGGATTGTGTTAAAAAGTCCGTACTGTTACCCATGAAGTGATGGGAAACGGTCATTATCCCTTCATCGAAACCAAGTAAATGTCGTTATTTTCATCCGGCAAGCATTCCATCCAATTAATGTGCACCTCCAAGGGGAGAATGTCCACTTGAATCCACACCAGAACACGAATCAGTCCGATCAAATCCCCATAGTATAGAAAATATTCTCCCTCCCGTTCTACATAGTTTTGTTAAGCACCCCCATGATATTTATGTTGATTTTTCATTGAATAACTGCAAGAAAATACTAACCACTGTAACTGTCAGTTACGGGATACTTGATAGAACTCTATACGTTATACTTAATTTCGGATTATACATGGATCAGCAAGAGTACATTGACACAAGGCTTGACGACCAAATAAATTGGTATGATAAGAAAAGCCAATGGAACCAAAAATTCTACAAGAGACTCCGAATTTTTGAAATCGTAGCTGCAAGTTCCATCCCACTGCTTACGGGCTTTATCAATAAGCAAGAAAACTCGTGGCATATCGTCGTTGGGATTCTTGGGGCCTTAATTGCAATTTTTTCTGGCGTAGCCGCGCTATACAAATTCCATGAGCTTTGGATTGAATACCGAACCGTCTCAGAAACACTTAGGCATCATAAGTACCTGTTTTTAACAAAATCTCGACCGTATCATGAGGAGAATCCATTTCCGCTTTTGGTTGATGCTGTTGAAGGTATCATTTCAAAGGAAAACTCTAACTGGAGTAGTTTCAACAAGCCCAAGGAGAAGGAGAAAACGAATGGCTAAGAAGAATATCTTTATAAGTTATGATTACGATGGCGACAAGAACTACAAAAACATGCTTCTTGCATGGGATGCAAATAAGGATTTTGACTTTAACTTTGAAGATCACTCCGCTGACGTATCTATAAACAGCACAGATGCGGCAGCGATTAAACGAGCAATTTCGGCAAAGATCAATAACGCCACATATTTTTTTGCCTTGTGGGTAAAAACACTCACAAAATTAGCTGGGTTGATTGGGAAATTGAGATGGCTGTTGAACTCAAAAAGAAGATCATCGCTGTAAAAATAGAATCGACAAACACTACTCCAGATAAGCTGTATGGAGTATGGGCGAGCTGGGCCATGTCGTTCACCTTTGACGCTATAATGAAGGCCGTTGATGCCGCATAAGGTATAACATTCCACTGGTTGTGGGAGGCACCAAAAGCTGCGCGCCCAACAAAGGCACGTTCGGCTTAACGACTAAATATATTTGATACTGCAACGAATAGATCCTATTCATTAGAACGAATGTGGAGTATACCATGTCTGACGACAGCAAATCGTCCGCAAAGAGTTTGGAGGCAGGCAACAGACGTGCTGCAGTCGCGGTCGCTATGCCTCTGATCATTGTGGCTGTGCTTACATTCAAGTGGACCGGCTTCAGAGCAGAACGCACGCCGGTTACGATGGGGCGTCCTTTTGAATTAACTCTTCGGACTGGGGTGGAAACTATTGGGGGCGTCTACCGGATTGATCGCATGAGGGCTACTCTCCGCGTAGGTGATCAAGGAGATTCGATCCCCCTCGTTGCAGAACCGGTGAATCCGCCGCCCTGGGGTGTGGAGTTTGAGGGGAATATTGAGGAGGTCGCCCTGGTGATGCGCACTGAGATCCCTCACGGAGACTGGGACAACAAACCCGCAGAGATCACATGGGAGTTCGCATTCACCTATCCAAAGCTCTTGGCGGATACCATTGAGCAGCATGTCGCTACGCGCTTCAATTACGAAAACAGCGAGATTACCGATACGTTCGTCTCCAAGGTAAAGTTGGTTCACGCCCGACTTAGGACCTTCTGGCCGCGCGTGCTGTTCATTGTGACTTCGGTGCTCGCCCTGTTCATCTTGGCAGGCGCCGCCTTCAGCTGGGAGGAAGAACGTCGTGCTCGGTGCGCGGCCCGAAGCCTGCCTCCGATTGCGGCGAGCCCAGAGGCTTTGCGTCAGTACCGCGAGGATCGACGGAATCAATATGTGAAGCTAGCCCGCGTTAGCCTGGTAGCCCTCATAGTTGCAAACAGCATTATTGCGGTCGCAGTTGCCTATGGAATATGGCGGGCTGCTGAGACGCACCGCCTCCGGACGATAATCGCCTTCGTCCCTCTGTCCTGGGGGATTGCTGCCTGGGTCCGGTCGAAACGCGTCACGCATCTCCGTCTCATCCGTGGCCTCTCGCAGCCATATGCGGAGGAGGTCGTAGCCGACACGCCCGGCGAAGCAGATACATATGTCCTGTTCCTGCGAGGTTTTGAAATGGAAGCCCAGCAGAATCAGTACTCGGGTGTAAACGAGGATGCAAGCACGATTGATGCCCGAATTGCAGTAAGGCCTGTGGAGGGTGCCCTCGTGGATTTCCTTGCCCACCCAATCATTACGTTGGCGGACCCGCGGCATCGCGATCCGATGCCCGGCGCACACCGATTCGCTGTCATCCCAGACGACTGGCAGTCTTTCGTCTATCAGCTCGTCGACAATGCGACAATCGTGGTCCTGCACCTCGTCTCGTTGACGCCTGGTATTCGCTACGAAGTCGAACTGCTACGCAATGTTGGAGCAAAGAAGACATTAGTGATTGCAGGACCTGCTGTTCTGGCGAATCCCGAAGGTATTGTTGAGAATCTATGCGATGATGGTTCGGACCAATTCTTTGTAGTGTCAGAGCGAACGGGTCCCAACTGGTCACGTAGCGAAGAGCGGGCCTTCAGATCACGATTGGTCGAGTCCCTCCAAGAAGCCGAGAGCCGCCTCGGGACACATCTGGTCGTTCCAACGCCCCGACAACGACTTACAACGCCAACGGTGATAGGACGGATCTTCGAGTTCTTCATAGGGCCGTTATTTGCGGTAGTTGGGCTCTGTATCGTCTGGGGCATTATTGCGCTTTGGTTCATTTTCTCTGGAAAACTTGAAATCGTCTCGGGGTGGAGAAGCAGCGTCGAGTGGCTTGGACTGTCGGTTGTCGCGGTCCCGTTGCTTGCTGCCGTCAAGGGATACTTTCTCGTGGACCGCGCCCTCCAACGAGCGGGGCGGCGGCATGCGGAGCGACTCTGGCGAAAGAAGTGAGGCGAGTATAGTGCGAGGCGAGGGTCATGCGAGGCTAGCACGGGGAGGGCGAGTGTCAACCTTGAATTGTGATTATCAAAAAGCAGTTGTAGGAAATCTCGCACATGATCGTTTTAAAAACATCCCCTTCGTGGCTTTGTGTCTTCGTGCGAGAAAAAAAATCATGAAATGGCCGATAGAAAATAGGATTCACAAACCGATGATTCTCACGTCCGAAAAATTTGAACCCGCACAAAGCCACGAAGCAACAAAGAGAATGGATAAGGATGAGAGGTCGAATCCAGCCAGGTACTTGAACTGAAACAGGAAAACATCAGCCGTTACCTGAGAATTCGTTCAACCGCAGCTGCCGCTTCCCAACACCCGGCTCCCTGAATTAAAGCGTTCGCTTCAATGAGCATACATTTTTCAAATTGACAGTCGTAACTCAAGGGGTTACGGTCTGGTACATGGCAAAAATGAAAAGACAACCAACACATCCAGGATGTATTCTTAAGTTAGATTATCTTGAGCCTTTGGCTCTATCGATTACAGAAATGTCCTCAAAATTGAATGTATCAAGAAAAACTTTATCAAAAATTCTCAATGAAAAAGGCGCTGTAACGCCTGATATGGCATTGCGTCTTTCAAGAGCGTTTAACACAACACCTGATTTGTGGTTAAATTTACAGAAGAATTATGATCTGTGGAAAGCAGAACATTCATCAAGTGATTGGAAGTTGGTCCGTCCTTTACCAGACCCGTTGCTCCACTCCAATTTGTAAAATGAAAGCCGAATCGGGTAACCGGGGGATTTTCTCCCCCATCCCCGGAGGTATTCGGCGATTTTCCGTTTCCGGTCATCCATGGATACAAACCAGCGTCGCCCGGTCAGTTGCGTCAGTTTGCGTTTGAACCGTGATCGATCCCCGTAATGGAAAAAAGCAGGAATAACAGTGTGTCCTGTTTGAAGAGCCCGGATGTCACCGTGACAGTCTGTTCACGGGATGGAAAAGCACATCCGCCACATTCCGCACATACTGTTCGTCGGACAGGCCGAAAACCGCTTCTTCGGGAAAAGGGATTTTTTCTTTGAAATGACCGGAAAGGACGCTGAAAAGTTCGACGCGCTCCGAAGGTCCGATGGTTTCGCGCCGGATCAGCGCCGAAAGGGCGATGTCCGCTTCCGCCGGGGAGGTTTTCTGACGAAGGCGGGCGCAGAGGTGGGGATGCTCTTTCAGGGAATTGAACTTGCCGGAAAGGATCTGGGCGAGATCGGGCTGGGCCATCGGCGGCGACCAGACCACGATGGTGCTGGCGGCGAGATCCCCCAGTCGCTGGGATTTCCGGGTGATGAGGAGTGAGATGCCGCCCAGAAGGTACAGGCCCGGCAGGGCATCCACCAGCCGGAGAAGGTTGCGGATCACCACCTGGCTGAAGGAAAGGGCAAGGCCCTGGGCGTCCATGACCCGGAGCCGGAACAGCCGTTTGCCCAGGGTCTGACCGTTCAGGGCCCATTCCAGGATAAAACCGTAGCCCATGCTCACGGCGAAATAGGCGAGCACCGAAAAGGCCGTGGCGACATCCGGGCTGATCACGCCGAGAAATCCCCCGAACAGGTTGATGATTTTTGTTATGGTGAGGATCACGGCCATGTCGGTGAAAAAGGCCAGGGACCGGACCACCGGACCCGCCAGTCTCAGGCTGAAGGTGACGCCTTCCGGGGTGTGGATGGAAAATCGGGAAAGGATCTGGCCGGTCATGGCGCGGTCTCCTTTGTCGGCCTTCCGCCCAGAAGGATGAACAAAATGAGAAGGATCAGCTCCACAGAGCCGAAGCCGATTTTTACGGCATAGGGAATGACCGGTTCGTGGTACTGGGACAGAAAGGCTTCGATGAAACCGGCCCAGACCAGCAAAAGGGCCACCCCGCCCATCAGCGTCACGATATCCGGCCCGGCGTCTCTCAAGCGCTGTTTCAGCGACACCGGCCGCCGCTTGTCCGTGAGGGCTCCGGCCAGAACGAAGCCCGCCTGCCCGGCCAGGATGATGCAGGGAATTTCCACGGACCCGTGGGGCAGAAGCCAGCCCGCCAGAAACGACGATTGACCGGCCATGATGTAGTCCGCCGCCACCGCACCCAGGATCACCCCGTTTGAAAAAAGAAGAATGAACGTGCCGATGCCCCAGGTGATGCCAAGACCCATGGCGAAAACCGACACCCGGGTGTTGTTGGCGATGAGCTGCGATGAAAACGAGGATTTGTGCCCGCTCAGGCGGTCGGTCTTCCCGCTTTCTTCATAGGCCACCCGTTCGGCGGGATCGCCCATGAGGTGGGCGAAGGGCAGGATGCTTTCCTTGGCGTCCGGGTCCATGGATACGGCGAAAGCCCCGAACATGCATCCGGCGAAAGTGATGGCGAGGGATACGGCAAGGGCTGCGGCGTGCTTTCGCACAGTTCTGGGAAAGGTCCGTAAGAACCAGGTCAGGGGATTTCCGAACGTGAACCTGCTCCGCTGTTTATGGATTTCGGCAAAGGCCCGGCCCACCAGGGATTCGAGATAGATTTTCAGGTTTTTCTCCGAACTCACGTCGGTTATACGGCTAAGGGCTGAAGATGCCCGCTGGTAAAGATAATGGAAGCGCTTAAGGCCCCGGACATCCATGCGAAAGGCCGCATCCCGTTCCATACGGTCCAAGAGGGTTTCCAGTTCCGTCCAGAACGGTTTTTCGTTTTCGATAAACCGGGAAAGGTCGATGATCATAACGTCTGCCTCTGTTTGACGTCAAGGTATCGTGAGACGAGGAAGGGACAGAGCGACGGGTTGTCCGTGAGGAAAAAACCCACGCCCTGGCGGTTCAGGGCGGTTTCCAGTTCGTGAAGCCCGGTCCACACCGTATGCCCGGCAAGATGCCGGTGAATGTCGGCGGCTGTGTTCACTTCCGCGCCTTTGCTGTGAAATATGGGCGCCACGGACGGCGGTTTCAGCATCACCACCATCACCAGGTGTTTCCGTGAAAGGACGTGGATGTTGGCAAGGAAATGATCGGCAGTCACCGGGTCTTCGAGGCTGGTGAGGATGAAAATAAGGGACCTTTTTCTCAGTCGCGTGCCGGTGAAGGTGAAGAATTCGGAGTAGTCCGGGCTGACCCGCCGGGGGGCCACGGTGTACACCAGGTCCCGGCAGATGTTGAAATGGGTTTTTCCGCTTCGGGCCTTCACGAAACCCAGGACCGAGTCGGCGAACACACCCATGCCAAACCGGTCTCCCTGTTTTTCAGCCGCAAGGCCGGTGGTGAGAGCCGCGCTCAGATAACGGTCGAAGACCGACTCAACGGGGGCCCTTTCGCCAGTCGCTGCCCGGCGTTCTCCGGTTTCCATGCGCGTGGAAAGGGTTGCGGGTCTGCCGCTCAGGCGGGAGGCGTCCACGAAAACGTAGATGTCCTGGGTCCGTTCCACCTGGAACACTTTGGAAATGGGCCGGGCCCGCCGGGCTGTGGCTTTCCAGTGGATGTCCTCGTAGGTGTCTCCCGGCGCGTATTCCCTGAGCTTTTCAAATTCCCGGCCTTTTCCCACCATGCGCCGGGCGTGGCTGCCCGTGCCCCGTTCCAGAAACAGCGAGGCCAGGGCCCGCCGTTCTGCGGCCAGATCGGGATAGACGCGGATTTCCGAACGGACGGTCCGCTTCTCCCGGACACTCCAGAAACCGCCGGTGGACCGGATTTCAAGCCGGAGATCCGTGAGGGCATGACAGCCTGTCCGGTTTGAAATCACCGGAAAATCGGTCTGGCCAGCCCCGGTGTTTTTGGAGAGAACCAGACGGCATTCCGGGGGACCGTCCGGTGGTCCCGCGTCCACACCCTTTGGCAGGACAAGCCCGAGCCTCAGAACCTGGGGTTTCGTGAAACCGTGGGTCATGGAAACAGGGATCACAGACGCCCGGCCCCGGCTCAGCCGGACGACGCCGGGCACTGTCAGGTCAATTCCCTTGAGTTTTGACCGTGATCCCAGGGCGTCCAGAACCGACGCAAAGAATAAGCCCGCCATCAGCACCGCAGCAGTGGTTTCCGTTTCCGGCAGAAACACCGGAACGAGGGTGCCGGGGAAAAAGATCAGCGCTGTTGTTAAGAGAAGCCGGTTTGTCGGGAGTATGGTCATTCTAAAAAACGTTCCAGATAATCATTATTTTTAACCATAAAATTGAAGGTCTGAAACAGCTTTCCCCATGTTTGTGAAATCGTTATCGTTATGAAGAAGGTAAAGTTCGTTTTCTATGGCTGTCTGGGCAATCAGAAGATCAATGGTACTTCGAATCGTAATTCCTTTTCTTCGGCAATTGAAATACATCAATGCAGATCGTTCATAAGATTCTTTGCCGGATCTCAAGGAATAAAAAGTAAGTGTTTCGAGATAATCCTTTAATTTCTGGAATTCATGGGTGGTTTTGGCACCTTGTAAAATTTCTTGAAAGATGAATTCATTGATTCCAAAAGGAATTCCCATTTCAAGAATATGATCGAGCGAACGAGTCGCAGGGTTGTCGATCCCTTTCAGATAATCGATCAATACAGACGTATCGACCAGTATCATTCGCCTTGTCTCATTTTTTTGTAATCATAGTTTTCAGAAAAGAGTATTTTGCCTTTGAGGTCGCGGAGATTTTTCTGCTTTCTGTTTCTCACGAATTCTTTTAACGCCGTTTCAATCAGCTCTTTTTTTGTATGGATGTTTTCAGCGCATTTGAACGCTTCATCAATAAGATTGTCATCTAACACAACATGGGTTCTCATAATTCACCTCCATGCGTGCATTCTATGGTGCAACGGTAAGTGCGTCAAATCATTTTTCCAATTTTCCATGCCCCTTATCAGGAGCTATTTTCAGGATATCTAAATATGGCATTAAGAGATACTGATGAACGATAAAAAAAATTAATGCTTGCATATTGTGGAAATGCCCTGCTATCATCTTACTCATATCAACAATCTTCTGTATGATGAGGGAGGTGATCAATCATATGCTGAAAAACTACATGGCGAAGGTCTATTGAAATTCATGAATCTTTCATGAACCGCCCTGCGTCATTCGAAACAAGCCTTCCCGTGCATGTTTCTTATTTTTGAGTGACTTCATCTGAAGTAATGTTCATCCATCGGTAATAATACCAATTGATAAGGTTTGAAATTCAGATCTCTCATGTTCCATAAACGGATCAATGGTATTTTTCTATCTAAAACAGACTCTTTCTTGATGATTATATCTTTCTGAAATAATAATATTATTATCGATGTCTGTCTTGCTGAACGAAATATTTAGACACGTATCCGGCCTGCCCTTTTATCGGGCAAGCCGGGTGTTCATGAAAGTCATCGTTGAATTCAATGCAACATCCCGTATTCCAAGATGATAATTCATGAAAAGGAGTAAATTAATGACTGAAACCCAATACACCATGGAGGATTGCCTCACCGAAGGCAGAATCATTTTAAAAAACATCGAAAAATGCACAGACCTTGAATCGGCCCGTTCGATTATCTATGGCACCGTGACGGGCATCCAGTATGAGCGGCATGGCAAAAATATGAACAACCGGGATGATCATGAGGTGATCATCATGCGGGATTGCGCCAGGGTCTTCAGAAGCATGATCGCGGAACGGTCCGACGCCCTGTCCGGGTTCAGTGTCACAAAGGCCCTGTGGGACATGGCCCGGAATATTCCGAGACATGATCTCGGCGAAGGTTTTTTCGCCGAGATGATTCATCTGTTCAGGGGGTTGAGAGGTGTTCCCCATGCGCCCAGTCCGGCGAAATCCAGTCTTGATGATATCTCCGGCCGGGACGCGGCCATCATCAGATCCGTCGAACTCGATGCCATATGGGACAGCGTGGAAACCATCATGAAACGATACCCTGACGGTCTTTCGCATGAATCGGTGATCCGGCGACGGCACCGACGCAGGGAAATCTTAGGTACCCTCGGGGCGACACAGAAGGACTGGAACAACTGGCACTGGCAGATCAAACACATCATCAGATCCGCCGACGACCTGTCCCGGCTGGCCGCTGTGAGCTCGGAGGAATATGAAACCGTCAAAAAAGCCGTCAAAGCCCGTATCCCTTTCGGCATCACGCCGTATTACGCCTCGCTGATCGACAACGATCCGGAGTCCGGAAGGGATATGGCGGTCAGGGCCCAGGTCATTCCTCCCGCAAACTACGTGGACCTCATGGCCGTCCATGCAGACAATCGTGGGGATGCCTTTGATTTCATGCTCGAAGCCGACACATCGCCCATCGATCTTGTGACCCGCAGGTATCCGGCCGTGGCCATATTGAAGCCGTTCAACACCTGTCCCCAGATCTGCGTCTACTGCCAGAGAAACTGGGAAATCGACGAGGCCATGGCACCGAAAGCCATGGCGGGACGCAAGGCTCTGGATGATGCGTTCAACTGGATCGAAACCCATCCCTCCGTGAAGGAGGTACTGATCACCGGGGGTGACCCTCTGGCCATGACGGACAAGGCGCTTGAAACCATCCTCCGGCGGGTTGCGAATATTGAACATGTGGAAATGATCAGGATCGGGAGCCGGGTGCCTGTGACGATGCCCATGCGCATAACACCGAAACTGGCGGAGCTGCTTGGAAGTTTCAGGAAACCGGGAAGGCGTGACGTGGCCCTGGTCACCCATATTGAACATGTTTACGAAGTGACGCCACAGCTCGTTGAAGCGGTTGATCTTCTGAAACGTCAGGGCATCGGGGTTTACAACCAGCATGTGTTCAATTTCTTTGTATCCCGAAGGTACGAAGCCACGGCGCTGCGCCGGCTGATCCGGGTCTGCGGTATTGATTCCTATTACACCTTCGCCCCCAAGGGAAAAGATGAGACACAGGACTACCGCGTTCCCGTGGCCCGTATTCTCCAGGAACACAAAGAGGAAAGCCGCCTCCTGCCGGGCTCACGGCGGACAGACGAACCGGTGTACAATGTGCCCGGCCTTGGAAAAAACTATCTCAGGGCCTACCAGCACAGGGATCTGATCTCGGTGCTTCCCGACGGATCAAGGGTTTACGAATTTCATCCCTGGGAAAAAAATATTGTGGAGCGAAGCGCCTATGTGGGGACGGATATTCCGATCCTTACCTACCTTGACCGGCTCAGTTCAATGGGCGAGAACGCTGAAGATTATTCAAGTATCTGGTATTATTTTTAAATCATGAATTGAGAAATGGGCTTTGCATCGCGTTTCAGCTTATCAATTATCAAAAAAAAGAGGTGGTATGATACATCAGAAAATTCCCATGGAATTTACAAAAATATTTTTTACCGATCTTGATGGGCGGGTCATGAACCTGTCCGTCAATCCCAGGGACCTTGAAAGCATAGAAAAACATGGGATCGGGTTTGACGGGAGCTCGATTTCGGGTTTTGCCAGCGTGGAAAACAGCGACCGTCTTCTTTTTCCCGACATGAAAAGTGTGAGGGACATCCGGTTTAAAGGAGAAACCGTCCGGTTTTTCGTTGGAAAAATTATGAACGAACATGGAGAACGCTCTGAGGTTGACGCCAGGGCCATTCTTGAAAAGACCCTTGACGACGCGGAAAAAAAATATGGGGTCCGGTTTCTTGTCGGGCCGGAGCATGAGTTTTTTCTCCTCAATGGCAACGAATTCGATTTGAGTGGTGAGCATATCGGAGAAAAATCCCACTCGGACAAAGCCGGTTATTGTCATTCGGAGCCCCACGACCGGGGTGAATACATCCGGCACAATATCATCGATGTCCTTGCCGGATGCGGGATTCACTATGAAAAGAATCATCACGAAGTGACACCGTCGCAGCATGAAATCAATCTTGAATGCTGCGACCCCCTGGAAGCGGCAGACCGGACGGTTCTCTTTTCATATGTCGCTAAAAAAATTGCCATGAAAAAGGGGTTTTACGCCACATTTATGCCCAAACCCTTCGACAGCCTGAACCGCAGCGCGTTTCACATTCACATTTCCATGCAGGACAGCCATGGGAAAAACCTATTTTTCAGGAAAGGGGCCGAATACAATCTGAGCGACGACGCGCGGTTTTTCATGGGAGGCATCCTGCGTTACGCGCGTGAAACGTCCGTCATCATGGCGTCGACTTACAATTCCTACAAAGCCTATATCAAGGAGAAAGAGGCTCCGATTCTCAGAAGCTGGGGCTTCAGAAACCGAAGTTCAATGATCCGGGTGCCTTATACGGCAACGGCTGAAAACACCCGTGTTGAGATCCGAAGCCCCGATCCATCAGGCAATGTCTATCTCCAGATGGCGGCCCTGATCGCCATGGGCATCAAGGGCATCGAAAACAAAATGGACTGCGGCCAGCCCGATACGGGGAGTGCCTATGAAAAAAGAATCGAATCCAAGCTGTTATGGGATGAGCGTTTTCTTCCACGAAGCCTGTACGAGGCCCTTGTGGAGGCCGAACGCAGTGATTTCCTGAGGGAATTTCTGGGGGAAACGATCTATGGCAACTACATTCGTCTCAAGACTGCGGAATGGGAGGAACACAGAACCCACATCACACCGCGTGAGCACCATAAATATTTGAATATATGATATTGATGTTATTTGGAAATAATTGCTTCGCTGATACGATATGAGGAAAAAGGAGTCAGCCTTGGGAGGTCCCATGCAACCGCAAGTCATATTTGAATCAACCCGCCAGGTCGTCAGGGATATCGCACTGATTGCCGCAGGCAGCATCATTTCAGCTCTGGCCGTCAACGGGATTCTGATTCCGAACCAGTTCGTGTCCGGCGGGGTCACGGGTATCGCCCTTGTGATCCATTCCATTATTCCGGCATGGCGTGTGGAGTGGATCTATATCGCCATGAACATTCCGATGTTCATCGCAGCCTGGATGGCTGTCGGCAGACGGTTTTTCTTCTTCAGCATCATCGGAGCGGTCAGCCTCTCCCTGGCGCTGTCCTTGGTCCATGTCCACATCAACCTCCATGACAAACTCCTCAATGCCCTTCTCGGGGGAATCGTCCTTGGAGCTGCGGTGGGGCTCACGTTGCGGTCTTCCGGTTCACAGGGGGGCATGGACATCCTTGCGGTCATGCTGCTTAAACGTTTTTCAATCAGTCTCGGAAACACCATTCTTTTTGTCAATGCCGTTGTTCTGGTGCTTGCTGCGTATTTTTTTTCAATCGAATCGGCCCTGTACACCCTGATCGTCATCTATGTCAGCGCCAAGGTGGTCAATATTCTGGTCACCGGGCTCAGCCAGAGAAAGGCGGTGTTCATCATTTCACCGCACTGGAAAGTCATATCCGATGAAATCCTTAGGGACATCCGGAGAGGGGTGACCATCCTGGACGGTAAAGGCGGATTCAAAGGCGAAAAGGAAAGCATCCTTTACACCGTGGTCACATTTCCCGAACTCGGAGATCTGAAGAATCTGGTCCGTCGTATCGATCCCGGTGCATTTGTGGTGATCAGCAACACCCTCGAGGTGATGAACTACCGGATCGGAAACCAGCCCCACTGGTGATGCCTATCTTGGAACGGCCACGTCCCGCAAAATAGCCCCGACGACCTCGTTCACGGTGAGCCCTTCGATTTCGTATTCGGGCCGGAGGATCATCCGGTGTTCCAGCACACGGGGCACCATGAACTTGATGTCGTCCGGAATGACGAAGGCGCGGCCGGACAGCGCGGCCATGGCCCGGGCCGAGAGAACCAGAGCCTGGGTGGCTCTTGGTCCTGCGCCGGTCATTACCGAGGGATGGGTCCGCGTTTTCCGGACCAGGTCCACGATGTACGACACCAGGTCGTCTTTGATCAGAATGCTCTGGAGACAGGACCTGAGTTTCGAAAGGGTTTCGCCTTTCAGCACGGGCTTCACGGCTCCTGAGGCGAGCACCTGCTCCGGCGAGTCGTTCCCCAGCATCCGCGTCGCGAGACTCAGTTCTTCGTCCCGGCTGGGCTGGTCCACGGAAATTTTCAGCAGAAACCGGTCTTTCTGGGCTTCGGGCAGGGGGTAGGTGCCGTCGAACTCGATGGGATTCTGGGTGGCGAATACCGTGAAATCCGGAGACAGGGTGTGGGTGTCCCGGTCGATGGTGACGGTCCTCTCCTGCATGGCCTGGAGAAGGGCGGACTGGGTCTTGGCCGGAGCCCGGTTGATTTCATCGGCCAGGAGAAAGGTGGTGAACACCGGACCCTTGATCAGTGAAAAGCTGTTGTTCCGCATGTCGAACACATGGGTTCCGGTGATGTCGGCGGGCATGAGATCCGGGGTGAACTGGATGCGGGAAAAATCGCAGCCCAGCACATGGGCCAGGGTTTTCACCAGGAGGGTTTTGCCCACGCCGGGAACGCCCTCCACCAGCACATGGCTGTTGGTGAAGATGGCGATAAGGCACTGATCCACCACGTCGCTCTGGCCGATGATCACTTTGGCCACTTCCGTTCTCGCCCGGTCCATCACATCGAGTATGAGTTCCGTTTCCGCGTTTGTCGTCTGTGTGTCGTTCATCAAGGTCATAGGAATTCCTTTTCGCTCAATCGCCGTTTGATGTCCCTGAAACCTGAAACCGGGTCCGGGGGGGCTCCATCGTTCCCTGCGGCCAGGGCGCGCAGAGCGTTTCGTATGTCGCCGCTGTCTTTAGACGTGTATCGTCCTGCCGCCGCTGTTTTTTCCCATTCCGCCACGCACACGGTAAGGAGGTCTTTGTCCCGGATGTTTTTTTCGTAAAGCCCCGCAAGCCCCGAAATCTGGTCCCTTGCCGATACACCGGGAACCTCTTCCTCATCTCTGGGGGGAATGAAGCTGCCTGAATTTTTCCACAGGTAGAGCAGGCAGAACAGCGCAACCGATGCCGCGAAACCCTGGAGTCCGAAGTGACGCACAAGCCCTGTGATGCCCGGTTCCGTCCGGATGCCGAAATGGGATTCATCGAAGAGAATCGTCCGGCTTTTTCCGGCAAGATACGCTAAAAGTATGGGGTTGGGTTCGTTTTTCAGGGCTTCGTTGCTCATGAAAAAACTGTCCGACGCCATGACCAGGCTGCCCCGGCCCAGGGGGCGCTCCATGAGAACCACCCGGCCGTTGACGGTGTACACGGGTTTCCAGGCTTTGGCAAGGCCGGTGAAAAAGCCGGAGGAGTGCCAGGTCTGATCATGGAGTTTGAGGGTTTTCAAGGCGTTTGCAGCGGGTCTGGCCGTGCCTTCCGCTTTTTCGGCGAAATCATGGGCAAAGCCCCAGGCTTTGTATAGATCCACCCGCTTCACGGGATAGGGTTCATCATCCGGTGTGTCCGGGGCCGTTTCCGGTTCAGGGTGTTTTCCCTTTTTATCGGTAGGCTTTTCCGTGGTGTTCTTTGCCTTTTTCACCGGGGCCTTCTTTTCCGAAGGTTTAACGGGCGTCCGGATGTCGTTTTTCTCAGGGGACGCCTCGAAACGGGACGGGGCGTAGCCGATGACCAGCCGGGCTCCGCTTTTCACCAGGGTGTCCACAGCGTCAAACCAGCTCTGTGGGACGCTTTGCGACATGTCGGCGGCGTTGACGCCCGGAACAAAGACGGTGATGTCCGTCTGGGGGGCTAAGCGGTGGAGAGGTGTGACATTCCGGCGGACATCCACGGCTCCGGTATGGATGAGGGCGTCGTACAACCCCCGGCAGCCCAGAGGATCGGAACGGAACGACGAATAGGGCGGATAGATGTCCCCGGTCTGGAAGCGCAGGGTGAACACGCGGATGACACCGAAGAAAAAGCCGAAGAGGATCAGGATGAGCAGGAACAGGGAAAGCCGTTTTGCGGTGTCATCGCGCATGGGCCATGATCCTTTCCTGGCAGCGGGCGAAGTCCTCCGCGTCGTCTCTTCCCACGTTTATGTTGCCGTACCACACCCGGTCCATCACGGCCACGCTCCTTTGAAACAGGTCGTTCATGGTTTCTTTTTCGTGGGCCCGGATTGAAAGTTCGCGCTGGTACTCCCGGTTGGATTTGTGCTGGGCGATGGACAGAAAATTCGAGTCGGCCAGCGAGGCCAGGGTTTCGAAATAAAAAGCCCGGATCGCCAGCCGGTATTCCCCCTTTGCCAGCAGTTCCAGGGAGACCGCCCGCCAGGCCGATGCCGGGAGGTCACCGGCCTGGGTCGAGTCGGCGGATACATCGGGAACCGGACTGGCGCAGCCGGTGTCCCCGTGCGCTTTTTCCTTCAGGGCGGCGAACACGGTCCGGAGGATGAATCCCGCAAGAAGGAGCAGCGCGGCACCCAAAAGCCCGTAAAGCAGCGTTCGGGTCAGGGGTTTTTTTTCGCCGGTGTGGTTTTCAGGGCGGTCTTTGGGTTCGGGCATGATTTTTTTAAGCCATTCGGCGATTTTTTCGAAAAAGCGGGACACGGTGTCCGCGGCTTTTTTGAACCAGGGCCCGATCCAGTCCGCCACGCGGTCCAGCAGGTCTTTCTTCTGTGTTGCCCCGGTTTTGTCCGTGGGCATGCGCCAGGCGAATTCACGCCGATGGATCACGTCGCCAATGCTTGTTTCAAGGGCTTCCGGTGAAACCCCGGCATGGGCATGGTCCGTGCTATGCGACGGGGCACTCTGGTCTGCAAAGGAAGGGGTTTGAAAAAAAGCCAGCGCCGTCAGGGTGAAAACCAGGGCCACAGCCAGGTTTGAAAGGGTTTTCCGGATGTGAAGGAGTTCGGCTTTGAGGTCTTCGCCGCTGGATTCGGCCTGGGCGTAAAAGCAACGTATGGCGTGAACGGCTTTGTAAAGAGGGTCGGTGACCAGCTGGGTGAGAACGAGAATTGTGAGAATGGACGTGCTGTTGAACAGGGAAAAACCGCCCATGGAGAATGTGGTCTCAATGCCTGAAAGGCTTTTCAGAAGCCCGGGGCCGGTGTAAACCAGGATGCCGATGTTGATGAGCACGCCCAGCCGAAGCGCAAGGAAGATCAGGTAGATCATGTGGTTCTGGGCCGGGGCGTGGGAGGCTGTCCGCCATATCCGGCCGGTGACGGAACGGCCGTCATGGACCTGGGGCGGGACGGCCAGGGCGTTCTGGTAAAACGCCGCCGTGGTGACGTAGGGCAGGGTGGCGAGAAGGGCCAGCGGAAGGACGATGAACCCGCTGGCCTGGACCGCCGCCTGGTACGAAAAAAGACGGAACAGAGAGCCGGGGCTTGCCGGGCCGTTTTCACTGTGGGCCATGCGGTGGTAAACCCGTGTGGCGAACAGGCTCTGGAACAGCTTCATGACCATGAACAGGATGGACAGGCCCACGGCCGAAGGCACGAGGCGGGATTCGGCAAACGCGCTCTGCATGTCCGTGACAAAGAACAGAAGGGCCAGGTAAAAGGGCAGGCTTCCCAGGTAATACGGAAGAAGGAAACGCAAAGGATCGCTTCGAAGAATGTCCACGGCGTCTTCGACGAGCTGGAGCGCTGGTCTGGCAGGGGTTTTGGGGTTCACCACAACCCTCCCTTGTGGAATTCGGCGGGGATTTTCGTCAGCGCGGTGCCAGCGTAGTAAAACACCAGAAACAGCACGGTGAACCCGAATCCAATAAGAAAAAGGGCTTTCAGGTTTCTGAAACTTCGGCCCGTTCCGTGGGGGCCGGCGCTCTGTCCGGCGATGCAGGCCGCGCAGAGAACCCGGTCCTCGTGCTCGGTGACGCATTCACGGCAGAAAAAACGGCCGCACGCGAGGCAGCGGGCCGCCGCTTCGCGTTCCGCGTGGTTGAAACAGCGCCGGGTTTCAATGGGATTCATGGTGTGATCTCCCGTGGATGACTGTAAGGAGAACTCCGGGAATCCCCAGAAGGGCCGCGGCCCCGATTTTCACGGACTCCATCACGGTGACCACCGAATAATCAAGGGGCTTGAGGCTGTAATACTGGCGGAACATGTCGAACTGGTCCATCGTGATCTGCCCCTTGAATGATTTGACCATGAACAGCACCAGCATTTCACCGTAGCTCTGGATAAAGGCGGCCAGAACAAAGGCCATGCCGGTCCAGGCCAGTTTTTTCAGGGCCGGTGCGGAGCGGTGAGGCCCCTGGGTGGTCAAAACCCCCGCCGAAGAAAGACCGGCGGTGAAAAGAAAGATGTAAGCGAGGGAAACCAGGAGCAGGGTTCGTTGGGAGAGGCTTGCGGCCACCGTGACGGCGAAGAAGAGGAGGCTTCCGTGCAGCGCGGTGTTGAACATGTTTGCAATCCGGGGATTCGTGACCTTGCCTGCAAGCTCTGACTGTTTCAGGATCGTCCGGCCCTTTTCTCTTGAATGTTTCAATCCGTCCAGGGTTTCGAGGGCCTGGGGAACCGCGTCGGCCGACATGCTGCCCTGGGCGCTGACGATGAGGGGTTTCAGCGCGGTCATGAGTTTCCGCGCGTGTTTCATCAGGCTGACGGCCCTGAGCGTCTCGTCCTGGACAGCGGTGATGATGCGGCATTCGCAGGACGGGCCTTTGATGAGGAGGGCGATGAGGTAGATGAAAAACACGGCGGCCGTGATCCCCAGGAACACGGCTCCGGGAAGATAGTCCACAAGCCGGGAAAGGTGCCAGCTGAACCCGGCCGTGAGGAGAAACAGCGAGAGGATCACCAGAAGAACCACGGTGCCGCTTGCGGTCTTCCGCGTGACGATACCCAGGATGTCTTTGTAGTAGAACCGTTTGTAGTCCTCGCTCATTCCGTTGGAATACATGAGGAGCAGATGGTCCGGGCCCTTCCACAGGGTGTGCTTCCCGAAATTTTTATACGTGACGCCGGGAAGCCGGGTGTAGAGTTTGGGTTTTCGTGCCATGGCTTAAAAAAAATTCCTGGTGTTCATGTGGCGATCATGTAAATCCCGGCGATCCAGCCCGCGATCTGACAGGCGGACAGAATTCCGGCGGCGATGAACCGGACCCGGGTTCTCGGAATGATGCTGCCGGGGGCCCTGTAATACCGGATGGACATGTAAAGGGCCACCGGAGCGGTGATCAGGGTGAACCAGAAGATCAGGAGCGGAATCGTGGCAAGGCGCAGGGCGATGCCGTCGTACAGGGTCCTGTGATGTTCCAGGTCCACCCGCTTTTTCTTTTTTTTTCCGGTTTCAAGGCAGGAGAAACAGATATGTTCTCCTGCCGAGAGTTCCACATCGCACAGCGCGCAGAGAAAGCGCCCACAGGACCCGCAGTGAACCACGGCTTTTTTGTCCGGGTGATAGAAACATCCCGAACCCGAACCGTCTATGACTTTTTCGGCGGTTTCGGTTTTTTTCCCCGCCGAGAAGGCGGCAGGGAAAAGATCGGCCCTTACGTGCGCACCGCAGGACGGACAGCGTTCGAAACGGTCCGTGTTAATGTTGGCCGGAGCCAACGGGGTATGGCAGCGGGGACAGTCCATGATCAGCCTTTTTTCACCACGCGGGTGTTGCAGATCCGGTCGTGGAGGGCCCGTTTTTCATCGTCCCAGGCTGCCATCAGATAACCGATGCACAGGATGATGCTGCTCAGAATCTCGGCGCAGCAGCGTCCGAATCCTTTCAGATAGCTGACGGGCTCGCCGTCCGGTGAGATGACTTTGAGGCCGCAGACCATTTTGCCGGGGGTTGCGCTGAACCGTCCCAGGAAAAACGAGGTGTAGGCCGCCTGGACCGTGAACTGGAAAAGGCCGGAGACCATGGCGCCGCGCATGATGGCCATGGGGTCCAGGGTGTTGGGGTCCATGCCCGAGGTGGTGACGAAACCGATGACCATGTTGATGATACCCAGAATGATACCGTCGATGAACTTGGCGGCGAAACGGATCCAGAATCCGGCGTAGACCAGCTCCCCCACGGAGACGCCTTCCCTGATTTTCTGGACAAAGGCCGGTTTGCACGACGCGCAGACCCTTTTTCCTTCAAAGGTCAAAAGATCGCTTAAAGGGAAGGAACGTCCACACTGGCTGCACGCCGAACGGGGGCTTTCCTGGGCGGACTCCTGCGCTGATTCAGGGGAAACGTCGTCGTCCATCCGGGGCGGAGGCTCGGGCACCGGTCCGCTGAACGCCGCGTCCCGGACTTCCCCGTAGCGTTTCCAGCCGCTCAGCGTTTCGTTCCACACCAGCGTGGTCCCTGTGATCTCGCCGGAACGGACAAGATCCCGGAATTGTGTTTCGTCAAAGGGACCCAGCCGTTCTCTGCCTTTCGCGTAATACCAGTTCATGTTCGGACGTCTCCTCGTCTCTTTGGGTTAAATGGAATTATATCTCTGCTTCATCGAACACCACAATCCTGAATCCACCCTCTCGTAGGTCGGCTTGAGGCACGAAAGCCGACACATGGCCCCATCCTTATGATACTACGAACGCCCATTCGTCCCACAATCGTTGGCATCTTCAGGATCAGCGCGTTGAAATCGCCGACCGGATATTCAGCGGATCGGGCCAGTTGTCGGGCTTGAAGAACCCGACCTACTTATAGAGTGTCAACGGATCACCTCAGGAATTAGCGAACACGGCAACCCTGAAGCCACCCGATCGGAACCCTCATTATTCTCTCAGGCTCAAGGGTTTCGCAAGGATCTCGGACCAGATCAAAGCCTGTTTCAGGTTTTTTCGGGAAAGATGTGCGCCATGCCGTTTTTTTACAGGTGATTTATCCCAGGCGTGCTCGGATTTCTGGGGCAAGGGCGGCGCGGGAATTCCGGTTTCTTCGGCCGTGAAATCCGAGGCGACGTCAAGCTCCAGATCCTGGGCTTCCTCGTTCACCGATTCTTCCATGGTCACAATGTCGGATTCTTCTTCCAGGTCTTCCCATTCCGGGTCCGCCGTCATGTCGTCGGACATGTCGCCCGGAGGAAGGGGCGGCGGAGCCGGGGGAAGTCCCTGGGCCTCGCGCTGGGCTTTCTCCATTTCTTCTTTGATCTGCCTCGCCATCTCCTGGAGCTTGTCCTGCCAGCCGCCCTTCGCCGGTTTCTTTGTTCCGTCTTTTCCGAAAGACAGGGCCTTGCGGATGGACAGGATGATGTAGATGACGACACCGATGGTGATCAGGGTTTCCATAGTCGGACCTCGTGTGTGGTATGAAAGCGGCATGCGGGACACATGCCGTCTTTCATCATTCAGTGTGGGCTGCCCGTCCTCCGGGCGGCCCATGGCCGTTATTGGTTAGGGCCCTTTTCGTCTCCCGCACCGATGTTTTCACGCATCTGGGTGTCGGCCATGACGTTCTTCATTTTGTAGTAGTCCATGATGCCGAGGTTGCCTTTCATGAAGGCTTCGGCGATGGCCAGGGGAATGCGCGCTTCGGCTTCCACGACTTTGGCCCTCATGGCTTCCACTTTGGCTTTCATTTCCTGTTCGGCGGCAAAGGCCATGGCCCGTCGTTCTTCGGCTTTGGCCTGGGCGATTTTTTTGTCCGCCTCGGCCCGGTCGGTTTCAAGGTTGGCCCCGATGTTTTTACCCACGTCCACGTCGGCGATGTCGATGGACAGGATCTCATAGGCCGTGCCGGAGTCCAGACCTTTGGCCAGAACGGTCTTGGAGATGTTGTCCGGATTTTCAAGCACGTCCTTGTGGCTGCCTGCTGAACCGATGGTGGACACGATGCCTTCGCCGACCCGGGCCAGAATGGTGTCGGCTCCGGCACCGCCCACAAGCCTGTCGATGTTGGCCCGAACCGTGACTCTGGCCATGGCGGTGAGCTGGATGCCGTCTTTGGCCATGGCCGAGACTTTCGGTGTTTCAATGACTTTGGGATTGACGCTCATCTGCACCGCTTCAAGAACATTACGCCCGGCCAGGTCGATGGCTGCGGCCCGGTTGAACTTGAGGTCGATGTTGGCTTTGTCTGCGGCGATGAGGGCCTGGACCACCCGGGTCACATTGCCGCCGGCGAGATAGTGGGATTCCAGGCCGTCGGTGTCCACGCTGATCCCGGCTTTTACCGCCATGATCAGGGATTCCACGATGAGCTTGGGCGGAACCTTTCTGAAGCGCATGAACACGATGGTGAAAAGGCCCACATGGGCTCCTGACACCAGAGCCTGAATCCAGAGTTTGATGGATGACGCCACGAACAGGACAAAGATGATCACGAATATGGCGATCACGATGGTAATGATGGTTTGGATGTCCATAATCTCTCCTTGGTAATTCCGGTCTTAAAAGGCCGCGAAGGCAAGACTCCGCCCTTCGCCGTTCAAACCGGTTTTAGGTTGATAATGTATGGTAAAAAAATGACTTACTCTTTCTGACGGACGATGATCTGGTTGCCGGTGACGGCGATTACGGTAACGGGCGAATTTTTTTCAAGATACTCGCCGCGACTCACCACGTCAAGCCTTTTCCCGTCGATGAGGGCCACTCCGGAAGGCCGGAGATCCGTGACGGTGACGCCGTCCATGCCCAGGTAGCCTTCCAGTTCCGGGGACTGGCTCTGGACGCCGTCTTCGCGGGTGAGGCTTTTTTTGAGAGCGGCCGGAGACCGGGCCAGGAGCTTGAGGCCCACGTAAACCGCCGCAGGGATGACCACAAGGTCCGCGGCCACAAAGGCGTAACCGGCGGTTTTGGAAACGCCGGTGAACACCATGTACAGCGACCCGCCCACAAGCCCGGTGGACAGAATGGCGAGGATGCCGCCGGTGGGGATGATGACCTCCACGATGATCACGAACACGGCGAGGATCTGAAGAACGATGGGAAACGTGAGGTTAGACATGGTATTCCTTTCGTGACACGATGATCCGGTTGCCGCTGATCCGGGCCACAACCACCGTCGTTCCGCTTTCGATGAAGTCCCCTTCGGTGATGGCGTCCAGGACATCGTGTCCGATCTTGATTTTTCCAGACGGCCGGAGATAGGAAAGGGCCACACCTTCATCGCCTTCCCGGGTTTTTTCGATTTCAAGGGAATCCGCGTGAGCCTCGCCGAGGCTGGCCTGAAGATAGGGCCCTTTACCGCCAACGGACAGTTTTGGAAATACATAGCGGAAGGTGAGGAGCCCGAAAATGACGGCCAGAACATACGCCCCCACCACGATGCTGATGTTTTTCGTGAAAAGGCCGCCCTGCCAGGGCATAGAGGGCTGGGGCAGCACGAAATCCTGGAGGGACAGCACAAGCCCCACGGATATGAAGAAAAAACCGGCGATGCCCGCGATGCCGAAGCCCGGTATCACAAACACCTCGAAACCCAGCAGCACCAGCCCCAGAAGGATGACCAGGAGTTCGGTGTAGTTGGCGTTGCCCACCAGATACTGGGCCCCGAAAGCAAGAGACAGGCAGATCAGGCCGATGATGCCCGGTGCCCCGAAACCCGGCGCTTTCATTTCCAGGTAAACGGCGTAGAAACCGATCATCATCAAAAACGGGGTGAACAGAATGACGAGGGCGAGGAATCGTTCGGTGAGGTCGGGCCTTATGAACACAGGGGGCTTGGCCTGGGCCGACAGGGTTCCAAGAGCCCCGGCAAGATCCGTGACGCTGGCTTTTGAAAAGCCCAGGCTCACGGCTTCCCGGTCGTCCATGGTGAGGAGTTCGCCTTTTTTCACCACGGTTTTCCGGTTGGTGATCCGGGCTTTTTCCCTGGCGGTCATGTCGTTGATGTCCGTGGATTCCAGGTAGCGTGTTTTCCCGTCCACCGTAACCCGGATGATTTCAAGGTTTTCACTCACCATGGATTCCGCCAGGTTTTCATCGTACCCGTTTTTTTTCGCAAGAGCCCGGAACCTCGCCCTCAGCGGGGACTGGAATTTTTCCCCCAGCATCTGGGGGCCTTCGGGGCCGATGCTGATGGGGGCGCAGTCTCCCAGGGTGGTCCCGTGCTTCATCATCAGGCTGTTGCAGGAAAGGGCGATGAGGGCACCGGCGGAAATGGCCTTGGTCTTCACATAGGCGAGGGTTTTGGCTTTTTCGATGCCCGTCACGGTGTCCACGATGTCGAAGGCTGAATCCACCCGGCCGCCGAACGTGTCCAGTTCCAGCACGATGAGGGTGCTTTCCGATTGGGCGATGCCGGACACCGCCCGTTTGATGAAGGCGGCCATGGACGGGCCGACCTCCCCTTCCACCGGAATGACGTAGACTTCCTGCGACTCTTTTTTTTCAAGGGCATCGGCGGATACCGGCAGCGTGAGAACCGCAAGAATAACGAAAACAAGAACATCCCGGAATGTCGGGCGGAGCAGGCAGGTGGGCTTTCGTATGTGTCCGATCATCATGAACCCCGGTTTTTTTTCTTGTTTAAAGTACAGATGATAACGTAGTTAAGACAGTGCTGAATGTATAACTGAAAAACAGAACGGGATCAAGCCTCATGGGGTAAGGGCCGATGATTCCGTAAAGCAAACCAGAGCAAAAGGGGGAATTTATGAGCGTCTATGTGGCGTCGCATCCGCTGATCCGGCACAAGCTGGGTCTGATGCGTAAAAAAGACATATCCACCAGGGAATTCAGGGATCTGGCCGCGGAAGTGGCCCGGCTCCTGACCTATGAAGCCACCAAGGATCTTGAAACGGAAAAACGGACCGTGGAAGGATGGGCCGGGCCCGTGGAGGTGGAACGGATCAAAGGAAAGAAAATCACCATCGTGCCCATTTTAAGGGCGGGGCTGGGCATGATGAGCGGGGTGATCGACCTGATTCCCTCGGCCAAGGTCAGCGTCATCGGCCTTTACCGGAACGAAGAAACCCTGGAACCGGTGGCGTATTACGAAAAAATGACCGGTGACATGGACCAGCGCATGGCCCTGATCCTCGATCCCATGCTGGCCACCGGAGGGACCCTGATCGCTACGGTGGACATGATCAAGAAATCGGGCTGCAAAAAAATCAGGGGGCTGTTTCTCGTGGCGGCTCCCGAAGGGATCAAACGCCTGGAAACGGTGCATCCCGACGTGGACATTTACGTGGCCGCCGTGGATGAACGGTTGAACGAATCGGGCTACATCCTGCCGGGTCTGGGGGATGCCGGGGACAAAATTTTCGGGACAAAATAAAATTAAAGGAGATAAAACCCGCCATGTCTGAAAGCCCAATTCAAACAACCGAGTATGTTTTTCGCAGAAACGACGCCCTTTTGGGTGCCCAGATGCTTTTCGTGGCCTTCGGGGCCCTTGTTCTCGTCCCCATCCTCACAGGTCTTGATCCCAATGTGGCCCTTTTTACCGCCGGACTGGGAACCCTGGTTTTCCAGGTGATCACCCAGGGCAAGGTGCCGGTGTTTCTGGCGTCTTCCTTCGCCTTTATCGCGCCCATCCAGCACGGCGTGGCCACCTGGGGTGTTCCGGCAACGCTCTGCGGTCTGGTGGCCGCAGGATTTTTTTACGTGATTCTCAGTGTGTTCATCAAATGGCAGGGGCCCGGCGTTCTTCACCGGCTGCTTCCGCCGGTGGTGACCGGCCCGGTGATCATGGTCATCGGCCTGGTACTGGCTCCGGTGGCGGTTGGCATGGCCACAGGAACCATCGGGGACGGCCGGATCGTGGGCCGGACGGCCATGATCCTGTCCATGACATCCCTTGCCGTCACCGTGGCGGTGGCGGTTTTCGGCAAAGGCATGATCCGTCTGGTGCCCATTTTGATCGGTATCGCTGTGGGCTACGCCCTTGCCATGGTTCTGGGGTTGGTGGATTTTTCCCCCGTGGCCAAGGCCTCCTGGTTCAGTCTTCCAAGGTTCACCCTGCCGTCATGGAACCTCGACGCCATCGTTTACATCTTTCCTGTGGCCATCGCTCCGGCCATCGAGCATTTCGGGGACGTGCTGGCCATCGGCTCCGTCACCGGCAAGGATTATGTGGATGATCCGGGAATTCACCGGACCCTCATGGGCGACGGCATCGCCACGTCCCTTGCGTCGTTTGTCGGCGGCCCGCCCAACACCACCTATTCGGAGGTGACCGGCGCAGTGACCCTGACCAAAGCCTACAATCCGGCCATCATGACCTGGGCTGCCCTCTGCGCCATCGCCCTGGCTTTTGTGGGAAAAATCGGAGCCCTTCTCCAGACCATTCCTTCTCCGGTCATGGGCGGCATCATGATTCTCCTTTTCGGTATGATCACGGTGGTGGGTCTGAACACGCTGGCCCGTTCCAAAACCGATCTCACCGAAGCCCGGAATCTGGTCATCGTTTCATTGATTCTTGTCTGCGGCATCGGCGGCATGAAATTCTCCGCCGGAAGTTTTTCCATCGAAAAAATCGGGCTGGCCGGCCTTTTGGGCCTGATCCTCAACCTGATTCTTCCCGGAACCCGGAAGGCGCTCTGATGTATTAAATACAAGATCAAACCTGATAGCGTCGAAAAAAAAGTCCCATATGCGGTTTGCCATATGGGGCTTAATAGTGTTTGTCCAGACAGTCGACATACGTTTGATCGATCATAAATGGTTTCTTCTGATAATACATTTGAACAGATTGCCTTCGCGGTCATCAATGAAATCAATATGAGGATAGTTGGCCAAAGCCCTCAGAATACCTGAGCCAAACCCTCGATAGGGTATAATTTGATACGCGAATGATGCCAACACTGGATTTCTGGTATTGGAATTCCCGGCTTTGATGTTTGCCACGGTGAGGTTGTTGGGCAAATGACCCGGACTGATAATTTCGATCCGGTTTGAAAAAACAAAGACCCGTATCGGTGCAGAAATAAAATAGTCACGATGAACCAAGGCATTGGCAACCAGTTCTTCCAGAACGATCCTTGGGATTTCCGGCTCACCCAAACTATTTAAAGACTGATCTCCTTGCACATGCTTGATATTGGAAACAATAAAACCAATGGTTTGCTGAAAAATATCGGAAAGTTTTCCTGTAATATCACGGCTGTCGATATACGTTTCATCTGTTATCGTTTCTCCAGGGAATGCACCGGCTTTGACGATGAATGACGGAAGACGAGTCGATGGAGATTTAGCGAACATCAATGCCCCGGTAATGTTCAACTCTCCGTTTTTTCCGAGATTCATATTCGTTATGGTCTGATCCAATGGCAGGGTCTGATCATCCAAAGATTCGCCAAATCTTTTTTGAAAAAACTCACGGAAATAGGGCATGTCCAAATCTGATATCGTCAGTCCGTTTGCCGGAATGATATCCGCGTGAACCATGCCCGATGCCTGAAACAATCGCTGGATTTCTTCACGGGACGTGGCTTTCCGTTTATCAGCACCGCTTTTTACCCAGAAAACGCCATTTTTATCCTGGTAGGGTTTATTGATCCCCTTGGGGATTTCGATGACAAGGACAAGTTTTTCATCGATTGTGGCGTTTTGTGTTATGGGATTGATGGCAGGGATCACATGCTGGCTGGCCACAACGGATATCATTTGATTGAGTCTGTGAATATCATCCGTGGTTAAACCGGAAATGCTTCCATGGTCATCTACTCCGACAAAAATAAAGCCACCTTGCCCATTACTGAAAGCAACCATTTCTGAAGCCAGAGAATCCGCGTTGTTGATATTCTTTTTAAACTGGTTCCGGCTGTCTTCGCCTTGGGCCAGCGCCTGCATGATTTCTATGGTTTCCATATCTGGTAAATTTCCTTTCTTCTTTCAAATGCTTCCTGACCGCCTTCCATAATGTTCACGATGGACTTTTGCGTGTCCGGGCTGTCCACGCTGCCACTTTTTACCAGGACTTTATCATCCATGAATGAGCACGCATGAACCTGTTCTGCGTCACCAAGCACAGGAATATTCGGATTATGGGTCGCAAAAATAAACTGCACATCAGGCTTCATCCTCCGGATCAGCTTAATCACATCTTCGTAAATCGTTTGATTGTCCAGATCATCTTCCGGTTGGTCAATGATGATCACATCATTTTCCCGTTGGCTGAGAACAAAAAGAATCAAGGCTGAAGCACGCTGTCCCAGAGAATGGTGCTGTAGCTCTTTTCCACGGTACTTAATCGTAAATTTGTTGGGTACCTGATAGGTCAGAAGGGATTTGATATTTGCCATAAACAGGTCTGTAAAAATCTGGGGGTCACTTCCGAATAAGCTTTTTGCATTATGAAAATCTTTGAATATTGCTACAAAATCAGGGTACTGGTCTATAATACCTTGATATGTGTTTTCTCTGAGTCGGCTTCCCTTGAAAATGTCTTTCATGAAATCCAAAAAAGCTTGCCTGTCTTCTCTGAACCCGGATTCAATGGAAAGAGATGAACTGCCTGCGCCGACCTTGCCGAGTTCTGTTTTGATCAGGTTGAATTCTTCAAGCCAAAGGTCACTCAGCTTCTGCAATTCAACAAGCAGAGTTTGATACAACGTTGTTTTCTGTTTACCCAGTTTTTTTAGTTCTGTGATCATCTGGGTGGCTGTCGTCAGTTTCTTTTTCAGATTGAGAAACTCATCTGAACTTATGTTTTGAGAGCCACTGATTTTAAGTTCTTCAGACAACTTACGCTCGATCTCAGCGAATTCTTCAACCATGCCTTTTCGAATTTTATTGAGTTCAGTCTGGTGATCCAAAAGCCCTGCCTTATGAGGTATCAGGTTGGATAAGGTCGTTTTGATCTGGTCGACCAGGCTCACAAACACGTTAAAATCTTTGTAATAACGACCAAACAGTTCTTGATTGTGCTTTGAGGTATAACCCAGAAAATTTTTCAGGTCGTCCTCATTCCGGGCCAGAAATTCCTCAATGTCTGAAACAAAACTTTCGACAAGTTCATTCCCTTTTTTCATGGTGCGGATATCGCTGTCAAAGTCCAGCCTTTTCTGAAGCTTCGCCTCAACACCATGGTCCGCATAAAACTTCAGTCGATGCTCTGTATCCTTCTTGATCTTCTCCTGATCGTCAATTTGATCCTGAACATTGTCAATTTTATATAAACGCTCGACAGCCTCACCCACCTTAATCTTCTGGCTTGTAATATCACGCCGAACAGCATCCAGTTTGGAGCCCAGCAGCTTGTCCACCAGATCATTTTCAAAACCCTCTCCCGTACTGGAAAGATCTTTCTGACCGAAATAGATGGGTTTGTGGATCACTGTTTCCCGTATGGAAACCCCGGGTTGTAGCTTCCCGTCTATCAGAACTTCCGAATAAGGTTCTTTCCAGACACGCCGAATCGTATTGGCTTGCCCATAACGGTCAACGGCATCGATCTCAATTTTACCACCGCTGCCCAGCGTAAAGCCCACAAGCTCTTGCTTGTATTTCATATCTCCCGCTTTTTCACCGAAGGGAATATCCAAGGCATACCGCAACGCTTCAAGAACCGATGATTTCCCGCTGCCGCGAATTCCAATCAGGGCATTGAGTTCAGCAGAAAAATGCAACACATGGCCGGACAATGTTCCGCCGTAAAAACGAATCCCTTTGATATGAGAGTGGGTATGGGGTTTGGGTTCTTTTGACATTCGGCTGTCTTTGTCAATCAATGCAAATTTGACGGCATCAAAGGAAAAAGCCCCCAGTTTTATATAGCCCTTTTCACCTTGGCCAATTTCGTCAATCGATTTGCAGTCAGAACCTTCAACTTCAGCGGGATACCAACAATCAAGCCAGTTTTGAACTTTTGATTTGCATACTCTGTCAGGGACATCATACGTTCTTACTTTCTGAAACCCTAATGTCCTTCGCTTAAAAAACTCGTTTTCTCCCAACTCTTTCAGGCGTCCACCATCAAGTTCTATCCATAACCCACTATTTTGTTCAACATGAGCAAATATGATGAAGAAATCACGATGATAACCCTCCAACTTTTTTATCGTTGAAATGAGATCCATCGAACTCCGGCCATTTTCCCGTTCGTATTTGTCAGGAGTCTTTCCTTCGAAGGCCACATTAAGAAACTGGTTAATATAATCCTGACCATTTTCAAGCCATGAGTCACTGAAGACAACCAGGGTGTGAATGCCGTTTGCCCCATCATTAACAGACAGCTCAACACCGGGAAGAAGTCCGATTCCTTCCTTCCGGGCTTTTTTCCGAAGAGCCTTGAATTCATCGTTATCGAATTTGTTGTGGTTGGTGATGACGCCAATCTGTATTCCAGCCTTTTTCAGACCTGACACATAATCAGAAACGTAACGGTTATCTTCACCTTTATACGTAAACTCCTTATCCGCTCTGGTGTGCAAATGAAAATCCGCCCGAAGCCAGGTGGAACCGTATGTGAAAATGTCAGGAGTTCCAATATCAGCATTCATGACCGTGTCTCCTTCATGAGAATCTGTCGCTATTCTATACGCCGCATATAAGCATGTTATCACTTAAAAAATTTTCATAGATCGGTATGGATGTCAACATGCAATGAACATCATTCAACCGTAGTCAATACATTTCCAAGTCGACCGAACGCCCGTCTGGCAGGCTTCGGCGTGTTCATAAACAAACTATAGCTTGACACAAAACGTTTAAATGAACTATATGGTTCGTTTGAAAAACATTTTGAATCATGTGAAAACGAACAGGTTTCAGGCCTTTGCACGAAGACCTGGCCGAAAGGACGCTGAGCCCGGCGTCTTTTTTCCGTCCTGACGAGAGGGAGTGCATGAACATCGAAAAACTACTGGCCGCCAAAAGGTCCGAAGCCGTAAAGCTCTGGTTTGAGCATGTGATCAGGACCTATCCCGCAGACAGCTCCAGGTTTCTTCTGAACGTCAAAGACCAGTTTTCAAATCCGGTGGGAGCCACGACCATCAAATGCCTGGAAGACGTTTTCGACGCCATGATGGCGGGGAAAACCCGGGACGAACTCATCCCCCTTCTTGATCCGGCCATCCGCATCCGGGCCGTCCAGGAGTTCAGCCCTTCGTCGTCCGTGGCCTTCGTTTTACATCTTAAAACCCTTGTCCGTGACCTTTTGGAAAAGGAAATCACATCAGGAGTCATCGACAGAAACGGCCTCGAACAGTTCGACAGGGCCGTCGACGGTCTTTGTCTGATCGCCTTCGACATCTACATGGGCTGCCGTGAGCAAATCTTTAAATTCAGGGCCGAACATGTGAAGTCCAGAACCCTCAAGCTTCTGGAAAAAGCGGATATATTGTGTGAGGTGCCCGATGTCGGGACCGAAATTATTCCACATAATGTTTATAAAAACGGAGGCTTCGAAAGCCAGTAGTCTTTTCTCTGTTTTTTGGGGGGGAGAAGGTCCTTTTTGAGTCATTCCGGATCGAGGTCGGCTATCCGGAGTGAGGTAAAACGGTCTTTGATACCCCGAACGAACAAAAGAAGGATGAAAGCCCGAGAAAGCCCCAAAGGGTGAGGAAATGTACATGATCGTTAATATTTTGATGTCCCTCGTTGCAGTTGTCGTTCTGGGAGCGATCGCCTTTGCTGGCGGAAGCGTTCCCGGGCTGCAGATGGTCTTCGGGATATGGATACCCTATGCGGCGGCAGTGATTTTTCTGCTGGGCTTCATCTGGCGTATCTTCAAGTGGGCCAAATCCCCGGTTCCTTTCCGAATTCCAACCACATGCGGCCAGCAGAAATCCCTGTCATGGATCAAGCACAACTCCATCGATAACCCCACCACGACCAAGGGTGTTATCCTTCGGATGTTCTTTGAAATCGTGACCTTCAGATCCCTTTTCAGAAACACGAAAAGCCGGGTCATCGGTGACCGGGTTTCCTATGAATGGGAAATCTGGCTGTGGCTTGCGGCCCTGGCGTTCCATTACTCGTTCCTGACCGTCGTGATCCGTCACATGCGGCTTTTCCTGGAACCGGTTCCCGCGTGCATCGGCATCATCGAAACGCTGGACAGCTTCTTCCAGGTCGGCCTGCCGGTGGTTTTCGCTTCAGGACTTGTCCTTCTGGGCGCGGCACTCTACCTGTTCGCCCGACGCGTTCTCATTCCCCAGGTGAAATACATCTCCATGATCGCCGATTACTTCCCGCTGTTCCTGATTATCGGTATTGCCGGAACCGGGCTCTACATGCGGTATTTCCTCCGGGTGGACATTCACGCCATCAAGCAGCTCACCATGGGCCTCGTGACTCTCAAGGCCACTGTTCCTCCGGCCAATGTGAGCCCCATGCTGTACGCCCATCTTTTCCTGGTATCAGCACTTCTCATTTATTTCCCGTTCAGCAAGCTGATGCACATGGGCGGCGTATTTCTGAGCCCCACCCGTAACCTTGCGAACAACAGCCGGATCAAGCGGCATATCAATCCCTGGAACCCCGATCTTGAATTCGTGACCTACGAGAAATACGAAAATGAATTCAGGGAAAAAATGATTGAGGCTGGTCTTCCAGTAGAAAAGGAGTCCTGATGAAAATAAAACCGGATGAAATGTTAAAAATCAACACCAAGCCGCCCAAAGCGCACTGGATGGATGTTCCCCCGGATTTCTCCGAAGGCAAATATCTTTATCCTGCCAAACCTAAAACCCTGGAATACCTCCACCTTCCCAACCCCAGAGACTGGTCTCCGGCGGATGAAGACTGGAAGCTCCCGGAAAACTGGCAGAAAATCATTCACGACGGTTTCAAGGAACGTCTGGACAAGTACCGTTCCCTTAAAGTGTTCATGGACATCTGCGTTCGCTGCGGTGCCTGCGCCGACAAATGCCACTTTTACATTGGCGGTGGCGATCCCAAGAACATGCCCGTTCTCCGGGCGGAACTCCTTCGATCCATTTACCGCAACGATTTTACCATTTTCGGAAAACTGTTCGGTCGTCTCGCAGGTGCACGGAAACTGACACCCCAGGTGATCAAGGAATGGTTCTCCTACCTGTACCAGTGTACGGAATGCCGTCGTTGTTCCGTGTTCTGTCCCTACGGTATCGACACCGCCGAAATCACCATGATGGGCCGTGAGCTCCTGAACCTTATCGGTGTGAATATCAACTGGATCAAGGATCCGGTGTCCAATTGCTCTAGAACCGGTAACCATCTGGGCATCCAGCCCCAGAACTTCAAGGAGATCATCGAGTTCTTCTGTGATGACATTGAAGAAATCACCGGAGTCAAGATCAATCCTTCGTTTAACCGAAAAGGAGCGGAAGTCCTGTTCGTGACACCTTCAGGTGATGCCTTCGCCGACCCCGGAACCTACACCTTTATGGGCTACCTGATGCTGTTCGAACACATCGGGCTGGACTACACCCTGTCCACATACGCCTCAGAAGGCGGAAACTTCGGTCTTTTCACCTCGTCTGACATGATGAAGAAATTGAACGCCAAAATGTACCACGAAGCCAAACGACTGGGCGTCAAGCACATCATCGGCGGCGAGTGCGGCCATATGTGGCGTGTGATCAACCAGTACATGGACACGATGAACGGCCCCGCCGACTTCCTGGAAGTTCCCAAGTCTCCGATCACAGGAACGGTCTTCAACAGTGCGGCGTCCACCAAGATGATCCACATCGCCGAATTTACGGCAGATCTTATCCGCAACAACAAACTGAAACTCGATCCCAGCCGCAATGATCACCTCCGGGTGACCTGGCATGACTCCTGTAACACAGCCCGTGCCATGGGCCTTCTCGACGAACCCCGCTACGTTCTGAACGCGGTGTGCAACAACGTGTTCGAAATGCCGCCCAGCACCACCCGTGAATACACGTTCTGCTGCGGCAGCGGTTCCGGAACCAATACGGAAGAGATCATGGAACAGCGGCTTCGTGGCGGTCTGCCCAGAGCCAATGCGGTGAAATACGTTCACGATAAATACGATGTCAACATGCTTGGCTGCGTCTGCGCCATCGACAGAGCGGTTCTGCCTCCGCTGATGGATTACTGGGTTCCCGGCGTGGCCGTGACCGGTCTTCACGAACTTGTGGGCAATGCTCTGGTCATGGACGGCGAAATCGAGCGGACCTTGAACCTGAGAATGGAAGATTTACCAGGCGCGGAGGGCGATACTGATGAATGAGAAAATTAAAATCATCGCGGGCGTAGCCATTTTTGCGGTGATATTCACCTGTCCTTTATGGATCAACATGGGGAAAGCCAAGGAAGCTCCTGTGCCGGTTCTTGCTGAAAAAGCCAAAGCCGCCAAAGCCTGCATCCTCCCCAAAGACGAGATGCGTGCGAAGCACATGAAGATTCTTGACGGCTGGAGAAACTCCGTGGTTCGCGACGGCCAGCGGATCCACATGGTCAAGGATGCTGACGGCAAAGAAAAGGAATACGAAATGAGTCTGTCCAACACCTGTCTGGGATGCCACACGAACAAAGCCGAGTTCTGTGACAAATGCCACAGCTATGCCTCTGTGAACCCATACTGCTGGGACTGCCATGTGGATCCCAACGCGAAGAAGGAGGCATCGCTATGAAAAACAGACGTGAATTCTTGAAAACAGCCGGTGCAACAGCTGTGGGCGTTTCCGCCCTTTCAGGTTCGGCTTTCGCCATCGGGGAATACTTCATTTCTTCCAAGGAAACGAAACCCCACGCCGAAGAAAAAACCGCCACACGCTGGGGCATGGTGATCAACACCAAAAAACTCAACGAAGAAGTGATCCACGAAATCACCACAGCCTGCCACACCAAACACAATGTGCCAGACTGTATGACGTTCGCGGAACCCAAGGATCCGAAGAGAAAGAAACACCACGAAATCAAGTGGATCTGGGAAGAACACTACCACAACGCCTTTGCGCCGGACGTGGTGGAATACCTTTCCAAGAAGCTTGAGCACACCCCGTTCCTCGTGCTGTGCAACCAGTGCCAGAACCCCCCTTGCGTCCAGGCCTGCCCCACCAAGGCAACCTTCAAACGCCCGGACGGGATCGTTCTCATGGACTTTCACCGTTGTATCGGCTGCCGGTTCTGCATGGCGGCCTGTCCCTACGGCTCCCGGAGCTTTAACTTCCAGGATCCGAGAAACGGGCTTCCCGACCGTCTGCCCACCAATCCCGCATTCCCCACCCGCATGAAAGGTGTTGTGGAAAAATGCAATTTCTGCGCGGAACGGCTGGCCATCGGCAAAAAGCCTTATTGTGAAGAGGTGTCCAAGGGTGCCATCATCACCGGCGATCTGGGTGACGAACATTCTGAAATCCGAAAACTGCTGGAAGAAAACAACGCGATTACGCGGAAATCGTCCCTGGGTACCGGGCCTTCCGTGTTCTATCTCGTTTAACAGGAGGTCACTATGCTGGAAAAAGCGTTAAACGGAGGTAAAAGTTACTGGCTGTGGCTTGCAGGTCTTTCTGCGGTGATCGGTCTGGCTTTTCTCGTATACATGAAACAATGGACCTTCGGTCTGGGAATCACCGGTATGCACAGGGATTTTACCTGGGGCTTCTACATCGCCCAGTTCACTTTCCTTGTGGGTGTCGCAGCCGGAGGTGTCATGCTGGTTCTTCCCTATTACCTTCACGATTACAAGGCCTTCGGCCGGATCACCATTCTGGGTGAATTCCTGGCCATCGGTGCTGTGACCATGTGTCTGCTGTTCATCGTGGCCGACATGGGCCAGCCCACCCGGGCCATGAACGTGATCATCAACGCCACACCTTACTCCATGCTGTTCTGGGACGCCTTTGTTCTGAACGGCTATCTGGCCCTGAACCTCATCATCGGCTGGAAGCTTCTCGAAGCGGAACGTAACGGCGTGGACGCCCCCAAATGGGTGAAACCGTTGATTTACCTTTCAATCCCCTGGGCTTTCGGCATCCATACCGTTACGGCCTTCCTGTACAGCGGGCTTCCCGGCCGTGGTTTCTGGCTCACCGCCGTTCTGGCCCCCCGGTTCCTGGCTTCCGCTTTCGCGGCAGGACCTTCTTTCCTCATGCTTTTGTGCTTCCTCGTCCGCCGGTTTACCAACTTTGATCCGGGCGAAAAAGCCATGAAAACCCTGATGAAAATCATCACCTATGCGCTGATCGCAAACATCTTTTTCTTCGCTTGCGAGATTTTCACGGCGTATTACAGCCAGATTCCTGAACACATGGCGCACATCAACTACCTGTTTGGTCTGGGTGATCATGGCCATGGCGTTCTTGTAGGCTGGATGTGGACATCCATGGCCCTCATGATCGGTGCCATCATTCTTCTTGTTCAGCCCAAAATCAGGAACAACGAGAAGTACATGCCGTTCCTCTGTCTCATGGTGTTCTTCGGCACCTGGATCGACAAAGGCATGGGTATGATGGCCGGCGGATTCGTACCGTCTCCACTCCATCACTACAACGAATACGTTCCCACGGCTCCTGAACTTGTCATCACCGTGGGTATCTGGTGTGTTGGTTTTGCCGTCATCACGGTTCTCTATAAAATCGCGGTTTCCATCAAAGAGGAAATCAAGGCCTAAGAGAACTTTCGGCAGCTTGTAAGAATATAAAGGGTCAGCGATCTTCGGAGAGCTGGCCCTTTTTTTTGCCCTGCTGCTGTGCTATGGTTTTCCTGCTAACAGAAAACATCCAAGATGACGAAAGGGCGGCCTTATGAGGGACAAGGGGATATCATTGATGGCATGTTTCGTCCTCATTCTGGCCTGTGTCTCTGTGACTTTTCTGGCTATTGCACAAGCTGTTAATGCCGGTGTCCATGTTCAGCCCCTGTCAGATATCAACCCAGACGATGTGTCGTGGATCGGCAAAACCATTTTTCAAAATGAATGTGGCGGAAAACAGGAAAACCTCATTGCATGGAACAGGGGTGAGGATTTCCCGTCCCTGGGTATCGGTCATTTTATCTGGTATCCCAAAGGCAAAGAAGGCCCTTTTGAGGAGAGTTTTCCTGCATACCTCGATTATGCCCGCAAGAGCGGTGTAAGGCTTCCAAATTTTATCCGGTCAATGAAAGATGTCGATTGTCCATGGCCCAGCCGGCGCGAATTTATGAATTCACGCAACACGCCGTCGATGAAACAGCTTCACGCTTTTCTGATGAGCACCACCCGCGAACAGACTCTTTTTATCGTCGCACGCCTTCAAAAAGCCATACCCAGATTGCTTGAAGCTGCAACCGATGAAAAAAAACAACATGTCGGACGGCAACTGGAACGGATTTCCGGTTCTTCACGGCAGCTGTTCGCGCTGATTGATTATGTGAATTTCAAAGGAGAAGGGCTTAAACCCAGTGAACGGTACAACAACCAGGGATGGGGGCTTTTGCAGGTCCTTGAGGAAATGGAAGGTGTTGAGCCGGGGCCCCTGGCCATTCATGATTTCATCCAGGCTGCTGAAGTTGTTCTGACTCGGCGTGTGGCCAACGCGCCTTTCTGGCGGAGCGAGCATCGCTGGCTGTCTGGATGGATCAACAGGATCGGTTATTACAGGCGTCTTACCTCCCTGACATGATGTCAGTTCGACAATTTTATGGCGATATGCTGCCAGTGGTTTTATTTCGCCAATAGTAGCGACAGCTTCCAAGGATTATTCTGGTGTTCAATTTTAAAAACATTGATGCGCCATCCTGAAAAGACGGTGTTCTTGGGGTTTTAAGGTGCTATGGCACGATATTTGTTAGGTTTGTTTAAAACGGTTGATCATGGGGTGACTCAATCGTTTGTGATAGATTCGGACCGCGTGAGTTGTGTGGGGAGAGTTTGAGGCGGTCATCCGGTGTGGGGAGGTTTTTATGTTCAGATCGTGGTTTTCTGTTTTGATGATTGTTCTTGGTTTGTCCGCCGCTGCCGCATTTGCCGCCGACGCCCCCAAACTCCAGTGGGATGCCAACGATGATGCCGACTACTATGTGGTCTACTGGAGCAAAGATCCTGATTCTTTTACAGAGGAAAACAGTCTGGAAGTCCCCGCCGATGAAACCTATCTCGAATTGACGGCTTCTCCGGGCGGTGAAGAATACTATTACTCCATCAAAGCCTTTAACGAATGCGGAAATTCCAGTGATTTTTCAGACGTTATAGTTTCCGCCCATCTGCCTCTTGCACTGTACGGCGGAACAGCGGGTAAAAGCTCCTCCGGTACCGCAACAACCGCAGCCGGAAGTGGGGGCGGCGGCAGTTGCTTTATCGGCAGTCTCTTTTCCGGCGTTTGATTCGCGTTCCTGTCTTATTACACTCATTCAACCCGAGTGACGTTATTCCAGTCCGGCCATGATGGAAAACCGTGTTTTATCCATGAGGCGCTTCAGGTTTTTTTCATGATAATGCGTGACGGGAATCGGCTTGTGGATGATCATCGAAACATCACCCGGTAAAAGATCGATACTGCCTTTGGGGAGGATGTTTCGTGTACCGTTAAGGGTTACAGGCAGGATGGGAATTCCCAGATCAACGGCCATTTTGAATGCGCCTTTCTTGAACGGACCTATGGACCCGTCCTCGCTCCTGGAACCTTCAGGAAAAAAAACCACGGAAACCCCGTCAGTTATTTTTGATTTTGCATGGTTGATGGTCATGATGGCATGTTTGGAATCGGACCGGTCGATGAATATATGCCCCAGGGCTTTACAGGCGAAGCCCAGAACGGGAACGCGTTCCAGTTCTTTTTTCATGACCCATTTGAAATCCCGGTTCAGCCATCCGTACAGCGCGTATATGTCGTACAGGCTCTGATGGTTGGCCGTGATGACATAGGACTGGCCGGGTTCCATGTTTTCGGACCCCTCGACAGTGACGGTCATGGGCGTGAAAAAGCCGTTGGTTCTGGCCCACAGCACCGCGAAAATTCGTCCCACGGAAGGTGAAAAAACAAGGGATGCGGTAAAGGCGAGAAGTCCGAAAACCAAGGTTGACACTACGAGAAGAGGCACGATGAACAGCCATTTGTAAGGCTGGTAAAGAGCTTTGAACAGGCGGATTTCCGCAGACTCAAAAAGCTCCTTGATGTTCTCAGACATTCTTTTCCGGTCTACCGAGTATTTCAGCCAGTACTCTTCAAAAAAATCCCGAGGAATATTTCCAAGGCCCATAGTTTCTCCGATCTTATGTATTGTCAATGCGCGCTGATTACAGCTTGTCTTTCACTTCATTCCAGAAAAGCTCCACACCTTCTTTCCAGCCTTTCAGGTACTTTTCAGAGAGCGAACTGAGCCGGTTCTGGGCCATTTTTCCTGTGGCGAAGAGTTTGTCTTTGTATTGGGTGAACATGTGGGTGAAGTAGTCTCCCAGTTCTTCATCCTGGGCCGGGTTGCCTGCGGGATTCCATGAAAGGGCGTATTGCAGTTCTCGGTAATGTGCGGTTCTTGACCATTCCAACCCGTCCTTTTTACCACTCTCCATGATATTGCTTTCAAATTCGAATTTTTCTTTTTTCAGGCGGTCCACAATGGAAGAAAGATCCATTTCGTCCATGAATTTATTCTTCAGGACTTCTTTCTTGCGGATCATCGTCGTTATGGCGTTTTGAAAAACCTTGGAAAAATTGAGAACGGATTTCCATTCCTTCATTTTTTCATGAAGCTCGTCAGGGACGCTGATGGTGATTTTTTTGGCCATGTGAATACTCCCGGTGTTCAAAGATACATACAAATTTCTGAATACATACTATGGAGTGGGTGATGTGTCAATGTTCCAGATATATGGCTGATTGGATTGTGGAATATCGGTAATGATCAATGGAATACGTAACAGGTTATACATACCGGTCAGGAGGTGCGTTGAAAAAGGCCGGCTCACTGCATGGTTCCGGCCTTTCCTTTAGTCAAACGAGATTTTATTTGACTTTGTATCCCAGGCTTTTAAGTTTATCGATGACACGACTCCTGTCAAAAGGCTTGACGATATAGGTGTTGCAGCCAGCCCGGACGCTTCCGATCACCACATCCTGATCGGCCGTTGCTGTGACCATCATGACCTTGCATTGGCGGTCTTTGGTCAACCCTTTCTCTTTTTCGATATTCCGTATGGTGGTAAGGACGTCGAGTCCCGACATATCCGGCATGCTGATGTCAAGGGCAATCAGGTCAAAGGGAAGATTCTGATCCCAGGCATGGTTGAATTCCACGATGGCGTCTTTTCCGGATTCCGCCAGCACGCAATCTCCGAATTCGCCAATGATTTTCTGCATTTTTGTCAGACTGACTCCATCATCATCCACAACAAGGCATTTCATTCACACACTCCGACAATTGAGTTTTTTAATGAAAGGGTCTGTGATTCTTAATGTTAATCGGCGACCGGATGGAAAGGGTAATGGTCTATTTTTAAAAGATTATAACAAAGCAACCGATTGATGTCCATTTGAAATATCAGGTGATTTCATACTCGTTGGAAATTCTGGCTGGAAATTCTGTTGAAAAAAAAAGATCATTACTTTATAATTTCTATAATTTTTTACCTTTCATTAGCATTCCTTTTCAATCTATCGAACGAACTGCAGTTTTCAAACGTATTTTTGGCAAGATGTATCGGATTCCGTTAACGATGTGTATCGTATGTTATCAATGGTATTAAGGAGGAAGAATGGACTCGAAGGCGATGATCAAAAGGACGTTGGAGTATCAGAAAGCAGCTTTTGACGCTGGATACAACACCATGGTGATTCTCCAGGGGCAGGCGGAAAAAATGACGACGGACATGCTTGAAAAGACGAGTATGCCCAAAGACGCCATCAAGGCTCTTGAAACGACCCTGGTGGAATACAAAAAAAGAAGGGAAGAGCTGAAAAAGATGCTCGATGACGGGTTCACTCAGATCGAAGCCATGCTGAACACCTGATCGCCAATCTGCTGAAGGTCCAATGATAATCATCAGACGCATGGCATCTGACAGGTCAAACCTGATTTGGGGAAAATGCTTGATTGACCGTTTCTCTGTCGACAGGGGAACGGTTTTGTTTTTTCTGAGACTTAGGACAAAGGTTCAGATGAAGCCATGAATGATTTTTCAGAGAAAACCCAGGGGGATATGAGTTTCATTCTTGCCGAAATAGCTCTGGAAAACAGGATCATCACCCAGTCTGTTCTCAAAAAGGCTCTGTCAGACATACAGATCGCCTCGTCAAAAGGAACCGCTCTGTCTCTTGTGGAGTATCTCCTTGAGCGAAATATCGTCGATAAACTGACCATGACCCGCCTTTTGGCCGCATCCATCCGGACCATCGACAAACGATTTGCCGTTCTTGCCGCACGGCATCATCTGGTCCCGGAGGTCGACCTGGTGAAAGCCCTGGACGTACAAAAGCAGGCCTTTAAAGAGGGTATCCTGAAATCCGTGGGCGATATCCTGATCAGTGAAGGGCTTTTAACCGCCGAGCAGCGGAACCGCCTGATGGAAAAATTACGGGGTCTGTCTTACGATGAACTGATGACCCATGAAGCTCACGACACGAAACATTCGGAGGCGCATAAAAAGGAAAATGACCTTAAACGACGGATTTCGCTTATCGTGACGAACAACGGTATGAGGGCAGATATCCATATCCCCGGTGGTCTTGGGAGAAACCCGGAACTTTCGGAGATCAAGGCGCTGATCAAAGACCAGGGATTACAGTTTGGAGTGATCGGTGATCAGGATATTGAAAATCATCTGGCAAAATATGGCGGAGAACCTTTAGGATTTGTCATTGCCTTCGGAATACACTCCATTCCTTCAAGGGACGCCGTTGTAAGGATTTTTTTCATCAACGATTATCTGAACCCCGGAAAAATCACAGATCACGGAACCATTGACTTCAAGGACAGGGGGGCAGTCCCCTTTGTGAAGGCCGGAGTGGTACTGGCAGAGAAAATTCCGGGAATCGACGGGAAAACCGGCAGCGATGTTTTCGGCAATCCCATACCTGTGGAGCAGGCCAACGATCAACCCCTTAAAAGCGGTCCGGGTACGGAAATCTCTGAAAACGGATTGAAAATCGTCTCGACGATGGATGGCCAACCTTTGATGACGGTCCACGGCGAAGTGACGGTGATGAAGGAACTTCATATTCCGGGCGATGTAGATTACACCACGGGTAATATCATTTTTAACGGCAGCATCATCGTGAAAGGTTCCATCAACCCGGGGTTTATCATCAAAGGTGGAAATCTGACGGCAAAGGACGTGAACGGCGGTGAAATCGATGTGGTGGGCAATATCGAGGTGTCGGGTGGCATCATTAATTCGGTCCTGAGGGCCGGGGGTGGGGTTCACGCCATGCATATGGCAGGTACGAAGGTTGACGCCTACGGCGATGTCCTGGTGAAAAAAGCGGTGATCGACTGCAAAATAAGGACAAGCGGCCATTTCGCAGGTGATGGCGTTCATGTGATTTCTTCACTGGTGTCAGCGAAAAAGGGGATCACGGCAAAGCAGATTGGGTCCGATGTATCTCGTCCCTGCACCATACGTTCTGGGATCAGTGATCATACTGAAAAAAAAATTCGGTATTTCAAAGAAGAGATCGAGGAAAAGAAGGTCGAACTTGAAAAAGAGCAGAAGCGGAAAGAGGAATACACCGCAACCCAGAAACAATTGCATAAAAAAATCATGGATCTGGTTCAGGCCGAGGACCGCCTGGGACAGCAGAAAAGAGCCCTTGAAACCCAGATGAAGAATATTGACTGTTCCGGTGAGTTGTCGGAGCATGGACAGAAACAGCGGCAACTGTTGCGGGAAGGGCTTTTGTTTTGTGAAAACGAAGCGGGACGGATCACGCAAAAAAACGAGGAATATTTCAAACAGCAGGACGTCCTGACGGATTATATCCTTGAGCTGCAAAACCAGTGCGAAATATATGTTCATGAAATTGAGAAGCTGAACGAAAAGATCAAGGAAATCAAGACCTGGGACAAAAAAACACCTCCATTGTCACAGGTGAAGGTCCTCCGGGAGATTTTTTCCGGAACCATAATCAACGGTCCGAACACCATGATGATTCTCAAAGATACCTGTAAAAACGTAACGTTAAGAGAAGTACGGCGTTCGGATTTCGATTCGGAATGGGAAATGAAGATCGAGCCCAACTGAGTTTTCCCCTCAACCTCCAAAGCCTTTGACACTGACTTTCCCTGTATGATAAACACTAAAGGTCATGCAATAAAAGACGAAAGACAGATTTAGGGCCGCCGGTTAGAATGGGATCCCATTGCAATTTCCGGTTCAACACATTCAACAGTTAACCTTGCAGGTATTCACATCAATACGCTTTCAAAGAAAATAATCGTGGCCAATCCCCTGGGGATTCATGCCCGTCCTGCGGCCATGATCGCCAAACTTGCCTCGACTTCAGGTGGAAGGGTCTGGATTATCAAAGAGGACGAAAAGGTCGATGCCGGCAGTATCATCGACATACTGACCCTGGGGTGTTCCAAAGGAACGGAGGTCACGCTGCATATGGAAAGCCAGGCCGATGAAAAGCTTTTCATGGAAATTGCCGTTCTGATCGAGCAGGGTATCGAGGAATAGGACATCGCATGGACAAACTTTCTGGCTCTGAGGAAATTGTACTGACCGGAATTAAAGGCTCTCCGGGCATATGCATAGGGCAGGCTTACCTTGTGGACAAAGAAGGGGTGGACGTGGTAGTCAAATACGACATCGGCCCCCAGGATGTGGCCCGTGAACAGGCCAGGCTCAAATCCGCCGTCAAAAAAACAAAAGACGAAATCACAGCCATTATCCGGGATCTTCCGGCAGAATACATCCAGCATATCAGCATTCTCGAATCCCACAAGGTTCTTGCCGGTGACAAGCTGCTTTACGGAAAAGCCCTTGAAATTATTGACCAGGATCGTATTAATGCCGAATGGGCGCTCAAGCGGATTGCCTCGAAAGTCCAGGCCATGTTCCTGGATATTCCCGACCCCTATCTTCGTTCCCGTTCCACGGATGTGGCCCAGGTTTCAGAGCGGATCATGGGCAACCTCACCGGGGCTGAGAAGGTCAATATTTCCAAGATCAACAAACGTGTGATTCTGGTGGCCCGGGATTTGTCTCCTGCAGACACCAGCCAGATCCAGCTAGAAAAAATCATGGGTTTTGTCACAGACAAGGGGGGGCAGGCCTCCCACACAAGCATCATTGCACGGACCCTTGAAATTCCTTCGATCCAGGGACTTGGAAACGCCACCCAGATCATTCAGAACGAAGACATCATCATCGTGGACGGTCTTGAAGGGCTCGTCATCGTTCACCCCACCGATGAAACGCTGTTGCGATACAACGATATACAGAGGGATTACGAACTCAGAAAAGCCATCGTCACCCGGGAAAGTAAAAGTCCCGCCACCACCACCGACGGTTACACAATGACTCTGATGGGAAACATCGAGCTGGTGGAGGAAGTGGTTTCCGTTCTGGATCATGGGGGCCAGGGAATCGGTTTGTTCAGAACGGAGTTTCAGTATCTCAACAGAGCGAGTTATCCCAGCGAAGACGAGCTGTACGAGCAATACAAGGATGTGGTGGAACTCATCGCGCCCGAGCCTGTGACCATCAGGACTCTGGACATCAACGGCGATAAGGCGCTTGCCTATGACAGCAATAACGATGAATCGAATCCCGCACTGGGTCTTCGGGCCATCCGCTTCTGTCTGACACGGACCGACGTTTTCATGACACAGCTTCGGGCCATATTGCGAGCTGCGGTCTACGGCAACATCCGGGTGATGTTTCCCATGATTTCCGGTCTTGAAGAAGTCCTTGCGGCCAAACGTCACCTCCACGAGGCGGTTAAGGCCCTCAAAAAAGAAAACATCCCCCACCGCAGCGATATCGAGGTGGGCATTATGATCGAAATTCCTTCGGCGGCCTACATGGCGGAAGTTCTGGCCGACGAGGTGAGTTTCTTCAGCATCGGGACCAACGATCTGACCCAATACATGCTGGCCATTGATCGAAGCAATCAGAAAGTGGCCCATCTTTACAAACCCCTTCACCCGGCGGTCATCCGCATCATCAACCATGTGGTGAATGTGGCCAAGTCCAAGGGAATCAAGGTGTTCATGTGCGGTGAGATGGCGTCAGATCCGGTCAATCTGCCGCTTCTGATCGGTATGGGACTTGACGAGCTCAGCATGGCTCCCCAGGCCATTCCCGATGTGAAGGACAGAATCAGAAAGCTCAGCCGTGAAAAAACCCTTTCCATCGTGACGGACGTTCTCAGGCAAGGTTCGGTGGAAGATATTGAACGCCTGATCAGATGTGAAGAGCAAAAGCTCGGTTTATAAACCCTGGAGTAAACCATCGTGGATGACAAGAAAATCCGGCAGATTGCCGTCAATAAAAAAGCCCATCACAGCTACACCATTTCCGACCAGTACGAAGCCGGGCTGGTGCTGGTGGGGTCGGAAGTGAAAGCCATCCGTGGCGGGGGTGTGAATATCAAGGACTCTTACGCCAGAATCACGGATAAAGGGGAGGTCTACGTTCACCAGATGCATGTCAGTCCTTACACCTATTCGTACAACGATAACCATGACCCCCTGAAGCCCCGGAAGCTTCTTCTGAACAAGGCCGAAATCCGGAAGATCTACAACAAGGTCAATGAAAAGGGTTTTTCCCTCATTCCTCTGAGCATTTACTTCAAGGGGAGCCGCATCAAGATGAAGCTCGGCATCGGCCAGGGCAAGAATCTTTACGACAAGCGTCAGAGCCTGAAAGAAAAAGACGCGAACCGTGAAATGCACCGGGTGAACCGACATAAGGATTATTCATAAAAAATCGTCACTATCGTTTGACAGAACCGCCACGAGCGGTTACATTGGATTCAAACAAATCCCAAGGGGGCGCACTGGTTTCGACTGGGAATTGAGATCTTTGATACTGCACTTCGAGGATGATTGTTGGCCTCGTTAATCATCAATCAAAAAAATAAATGCAGACGACTATGCAATGGCTGTAGCTGCTTAATCGCAGTGTAAGCTAAAAGTCACGCGCCCTTGAGGCGCACATCGACTCCGTTTTCTCACTCGGGCGGATGTCGGTGACAAACAGAGTGATAGGGAACCTTCGCCCGGTTGTTCTTCTTCCACGAGGCGGCGGCAACCGAAGTTAATTCGGAATAGAAGGCGTCAGGCGAACCCCGTCAGCTGGTAAAAGCCCGATGTATAAGCATGCTGACTATAAGTGTAGGGGTATCATAGGGAATTTTCTTAGGACGCGGGTTCAATTCCCGCCGCCTCCACCAGTTTTAAAGACATTGAACCGATTCCGAGGCCGTTATACGGCTGTAGAATCGGTTTTTTTGTTTCATAATCACAACGGTGATGGCGGTTTTTTTCTTAATCCAGGTTTTTCATTATTCATTGTTCGTTGTGGACTTCCTTGCCAGAAAAGCAGCCCATGGCCGTTATTTTTTCACCACCGCCAGAAGCTCGTCGCGGGTGATGATGGACACCACATCCGGGACCAGGGCTTGGATGTTTTCCACGCCGCCTTCCTGGCGGTCGATGAGGCAGACCACACGGACCACCTCCAGGCCTTCGGCCCGGGCGCGTTCGATGGCTTTGATGGTGGACCCGCCGGTGGTCACGACGTCATCCACGATAACCACGCGGTCTCCCTTTTTCATGTCGCCTTCCACCCATTTGATGATGCCGTGATCCTTCTGCTCTTTGCGGATGGAAAAGGCGTTCACCGGTTCGTTTTCAAGGCCCGAGGCGAAGGACGCCGCCACGGCGATGGGGTCTGCGCCGAAGGTCAGCCCGCCGATGCCGTTCACCTTGAGATCCCGGATGGCTTCGAACACCAGGTGGCCGGTAAGGAACATACCCTGGGGGTTCAGGATCGTGGGTTTGCAGTTGACGTAGAAATGGCTCATTTTTCCGGAGGCCAGCTTGAACACCGGTTCTTCGGAATATTTGAACGATTTTTCACAAAGGAGTTCGATGAGTTCCTGTTTCATGGTTTGATTCCTCAAAAAGTTTGCGGGTTTACTTTACTTGCGGGACCGGGTGTTTCACCTTGCCCGAATTGATGGGGCCATCCAAGAATCTGTTGATTTTATTTTAATTATAAGAGTATAAACCTCCACTGAAGGAAGAAGCCTGCTATGGGAATTCAGTGGAGGTTTTCATGTAAGGAAAACCGGGTCACGGCACTCCTTGACTATGGAGCCCATATCAGTAATAACTTTTAAGGTCAATCACAAACAACGGACAGGATGACGCCGGGCGGTTTTTAGGCCGTCTTTGCGGGCCATCGAATCAAGGCGATCCTCGACATGAGCGAACTTACGAAAAAACATCCCATCGTGCGCATGTTTCATGTGTATAAACGGTACGGTGCGAAAAACGCCCTGGCGGACGTGAGCCTCGATATCGATTTCAACGAATGGGTGTTTGTCACCGGCCCTTCGGGAGCGGGGAAATCCACCCTGCTCAAGCTCATGTACCGGGGTGAAACCGTGTCCGAAGGCCAGATCCTGGTGGACGGGTCCAATCTTATCCGGGTTCCTCAGGGCCAGGTCCCGATGCTACGGAGAAAATTCGGTGTCATTTTCCAGGATTTCAAACTGATCCAGACTAAAACCGCCTATGAAAACGTCGCCCTGGTTCTGGAAGTGGCGGGGCTAAAACCCCAGCTTGTCCGCAAAAAAGCCCAGAACGTTCTTCGGCAGGCCGGTATGGAAGACAAGATGAATCAATACCCGCCCAGCCTTTCTGGCGGGGAGCAGCAGCGGGTGGCGGTGGCCAGAGCCATCGTGGGCGACCCCAAAATCATCCTGGCGGACGAACCCACGGGGAGCCTGGATTCCCGATCGGCGGCCATCATCATGGATTTGCTGAAAGGCTACCAGTCCAGGGGGGCGACCATCATCATCGCCACCCATGACAAGGAGATTCTAAGCAGAACAAACCAGAGAATCATCTATCTGGAAAACGGGCGTGTCATGGACCATGGCATGCGGACAGACGTGGAACGGAATGAATAAACGGCGGGTATCGTGACCATTTTCTTCAGAAGGGCCATGAAAGACATGGCCGACAATCTGTTCATCACCCTGGTGACCATCATGACCATCGCCCTGTCCATTCTTATCGCCAGCGCAGGCGGCCTTCTTTTCGTGAACGCCGGGGACGTGATGAACGGCTGGAAAAAAGGGATACGGATCATGGCCTACATCACGCCGGAAACCCGGGAAAGTGATGTGGCGGGACTCCGTGAAACCCTCGCGAAAATGTCCGGCGTCAGGGACGTCCGGTTCATTTCGCGGCAGGAAGGCCTTGAATCCCTGAAAGCCCAGATGAAACGTCAGATGTCCCTCATCGACAACCTGGATATCAATCCCCTGCCCGACGCCTTCGAGATATTCATGAATCCGGAGGAGCAGACTTTCGAGAAAATTGAAACCCTGGCGGCCAGGGTGTCGGCCCTTGACTCCGTCGACGATGTGGAATACGGGCAGGCCTGGATCGGCCGGTTCACCCAGGTGTTCAACCTGTTCAAGTTCATCGGGATCACCATGGGCATATTGTTTTTCATGGTGACGGTTTTTATCATATCCAACACCATTCGTCTGGCCCTTTATTCCCGGCGCGACGAAATTCAGATCATGCGGCTGGTGGGTGCCACCGACGGGTTTATCCAGGTTCCGTCCTACATCGCCGGGTTGATTCAGGGTGCGGTGGGCGGCATGGTCGGACTGATCGCCCTTTATATCGGGTATCTGGCCATTTCCGCCAATATCGAAAAGAATTTTTCATCGTATGTGATCCATATCCGCTTCCTCCCCTGGAATGTGGTGCTGGGTATCATCGTTTACAGTGTTTTTGTCGGATGGCTGGGATGCTTTCTTTCTTTAAGACAGTTTCTGAAAAACAACTGACGGCGGCGATTGTGGTTTTCGCCTGTCTTGCGTTGCTTGTGGCCGGTGCGGAACCTTCGGTGTGCGGCGAAGCCACGGTGGTGTCCGACAGGCTGCATGTCCGCCAGAAGCCGGACAAGGACAGCCGGAGCGTTCTGATTCTTCTCAAAGGTGTCACTCTCAACGTCGTTCGTGACACCGGAGACGGCTGGCTTGAAGTCGAACGAAAAGGGGTCAGGGGTTTTGTCAGGAACCGGGATTCCTATATCCGGGTGACAGCAGCGCCCCAGACAGAGAAAATCGCTCAGCGTGAAGCCGCTTCGTCCGAACCGTCAAAGGATTTTTCCGAACAGACCCGGAAAAAGAAGACGATCGATTCAAAGATCCGGATGCATCAGGGGGAGATTCGTAAATTTTCAGAAAAAGAACAGAACCTTCTTAAAGATCTCGATGGAATGGACCGGAACCTCAACCGGTCCAGAGTGAAGGTGGCGGCTCTTAAAAAAGATCTGAGCAGCATCAGGGAATCCATGAAGACCAACAGCCGTGAAAAACAGGCCCTTCTTGAAAGTCTGAAACGGAATGAAGACTATATCTCCAAACGGGTCGTGGCTCTTTACAAACTGTACCATGTGGGTCGGATGAATGTTCTGGCATCGGCGGAGTCCATGTACGACCTGATCAACCGTCAGCGTTCCCTGGAATTTATCCTGAAAGAAGACGAAAACATCCTGGCCGCTCACCTTGAAAACCTGGCCCGTCTCAAGTTGATTGAAAGCCGGCTTGCCGAGCATGAAAAACGGTCGGTAGCCCTGCAAGAGGACGTCCGAGGACGTATCAGCGACATCACGGATATGAAAAAAAAGCGTTCGGTGATGCTCTCCGAGGTCCGGCAGAAAAAAAACTCGGGGATGGCGGCCATCGTCGCGCTGAAAGAGGCGGCCAGGGATCTTGATCGCACCCTTAAGGCCCTTGAGCGGAAAACGGCGGGGGAAGCGGACAAAGGTCCGTTCGACGAGCATTCCTTCACGGCGCGAAAAGGGCGGCTCAGGTTGCCGGTGAAGGGGAAGGTGGTTTCATTTTTCGGCCGGGCCACGGACAGCGAGTTCAACGTCGAAACATTCCACAGCGGGATTCAGGTCCGGGCGGACAGGGGCGAGCCGGTTCAGGCCGTGGGCGAAGGCCAGGTTCTTTTTTCAGACTGGCTGAAAGGCTACGGCAATTTGATCATTATCGATCACGGGAACAGTTATTACAGCGTTTACGGACACACCGAAGAAGTGTTCAAACATAAAGGGGAACGGGTCGAGGACCGTGAGGTGATCGCCACGGTGGGGGATACCGGTTCCCTTTCAGGCCCTCTGCTTCATTTCGAGATCCGGCACCGGGGAGAACCCCTGGACCCCATGGCCTGGTTGAAGCGTGGAGACGGATAGCCGGGTGATGTTGGAGTGAACGCCTGTTTTTTAAAGCGTTGAATATTTTTTGACATGCAGGTTTTGAAAGGATGATAAAACAGATGATAAAAACACGAAACTCCGTGAGGGTCTGGCTGACGGCACTGATGGGATTCTGGATTATCCAGGGTTTTTCAGGCCCAACGCCCCCCGCCTATGGAGAAGATGGCGCCGTTTACAAGAACCTGATCATTTTCTCCGATGTGATCGACGAGATCGAAAAAAATTATGTGGACCCGGTGGAGTCCGAAGCTTTGATCAAAAAAGCCGTTCAGGGCATGGTCCGGAGCCTGGACCCCCACTCCTCCTATCTTGACGCCGAAGAGTACGAAGCCCTGCATGAGGATACCAAAGGTGAATTTTCAGGCATCGGCGTGGTTCTGACCATCAAGGACGATATCCTCACGGTCATTTCCCCCATTGAAGGAACACCGGCCCACAAGGCCGGCATCCGGGCCGGAGACGTCATTGTCAAAATCAACGGCGACTCGGCCCTCGACATGTCCATCAACGACGCGGTGAACAAGATCAAGGGTGCCAAGGGAACCCGGCTGACCCTCACCGTCCGCCGAAAAGGGGAAGCGGCTCCCATCACTTACGATCTGGTGAGAGACGACATTCCGCTGGAGTCCGTGAAATCGGTGACATTGTCTCCGGGATACGGGTATCTGTCCATCAGCAATTTCAACGAAAACACCACAAAGGACACGGAAAAAGCCCTGGGGCTTCTTGAAAAGGAATCGAAAGGCCTGAAAGGGCTGGTACTCGATCTGCGGGGAAACCCAGGCGGTCTTCTTCAGCAGGCGGTGTCCATTTCAGATCTGTTCATCAAAAAAGGGATCATCGTGTCCATCAGGGGCAGGAACCCCAGCGATTCCCAGCTCTGGGAAGCCCGTGACAGCGGCAAGGAAAAAACCTGGCCCATGGTGGTTCTGATCAACGGCGGCAGCGCCAGCGCGTCCGAGATTGTGGCCGGAGCCCTTCAGGACCACAAACGGGCCCTTGTTCTCGGGACGCCTTCGTTTGGAAAAGGATCGGTGCAGAACATCAAACCCCTGGGGGACGGCTCGGCTTTGAAACTCACGGTGGCCCGTTATTACACACCCAGCGGCCGGTCCATCCAGGCCGAAGGCATTATCCCGGACATTGACCTGGGCTACGCCCGGCTGAAAAAAGAAGTGGCCCAGGATTTCATCAAGGAGAAAGATCTGAAAAATCACCTGAAAAGCGCGGGTGAGGAAACTCCTTCGGAAACGCCGGCCGCGGTCCAGGCCGAGTCGCCGGTGGTTTCCACGGGCACGGTGGTCACCGATACTCTGAACATGAGAAAATCCGATGATGCCTCAAGCGCGCTGATCAAGGTTCTTGCAAAAGGTTCAAAATTCAATGTTCTTGAGCGGCTGGAAAACAACTGGATCCGGATTTCCCATGGGAAGGATGTGGGCTACGTGAACGGTCTGAGCCGTTATGTCTCCCTGGAAGACCCGGAGGATGACGCCGACGAGTTCGGAAAGCCCGACAAGGCCAGGCTTCTCCTGGACAGCCAGATCAAACAGGCTCTGGATCTCCTCATCAGCTACAGAATTTTTTCAGGCGCCAAATAAACCCTTTCCCCGATGCCTCCGGGACATCCGGCGGATGGGCTCAGCCCCTTCCGCCGGTGATACGGTCATGGTACAAATCATTTGACAAGATATGATCAAGCAGGTACGTATCAAACACCGAGGGGTACAACGGGGAAGGGCGGGCGCTCCGCCTGCTAAAAAAATCATAGCGGGGAACAATCAGAGTAATGAAAATCAGAGGATCTGTAGCTGTTGTCAGAGCGCTTGAAGATGAAGGTGTCCGTTACACGTTCGGAATTCCCGGAACACACAATATCGAGTTGTACGACGCCCTGGAGGATTCGGAACTCATCCGGCCCGTTCTGGTGACCGACGAGCAGTGCGCGTCGTTCATGGCGGACGCCGTGTCCCGGACCTCCGACACTCTGGGGGTGGTGAACACCGTACCCGGCGCTGGCGTCACACACGCCCTTTCAGGCATTGCCGAAGCGTTCATGGACAACATCCCCCTTCTTGTCCTCACCTGCGGAGTCAGAACCGACACCGGAAAATCCTATCAGCTTCACGACATCGACCAGCTGGCGATTCTCCGCCCGGTGTGCAAGGAAGTGTTTCATGTGGTGTCGCAGGACGACATCTACCACACGGTGCGTAACGCCATCCAGATCGCAAGGTCGAAGACTCCGGGGCCTGTGGCTGTTGAAATTCCCATGAACCACTACCTGAATTCCTTTGACAGCCCCGGCTTTGTGTACAACCGGCCGCCATATATTCCGTCGCTGCCCAAATCCGATGACATGCTCCGGGCGGCCCAGATGCTGAACGAATCCAAACGCCCGGCCATTTACGTAGGCAACGGGGCCAAAAACACCCCCTTTCTGTTGTACGAGCTGGCGGAAAAACTGTCAGCGCCTGTGGTGACCACCATCCAGGGCAAAGGTGTTTTTCCCGAGAACCACGAACTGTTTCTGTGGAACGGTTTCGGCAACTCCGCCCCGTCGTTTGTCAGCCGGGTCATGGACCGCTGCGACTGCCTTCTGGCCATCGGCTGCCGGTTCGGGGAAGTGGCCACGGCGAGTTACGGCATCAATCCCCCGGAAAACATGATTCATGTGGACATCAATCCCGAAGTGCACAACGCCAATTTCAAGGCCCGGCTGCCCATTGTTTCCGACGCGGGGAGTTTTTTGCGGACCCTTTCCCCCCTGGTGGAACGCCATCCCAAGAACACCGCCATGATTGCCGAAATCGCCGCAGGCCACCAGCAGGTCATCGCGTTCTGGGAAAGCCGGAAAAGCAAAAAGGGGGTATCCCCCTGGAATTTCTTTTCAACGGTTCAGAAATACGCCAGAGACGACGCCATCTACACCACCGACAGCGGCAACGGCACCTTTCTGGCCATGGAGATGCTGCGTCTTGAAAAACCGGGTCTGTTCATCGGCCCCATCGATTATTCCTGCATGGGGTATTCTGTTCCGGCGGCCATCGGCGCGAAGCTGGCCAACCCGGATCGTGAGGTCATCGCCATCGCCGGTGACGGTGCCATGCTGATGACTGGCCTCGAACTTCTGACCGCGTCCAACATGTCCATCGCTCCGGTGGTTTTCGTGATGCGGGACAAAAATCTGAGCCAGATTTCACAGCTCCAGAAATTCACGTTCGCCAGAGACACCTGCACCATTTTGCCGGACTACAGCACCCGTGCCTTTGCCGCGGCTGTGAACGCCAAATACTTCTACATTCCCACCGACGGCCTTGTGGAAAAAATCATACCCCAGGCCCTCCACGCCGCAGGAGAAGGAAAGCCCGTGGTGGTGGAAGTGGCCATCGACTACACCCTTAAAACCTGGTTTACCAAAGGTATCCTCAAAACCAACTTCCTGCGCCTGCCCTGGAGTGAACGTGTCCGCATGACCATGAGGTCCGGTAAACGGCGGTTGCAGAGAAAGAAAAGCAGTCCGGCCTGAACGGTTATCTGAGCCGCAGCAGGGATGAAGGGAGTCCGAACAGAGTGACCCTGATGAAGGCGAAACCGAATTTCATCAGTTCCGTGTCGTTTTTCCGGATCCTGGCCTGGACATCGGATTTGACTTTGTAGCGTTTCAGAAACGAGCTTTCAAAGATGAAGGACCGGAATCGGTCCACGTTGTAGGCGGCCATGAACGCCATTTTCGCCCGCTGGCCCGACGGCCCTTCCATGCCCCAGGGATCGTTCATGAAAAGATGCCGCACCTCGGACCAGAGCACGGTCATGCTGTTGTACGTGGCAGCGTCCTGATCTTTGGCCCAGGTGTCCAGGGTAAAGGTTCGGGATTCGTTTTTGCCCAGGCAGAAGTCCGGGGGCCTGAAGAAATGGACCGGTTCCGGTTTGCCCTGGCTTTTGAACAGCAGCCCCTGCTCCACCGGAAAGGTTCTGCAGGTGTCGGGCCGGTCCGGGTACACCGAACATCCCTGTTCCGTGAGGTAAGGGCAGGTGGCCTGGTCGTTGTCCGCCATTCTTAGGAGAACGTCGGGAAAATGCTGGCCCGGTCTCAGAACCACATCGGTGTGGCGGTCGATGAATTCGTCTGAGGAAAGGCCCAGATTGTTCTTGAGACGGATGACGTCATACGGGTAAAGGAACAGGTTGAGGTTCCGGCAGCACAGGTTGAAACAGGCCAGGTCCGGGCGGCACTCGAAACAGAACGCGTCGTTTTTTTTGAGGCGGATGCCGGGAATGTCTTCGATATCGTCAGGATCTACGGATTTCATAAAAGGATTATCTCCGCCACGGTGTGTTTCAGCCGATCCGTGAATCCGGAAACCTTTCGGAGGTTCTGCTCCAAAAGGGCCATGTCCACGTAAAACGGTGTGCGGTCAAAAGGAATGTAGTCCATGGAGCGTGTCTTTTCGGTGAAAAGGCCGCAGCCTTCGCTTAAAACCGGGCTCTGGCCGGGTTTTATCAGCTCGTGGGCCAGGCCGTGGAGGCGGCAGATCATGGGCCGGTAAACGTACAGCATGCACAGGCCCTCATGGTTCAAGGGGCACATGATCCGGGGCGTTTCCCCTTTTTCATCGGCCTTTCGGGTTTTTTCCACCACGTCCCGGGCTTTGTCCTTCAGTTCAACCTTCAGATCGTCGGAAAGGCCTTCAAAACCCCGTTTGAGGTACAGGGTTTCAGCAAGGGTGTGATGGTGAAAACGGGTCAGGCAGCAGTTGTCGGCGCATCCCCGGCAATGGAATCCGTACGCTTCGGAGACCTTGTCGTAAGCGGCGTCCATCCTTTCAAAAATCTGTGCGATGGGCGTCAGCCATAACGCGCTATCGATGTCGCGCACACGGTCATGAAAAATCATCGGTCACACCAGGGGCAGGGGGAAAAAGAGTTTGGAATAAAGATCCAGGGCATGGCGGTCCGTCATGCTGGCGATGAAGTCGCAGACCCGCCGGTCGTGGGGATCGTCAACGGCGCAGTTTTCCATTTCGATGTCGGCAAGTTCTTCATCGAACCGCTGCCGGTGGCGGGTGTCCAGAAAATACTGATAGATATCCTTGAGGATTTTCATGGATTTTTCGAATTCTCCGTGAACCTGGGGTGACCGGTACACGTTTTCGTACAGGAATTCCCGGAGCAGAGACATGGCTTCTTTCACGTCGGAACTGACCCGGAGCATCATTTCACCGTTTTCCGGGCCGGAATTCTGAGCCAGGGATGAAACCATGGCCGCGGCACGCTGGGCATGGGTGGTTCCAAGGACTTTCCGGCACAGGGAAGGGACCTGGTTCTTTTTGATCACCCCGCTTCGTATGGCGTCGTCGAGATCGTGGTTCAGGTAAGCCATGATGTCCGCCACACGGACGATGCGTCCTTCGACGGTTGCGGCCATGTCGTCGGGATTGCTGGAGATGATGTCGCCGTAGCCTTTGGAATGTTTGATGATGCCGTCGCGCACTTCATGGGTCAGGTTCAGGCCCTGCCCTGATTTTTCAAGAACGTCCACCACCCGGAGACTCTGGCTGGTGTGGGAAAAATCGATGGAGTAGATTTGTTTGAGGGCTGTTTCGCCGCTGTGCCCGAAGGGTGTATGCCCCAGGTCGTGGGCCAGGGCGATGGCTTCGGCCAGATCCTCGTTGAGACGCATGGCCCGGGAAAGTGTTCTGGCGATCTGGGCCACTTCAAGGGTGTGGGTGAGTCGGGTTCTGTAATGCTCTCCCAGGGGGGAGAGAAACACCTGGGTTTTGTGTTTCAGGCGTCTGAAGGCGTTGGAATAAAGGATTCTGTCCCGGTCTCTCTGGAATTCCGTCCGGATGGGGCAGGGGTCTTCTTTCCGTATCCGTCCCCTGGATTCGGAACTCAGACAACCGAATGGGGAAATGAGCGCCCGCTCCCGTTTTTCGTACTCTTCCCGTATAGACATTTTCATCACATCGCGCAGCTTTTCAAATCGAACCGGAAAACAGGCTCATTTGCCTTTAACGATTGCCAATCCCACATACACATCAGATTTCATTAAAGGTTTTATATAGATCAGAACCTTCCGTGTGGCAACCCCAAGGTGAAGCTTTTTTCTGTTTTGAAAAACAGGGAAGAACCGTGGTGCGGAGTATGTCCCGCGTGGCGGGCGTATCCGGCTTGCACAGCGGTTTAGCGAAGGGCCTGAATGCGCAGGTCCAGGTGCCTGATCAGGCTGTCCACACCTTCGCCGGTCCGGGCCGACAGAAGGAAGGTTTCAAACGAACGGTTCAGGGACCGGCATTCGGAAACAGCCGTGTCCACACTAAAATCCAGGTACGGTTGAAGATCGATCTTGTTGATGATCAGGGTGCCTACGCGTGAGAAAAGCGCCGGGTATTTGAGGATCTTGTCGTCGCCTTCGGGCAGGGACAATATGGCCATTTTTTCATGCTCGCCCAGATCGTAGGCCGAAGGGCAGACCAGGTTTCCCACATTTTCAATGATCAGGAGGCGGCAGCCTGAAAGATCCAGATGGTCCAGGGCGTGATGCACGGCATGGGCGTCCAGGTGGCAGGCCCCTAAGGTTTCGATCTGATAAGCCCGGCTTCCCGACCGGATGACCCGGTCGGCGTCCCTGGAGGTCTGGATGTCGCCTTCGATGACGGCCATGGCTGGCCCGTAATGGTGGGCCAGGGCTTCAAGAAGAGCGGTCTTGCCGCTGCCCGGTGACGAAATCAGGTTGACGACGAACACGCCTTTGGCTTTGAAGAAGCCCCGGTTCCGTTCAGCAAAGGTGTTGTTCTTGGCCAGGACATCCTGATGGACGGCGAGGGTCGTTGTTTCATGGGAATGGGGGTGATCGTGGCCCGGTTCAAGGCAGCCGCAGTCGTTACACATGATGGGTGTCCTCCACGTCGATGGCGTCCAGGGTGAACCGGTCGCCGGAATAGGTGATGCGTTCGAGGGATTGGCATAAGGGGCATTCGGTGTAAACGGATTCCGATTTATAGCAAGCCCCGCAGGTCAGGCATTCAAAACAGGCGGGAATCCGGGTGATGGATAGTCTGGCCGAACCATGGCCCATATCCGCCGCCACGGAGTCAAAGCAGAATTCAAGAGAGTCGGCGGAGATTCCCGACAAAGGGCCGACGGTCACGCGGACCGCAAGAAGACGTTTCCCTTCCGGAACATGGGCCGCAGCCTGCTCGATCAGGCTTGATGCGATGCTGATTTCATGCATGTCTGGTTTCCATTCGTTGCCCTTGGGTTTATTCCGTGTTGACAACTCAATGCAAGTGGATACTTGCATGGGTGGCATATGTCAACTTTTTTCTATCGTCAACCTTTTCAGGTGTTTGGCTCCCGGAAGGGTCAATGCAGTTGGCTTAAGAGATGGGCACGGCTTTGCCTTTGCCCATCCTGACTACGGGCTGTCAATTCTTTTCCGGGCGATAACAAAGAAAAAAACGTCGCAGTCGTAGGTCGGCTTGAGGGACGAAAGCCGACACATGGCCCCACCCTTATCATTCGGAAGCCCCCATGTCGATATCCAATCTCCATAAAAAAAACGGGTGTTGCCGCAAAACGTGCGCCCGATTTTTTTAAGGATCGGGCCATGTGTCGGGTTTGGAGAACCCGACCTACGATGGGTTGGGTGTCGATACCTGATTTCTCAGGTTACAACGCCGGATTGTATCAGGCCAGGAAAAGCCGGATAAAGGACTCGCACAAGGCTTCCAGGTCAAATTCATGAAGGGGTGTTGATTTGATGATCACACGCTGCATGGCCATTTCAAGGGTCAGACTGTGGACCATATGGGCCAGGACCACCGGGGATTCGGTGGAAGTGATTTTTTCTGTTCCTGGAGTTTTCTGAAAGCCTCGGCGATAAAAATCAATGGCCACCTGTTTGTGGTTTTTTACGTAATCTTCCTCAAACCCCTCAATCCCGTGCAGCAAGGCCAGAATCAGGCATTTTTTTCAGGGTCTTTTAAATCCGGGGAACACTGATCTGTATGAGGCCTGTTTATTTATTGTATGATCATTTCTGTGGGCGTTGTTTACATTTTTATCTCATCCTTGGATCCAATTACATTCAGTCTCATATTCTTCATTTATACGTGCTGTCCGCTGTGGACTTCACAGCAGGGCTGCAGCACGCCCCGTGGGTCCCCGCATGGAACTCGGACATGAGGCCGTAGAGGAGATCTGTCGGAATCACGGTCCCGTCATTACGGTGAAACCGTTAAAACCCCATGCCATCGGCGTGGTCACCTCCGGCAGCGAGGTTTACCACGGGCGCATCGAGGACGAGTTCGGCCCGGTGCTTCACCGGAAGTTCAACGCCCTCGGAAGCCGCATTCTCCGCCAGATCATCGTCGATGACGACATGTCCATGATCGCCGGGGCCATCCGTGAACTGATCGCCGAAGAGGCCGATTTTTATCGCCACCACCGGCGGCATGTCCGTGGCCCCCGACGACGAGACCCCCGCAGGCATCAAAGCTGCCGACGGTCCGGATTGAAGGTCATTTACGGATTGAATGCGAAGTCGATCACGGGAAAATCGTCAACGCCTGGTCCGCGAAAACATAATGCTTGACAGTGGATGCCCATATGAATAAGTGTAGGTTAAACGGACGTTAAAAACATGAACGTTGATCAAGTGTTCGGCAATTAATAACACATACGGGATGCTATGTTTGACCATACCAGCTCACAGGGGTTAACTGGCGGTTTTTGTTCAGGAGACCGGCCGTTTTCCCCCAACACGATTCTGTTGACGGCTTTTGCCGATCATTTGCCTGTTGCGGTGTTTATCACCGACAGGGAAAACAGGATCGTTTTTCTCAATCAGGCGGGTCTGGCCCTGTTCGGGGCGATTCCTGATTCGCCGGAACTTTTTTTCAGTTCCGAATCATGGGAGCAGGTCAAAAAGAACCTGGATCTGGGGGACGTGGCCGCCCTTGAAATCATGGCCCTTCGAAATGACGGAAGTTCCTTTCCGGCCCTTTTTTATGCCCGCCGCCTGCACGCCGAAGGTGTTTTTAATGGTGTCGCATGTGTGATTGAAGACGTCTCATATCATCAGAACCTTAAAAAAGCCCTTTTCAAGGCCGAGCAGAAATGCCGGGATATTTTCCAGAACACCTGGGAATTCTGGATTCTCTGCGATTTCGACGGCAACCTTCTGGAATCCAGCATCACCCAGAGCCTGACTTACAACGAGGACTACACCATCACCGAAAGCGACCTTGTGGGTCTGAACATCATGGATTTCCTGAGCGACGACCTGAGGCACGTCATGCAGCGGAATTTCAGGGAAGTGAGGGAAAAAGGGGTGTCGAGAGGCGTTGAACATGTTCTGCTCAAGGACGGCAATGAGTACAGTTACGAGTACAACCAGGTTCTGGTGTATGAGGGGGATACGCCGGTTGCCATACGAATCCTCACACGGGACGTCACCGAGGAATTCAAAGCCAAAAAAGCCCTTGAAATCAGCGAGGCAAGGTATCGCGGCGTGTTTGAAAACACAGGGCAGCCCACCGTCATTCTGGAGGAGGATCATGTCATATCCATGGTGAACGCAAGGTTCACCGAGCTGACGGGATTCGGCAAAGAGGATATCGAAGGACGGATGACCCTGTTTCAGCTTATCTCCCACTGCGAGGGGGAAGAAGGTCTCCGAGGCTTTCTTGCCCGGCCCGGGGATTTCTCCTGGGAACTGGAATGCCGCCTCACCGGTTCTGCCGGGAACACCTTCGATATGATCATGCAGGTGGGAAACATGGCATTGTCCAATCAGAGGGTGCTGTCCTTCACCGACATAACCTCCCGAAAGAAAGCCGAAGCCCATCTGGTGGAAAGCAGGGATCATCTTCGGAACGAGAACCTTCTGCTCAGATCCTCCATGAAAGAGCGCTTCCGTTTCGGCAACATCATCGGCAAATGCCAGGTGATGCAGGATTTGTACGCAGCCATCGTCAACGCCGCCGAAACAAACGCCAATGTGGTTCTCTACGGCGAATCGGGTACCGGTAAGGAGTTGGTGGCCCGTGAAATTCATCAGATGAGCACACGGAAAGACCGGCGTTTTGTGGCGGTGAACTGTGGGGCCATTCCTGAAAACATTATCGAGAGCGAGTTTTTCGGATACAAAAAAGGCGCGTTCACCGGGGCTTACGCCGACAAGCCGGGGTTTCTCGATTACGCCGACGGAGGCACATTGTTTCTCGACGAAGTGGGTGAGATCAACCTCAATATGCAGGTCAAGCTCCTTCGGGTCATCGACAACGGGGAATACACTCCTTTGGGGAGCAATGTGAGCCGGACCACGGACGTCCGGATCATCGGTGCCACTAACCGGAACATGATGGACCTGGTTCGGGACGGGCTGATCCGGGAGGATTTTTTCTACCGCATCCACATCATCCCCATCCAGCTTCCTCCCTTACGGCAACGGAAAGAAGACATCCCCCTTTTGATCGACCATTTCATGAATCTACACGGCGGATCTGAAGCGAACGTCGCACGGATTCAGATGGGCCGGTTTCTCGACCATGACTGGCCCGGCAACGTCCGGGAACTCCAGAATGTGGTCCAACGCTTCATCTCCATGAAAAAACTCGATTTCGGCGGCGGTTCCGCAAAACCCAAGGACTTTATAGCCCCTGACCCAACGGAGGGCCGGGATCTCGCCGCCATGCTGGAATCCTGTGAAAAGGAAATCCTCCTTAGAACCCTGGATGAATGCCGATGGCACCGGGGCAAAGCTGCCAAAGCCTTGGGCATCAATCGAAAGACCCTTTTCACGAAAATCGTGAAACACGGGTTGGGGGTGCCCTGAACCGGGGTCGATTGACCACACAACGCCTATTCTTCATTATTCAAGGATGTTGCATATCCAAGCCCACTCTTTTGAGTCGTTTTGACCCTAAACCTCATCGTGTCATCCGCATCTCAGACCGGGTTCCCGGAACGAAAACCCACACATGCTTTTGTGATTCCATAGCGTGGTTGTCAGAATAAACTTCCGATGGACGCGTTTATTTGAACACCGAACACACACCATCGAAGGGTGAATGGGTTTAAGAATCACCATTTTTGCATGGTGCGTGCAATAAAAAACACCTTCCAGCGGCCAATGGCTTGTTTTGGCACATTATTTGAAAATTGCGTTCCCGAGTTTCCTCGTTCCCAGGGCTCCAGACGGTAAGAATGCGTCAGGCCCTCGTAGTCGGGTAGAGGAACGAAACCCGACAAATGACCCGATCCTTAAAATAAACAGCCGTTTATTCTGTAACAGTGGTCAACTTTGAATAGAAAAAAACCGTTGTCGCAATGGCCGCCACCCGTCGGATTTCGTTCCTCTATCCGACCTACTTGATGGGCAAACTTTGAATCATCTTTCGAAAGAATTGAGATTCAATGGGTGTCTACTTTTTAGGCCGACAGGATTTTTTGTCATGCAGACTTAGGGGTATAAGCAGGGCTCCAGCCTGGGAACGCATTTCCGCATGGCTCGGGCCATGCGCGGAGAAGCCGGAGCCCAGGAGTGAGCGCATCAAAGATGTTCGGAAGGGTTCCGATCATGACTGTTCAATACATATAAATATTTTAAAAAGTTGCCATGAGGACATCATTATTTTTTCGCCATGTTTCTGTTTTAGCTGTTTTTCTGGTGCTATTTTCCTGCGACGAACAAGCCGATTTTGCATCCCCTGACGTTGTAAAAGCGCCGAACATCGGGGTCCCTTTTATCGCGGGAACCATGATCTCCCTGAAATCCTTCGGATACACCATTGAAGAGTTCTTTATCAGCGGGTCGGCCCATTCGTTCACCAGTCCATCCCCTTTGGAAAGTGACGGGAAATGGGACGTGGTTCCGGCGGAAATCGCCAAATTCAAAACCCGGATACTGGTCCACCGACCCGTCGACCCGTCAAAATTCAACGGCACGGTCCTTGTCGAATGGCTGAATGTCAGCGGCGGTGCCGATTCAGCGGCCTGCTGGGTCAACATGCACACGGAAATGATGCGAAGGGGCTATGCCTGGGTCGGCGTTTCAGCCCAGCGTGTGGGGGTGGAAGGCGGTGAAGCCATCATGGACAACCCCCTGATGATTTCAGTGTCCACAGCGTTGAAAAAAATCGAGCCCTGGCGCTACAGATCTCTCAGCCATCCCGGAGACAGCTTTTCCTATGATATGTTCGGCCAGGCCGCCCGGGCCGTCCGCGATCCTTCCCCTGACGGGATCGCCCCGCTGGGAGGGCTGAAAGCGAAACACTTGATCGCCATGGGCCAGTCCCAAGCCGCAGCCCGGCTGACCACGTTCATCAACGCACTGGGCCGACACACGGACGTGTTCGACGGTTACTTCATTCACAGTCGTCTGGGCAGTCTGGCGGCGTTCGATGACGGAGCCTCAGCCCAGCTTTCACAGGCACCTCAGCGAACCATTCCGGCACCTTCGGTGGTCATGTACCGGAATGATCTGGAGACCCCTGTCATGAATCTTCAGTCGGAAACGGATCTTTTCGTGTTCGGTGCCGTCACCTGCCGCCAGGCGGACCATGGGTATTACCGACTCTGGGAGGCTGCCGGAACTGCCCACAATGATTACTACATGAGCACGTCAGGCATGTTTGACAAGGGCGACAAGGCCGATATCGCCGAACTTGTTTCGGTGAAAAAACCAAACCTTATGATTGCGCCGTGTTCCGTTTTTATCAACAGTGGTCCCCAGCACCATTTCATCGCCCATGCCGCCCTGAACGCCCTGAACACCTGGGTGACGGAGGGCACAGCGCCGCCGTCAGTGCCGCGTCTCGCCCTGAATGAAACAGGAACGGGTTTTGTGTATGACTCCTTCGGGAACACTATGGGCGGCGTTCGAAGTCCTTATGTGGACGTCCCCGTTGCCGTTCTGTCCGGTGAAAACGAAATGCCCGACAAGCGTGATCCCCGCTGGATCACTGTCTGCGGAATTTCCGGACGAACAGAACATTTTGATGAGCAGACTATGCAGTCATTGTACCCCGATCACAGATCCTATGTGGAAGCTGTAACAAACTCCGTATACGATGCCGTGGATAAAGGGTTTTTAATGTCTGAAGACGGGGATCTCATAATCGAAGCGACTGAAGAAAACGATTTGTATTAGTTGGCCGCAAGGTGCAAGATTGGAAAAAATAAAATAAGGTTTGGACAGACGTTCGACGTACGTTCATGTATGCTGTTACGACTGGCCAAACACTATCCTTGCCAATGAAGGCAATTCGCCTTGTCTGAAGCTTCGCCGCAATACGGAATGTCGATCCCTTGGCGGTGTTCTCATTTCCGACTGGTGTGAAAGTTTAAGGTAACATTCCCCTGTTCCACGCGATTGGCAGCCCCTGACCAGAGACACTTCCAATCGCAGGATGAACTGATGAGCCAAGTTTTGACACCCCTCCCTCCCCCATTTTCTGTGTACGTCTTCTCCAGTACACGGAAAAGCATAACTTGCTCATCAGATTCATCTCAATCAAAGCGGTCTGTGATGTCACTCGGGTTTCTGCATCAAAAATGGGGCGCTTGGTTCCTGGAACAGGGTTAAATGACCCCAATTCACGAATTCATTGTAAATCAAGTGTGATACACATAATTTTACGAATGCAAAGGAAATTTTGACCCCATGTTTACAAACGATGTTGTTTGGGTTTCACATCGGATTTGAGATCTATAGTGGATGCAGCGCTTCACCATTTATTGGCATGGATATTGATAGTAATCCTTATTAATTCGCAGTCGTAAAAATTTAACAGCAGTGTCAGAGACCGTTGTGACTCAAACGACGGCCAGATTTTTTTGTTATTAAAGGTAAACAAAGATCGCTTTAATAAGCAGTGGCCGTTCAAAAAACACGCTATTTCAGGTGTAAATGAGGAGGTGCAAGAAACGGGAGAAACCATCGACGTTAACTATGAAAGTCGCCACGCTCCGTTTGCATCGTGGCAAAGGTAAATAAATCTTGAAAAAAGGGGAGACAAGGATGAATAAATCGGCTCGGTTAAGAGAAAGGGGCCTCGGGGTTCAGTTTATGGGATACAGATTTTTGGTCATGGTTTTTATGGCAGCGATATTCGGAATCGGTCTTTCACCGGTTCTGGGTCATGCCGCAAGCATTCCCTTGAACGAAAAGGGCATTTACAGCACATCACCCGATGACGGCGGGGTTATCTATCTGTACCGCTACGCTCCGTACACCACCGGAACACCGGCGTTCAGGACCAAAGGCACACCGGTGCTTCTTTTTCCGGGTATCGGGATGACCATGAACCAGTATCTGTCCTGCACACCGCCGGGCATGGAAGACGAATACAGCATCATGAGCCTTCCCCCTGTCTCTCAGGCCCCGGACTGGATTTTGAACGCCAAAGGCACGGATTATATTGAATCCATCAAGGCCGACAAGATGCGCTTTTACAATCTGGCCCACTTTCTCTGGCTCAAAGGCTATGACGTGTGGCTGATGAACTACAGGGACACGGGCAGAGCCCCGCTGCACAGCCAGGGGAACAACCGGAGAACCCTGAACACCCTGGACACCTGGGCGACCCTCGACACGCCTGCAGCCATCGCCAAAGTGAAGGCCGTGACGGGGAAACGCATGTTCATTGGCGGCCACAGCACCGGAGCCCTCGTGGGCTACGCCTATCTTCAGGGCGCATACATGGATTACGGCAAGGCGACCACCGCTGCGGGCAAGAAGGCCTACTACAACTACAACTTTGCTCTGGGAATCCAGCCCCATGTTAAAGGTGACGCCGCCCTTGCCAAAGCGAGAAACGCGGAAATCAAGGGTTTGATAGCCCTCGACCCCGCCGGTCTGCCGCCTCTTCCCTCCAATATGGACACCTCGTTCATGTGGTCCCTTGTGGCCACTCCTCTCTATCTGCCCCTGGACAACATGGGTGACTACCTGTTCCAGCTTGTTCCCAGCAAAACCATGTACACCATGGAAGACATGATTTTCGGATACCTCAACAAAGCGGCTTTGGCCGATAACGGGGAAAACCTCTTCACCTACATGAACTTCTGGCTGGTGAAGAACATGGAACCCTGCATGGAAGACTGGGTCATCCGCTACAGCTGCGGCGGCACGTCCATCCGGGCTTTCGGGCATTACATGGATCTGGGTCTCAACAAAACTATCCGGGAACATTACCTGAACGGCAAAGAGAACTACATGTCGAACAGCAAGCTGACCAAAGGCGGCGGCACCCCCGATCCCGCCAACGACGGATACTATTACTACGACCGGAACATGTCCCGCATGACCGTTCCGCTGCTAACATTCTCATCGACGGCAGGAGCCCTGGTCAGCCCGACAAACACCTACAACACCATCATTTCAAAAAAAATGCCCACAGCCTATGACGAATGGTATGTGGTGAACGGCACCGCCCATGTGGACGTGGCTCTCGGCAAAAAAATGCCCCTCGACGTATTCCCGCAGCTCGGTTACTGGCTTGAAATGGTTGACGCCTTGACCGTGAATCCGCCGAACACAAGCAAACCTGCAACCCGAAACGATTTGTAATATCCTCCTCAAATCACGAATCTTCGTGAAGAAAGCCGGAAGACAGTTCTTCCGGCTTTCAGTTTCACTCATTCAGCGAATCATGAAATCTTTTATCATTTACTTTAAGGACGACCTTTACAACATCCTGCCGATTGATTACCCTGTTTGAATGAGACATCATGAAAGGCGGGGCAGTATGAACACCCATCATCTCATATTGGGAACGTTGACGGATTTTCTGAGCGGTGACCACATCACCGACACCCACGACGAACGGTACAGACAGAAAATCGCCCGTTATCTTGTTCTGGAAAAGGGGTATGTCATAAAAGATATCGAGGCGGGGAGGAAACTCACTGTAACGGCTTCCGACAAAAAAGCGGCGATTCCTGTGGATTTTCTGGTATCCGTCGAAGGCAGGATCATGATGCTGGTGAAATACGGTCCGGGTTCTCTGGTGACCCGGCACAGGTCGGCCCTTGCGGCGTCACGGCTAATGGACATTCACCAGATCCCAGTGGTGGTGGCCACCAACGGAGAGGATGCGGACATTCTTTGCGGGTTTTCAGGCAAGGTCCGGGGAAGGGGATTTGAGGCCATTCCGGACAAAACCGAACTCGTAAGGATTTCGAAGATGGAGGTCCGGGAGGTTTGTTCAAAACGTAAGGACATGGAATCCAGGATTTTATATGCGTTTGAGGTGGACGGTAGCTGTCCCTGCGACAGCGACATTTGCAGGATCGAACCATGAGACATGAACGATACATGAAAGAGGCCCTGGCCCAGGCGGCGCTGGCCCTTGACGAAGGCGAGTTTCCCGTGGGCTGCGTGATTGTCCACAAGGGTGTGGTTGAGGTGACGGCCAGAAGAAGCCACTCATCCTCAGACGCCGTGAATGAAATCGATCACGCGGAAATAACGGCCCTTCGTCAGATCTCGGGAATCATTCCACACGATGAGCGCAAGGAAACGGTGATCTATTCCACCATGGAACCCTGTCTGATGTGCTACGCCGCCATCATGCTTTCGGGCATACGGCATATCGTCTATGCCTTTGAAGACGCCATGGGCGGAGGGACGTCCTGCGACCTGAAAGGATTGGCTCCACTATACAGCAGTCTGAATATGTTCATCACGCCCCATGTTCTGAGAAAGGAGAGCCTGGAACTTTTCAAACGGTTTTTTCTTCTGCCCGAAAACAGATACTGGAAGGGAAGTTATCTGGAACAGTACACCCTTTCGGTGTCCTAATCTGTTTTCGAAAAACAGGCACGGGTTATTTTTTCGCTTGCATTTCAGAACATTCTTCTATAAATAGATCGGTTGTTAATCACCATAGTGGATTGCCATGCGGTTTTTCCGGCAAACCCCTGTAATGAAAGAACAGTGCACCATGAGGAGGAAAGCATAGCTGCTAACCGCGAACAGATAAACATCAACAGGAAGATCCGAGCCAAGGAAGTCCGGGTGATCGATCCGGAAGGCAACCAGCTCGGCATATTGCCTTTACATCAGGCCCTTGCGGCGGCCAGTGAATTCAACCTCGATCTGGTTGAAATTTCACCGAACGCCTCCCCGCCCGTCTGCAAAATCATGGATTTCGGCAGATACAAGTACGAGGAGACGAAGAAGAAACAGGAAGCCAAAAAGAAACAGGCCGTTGTTCAGCTCAAGGAAATCAAGGTCCGGCCCAAGACCGGCGAGAACGATCTTCTGACCAAGACCGGTCATATCAAGAAGTTCATCGCCAAGAAAAACAAGGTCAAGGTCACCTGCGTTTTCAGGGGTCGTGAAATCACACTTTCGGCACTGGGCAAAGATGTACTGACGCAGATCGCCACGGAAACAGCTGATGTGGCCGTTGTGGAACAGGCTCCGAAATTCGAAGGACGGGCCATGTTCATGATTCTGGCACCCAAATGATGTTCGCGCGTTAATCCTCTTTGACCGGACGTACCGCTGGGGCGGTGGGTTCATATGGAAAAATGCAGGAACCGATGGCGTGGTCTGTCTAAGCAGGTTCGCGCCATATGTGTTTGTTCGGTGATTGTGAATGTTGCCGAATGACTGTACAACGCATATGGAGTTAAATCTTAAGGAGATTTTTTTAAAATGCCAAAAATCAAAACAAACAGATCCGCCGCAAAACGCTTCAGAGTGACCGGCACAGGGAAATTCAAATTTGAAAAAGCTTTTGGTGGCCACATTCTGACGACCAAATCACGTAAACGTAAACGGTCCCTCCGCAAAGGGAACATCATCGATGCAACAAACGTTAAATCCATCAGAAGAATGCTGCCCAACGGTTAGCCGTCCTTTGTTCTGACGTTTAAAGACTTGAAGGAGATAGACAATGCGAATCAAACGAGGTTACAAAGCAAGAAGACGCAGAAAAAAGGTTCTGAAGCTGGCCAAGGGTTTCCGCGGTGGGCGCAGCAAATTGTTCAGAACAGCCGCCGACTCGGTGGACAAGGCCCTGATGTATGCCTTCAGAGACCGTAAACAGAAAAAACGGAACTTCCGCAGACTCTGGATCGCCCGTATCAACGCGGCTGCACGCATGAGCGAAATGAGCTACAGCGTTTTCATTCACAACCTGAAAACCGCCAATGTCGGGCTTGACCGCAAGATTCTCGCGGAACTCGCGATTTCCGATCCCGGCGCGTTCAAACAGATCGCAGCCCAGATTTCATAGAACCCGTCGCTTTTAAAGGGAATGGAGAGAACACGATGACGCCCGGCGTCCGCTCCATTCCCTTTTACTGTTTCTTGGCGGTTCATGTTTTTTAGCCGAACAACAGACATTTAAGCAGAGTGAGCTAACGTGCTGACGAATATTGAAGAGATTTACCGGGACGCGCTGTCCGAATTGCAGAACGCCGGAACCCTGGACGACGTTGAGGCTTTTTCCGTCAAATACCTGGGCCGCAAAGGCCTGGTGACCCTGTACCTCCGCGGCCTGTCGGCCCTTCCTCCCGACGAGCGGCCTTTGGCGGGCAAACGGTCCAACGAGGTGAAGATCGCCCTTGAAGAAGCCGTTGCCAAAATCAGGACGGAAATGGAAGCCAAGGCCGAGGGTGCCGATGAAGGCATCGACGTGACGCTTCCCGGCCGGATGGCCGCCGCAGGCCGTCTTCATCCCCTCACCCAGATCACCCTGGAGATCTGCGGTATTTTTACGAAGCTGGGGTTCAGCATCGTGGAAGGCCCGGAGATCGAGAGCGACTATTACAACTTCGAAGCTCTGAACATTCCCAAACACCATCCCGCCAGGGACATGCAGGACACGTTCTATATTTCCGAAAGCACGGTCCTTAGAACACACACCTCGCCCACACAGCCCAGGGTCATGGAAAAACAGGCCCCGCCCGTGCGGATCATCGCTCCCGGAAAAGTCTACCGCTGCGACTCCGACATCACACATACCCCGATGTTCCATCAGGTGGAGGGGCTACTGGTGGATGAAAACGTGTCGTTTGGCGATCTCAAGGGCATTTTGACCACTTTCGTGCACCAGATGTTCGATGCTGAAACAAGCCTCCGCTTCCGGCCCAGTTTCTTTCCTTTTACGGAGCCCAGCGCCGAAGTGGACATCCGTTGCGTGATCTGCCGTGGCAAAGGCTGTCGTGTCTGTTCACAGACCGGCTGGCTTGAGGTCCTCGGGGCTGGCATGGTTCATCCCGCCGTGTTCGAAAATGTGGGATACGACACGAAAAAATACACCGGCTTCGCTTTCGGCATGGGTGTGGAAAGAATCACCATGCTCAAATACGGCATCGACGATATCCGGAAATATTTCGAAAACGACTTCAGATTCTTGAGGCAGTTCTAATTATGAAGATCAGTTTAAGCTGGTTAAAGGAATACGTGCCTGTGACCATGGCCACGGATGATCTGGCCGATTCGCTCACCATGGCGGGCCTTGAAGTGGAATCCGTGGAAAACCGTTACAGCGCCCTGGACGGCGTGGTGGTCAGCCGGATCGTGGACATCAAACCCCATCCCAACGCGGACAAGCTGTCTTTGTGCCAGGTGGACGTCGGGGGCGATGCGCTTCTTTCCATTGTCTGCGGTGCGCCCAATGCGGCCAAAGGCCTTGTGGTTCCCTGCGCCCTTGAAGGGGCCACTCTGCCCAACGGCATCACCATCAAAAAAGGGAAGCTCCGGGGGGAACTGTCCGAAGGCATGCTGTGCAGCGCGTCCGAACTGGGTCTGAGCCTTGAAAAATCAGGGATCATGGAACTTGAAACCCAGGCGGCCCCAGGTACGCCTCTGGTTCAGGCCCTGGGATTGAGCGACGCCACTCTGGAACTGGGCGTGACGCCCAACCGGCCCGACTGTCTGTCCATCATCGGTGTGGCCAGGGAAGTGGGGGCTTTCAGCGAGCCCAGATCCCTGGTCAGCTACCCACAGGCCAGCATCGCCGAACCGTCGAAAGAATACGGAAAGATCGGAGAATACACTTCCGTCGAGATTCTGAACCCTGAACTCTGCCCCCGATATGCGGCCCGCCTCGTGTTTGACGTCAAAGTGGGACCCTCGCCGTTCTGGCTCCAGGACCGCCTGATCTCCGTGGGGCTCAAACCCATCAACAACATCGTGGATGTGACCAACTACATCATGATGGAAACGGGGCAGCCTCTCCACGCCTTCGATTTCGACCGGCTCGCGGGCCAGAGGATTGTCGTCCGGGCCGCCACTGACGGAGAAACATTCACCACGCTGGACAACAAAACCCATACCCTTGACCGTGACATGCTGATGATCTGCGACGGTGAAAAACCCGTGGCTCTTGGCGGGGTCATGGGCGGTCTCAATTCCGAGATAGAAGACGGCACCACCCGTGTGCTCATCGAAAGCGCGTATTTCAATCCGGCCTGTATCCGGAAGACATCGAAAAAAACAGCCCTCGGCACCGACGCGGCCTACCGCTTTGAACGGGGCGTCGATCCCGAAGGAACGATATACGCCCTTGAACGCGCCGCATCCCTTATCACCACCGTGGGCAAGGGAAATCTGGTGGACGGAGTGATCGACGTCCACCCGGCTCCTTCGCCCTGTCGTGAAATTATGGTCAGTGTCAAGGCTCTGAACAAACGGCTGGGCACCGATCTCAAGCGGGATGAAATCACGTCCCATCTGGAAGCGGTGGAACTGGCCGTGGCTGCCGTGGACGACGACACCCTCAAAGTGGTGCCCCCGCCGTTCCGTGTGGATATCGAACGGCCCGAGGATCTATCCGAAGAAGTGGCCCGGATCTGGGGTTACAATAACATCAAAACAACATTTCCGCCCATCCCGGCTGAAGCGGTTGCCCCCACGGCAGGTATCGTGCTGAAAAACACCGTGCGGACCCTTTTCACCGGATTCGGTTTTTACGAAGCCATCAACTACAGCTTTGTCCATCCGGCGTCCTGCGACAGAATGGCCCTTCCTCAGAATGATCAGAGGCGGTCGGTCATTCCCGTCATGAATCCCCTTTCCGAAGATCAGTCGGTGATGCGGACATCCCTCGTCCCCGGACTTCTTCAGAATGTCCAGCACAACAACTCGCGTCAGGTCAGGGATCTGGCCCTGTTCGAGATCGGAAAAGTCTTTTACAAAAAGACCGGTGAGGAACTGGCCGAAGAAGTGGAGATGTTCTCCGCCGTGCTCACGGGCAACGCCGGTAAACAGTCCTGGTACGCCAAAGAGCGTGACACCGATTTTTATGACATGAAAGGGGTGCTTGAAGGTTTTCTCAAGGCGCTTTTCATTGAAACGGCGGTTTTTGAGCCCCTGCCCGGTGACGAATGCCATTATTTCAGAAAAGGGTACGCGGCGGCCCTGAAGGTTGAGGGAACTCGCATCGGCGTCATGGGAAAAATCAGACAGGACGTTCTTGACGCCTTTGACATCCGCCAGGATGTGTACCTTTTCGAGATCGGACTTAAAGATCTTGCCGCTCAGGTCAGTTCTGTGCGGAAGGCATCGCCGATTCCCCGTTATCCCTTTGTGTCCCGGGATGTGACCATGGTCTGCGGTGAAGGTGTCAAGGCCGGCGATGTTCTTGAAAGCATACGTCAGGCCGGTGAAAAACTGGTGGAACAGGTCAGGCTCATCGATCTCTACACCGGCGCTCCCATTCCCGAAGGCCGGAAAAGCCTGTCGTTCCGGATCACGTACCGGGATCTTGAAAAAACGCTGAAAGACAAGGATGTGAACAAGGTGCACACGCGGATCACCGACAGGCTTCTGGCGCAGTTCGACGCCGGGCTTTCCGGTTGATTCCGCCAACCCGTGAGACTGGATTTAAGGATTGAATCATGGACCCCGTCATTCCTGACAAAATGTATTTCAAAATCGGTGAGGTCAGCGAAATCACCGGACTGGAATCCCATGTGCTCAGGTTCTGGGAGAGCGAATTCAAGAACATCAAGCCAAGGCGGACGTCCACAGGGCAGAGGATGTACCGGAAGAGCGACATACAGCTGATTCTTTACATCAAGCATCTTCTGCACAATGAAAAATTCACCATCCAGGGGGCACGGAAATATCTGGAAACGGACTCGGGTTCGTCTAAATCCGTTGAAAAATCAGGGGAAAAGATGGCCGAATCCCGCAAATCCCTCGGAGGTAAAATCAATCTTGACGATATCCGTTCAGAGCTGATGGAGATCTTAAGTCTTCTTGATTGATGGGATTACCCTGGATACTGAGTTTACGTATTGACAATATTGATATTATATCGTAAAAGCTCTTTTCGGTACACGATTGACGCAAAGCGGGCATAGCTCAGCTGGTAGAGTACAAGCTTCCCAAGCTTGGTGTCGCGAGTTCGAATCTCGTTGCCCGCTCCATCCGCCTTTCTTTTGTTTCTGGACTTAAAGAGCAGCTCACGCCGGATGATGGGTCAATCCGTGGTCCGGCGTAAGATGAGAAGACGAAGCCGGATACCGTGTACCTGGTCCGCTTCAAAATTGAAGGTGTGTTCGAGGAACGGGCAAAAAAGCCCGTTTTTTTTATATGGTGGCAGGATTATTTATGCGTGATGAAAAAAAAGGTCACAAGACAGGGAAGAGCGGACGTTCCGGCAAAGACACTCGGCCAGGAAGACCCGCTCCATCTTCGCATAAAGCTTCCAAACGTCCGCCACGCAATCCGGGAAGCGGTATCGTAGACAAAGTAGAGAAAATTGTATCCGGGATCTGCCATGATGAGTCTCTGGAACTGGTTCATGTGGAATTTCTTTCCGAGTCCCATCATTATTACCTTCGGATTTACATCGACAAACCGGGGGGGGTCACCATGGGGGACTGCACGGCGGTCAGTCGGCAGCTTGCGGATATCCTGGATGTCAACCAGATCATCGATGTGGAATACCGGCTGGAAGTATCCTCGCCGGGCATCAACAGACCGCTTTTCAAGAAAAGCGATTATACGAAGTTTATCGGACAAAGAGTCGTGATCCGCACGCTCCGGGAAATCGAAGGTAAAAAGAAATGGTCGGGAATTTTAAACGGCATCTCGGAAAAAGACTGTGTCACACTTTCGGTTGACGATCACACGGTTGAAATTGATTTTTCATCGATAAAAAAAGCACGGCTAGCCGAAAACAATGGAGATGACAGATGTTGATATCAGACATTAAACGGGTGGTTGAACAGGTCAGCAAAGACAAAGGCATCGATTCGGGTGTTCTTATCAAAACCCTTGAGGAGGCTTTGACCTCCGCCGCACGGAAAATTCTTGGCCGGGATGCGGACATCGAAGTTCAATACAACGAGGAAGCCGGCGAGATCGAGGTGTTTCAGTTCAAGGAAGTGGTTGAGGACGTGGAAAACCCCGAACTTGAAATCACCGTTGAAGAAGGTCGGAAACTGGATCCGGACTGCGAGATCGGGGACAGCCTGGGATTGAAGGTGGATACGGCCAACTTTGGTCGCATTGCCGCACAGTCCGCCAAACAGGTGATCATCCAGAAGATGAAGGATGCTGAAAGGGATGCGGTCTACAAAAGCTTCATCGACCGGAAAGGTGAAATCATCAACGGCATCGTCCAGCGTATCGACCGGGGCAACATCATCGTGAATCTGGGCCACACCGAAGGGATTCTTTCCGTCCGGGACCAGATCCCCAAGGAATCCTACCGCCGAGGCGACAGGATCCGCGCTCTGATCAAAGACGTTCTCGCGGATTCACGGGGACCCCAGATCATTCTGACCCGTGCCAGCTCCGATTTCCTTATCAGCCTGTTTAAAACTGAAGTGCCTGAAATCATGGAAGGTGTGGTGACCATTGAAGGCGCGGCCCGTGAACCGGGAGCCCGTTCGAAAATCGCCGTCAGCTCCACGGATTCGGATATCGATCCTGTGGGTGCCTGCGTGGGTATGAAGGGAAGCCGGGTCCAGAACGTAGTTCAGGAACTCAAAGGGGAAAAGATCGACATCATTCCCTGGCATATCGACGCGGCCAAATTCATCTGCAACGCCCTGGCTCCGGCCGAGATTTCCAAAGTCATCATCGATGAGGACAATCACAGCATGGAAGTTATCGTTCATGATGATTATCTGAGCGTGGCCATCGGGAAGCGCGGTCAGAATGTCCGGCTGGCGTCGGCCCTGACCGGCTGGCAGCTGGACGTGATTAACGAGGAATCTTACAGCTCCACGGTCAAGGCCGGATACAACGAACTTCTGAGTCTGCCCGGTGTGACCATGGCCATCGCCGACGCGCTTCATGAAAAAGGTTATTTTACAGCGAAAGACGTGGCCGAAGCGTCGGCTGAAGAACTGGGTCTGGTCAGAGGCATTGGAAAAGCCAAAGCACAGCCCATCATCGACGCTGCGAAGGATTACGTACCGGGTTCGGCGGCTTCGGTTGAGGATGAAGAAACAGACAGCGCTGATGTCGATGCGGATGTGAATCCTGACAGTGGTGATGCGCCGCAAACCGGCGACAGCCCCGATGACACGGATGAATGATTGATAAGATGTGGCGGCGTTTCTGGTATGGCCGTCCCGAATAACACCTGCTTTTCACTGCAGACAGATTTTGTGTGACTTTGAAACATGAACAAGAGGTTTCCAAAGCTGCATATCCAGCACGTCTGGGTAAGGGGGATTGAATGGCAAAACTGAGAGTGTACGAACTTGCCAAAAATCTTAACATGACCAACAAGGCTCTGATGACCAAGATCGAAAAGATGGGCATTGCGGTCGGCAGTCACATGAGTACCCTCGAAGAGGATACCATCGAGCTGATCAAATCCAATCTTTTTGGCAAGAAAGAGTCTGATGTGGATGAAAAGCGAGTCCGCTCCACCGTGATCAGAAGACGGAAAAAGCTGTCTGAAAACGGAGAGGAACTGCCGGACGACGGGTCTGATATTCTGGACGAATCCCATGACGATGAGCCTGTAGCTGCTGAAAAACCCCAGGGTGCTGTGAGACGCAGGGTCAAAGAACCTGTGGACGAAACCGGTGACGAAACGGTCGACATCCAGGCTGAGGCAATCCCCCCTCAGGATGAAAAGCCCGTTACAGAGACAAAACCTCCGGTCAGCGTACCGAAAAAACCTTCGTTCGAACCGGCCCGGATTATCAAAAAACCTGTGGACATTCAGGCCGAAGCTTCCGATGTGGCTGATGCGGATTCCGCAGACGATTCGAGCAGCGAGGACGTGGCCGAGCCCCTGAGCGTTACGGCTCACAGGGATGAGGCCGAAGCCGCCGATTCTCCTGAACCAGTCTTGGATGAACCTGATATCAGTTCCGACGACGAGGGCCAGGATGATGATGGTCAGGAACCTGAGTCGCCTGATGTTTCAGACTCGGATGCCCCTGCGGATGGGGATTCCGATGATGACGACAGGCTCGACGGTAAAAAGAAGAAAAAGAAAAAATTCACGGCCGCCCGGATTATCAAGCTTCCCGATGCCCCCATGGTGGCTGCCATCAAGAGTTCCGCGGCTGAACGGGCCAGCGAATCAGCCCGTGTGACCATCCCGGTCGTTGCGGAAACCCCTGCTGTGGACGAAGATAAATCCGCAGACAAAGGATTCAAGAAGGTCAAAAAAGGGAAGGTCTTCCGCGAGGATGAGGAGACAGAAGAAGACGCTTTCTCACGGAAAAAATCCAAACGGAAAACCGTGGTGGAAGGAAATGCCCTGTATTCCAACGGCAAAGGAAGAAAAGGCAGAAAAGGCGCAAAAGGTGGAGGAAAAGACAAAATCAACGAAGGCCAGAAAACCCAGATCACCACACCCAAGGCCATCAAGCGGAGAGTCAAGATCGATGAAACCATTATTCTGGCCGATCTGGCCAAACGTATGGGCATAAAAGCCAGTGAGATGATCGCCAAGCTTATGGGCATGGGGGTCATGGCCACGGTGAACCAGACCATCGATTATGACACGGCGGCGCTGGTGGCTTCAGAATTTGGTTTTGAAGTGGAAAAAGCCTCGTTTGAAGAGGACATCTTCCTCAAACCCGAAATCGAGGAAGATCCTGAAAACCTTATGCACCGTCCGCCCGTCGTCACCATCATGGGCCATGTCGACCATGGAAAGACGTCGCTGCTTGACGTGATCAGGACATCGTCCATCGCCGAAGGCGAAGCAGGCGGCATCACTCAGCATATCGGGGCTTACAACGTGGAAACAGCCCGAGGCCAGATCGTCTTCCTCGACACGCCGGGCCATGAAGCCTTTACGGCCATGCGGGCCAGAGGTGCCAAAGTCACCGACCTTGTCGTTCTGGTTGTGGCTGCCGATGACGGTGTGAAACCCCAGACCATCGAAGCGCTGAACCACGCCAAGGCGGCAAAAGTGCCCATCATCGTGGCGGTGAACAAGATCGACAAAGAAGCGGCAGATCCGGACAAAGTGAAACGGGAACTTTCCGATCACGGCGTCCTTGCAGAAGACTGGGGCGGAGATACCATCTTCGTCAATGTGTCGGCCAAAAAGAAAATCGGGATCACGGATCTCCTTGAAATGATACTCCTTCAGGCTGAAGTTCTTGAACTGAAGGCCAACCCGAATAAATTCGCCATCGGTCACGTGGTGGAATCCAAACTGGATTCCGGCCGAGGTCCCATCGCCACCATCCTGATTCAGGAAGGAACCCTGAAAACGGGACAGAGCGTGGTCTGCGGCATGCATTACGGAAAAATCAGGGCCATGTTCAACGACCAGGGCCGACTGATCACCGAAGCCGGGCCGGCCATCCCAGTGGAAGTGGTGGGTTTGACCGGGGTTCCCGAAGCCGGTGACGAGCTGATCGCTCTTGCTGCGGACAAGGACGCCAAACAGGTCAGCTCACACAGAACCCAGAAGGCAAGAGCCAAGGAACTGGCCAAGAACAGCCGCCTGAGCCTGGAAGGTCTGTTCCAGCAGATGGCAGAAGGCATCGTGAAAGAACTGAACCTGATCATCAAGGCCGACGTTCACGGATCCATCGAAGCCCTCAAGGAAGCGTTGGGCAAACTGGCCACCAGCGAAGTGAAGATCAACGTGATCCACTCCGCCACAGGAACGGTCACCGAATCCGACGTGAGTCTGGCTGCGGTTTCCAACGCCATCATTCTCGGTTTCAACGTCCGTCCCGCCACCAAGGTTCAGGAGATGGCCAAGGAAGAGCATGTGGACATGCGGTTCTACGACATCATCTACAACGCCATCAAGGATCTGAAGGACGCCATGGTGGGCCTGATGGAATCCACGTTCAAGGAAGTGGTTCTGGGACGCGCGGAAGTCAGGGACACCTTTGTCATTCCCAAGCGCGGAACCATCGCCGGCTGTTACGTCACGGAAGGTATGATCCAGAGATCCCAGCGCATCCGCCTCCTCCGGGACGGCGTGATCATCTTCGACGGCAACATCGGGTCCCTCAGGCGGTTCAAGGACGACGCCAGGGAAGTGCAGCATGGATACGAATGCGGTATCGGTATCGAGAACTATAACGACATCAAGATCGGCGATACCCTGGATTGCTACATGCTTGAAGAAATCAAACCCACGCTGGGTTGACAGGTGTTAAACCATGAAGTCATTTTCAAGATCGGACAGAATCGGTGTGCGAATTCAGACCTGTCTGTCCGAGCTTCTTCGTAAAAAGATCAACGATCCGCGTCTTGACATGGTCACAGTGACCGGTGTGGAGCTGACGCCGGACCTCAGGGAGGCGCATATCTACTTCACGGTGGCCAGCGGCGAAAAAGCCCAGAGGGATGCGGTCTACGGGTTCGAGAGCGCTTCGGGTTTCATTCGAAGCGCTCTGGCGAAACAGCTGGGCCTCCGTTACATGCCCAAACTCCGTTTTCTTCATGATTCGTCTTTCGATTACGGTTCTCGGATAGACAAGCTTTTAAAATCCTTGAACGATAAAGATAACGATCCGCAGCCATGATTCCTGCCATGCTTCTCGAAGAGATCAGAAAAAGCGACCGGGTTCTTATCGCCTCCCATACCCAGCCCGATGGTGACGCCATCGGATCCATGCTGGCGCTGGGAGTATGCCTCAAGGCTCTGGGGAAAACGGTTACATTGTACAATGAAAGCCCCACACCGGCCATATTCCGTTTTCTTCCGTCGGTGAACCTCATCGGGGATCAAGCCGGGGATCTTTCGGATTACGATCTGGCCATCGTTCTTGACTGCGGGGATCTTCAGAGAATCGGCCGCCTGAGCGAGGATATCGAGACCATACCCGCGCTGCTCAACATCGACCATCATGTGACCAACACCCTTTTCGGGACGTTTGCCCATGTGGACAGCCAGGCCTGTGCCACGGCTGAAATCGTATACCACATCATCAGGGATCTCGGGGTCGCCTTTGACAAAACCATGGCCACGGCCATTTACACGGCGATCCTCACCGATACCGGGTCGTTCATGTTCCAGAACACCAACACGGCGGCTTTTGCCATTTCATCTGAAATGGTGACCCAGGGTGCCGACCCCTACACCGTGGCCCAGTGCGTGTACGCCACATATTCCCTGGGGCGGCTGAAGCTTCTCAACATGGTTCTGGACACCATCGACATATCGAGAAACGGCAAACTGTCCACCATGTTTCTGTCCCAGAGGATGATGGAGGAGACCGGAACCCAGCTTGATGACATTTACGGACTGGTCAATTACGCCAAACACATCGAGGACGTTCAGGTGGCGGCACTGATCCGCGAAACCCACATGGGGATGAACGGAAAAGGCGTTTATCACGTCAGTCTGAGGTCCAGCGGTGAAGTGGATGTGTCAAGTATCGCGGCCCGTCTGGGCGGCGGAGGGCATCACAGCGCCGCCGGTTTCAAGATGGAAGGCGTCTCCCTTTCCGAACTCAAACGTTCGATTTTCAGCCTGGCCGAAGCCCTTTAGAAAATATCATGTCCCAGCCCCAGACTTTTGCACACCATGGCATCCTTCTCGTTCATAAACCCGTGGGTATGAGTTCCGCCCATCTTGTTTCACGAATCAAGCGAATTTCGAAAGCCAAGAAAGTCGGCCATTCAGGAACCCTTGACCCTTTTGCCGACGGTCTGATGATCATCGGTATCAATCACGGCACACGGATATCCCGGTTTTTTCTTTCAGGGGATAAACGCTACGAGGCTGAAATTACCTTTGGAACGGAAACCGACACCCTGGATTCCACAGGAACCGTGACCAGAACCTGTCCGCCGGATTTTTTTAAGGACAATCCCCGTTTTTTTGAATCCGGTACCATAACGGCACTTTTATCCGATTTCAAGGGTCCCCAGCTCCAGGCGCCCCCGGTCTATTCCGCATTGAAGCAAAACGGAGTTCCCTTGTACAAACTGGCGCGCAAAGGGACGCCGGTACAGAAAGACGCCCGGCCGGTAATCATCCATGACATCTGCCTCAAAATGATCGAACCGCCGCGCATCACGGCGGATGTGGGCTGTTCAGGCGGAACCTACATCCGGTCCCTGGCCGCCGATATCGGTGAGCGTGCGGGCTGCGGTGCCCATCTCTCAGCACTCAGACGAACGGAAACCTGCGGTTTTTCAATTGATAACGCCGTCAGGCTCGATGACCTGGCCGAACCTGGAGATGTGGCGGCGGCCATGATCTCCCTTGACGAGGCCCTGCCGGATATGGCTTCGTTCCGCGCGGACCCGCCAACAGCTGCCAGGGTCAGGAACGGGATAACAATAGCAAAAGACAGAGAATATATTATTTCTGTCAAAGATGCGCCCTTCGTCAAAGTCGTGGATGACAGAGGCTGTGTCATCGCCATTCTCGAACGTGATAAAAACACGGGGCTCCATAATTATTGTTGTGTTTTTCACGATTAATTGTATAATTGTTCGATTTTTTTATTTATTGATCAAGTTTTAACCGGACCCGCCCCTGTCCTTTTTAAAGGAGCCCTCTTACTGAATGGAATATTGGTTCGAAGGGCGGCAGAGTCCATAAGGGTATTCCAGATGATTATTTCGGAGGCATGAAACGTGGTTTACGCAAAAGAAGACAAAGCTCTCACCATTTCAAAATTCAAACAGCATGATTCGGACACAGGGTCTCCCGAAGTGCAGATCGCCCTTCTGTCAGACCGTATCCAGTATCTCACCGAGCATTCCAAAAGCCATCCCAAGGATCACCACTCACGCCGTGGTCTTTTGATTCTTGTCGGCCGCAGACGCAGACTTCTCAACTACCTGAAGGGAAAAGACGTCAAACGCTACAGAGAACTTCTTGATTCGCTTGGATTGAAACGGTAGAAACAGTAAAACACACGTCCGTGAAGGCCTGTCCTTTCCGGACGTGTGACTCCGGCACAAAGCAAGACAACGTAAAGTAAGTAAGAAAGAGATAAGCGTCAGATATCGGTTCATTTCAGGTTTGCGTATAAGTTATTCATATCACATAAACAAACATGTCACATCAAGCTTCCCGTCACAGATTTTTTTATCACCGTTTGATGTTTCCTGTGTGTTTATGGTCTATGAATGGATTTCTACGCAAGCCTCCGATTCTGCATCCATGAAATCAAAGTAAGAACAAATGAAGGAGTCGTATTATGGAACAATGCTTCGAAGCAGAAATTGGAGGAAAAACACTTCGCCTCATGTCCGGGAAAATCGCCAAACAGGCGTCGGGAGCCGTTATCGCCCAGCTGGGTGAAACCATGGTTCTCTGTACCGTGGTGGCGGAATCCAAAGGACGGGAAGGTCTTGATTTTCTCCCCCTTTCCGTGGAGTATCAGGAAAAGATCTACGCCGCAGGCCGGATTCCCGGCAACTACTTCCGTCGTGAAGTGGGCCGGCCCAGCGAAAAGGAAATCCTCACCTGCCGGCTGATCGACCGGCCCATCCGGCCGCTTTTCCCCGACGGGTTCACCTGCGAAACCCAGGTGATCTGCACCGTGGTGTCCATGGACAAGGAAAACGAGCCGGACATTCTGGCCATGGTGGGAACTTCCGCAGCCCTCACCATTTCAGACATTCCCTTTGACGGTCCCATCGGTGCTGTCCGTGTGGCCCGGGTCAACGGCGAACTTATCGCCAACCCCACCATCACCCAGGTGAAAGAGGCGGACATCAACATCGTTCTTGCCGGATCACGCACCGGGGTCACCATGGTGGAAGCCGGAGCCCGCATCGTTTCGGAAAGCGACATGCTGGAAGCCATCGAATTCGGCCACAACGCCATTCAGCCTCTCATCGACATCCAGGAAAAACTGGCCGCCGTTCTGGGCAAAACGAAACGTGAAATCGCGGAAGTTCAGAGGGATGAAGCCCTTTTTGCGCTGATGGAAGAAAAGGCAGCGGACAAAATCACCGACGGCATTCAGGTTCCGGACAAGATGGAACGGAGAACGGCCCTATCAAAAGTGAAAGCCGGCCTTCTGGAAGAGCTGGGCGAAGAATACGCCGATCGAAAAGGCGAAATCGAATCGCTCTGGGACAAACTGATCAAGAAAATCAGCCGGAAAATTATCCTTGAAAAAGGCAAACGCATCGACGGAAGGGCCTTTGACGAAATCAGACCCATTACCAGCGAAGTGGGGCTTCTTCCAAGAACCCACGGCAGCGCCCTGTTCACACGCGGAGAAACCCAGGTCCTGGGTGTTCTGACTCTGGGATCAGGCAACGATGAACAGAGAATTGAAACCCTGAACGGGGATACGACCAAACCTTTCATGCTTCATTACAACTTTCCTCCGTTCTCCGTGGGGGAAGTGAAACGCGTAGGCAGCCCCGGGCGCCGTGAAATCGGCCATGGAGCCCTTGCAAGCCGGGCCATCGAAGCCATCATTCCCGACAAGGCGGATTTCGACTACACGGTGCGCATCGTGTCCGAAGTCACCGAATCCAACGGCAGTTCCTCCATGGGCACCGTCTGTGCCGGAACACTGGCCCTCATGGACGGCGGCGTTCCCATCATCGGTCCGGTTTCAGGTATCGCCATGGGCCTGGTGAAAGAAGGGGACCAGGTCGTCATTTTGTCGGACATCCTGGGTGACGAAGACCATACCGGTGACATGGATTTCAAGGTGGCCGGAACACGGGAAGGGGTAACGGCCCTCCAGATGGACATCAAAATCAAGGAACTGTCCAAAGACATCATGACCAAGGCCCTGGAGCAGGCCCGTAAGGGACGTATCCACATTCTGGACAAGATGCTGGCCGCCATCGACACCAGTCGTGAGGACATTTCCGTTTACGCGCCCAAGGCCTACACAGTTACCATCAACAAAGACAAGATTCGTGACATTATCGGGCCGGGCGGCAAAATCATCCGTCAGATCCAGGCCGACACTAACACCACCATCGAGGTGAATGACGACGGCATCGTGAAGATCCACGCCAGTTCCCAGGAAGAAGGGGAAGCGGCCGTGAAGATCGTCAGGGACATCGGAACCGATCCCGAACCCGGAACCATTTACGAAGGTGTGGTTTCCAAGACCACTGATTTCGGAGCCTTTGTCACCATCAAGCCCGGAACCGACGGTCTGGTTCACATTTCCGAGCTGGCCAACTACCGTGTTAAAAAAGTCACGGACATCGTGAAAGAGGGCGACACCATCCGGGTGAAAGTCCTTGAGGTGACCCGAGACGGCAAGATCCGGCTGAGTTACAAAGCGGTTCTTGAAGATGAAAAAAACACGGAAGAAAGCTGATTTATGGCGGGATCCGTCAAGAAAACAACCCTTGAAAACGGTGTGAGGATTCTGTCCCAGAAGATTCCTCACGTCCGTTCCGTTTCCATGGGCATCTGGGTCACGGTGGGAGCCCGTGATGAAAAACCCGAAGAAAACGGGCTCTCCCATTTCATCGAACACATGCTCTTCAAAGGGACCAAGACCCGGTCCGCCTTCCAGATCGCCAAGGAGTTCGACGCCATCGGCGGGCAGAGCAACGCCTTTACCTCGGCGGAATACACCTGTTATCACGCCAGGGTTCTTGACACCCATCTTGAAACCATGGTGTCCATATTGACGGACATCTTCCTGAATTCCGAGTTCAGTCCTTCGGAAGTGGAAAACGAACGCCCGGTCATTCTGTCTGAAATCAGCATGCTGGAAGACAGTCCCGAAGAGTACATCCATACCCTTCTTGAAGAAAATTTCTGGACAGGCCACGCTCTGGGGAGATCCATTTTAGGGACGCGGGAAACGGTCCAGGGTTTCAGCGCCGAATCGATCCGGAATTATTTTTCCAGCCATTACAAGCCCCAGTCTGTGGTGATTTCCGCAGCGGGCAACGTGGATCATGAACGGTTTGTGGAGCTTCTGGCCCCCTCGTTTTCCGGTCTGGCCCGGGATGGGGAACCTGAACCCAGGGTCTTACCCGGTGTGAATGTCCACACGAAACTGTATAAAAAGAATCTGGAACAGGTCCATGTGTGCATGGCCATGAACGGCCTGTCCCTCACCCATCCGGACCGGTTCGCTGCGTCCCTGCTGAACACCTTGCTGGGGGGGAACATGAGCAGCCGTCTTTTTCAGGAGATCCGCGAAAAACGTGGTCTGGCCTATTCGGTGTATTCGTTTTCATCCCTCAACATCGATTCGGGGCTGTTCGGTGTCTACACCGGTGTGGCACCGGAACATGTGGTCACGTCTCTGACCCTGATTCTGGACGAACTTGAAAAACTTTGTGCGTCCCTGATTCCGGAGTCGGAGCTGAAGGATGCCAAGGAATTCACCAAAGGAAGCATTCTTCTGGGGTCTGAAAACACCGAGAATCAGATGGTCCGGCTGGCCCAGAACGAAATACATTTCGAACGTTACGTCCCTGTGAAAGAAACACTGAGCCATATCGCCGACGTGACGGTAGACGACATCCGCCGGACGGCGGAGTACCTTTTCAAAAACGGCCGGCCTTCCCTCACCCTCCTGGGACCCTGTAAAAACAGGAAACAGCTGGACGGACTTCTGGACAGCTTCATGGGCGGGAAATAAATGAAAGACGCTCTTGAAATCCGGTTCGTCAGGATGGACCCTGAAAAAGATGCGGATGTTCCCCTGCCCCGGTATATGAGTGAACAGGCCGCCGGAATGGATGTGTGCATCTCCATAGACGGAGACCGCGTTTTGCAAGCGGGAAAGATCACCCTCCTTCCCACGGGATTCAGAATGGCCATCCCGCCGGGCTTTGAAGCCCAGATCCGGCCCCGCAGCGGACTGGCCGTTCGCCACGGCATCGGCCTCATCAACTCTCCCGGAACCATCGACAGCGATTACCGGGGCGAGGTGAAACTTGCGGTGATCAATCTGGGGGAAACGGATTACACGTTCCGGCGCGGCGACCGTGTGGCCCAGATGGTGATCTCCCGGGTGTATCAGGCGAGAATTACAGAGACGGCTTCCCTGGATGACACGGAACGCGGGGAAGGAGGCTTCGGGCATACCGGGCTTGGAGCCGATCACAGCTCATGACCGGAACCGCGGGAAACCACGTCCTTTCCGTCTGTGTTCTGGCCAGCGGGAGCAAGGGCAACGCCATCCACATCACCGACGGTGATACAGCCATCCTCATCGACGCCGGACTTTCCGCAAAGGAAACAAGACGGCGCATGGACATCCGGGGCCTTCCTTACGAATCCATCGATGCCATCGTCATATCCCATGAACACAACGATCACATAAGGGGTGCCGGTGCTATAAGCCGCAAGCTGAAAATTCCGGTGTACATCAACGAGGGGACCTTCGCCGCCGGGGAAGATGTCATCAAAACCCCCCATGAAATCCGGTGGATGGACTGCGGTTCTCCCTTCAGCATCAAGGGCCTTCGCATCCACCCGTTTTCAATCTCCCATGACGCCGCCGATCCCGCCGGTTTTGTCATTGAAAAAAACGGCACGAAAATCGGTCTTGCCACCGATCTGGGCATCGCCAACCTGGTGGTCCGCGAACACCTGAAACAGTCCAATCTCCTGATCATCGAATCCAATCACGATCCGGCCATGCTCATGGAAAACGAGCGCTACCCCTGGCCCCTGAAACAGCGGGTCAAAGGCCGGAAAGGGCATCTGGCCAATGAAGACACTGAAGCGCTGCTGGCTGAACTGGTTCATGAACGCCTGTACCATGTGATCCTCGCCCACTTAAGTGAAGAGAACAACGCCCCTCACATTGCGCTGTCTTCCGCCCGGCGTGTCCTTGAAGGCTTCCCGGCGGTTCTTTCTGTTGCCATGCAGCATGAACCGGGGCATGTGATCCATGTGAGTGCCGATGGTGTTGTGAACACTGTTTGACATCAGGGCGTAAATCCTATAAAATAATGACAAAAAAACAGTGAAATCCATCCTTTATCGAAACGCCTGTCGTGTTTGTTCCGGTCGAATCCAACCCTTATAAGTTCAAAAAAATGAAGTCTCATCGTTGAAAGGAATGTTATGAGCCAGTCTGCAATGCATGAAATGACAGCCGAGCAAAAAAAACAGATCGTCTACCAAGCCTATCTTGATATGTTCCAGATGTCCAAAATGCCGGTTCTGGTTTATCCGATTCTTTTCTGGGGTATCACCTGCACAACCTCCTTTATCGGCGATCATCCAACGACCGTATGGATCCTCGGAACCGTTCTGACGTTCGTGAGCGCCCTCAGGTTGTATCTTCTGGTTTCGAGCCGGACAAATTATGAGCGTAATCCAGGCCCGTTTCAGCAGGGCTTCTTTGTTCTGGGACTTGTGCTGGGATTCCTGTGGGGCATCTTCTGTACCACGGCGCTTCAATTCTACGGTACCAGCAACATCATCACCATGCTGATCCTGATCATCACCTGCGGTCTTGCGGGTGGAAGCGTGGTCACTCTGGCACCGGACAGCCGGCTGCTGAAGGGGTATGTCGCTGTGATGACCCTGCCCGTGATTGCCTGGGGGATCTGGACGACACAGTACTCCATATCGGGCATGTTTCTTCTCTATCTCGCAGCCATTGCTTCCGCCACCAAAAACAGTCATGCGTCCTACATCGAAAACCAACTGGGAAAGATCCAGCTGAAAGAGAAAAAGAACCTGATCGATGAAGTGATCCGGCAGCTGGGCGGGAAAACCATAACACTCGAAGAAACATCCACGTCGCTGAAATTCATATCGGGAGACATGCACGATGCAGCGGAAGAAACCACCAACATCGCCAAAGACGTTGGAAATGAATCGGAAACCATGAAAAAGAACAACCTGAAGATCTATGAATCCATGTCCTATGCGGCCACCAAACTGACGGAAACATCGAAGGCCATGGAAAGTCTCATGGTTACCCTTGAAACCATACACCAGCAGACGGAATCGGCCGTCACCATCACCAACCATGCCGTCAGTCAGGTGCAGTCGGCATCCGACAGGACCCGTGAGCTGACCATCGCAGCCAATGAAATCGGAAATATCTCGGAAATCATCACGGAAATTTCATCTCAGACCAACCTGCTCGCGTTGAACGCCACCATCGAAGCTGCCCGTGCGGGGGAAGCGGGCAAAGGGTTTGCCGTGGTCGCCGGTGAAATCAAGCAGCTGGCCGGACAGACCAACGATGCGACGGCCGCGATCAAGAAACAGGTGACGGGCATCCAGAAAGCCACGGCGGAAAGCACGGCCGAAATCACCGCCATCACCGCCATCATAGAGTCCCTGAAAGACATTGTCCATGCCGTGACCCGCGCCGTAGAAGAACAGACGGCCCCCACACGCGAGGTCACGTCCGTGATCGGCGAAATCAATACCGGGGTGTCCTATGTCAACCATAAGCTGGATCAGAACAAACGGTCTTCGGAGAAAATCTTCACGGGTATCGGCACCGTAAACATCAAATCAGAAAACACCAGCCGTCAAAGCTCCGAGGTGGAGCATTCCGCGGAACTGATGCTGAACGTTTCAAAGGAAATGGCCTCTCTGACCCGGCAGCTTGAAGCCGGATGATCATCCTCGTTTGGTATGAATGCCACATGACGAGACGCCCGTCATCTTATATCATACGTTGCGGGTGCCCTTGTCAGAAGATCGGCCCAAGGCCGTTATAGGGAAGTGAAGGGTCCTGGTGAGCCAGATCGAACGAATCAGGATGACAACCGTTTACATTTACCCGACCAGGAAACGATGTCGATCCGCATGATTTCCGTGCGCTGAAATGATTTCTCGATGTATTCCATCCCTTTGGCCATGTCATCCGGGGTGTATTTCCGAAGGATCAGGACCAGGGCTTGTCGCCGCTCGTCTTCATCAAGGCCCGTTCGGGCCGTTCCTGAAAGAACGATGCTTTCGTAGGCGGTGGTGAAGCCGGTGGGCGAAACCCTTGTTTTTCCCACCACACAGAACGACACCCGGTCACACAGGGCGATGCACTTCAACTTACGGCCCTCGGGCGCGCAGTGGATGTAGATGGACGACCCGCCGTCCCAGGCGTAACTCAAAGGCACGCCGTAACCGCCGCCTGTATCACCCTGCATGGAAAGGACCCCGTATTCCCCGTTTTTCAAAAGACTCAGGGCTTCGGCTTCCTCCAGAAGCCTGTCTCTGCGCCTTACATCCGTGTTTCTGAATTCCATGTTTATCCTCTCATTAAACTGTCTTCAAATCGCAGTTAAGGCTATCCAAACCCGGCACGTGGCCCGATACTCAGAATAATCGAATCATCGTGTTATTATAAGAATCATGAGAAGAAATCACCTATTTTGAGGGAATCAATACATTTCATTCAAAATAGATAATGTGCAGTGATGGCTGGTCAACCATTGATTCAGACCTTATTTTTGGGAAATTCATCAACCGGAAACGAAACGTATCATTGAGTGAGGCAGTATAGAACAACCCGGTCAATCACATAGTCGAAGCTGCCATCAAAGGATTCTTCGACAATGTAAACCCGGAATGGCTGATGAAATTTCTGGCGCACAGGATCGCTGACAAGAGAATTCATCGCTTTGTGAAACGATTCTTGAGGGCAGGGATATATAAAGACGGAAACTGAAAAAATAGCACTCTAAACAACTGATGTTTTTCAGAATGTAAGAATTATGGTGTCAATTCTCCCTGCAACTGATCCCTCTACAAAAATAGACTTAAAAAATGGCCACTGATAAATGAGGTCATGAGGATAAATTGACCCCGGAACTAATGTTTAAAATATTGAATTAAATAGATATTAATGTGCCATCGTTATTGGCTCGATTTTTGAGAGCTCGTCTTTCATTCTGTTTTCCGCATGCCACAAGTCATAAGCTTGTTGCATCCGAAGCCATAGTCCTGGCCCATTTCCAGTAAATTTTCCGATACGCAATGCTACATCAGTTGTAATCGGATGGGTGCAGGATAAAATTCTGTGCAATTGTTGACGTGAAATCCCGAGTCGTTTGGATGCTTCCGTTACAGTTATATCTAAATTATGTAACACATCTTCTCTCAAAATTTCACCGGGATGTATCGGAGCCCTTGTAGATGGACGTTTTATATTGTATTCCATGTATGTTTCCTTAATGATACTGTTCTAAATCGACCCTCAGTGCTTCGCCATTCTCCCATTCAAATGTTATACACCATGGTCCATTGACATGAATGCTGTAACGCTTGGGTTCTCCATGGAGGCCATGGAAATTGAAGCCAGGAATGTTTAAATCCGTCAATATTTCTGTCTGTTCCAGCGCATCCAGACGACGTAAAAGCCGTGAATGCAACTCGTTATTAATTTTATGGGAAAATCCCTTCAAAAAAAGCTCGGCGAGCCCTTTATGTTTAAAACTCTTTATCATATTAAATATGTAACACGATATGATACAATGTCAAATTATTTTCATGGAGTGCGGCCGGGGTGATTAAGTTAGCAGACCGCTAAAGTTATGCCTTCATGGAGTTTGTGCCACGGTATGCTCAATGTTTTATTTTATACCCTCCCAATAAACCGCAAAAGTCCATCCAGAATGGTCAGGGGATGGGGCGGGCAGCCGGGGATGAACAGATCCACGGGGACCACGGACGACGCGCCGCCGCAGTGTTCGGGGTTTCCGGCAAAAGGGCCGCCGGAGATGGCGCAGGCGCCGGTGGCGATGACGATCCGGGGCTGGGGCACGGCGTGGTATGTTTTAAGGACAGCGGTTTCCATGTTTTTTGGAACAGGTCCGGTGATGAAAATTCCGTCGGCATGTCGGGGGGAGGCCACGAACTGGATGCCGAAACGGCCGAGATCCCAGCCCACGGTGGTTAACACGTTGCTGTCCGCTTCGCAGGCGTTGCAGCCGCCCGCACTGATTTCCCGGAGTTTGAGGGAACGGCCGAACAGGCTCCGGGCTTTTTCAACCAGGGCTTCGGGAAAGGGACCGCAGCCCTGTGACACGGTCAGATCGTCACGGTTTCTTCCGGCAAGACGGTATTCATGGGTAAACCGGATGGCTTCTGACGGGCATGCCGCTTCGCACCGCCGGCAGAACAGGCAGCGGCCCGTGTCGATCAGGGGGGCCTTTTCTTTGAAACTCACGGCGGCAACAGGGCAGACATCTGCGCAGGTCCGGCAGTTGTCCGCGCAGGAACCCTCGATCACCGGCCGTCCGGCGAACCGTTCGGGAAGAGGGGGCAGAGGGCCGTCGGGCCAGGCCATGGTGCGGTGTTTCTGGTGAAACCGCGCTTTGATGAGATCGATCAGCATCGTGGTGAAGCTCCTGTTCGTTTTATACGAAAGTGACGTGGTGAGACTCACGCCATCTTTCATCGTTCGTTGTGGCTTCCCTCGAAAGGAGGGCGGCCCATGGCCGTTTACAAGTCATGTCCGCAGTATGACAGGTTGAAACTCTTGTTGCACAGCGGAAAATCGCTGATCTGCTGGTCCCGAAGGGCCTGGGCCAGTCCGAACCAGTTGTGGAACGAAGGGTCGACGATCTTGTAGAACGCGAATCTCCCGTTTGCATCGGTGGCTGCTGCATGGCAGATCTCGCCGCGCCAGCCTTCCGTGAGGGTTACGGACATGGTGTCCGGTGCCAGCTGGCCGCGCATGGCTGTTCGTGTTTCCCCGGAAGGCATGGCATGAAGGACCTGACGGACAAAGGCCATGCTTTCCTGGATTTCAAGCCAGCGGACGTAAGCCCGTGAAAAACAATCCCCGGTATGCCAGGTGTACATCTGGGCCATGATGTAATTGTAAATACCGTAAGGGTGCTGGAACCGGATATCCTGAGTCAGGCCGCAGGACCGGGCAGCAGGACCCACAAGCCCGATTTCCCTGGCCGTTTCCCTGCTGACCCGCCCGGTGTTTTCAAAACGTGCGAGAACCGACGGGGTGTTGAACATCAGCTCGATGGCGGAGGTGGCGTCTTTTTCAAGGTCGTCCAGACGTTTCAAAAGGATTTCGATCAGCCGGGAGTCAAGGTCAAAGGCCGTACCGCCGGGAACGACCAGCCCGCGCCCGAAACGGTTGCCGCAGAGCACAGCAGTCATGTTCAGGGCGTCGCCCCGGATGCGTCCGCAGTAGCTCATGGTGGGCAGGAATCCCACGTCACCGGCCATGGCTCCCAGATCCCCGATGTGGTTGGCCAGCCGTTCCAGCTCGGCCGCGATGCCCCGGATGGCCTGGCCTTTTGCCGGTGAGGCGATACCGGAAAAATGTTCGATCATCCGGCAGTATGTCCCCATATGACCGATTGTGGTGTCGCCGGCCAGGGTTTCCATCTGGAAAGGTGTGAGCGGGTGGGGGCCGCCGGGAATTTTCCGCTCGATGCCCCGATGCTGGTAACCCAGGGAGATTTCGAGGTGGTACACGGTTTCCCCGTGGCACTGGAAGCGGAAATGGCCGGGTTCGATGACCCCGGCGTGAACCGGCCCCACCGCCACTTCATGGGCTTCATCGCCCTTCATGTGAAAAAAATCCGTGATGCCGATGGGGGCTGCTTTTCCGTTTCCGCGAAAAGGGGTTTCGAAGCGTACCGGCTTCAGCCAGGGATGGCCTTCGGGCCGGACACCCCACTGTTCGAAAATTTCCCGTTCGAACATGTGCGCCTGGGCGCAGGAGGGGGTGAGGGCCGTGTAGGAACCTGTCACATCGGTGCTTATAAGGTGCAGTCGGCCGGCGTTGTCATCGGTTAAAACAGCGTAGAGGCGCAGGGTGTCTCCGGCAAGAGGGGCACCGAAAAGGGCCGAGATTCGAAGCCCTTGTGAAACACCGCCGATCAGGGTTGCTCTGAACGAAGCCATGTCCGTGTTGGGGCATGCAGAAACAGGGAAGGTCTGGCCATTGTACACGTCAAGGGTTTCAGCGTGGAATCGCGGCATCACAATCCTCCCAGAGACACGGCAATGCCGTGAAAAATGTCCGACAGAAACGGCGGCATGTAAAATCCCAGAACAAGAACAGCGGCAGCCATCACCCAAAGGGGCAAAACAGACCACAGAGGTTCTTCAGACGGCGTGACCGCGGAAGCGGCGGCTGAACAAGAATCGCCGGTTCGTTTTGAAAAAACCATGGGAAACACCGACGCGCTGATGGCCGCGAAGATCACGCCCAGCAAAAAAAGGTAAACGGCGGCAAGTCCGAACCGGCCCGCGTGTACCATGCTTTTAAGAATGGTGAGTTCGCTGAGGAACGTTCCGAAAGGCGGAACCCCCACAATGGCCAGGGCACCTATGATCCAGAGTACGGCGGTTTTGGGCAGGCTGTAGATAAGGCCTCGGATGTCGAGGTCGGTCCTGGACCTGTAGCTGTGGACGATATTCCCAGCGGCCAGGAACAGGAGGGTCTTGGTCAGCGAGTGGTTCACCATATGGAACATGCTTCCGAAAATGCCGGTGCCCCCGACACCCACTCCCAGAGCCAGGATGCCCATGTGTTCGACGCTGGAAAAGGCCAGCATTTTTTTGAAATCGGTCTGGCGGACGATGAACACGGCGGCGGTGAAAAGGGAAACGACGCCAAGGACCATGAAAAGGCTCCGACTTGTGGCACCGAGACCGGCCAGGGTCATCACCTGATGAATGCGGAGGAGGGCGAGAAAGGCGCAGGCTTTAAGGGCACCGGAAAGAAGGGCTGCCACCATGGAAGGGGCTTCACTGTAGGTTGCAGGCATCCAGGTGTGAAGCGGGGAAAATCCGATTTTCGTGCCGTAACCCACCAGGCACAGCACAAAGGCCGCTTTGAGCCATGCCGGGTTCAGCTTGTCCGCATGCTCGGAGAGAGACAAAAGGGAAAGATGGACGCCGTGTTCCCCGATGCCGGTTCCGGCCACCACCACGAAGAAGTTGCCCAGCATGGCCAGAGCGATGCCCACGGAGCAGATCAAAAGGTATTTCCAGGTGGCCTCCAGGCTACGGTGGTGCCGGTGGTAATAAATAAGAGGCGTACTTGAAAGGGTGGTGGCTTCCACAGCCACCCAGACGAGTCCCAGATGGAGACTTACCGTCACCAGGGTCATGGTGCTGAGAAAAAACAGAAGGCAGCCGACAAACACCGCGTCCGGACTGTTTTTAAAGAAAAAACCCTCTTCCATGTCCATGGTCTGGGCACGGCCCTCCCGCCGGATATATCCGAAAGCGTAGAACGACGTCAGAAGAAAGGTCACGCTGGTGACGGAAAGAAAAAGAAGCCCGGCATCGTCCAGGCCGATCCATTCCGGCGGGACCGAAGGACATGTGTAAGTCATCCAGCAGCAGACCACCAGAATGAAATGGAGGGCCGACACGAGGGGCAGCATGAACCGCGATAAAGAGCCGCTTCGTGACAGGAGGCAGAAAAGTCCTGCAAGGGCGGGTATCACGATGAGAGACCACAACAACATAGAATCGATTCCTTTTTTTACACTGAAAGTTGATCCGTATCGATATGATCGAATTCATGGCTGATGTGGAAAATCGCCACGCCCATGATCAGGACGGCCACGAACACATCGAGGAGCACCGAGATTTCCACGATGAATGGTTCATGGATGGCGAGGGACACGCCGAAGGCGTAAATTCCGTTTTCCATGGCCATGTAACCCATCACCTGGGTCACGGCTTTCTTCCGGGCGATGATGATGAAAAGACCGGTGAAAATCGTGAACAGCGAAGCCGGAAGGAAAAATCGTGAAAGACCGGGTTCGGGAACGGTGAGGAAGTGGGACATCAGGAAACTCAGGGCCAGAAGACCGCCACCGGCCATCAGGGAAAGACTGTAGCCCACAAAGGGTGAAAGTTCCCGTTCAACACCAGTGCCCACGGTCACCCGCTTGAGAACCTGGGGAAGGACCAAGGCTTTAAGGGCCACGGTGATGATCACGAGAACCACAAGCCGGACATCCAGGGCGTGGAGATGGGACAGAAGGGCGATGACGCTGAGGATCACAGCCTGGATCGCTACGATGCGGATGCAGGACATCAGGCGGCTGGTGTTCACCAGCATGAAATTCGACAGAATCAAAAGGGCGACGGCCAGATCGAGCCATTCGTTCATGGTTTTACCTCATGGCGATGATCAGAGCCACCAGGGACAAAATGGTGGCACCTGTTAAAAGTTGTGGAACCCTAAGCATGCGCAGGCGGGCCATGGTGGATTCCACCACGCCCACGGCCACGGTCACGGCAAGGAGGGAGGCTGTTGCGAGAGCCGCGTCAAGCATGGGGCTTGACATTTTTACCGGGACGAGAATCCGGGCGATGATGGAGGCGAATACCCAGAGTTTCAGGGCTGAACCGTAATGGATGAAACCCAGGTCCATGCCGCCGTGGTCAAGCACCATGACTTCGTGGATCATGGTCAGCTCCAGGTGGGTGTTGGGATCGTCAACGGGGATTCGGGAGTTTTCCGCCAGCAGAACGATGAACAGGCTGGCCACGCAGATGGGAATCACCACATGGCCCGTGGCTGTTCCCGTACCGTTTCGAAGGGCCGATAGAATTCCGGCCACCGAGGATTCCCCCGTCAGCAAACTCAACGCCGCGAGCCCCACCAGGAAAGCCGGTTCGGCCAGCATGGAAAACTGAACTTCACGGCTGGCCCCCATGCCCTCGAAGGCCGATCCGGTGTCCATGGCCGCCAGTACCGTGGTGAAACGGGCCATGCCGAACAGGTAGGCCAGAAGGAAAATATCCCCGTGAAAGGAAATCAGGCTTTCTGTCTGTCCCAGGGGCACGGTCATCACCGCAAGGATACCCACGGCCACACTGACCAGGGGTGACAGGCGGAACATTTCGGTGGTGGTCCGGCTGTAGACTGCGCCTTTTCTCATAAGTTTCACGATGTCGTAATACATCTGGAAAAGAGGAGGTCCTTTTCGACCCGCAAAACCGGCTTTGACTTTGTTGATCACGCCGAAAAGAAAGGGAGCGGCCGCGAGGGAAACCGCCACGTGGATGTATGGAGGATGGTTCATCGCGTATACTCCTGGTAAAAGGTCCAGAACAAAAGGGTGAACAAAGCGAGGACAATGTACAGGATGTAGATCTGGTTGTAGCCTTTTTTCATACGGTGAAGTCTGTCCGATACCCCTGCTGCAAGAACGAACATCGGCGAAATCAGACGTGTGAGCACCACGTCGTCGGTCCTCGTTTGGATGGCCCCGCTTTCGGGGAACAGGCCCACAGGACGGTCGACCTGTTTTTTTGAACGGACAGCGGCCTGGAACATGGTGACCACCGGATCGGAAAACGATGAGGCAGTGTACTGCATGCGGGCGTCGGGCGCTGTGTACCCGCAGTCCCAGGTACCGGCTTCTTCCACGCTTCGACCTGAGAGAAAACGGTTTCGGATCAGGCGAAGGGCAAGGACAAGAATCAGGAAACACAGACCGGCGACACTGATTCGCATCAGGTAGTCGCCGCCTTCAAAGATCACGGTATCCATGGCGTGAGACCGGCCTGTGAGGACCTGCACCGCAGGCTGGATCAGGCGGATCGTGAAAGGGCCTGCAAGGCCCAGGGCAAGGCAGAGGGCCGTAAGAATGGCCATGGAGCCGGTCATGAACGCATTGGATTCATGGGCTTTTTCAGCTTCAGAGCTGCGTGGTTCCCCCAGAAACACCACACCGCCAGCCCGGGTGAAGCAGGCTGCGGCAAGGCCGCCGATGAGGGCCAGGGTGCTGATGGTCAGAATGCCGCAAAGGGACCCTTGAGTTCCATAATGTACGGTGAAGGCTTTGAACGACCCGAGGTAAATCAGGAATTCGCCGATGAAGCCGTTCAACGGGGGCAGGGCGCAGATGGCCGCCGCGCCCACCATGAAAAAGGAACCGGTTTTTTCCATGCGTTTCATCAGACCTCCCAGGTTTTCCATGTTCTTACTACCCGTTGCGTGAAGCACGGAACCGGCACCGAAGAACAGCAGGCTTTTGAACACCGCATGATTCAGAACATGCATCAGGCATCCGCTCACACCAAGAACCGCCATCACCGGATGGGTTGTGGCCATACCCACGATGCCAAGCCCCAAGCCCAGGGCGATGATGCCGATATTTTCGACGGTGCTGTATGCCAGGAGTCGTTTCAGGTCTTTCTGCGCCAGTGCGAAAAGAACCCCGCCGATTCCGGTGACCGCACCCAGAATCACCAGGGTCCAGCCCCACCAGAGAAGGGGTTCGCCGGTGAACGTCAGGATTCTTAAAATCCCGTAAATTCCCGCTTTCACCATCACGGCGCTCATCACGGCGGAAACATGGGAGGGGGCAGCGGGATGGGCTTCGGGCAGCCAGACGTGAAAGGGTGAGAAACCGGCCTTGGTTCCGAAACCGACAAGGGCCAGGATAAAAACCACACTTTTCAAGGCCGGAGGAACGGCAGCCGATCCAAAGGAAAAGGACCCTGCCGATCCCAGAATCATGAACATTACCATGAGGAAAGCCGTGGCGAAATGGGTGGCCACCAGGTAGACCCAGCCCGCTTTCAGAACTTCGGGCTTTTCGCTTTCAAAAATGACGAGGAAAAACGAGGAAAGTGACATGATTTCCCATGCCACGAGAAAGAAAATTCCATCCCAGGCGGTTTCCACCGCAAGCATACTGGCAGAGAGGATCAGGAAAAAAGCCCAGGCCATGCCTAAGTTTTTTTCATCGGCGTACTCCTTGAGGTAGCCGCCGCCGTAGATAGCCGCAATGCCGGTGATCACGGCCGTTACTGTGCAGAAAAACGCGGAAAGGGGGTCCATGGAAAAATGGATGGACAGGATGGCCGAACCGCCTTGATTAAGAGCCCACTCCCAGGGGCCGTCCTCATAAGTCATCAAGCTTCCCACCACAGTCAGGACCGATCCTGCCACGGAAAAAAGAGGACCAGCCGTGTTTGCCCAGAGCCGCCGTCCGGCACAAGCCGTCACAAAAGCACCGGTCAGAAGAACGATCAGGGCGGCGAGAAACAGAATCATGATTCAGTCCCTTTCGGTGAGGCTTTCCTTTTTGCTGCCTCAGCCAGGTTGGTTTCGATGATGGCCGCGGCTTTGATAACCGCGTCTTCTCCCGCCCTTTCGGTGATTTTACCCATGAACGCAGGGTCCCTCAAGGCATAGGAAAGCCGTGACAGCAGATGGATATGGGTGGATGACGAGGGGCTGATGATGGTGAACAGCGTGTGTACCGGTTGCCCGTCCAGGGCGTTGAATGCGATGGGGTTTTCAAGGTAGCACAGGGCGATCATCGGCTGGGAGATGTGCATGATGATAGGATTCCGCACATGGGGAATGGCGATGCCGTTGCCAATGCCGGTGGAACCCATGGATTCCCGGGCCAGCAGAACCTGGAGCACGTAGCCCCGGTCCACATCGTTCGGTAAGGGCATTCGTTCGATGACCGACGCAAGAACCGATGGAATGTCCGATCCGGTGACGCCGATGTGGACTCCGCCGCGCCCCAGGGTTTCATCCAGTCTGGGGATGTCGGCCATCTGCGGCTCATCATCGGTGAAAATTCCGGGAGAGAGCCGGATCTTGTTGGCTATGGCCCACTCGATAAGCCGCGCCTTGTTGATTCGGTACTGTGCGCCCACACGGATGGCGGGCAGTTTTTTCCGCTCGATCCACTGGTACAGCTTTTTTTCGGATATGTTCAAAAACTCGGCGACCTGTCTTGTGCCCAGTTCCATGGGGTTCTCCTCGGTTCATCGCTTGTCAAAGTACGGAAAATTAAAAACCGTTTTGAAGGTTTTACGAAAAAAACCGCTCCGGGAGTTTTCATCGTGAAACCGGTCGTGAGGCACACGTTTTGTCGAGGATGATTCTTGGCAGAACGATGCGATCGGTCTGTGGACGAACATGATCCGAAGCCGAACGGCGGGTTTAACCCGTCTTGAATATCAAGGCTATTTAATGGAAACTTACAGACGATGCAACAGAAAAATTTGTGTCAGTATGTTCTTGTTAAATGGTTATGAATGAACTTCATTTTTTTTCGGGAAAAAAGAGTTCGGAAACCGTGAGTTTTTATTTTTACATGCTGTTCGAAATATTTGGAGGAAGTGAATGTACCTTGCGACTGCAAAAACGGATGAAGAACTCTTAAATTTTGGACTTGAACCATGCATCGAATTTTTGAACCTTGGTGAAGACTCGATGGAAAACGGAAATGATGATTTGACCAGCCTTCTTTTGACAGAAGTTAAAGGGAAGCTGTTTCAAATCAAATCCATTATGGGAAATCGGAATCGATTACGCTTGAAACGGTGATTCAAGGGCGGGGGCAGATAGCGGAAGATTGAAGGGGCTATGATTTTATCAATCATGCCCCATTTTCATTTGAACAACCAGAGGCCAGTAGACTATACGGTTGCTGTCCATCCGTTAAACATCATAAATCAACGAGATGTTCATAAGAAATGCCCATAGCCTGAGCGATTTTTTCAAGGGTGACCCTGAATCGACCGATCCGAAGCCGGTAGTCGTATTCATGTTGACCAGGGCTTTGACGTTTACGCAAACTTGAATGAACCTCTGCACAAACAAGAGACATATACTGGGCAAACAAATCAAGAAAAATAAAAAAGCACTTAAAAACTTCCTAAGTGCTTGATTTTATTTGGCGCCCCCGACAAGAATCGAACTTGTGCACATGGATTAGGAAAATATTTCTGACAATTTTTAAAATTCACCGAAAACGCATATCAATATGAAATTACAATCAAAAAAATATATGACAATATTAGTTGATATTAGAATAAAAAAACTATTTTGGATTATTTTCTTTAGCCATTTTTTAGCGGGTTTTATTATTTTAAAATATATAAAATTCCACTTGAGCAACCTTTCAAAATCAAGATACCCCAGGTCCATGAGATAGATCGCTCCATGCTCGTTGATCTTACTGCACTTTGCCGTCCGTTATCGATATGAACGTCGGAATATTGGTCCGCAAGTCCAAGAGTGTATGTAATTTAACAGCACCTTTCGTTTACTGAATTCAAATTAGTTGATATGTATCTTAATAACAATATGTTATTGGATTATACAAAATTTTAACCGGACAGCAGTGATAAAATTCTTATTTTTCGATAATTTTTACGTTGTCTATACTATAGTTGGACAATCCATAATGTCCACTCCATCCATGAAAAGTAATTAAGCTATTTGAATTGGTTGAAATATTATATAATAGAATATATTGATCATCCCCTGTTTGCTTTTGTTTAATGTATAATTTTATATTATTATCAATACATTCTACTCTGAAATGATAGGAAGTATCCAAAAACAAAGTAAAGTTTCCAATTACTGAACCATTAAGAAAATAGTAGTTATTTCCACCATCCCAATACCATCCTGTTCGGAAAGAAATAAATTGATTTTTAATTGTGAATCCAAAATCAACCCCCCCGGTTCGTATTAAATCAAATTCGACGATGAAATCAGTCCAAACATCTGATCCAGTTATATAGGTCGAAGCCCAGTTGTTTGTGCCACTTAGGTATACATTATATTGCCCATCAATGATGCTCCATGAATCAGATGACTCTACCCATCCTCCAGAATTTTCATAAGAAAAATCGTCTTGAAAAATAATTCGTTCGCCAATCTGAAAATCAGAACAACCATCATTGTTAATAGATGTATTTGAGGGTGTGTTTGGACATAAATCGTGATTATCTGAAACACCATCATTATCAGAATCGATAAAGGCTAATTCTGCAATTTCTTCGTCAGATACAGCACGTTTGTATATGCGTACTTCATCAATATATCCTTTAAAAAAAACTTGAAAATTTGGTTGGTAATACGCACCTATATAAAAATTAACGATTGATTCAAAATTTGGCGGGTTAATATTTTCAAACGAACAATCATACACTCCATTAATAAATAAATCGGCCCTTTTCTCATTATAATCTCACTTTCCGCACTATGAATTTCAAACCCGCGATAATTTAATATATAAATA